>CAYPNM010000034.1:0-3481 GCA_964412105.1 uncultured Ignavibacteriaceae bacterium | reverse complement strand
GGGCGGCGGATTAAAAGCAGCGCATTAGACCATAAATAGGAGTGAAAAATGTTTTTCAAGGAAAAGATTTCGATTGATTTATATCTTCAGACTCGTCTTGATTTGCTTTTTAGCAATGAGCAAATAAATCGTTGGCTTCAACTTAAGAAGTCGCTGGGAGAAGAATTGTTAATATCGGTAAACGATGATCTTTTTCTCGAACATATAGAGGCTGCACATATTGAAGTAATTTATATGGTATTATCAAAAAGGTATGCGGACAATTCGGATATACCTTTGAAAATGGAAGATTATATTAAATTTTATTTGATTAAAAATAATCAATCGTATATAAATGAACTCCTGCCGTTATATTCAAAGGCACTGGCCTCTACTCCAACAGACGGAGTTCTGGGCCTGGCAAAATTATTATCAGATAGTGTTTGTCCTGACAGTAATACTGTGAAAGCTGTAAATGTATTTAGTGACCAATTGTATAATGCTGTTGGTTCAATTCATTCTGATTTCAAAACAATGAATATTGTTTTCTAATAGCTGACAAATAATTTCTACCAGGCTGCAGATAATAAATTCGGGTGAAGGATTAGGCTTCTAATTTATTCATTTTTTAACAGGCAATATTTATGGGCTCTGAATATATTATCCAAAAACAATAATATTTTATAAGGATCATTAAGGGGTATAAAAATGAATTCAAAAAAAAGACCAATCTCTCTAATTATTGCCGCCATTTTAATGATTATATTAGGTTTAGCGCGCGGCATCGGTGGAATAATTTTATTACTAGAAGGTAAATCAACATTACCGGATATAAAAACAAATGAAACGGTCCTTATATTTTTAGCTGTTGGATTAATAATAATTGGTGTAATGGAAATAATCACGGCAGTCGGTATTTATTTATTGAAAAAGAAATTTTGGCTACTGGGAATAATTATCACAGTATTATTTGTAATTGATGGAGCCATTAATGGATATTTTCTATTTGGAAGACCCGGTGCCCAGGGAACGGTAGTTAATTTAATTGCGGCAATAATAATAATTGCTTTTCTTTTGTTAAGTAAAAAATCAATACATGGCTTAAAATAATCTAAAATATTTTATAACCATCGGCCTGCCGGAAGGCGAGGCCTGGAAAAGGAGGCATGGTATGAGTACAGCTTATGTTCAGCCCGCTTCGGGAATTATCAACAATGTTGTAAAAAGCATATGTTT
Organism: uncultured Ignavibacteriaceae bacterium; assembly: GCA_964412105.1. GTDB lineage: Bacteria > Bacteroidota > Ignavibacteria > Ignavibacteriales > Ignavibacteriaceae > JAKAGZ01. The sequence continues at coordinate 2,266 of CAYPNM010000034.1, read as the reverse complement.
ACTTGCCCGTCACGGATGCATGCTTTGCATTTTCCTTTTCATTGCGAGTCTGACTGCCCAGACCACACAGCCAGCGAAGTATCCTGATCTGCCGAGTGAAACGCCGGCGAAGCTCAAAGAGGCTGCCTACGGATTCAACTATGTCAAACGTGAAGTAATGATTCCCATGCGGGATAGCGTTAAACTGCATACGGTCATACTAATACCAAAAGGTGCCAAAAGAGCGCCGATTCTGCTCACCCGCACCCCCTACAACGCCACGGCCCTGACCAGTCACACACAAAGCTCGCACCTCGGCCCTATGCTGCAGGGTTATGATAATGTCACCGACGTCATAGTCGAGGACGGTTATATTCGTGTTGTGCAGGATGTTCGCGGCAAGTATGGATCAGAAGGCGACTATGTTATGAACCGCCCGTTGCACGGACCGCAGAATCCTACGTCGGTTGACAATTCCACCGACACTTATGACACCATTGACTGGCTGGTAAAAAATCTTCCCGAAAGTAATGGTAAGGTAGGCATAATCGGAATTTCGTATGACGGTTTTCTTCCTTTGATGGCGCTTGTAAATCCGCACCCTGCCCTTAAAGTGGCTGTGCCTATGAATCCTATGGTCGACGGCTGGCGCGGTGATGACTGGTTTCATAACGGTGCTTTCCGGGAACAGAACATGCCCTACATCTATGAACAGGAGGCTACCCGGGATAACAATGCGAAATGGTGGACAAGTCACTTTGACGATTATGATACTTATATGTCTGCCGGATCCGCAGGAGAGCTTGGACGACGCCACGGTATGGAACAGATCGGCTTTTGGAAAAAGATTCTTGCTCATCCAGCCTATGACACTTTCTGGAGTGACCAGGCAGTAGATAAAGTGCTCGCTGCTCAGCCGTTGAAAGTGCCGGTAATGCTGGTGTGCAGTTTATGGGATCAGGAAGATATTTATGGCGGCGTTGCAGTCTATAAAGCCATCGAGCCCAAGGATAAAAATAACGACAAGGTTTTTCTGGTTTTGGGTCCTTGGTATCACGGCCAGGAAATCGATGATGGAAGTTCATTGGGGGCGCTGAAATTCAACAGCAACACCGCTCTCTATTTCAGGCAAAAAATACTGCGGCCGTTTTTGGCTCATTATCTCAAAGACGGCGCACCAAAGGCTGATGTTTCACCGGTTACTGCCTTCGAAACCGGAACGAACATCTGGCGGCATTTGCAGAAGTGGCCTGCAGGCTGTACGGAGGGCTGCAAAGTAGAACCGACACCGCTGTATCTTTCAGCGGGATTAAAATTGAGTTTCGACCCGCCAAAGTCGGGTGACACCGCTTACGACGAATACATCTCCGATCCGGCCAAGCCTGTGACATTTCGCCCCCGGCCGATTCAGCCGATCGGTTACTACAGTCAAGGACTAACATGGCCGCAGTGGCTGGTTGATGATCAGCGCTTTGCCTCCGGACGTCCGGATGTCCTGGTATTCGTTTCAGATGTCCTTACAGATTCGGTAAAAATCAGCGGGCAACCGTTTGTAAATATAGTGGCTTCAACCAGCGGTACTGATGCTGACTGGGTTGTAAAGTTAATTGACGTGTACCCGGATGAAGTCGCGGAGCAGCCGGAAATGGGGGGTTATCAATTGATGGTCTCGGCAGATATTTTCCGCGGCCGCTATCGCGAAAGTCTGGATACTGCCAGAGCAATTATTCCGGACAAGCCCCTGCTTTATCGTTTCGAACTGCCCACGGCTAACCATGTGTTTCTGCCGGGGCATCGCCTGATGGTACAGGTGCAATCGAGCTGGTTTCCGCTCTACGACCGTAATCCCCAGAAATTCGTTCCCAATATCTTTTGGGCAAAGCCGGAGGATTACCAGAAAGCCGTGCAGCGCATTTATCATAAGCCCAATGAGGCGAGCTTTATTGAATTACCGCTTGTCAAAATGCATTGATCAGCATTAAGCAAGCATACACACAAAGTCCAAATGGACTTTGTCAGGACACTCAGCAACCGTTGCACGCTAATTTAAATTATGGTAGTAAATTTATATTAGATTAAAACGTACTGCGGTGTCCGAGTGATCTCGCGGAAGTTGAAATTGCCTGTCCCGATAAATTTATAATGAACTTTATCGGGATATCGAGGACACCATTACGAGCTGTCTTAATTAACCCCTGCCATTTCTATTATTGATTCAGAATATTTGTAAATCTTCCTTGACTTTCGAACTAAATATTATCTATTTTTGTTAAAAATAAGGGGATCA
>CAYPNM010000033.1:0-36185 GCA_964412105.1 uncultured Ignavibacteriaceae bacterium | reverse complement strand
CATTTAGACAAAGCTGAAAAATATTTTGCTTAAAATTAGCTATTTTAAAGGTATTAGATTTAATTGATATTGTTTATGGCCATCAAAAAGAGACAAATCGTATACGTTGAAGATTCGAATACTGTTTCTAAGCTTGTTAAATACAAATTGACTATGGAGGGGTTTGATGTAAAAATAATTACTGATGGTGAGTTTGCATTTGAAATTATCAAAACGGAATTGCCGGATATTGTTTTGCTTGATGTTATGCTACCAATAAAAGATGGATTAACAATATTAAAGGATCTAAAAAGCAGCAAAGAAACAAAAAACATTCCTGTAATTATGTTAACAACGGATTCAGAAGAAGATTTAATTTTAAAATGCTTCGAAGAGGGGGCTTCAGATTATATCACCAAACCATTTTCCACGCCAGTGCTTGTTGCAAGAATTAACAAAATTCTTCATAAATAATTTAATTCTATACTAAGTTGAAAGAAATATATAGCTTACTCCTAAGTTTTCCATTTAAAATTACTTTTCTATATACAATAACTCAGGTAATAATCTTTTTAGTTGTTTGTTCAGTACTTCTAATTATGATTGTCATTTTGATCCGTTATGCAGATGATCGTTTTGATAAGAAAGTCAGTGCTTTTAGTGAGAAATATAGCGCTCTGTTTTTTAGCTATATAGGATCTGAAAGCAATCCTGAAGATTTTCTAGCGCAAATTCCCAAAACACATATAAATATATTACTAATATTTATACAGGACTATTTTCAAACGTTAAGCGGGAAAGAATTGGAAAGCTTGCAAAAGCTGATTAATGATACTTGGATTTATGATTTACTTATAAATGGTTTGAAATCGCATTCTAGAAAAAAAATTTTAAGGGCAATTTATCTAGGAGGGGTTTCCAACAATCAAAAAATTAAACCATATCTTAAGGATTTTTTATCTCAGAAAGACCCATTAATTTTTTATCATTCAGCTAGAAGCTTGGCGAGAATGAATGCCATAGAATTTGCTGAACGAATTTTGGCTGGTGCTAGTTTACATAAAGAAATTGGTCAAGACATTCTTGTATCAATTTTTTTAGAATTCAAGCCCGAAGTTTGTAATTATCTATTAAAACGCATACATATTGAAGACGATAGGTTTAAAGTTGTTATTGTAAAGATTTTGCGACATTTCAATTACAGAGAAGCTTCAAGCGTGATTGAAAAAATAATATCTGGGACCAAATCCAAACTTTTAATTTTGGAACTAATTAAATATGCCGGCCAAATAGAATGTCTTGAAGCCTTAGCTACTATTAAATCATTTCTCAATAATGAAGATTCAGATATTAAGATTGAAGCTATTAAGGCAGTTGCTAGTATTGCCGGAAATAATGAAGTAAAGAGCATATCAATTAATATCTTTGATAAATCAGAACAGGTTCAAATAGATACTGCAGAAACGCTTTCTGAGCTTAGACCTGACGGCATCTATTTCCTAAAAAAAGTTGCTAAGAATAAAAAAGAAGCTGGAGTTGCAACCATTGCACAAATGGTCCTGAGCGAATTGGATTTGGTATCGAAATAATATGTTTGAATTATTTTTACATATTTTTAATTATTTAATACTGCTTTATTTTTTAACACTTATCACAATTTATCTTGCCCTTAACATAGCTTCTTTTAAAAGAATCTTAGCATATAATTTAGATATTCGTTATGCAGATATTCAGGCTATTTTTAGAATAAAAAATTATATGCCTGTTTCTCTTATTGTACCGGCTTACAATGAATCACAAGGAATTGTGCAAAGTATTAGTTCTTTGCTGCAACTAATTTTTCCTAAATTTCAGCTTATTGTAGTTAATGATGGTTCAAAAGATGACTCGATTAGCCTTCTTGTTAAACAATTTGACCTGGTAAAAATCAATATGCCAATGATTTTTAAATTAGACTGCCAGCCTATATTAAATATTTATAAATCTAAAAAACATCAAAATTTGGTTGTTGTAGATAAAAAAAATGGTGGTAAAGCAGATGCTATAAACGCAGGAATTAACATAGCAAAATATCAGTTAATAACCGTTATAGATGCTGATTCAATCTTAGAAAGAGATTGTTTATTAAAAATTACCCGGCCATTTCTTGAAGATGATAATGTATTAGCTGTAGGCGGTACAATTAGAATAGCCAATGGTTGTAAAATTAATAAAGGACATGTATTTGAAATTGGTTTGTCAAAATCATGGCTAGCAAGATTTCAGGTAGTTGAATATTTGAGAGCCTTTTTATTTGGCAGAACAGGATTTGATGTAATTAATGGAATTCTAATAATTTCTGGTGCTTTTAGTTGTTTCAAAAGAGACGCACTATTAGAAATCGGGGGTTATAGAAAAGGTTCCATAGGTGAAGATATGGAAATTATTTTACGGATGCACAAGTATTTTCGGAAGGTAAATCCCAAAGCCAAAATTACATTTATACCGGATCCAATTTGCTGGACAGAAGCTCCCGAAACATTCAAAAATCTAAGGAGACAAAGAATAAGATGGCAGAAAGGGACAGTAGAAAGCATTCTGATCCATAAAAAGTTATTTATGAATTATCGTTATGGACTTTTAGGAATAATAGCATTTCCATATTACTTATTTTATGAAGCAATGGGGCCTGTAATAGAAATAGTTGGATACATTGTGTTTGTTATTTCTGCTTTTTTAGGAATACTGTCCTATCCATTTATGGTTGCGTTCTTATCTGCTGCAATTTTATATGGAATAGTGTTGTCGATTTTATCTGTTGTTCTTGAAGAATTATCGTTTAAAAAATATACTAAGCTTAGTCATTTGTTTATTCTTTTTACTACTGCCGTTTTTGAAAATTTTGGCTACAGACAATTAAATGTCTGGTGGAGATTTAAAGGAATGGTAGAATATCTATTTGGTAAACGAAATTGGGACCAAATGGAGAAAAAAGGATTTTCAAAGTAAAATTCAAATAATTAAAAAGGAAAATCGCTTTTGAAGTCAATTTCTCTCTTTATTTTTTCTTCGCTTCTTTTTTTAGCGATTTGGTGAACCGGATTGCCTTCAACATAAATCGCTTTGTAGGGAATGGTTGGACAAGCGTGTTCACAGGCACCACAACCGACACAGTATTCATTTTTAATTTCAGGAATGTGTAACTTATTGTAAGGAACCATTTTTACTGCTTTTGTTGGACAATGTTCTGCACATGCGCCACATTCAGTCTTTTCAGTTTCGACAATACAATTTTCTTTTATAAAAGTAGTCTTGCCTATTTGTAATGTCTTTTTTTCTTCAATAGATACTGGTAAAATTGCTCCTGTTGGACAGACATTACCACAGATGACGCATTCATATGTACAGTAGCTGGCAGAATAATCCATATAAGGCTGGAGAATTCCCGCAAATCCATATTCCCAAAGCGCTGGTTGTAATACCTGTGCCGGACAGCTGCTTACACAAAGATGACAAGCAGTGCATCTGGATGTAAAAGTTGAAAGGCCGATAGAACCCGGAGGCGATACAGTGAAATTTTTTGATACTGGAATAGTGCTTTCTCTTTTAGAGCCTATTCTTTTCTGTGCAAGTGATATTCCAGTAATAGTTAAAGTGTACAAAAGAGTTTTCGAAATAAACTCTCTTTTGTCCACATCAATTTTTGTTTCTTTTAATTTATCAGTGAAATAATATTTTGAAAAAATTATACCTTTATTAGGACAAACACTAAGACAATTATAACAACACACACATCTTTCAAAATCTAACTGTTTTGCTTCTTTGTCTATGCACCCTGATTTACATACTTTCTCGCAAAGATTACAACTTGTACATCTATTCTTATTTATTGAAATTTTTACAAAAGAATATTTTGCTAATAATCCAAGTATAGTTCCTACCGGGCAGATTGTATTACAGAATAATCTCCCTTTACTGAAAGACATTATCCAGATAACTATTAAAAAGGCGGATGAAATAAATATTAAATCAATACTTAGGGATTTTATTTCAATTTGGTAGACAGCATAAATGTTTAGTCTTTCAAAAACGAATGCTATAAAATTATTTGCTAGAAGTATAATTGGCCTGAAAACATTTGTAAAAATCTTTCCTGTGTTACTGAAGGGTTCAAGAATATTGAGCAGAATCAAATTACCGGCAATAAATGAAATTAAGGTTGCGGCAAAAACTGAATATCGCAAAATCCTATAATTTGCCGATGAGCTAAAGTGTTTTTTCTTGTTTAGCTTTCTAGCCGTATAAGATATAATATCCTGCAAAGTTCCTAACGGGCATACACTTGAGCAGTATATCCTTCCGAAGGATATATTTAAAACAAGAATTATTATAAACCCACCGGCGGTTAATGCAGGAACCGATAGAAATTTTAATATTGAAGGAACAAACTGCAGATAAACAAGCCAGGGGGATAATATTACCTGGACATTATTGGTAATATCAAGGAATACAGTTGTGGTGAAAAGGAAAAAAAGGAGAGAGATCAGAATTCTTAATTTCTTATAATAGGCGGGGCTCATTTCATTACATTATGATCCTGTTTATTGAAAGCTTATTCAGATCGATAGTCCCCAGCTTCATTTCTTCAGCAAATTTTATATAATCAATCTTCTTAGGATCAACTCCAAATAGCCTAGCTGCTGCAGAATCAACCGCAACCATATCTCTTCCTATTAGTTGTGATTTCATAGTCAGTATGTCATCGGTTGAAATCCCACGCGGACCATTCTTTTTCATTACATAATAAGCATCAACTATAGTCAGATCTGGTTTACGGTAAGAAGCAAAATCTGCAATACATTTGTGAAGATCATTCCTATGCCAGAACCCTCTGTCCCAAACAATTCCCATTAGATTTTTCATCCCAATTGTTACTTCAGTAGAGCCGTGGCTTTTCAAAATAGGAACATTTATAAAGACATCGCTGCTGAGAATTAACTCGTGCACTTTGGCATTTTTCATTACTTCGCCTCTTTTAACAGCGACTTCCTGATAATAGCCTTCACTGGCCCCTGATACTACTTTCGCACCAGCATCTTTAGCTGCTCTTTCAATGCCGCTGTTTGAATAGCATCTTTTCCAATCATCACAGGTATGATCGAAGACGTAAACATCCTTTGCACCCGCCTCAAAGCAGCGTTTTATTATTCTATTAACCAGGACAGGGTTTGTATTTCCTCCACGTTCCGGCGAGACATCCCATCCGATGTTCGGCTTTACTATAACGGTTTGTCCTTTTTTTATAAAGGTTTTCATTCCACCTAACGTAGCGATAGCTTTATCAAACATCACATCGGGCTCGCCTCCTTTTATTGCTACGAGATCGTAAGTTGTTGGACTTATAAATTCGCTGTAGGGAAAAAAATCTTTGTACTTGCCGAAGGCTAGTGTTGCACTGGTGAGAACCCCTGTTTTAAGACTTTTCCTAAAAAACTCTCTTCTGTTCATAAATTCCCCCGATATGAAAACAAAAGTGAAATTACTTTACCTAACTTAAGTAATTTAAAATAATAATATTTATCAAAGATGAATTCTTCAAAAAATATGTTATTTTATGCGACTTATTAAAACATTTATTTTGCGTTATGGCTTTTGTAGGTGAATTTAGTGCTTTAGGAACAGCTTTCTGCTGGTCTGGCAGTTCTATGGCTTTTACAGCAGCTTCTGAAAGAATCGGATCACTGCAATTAAACATAAACCGAATGATCCTTGGAGTTTTTTTTCTCCTGGCAACGATCCTTATATTAAATTTGAATTATGATGTCTCTTCCTCTCAGGTAAAATTCCTCATTGCCAGTGGTTTTATTGGATTTGTAATAGGGGATTCCTTTTTGTTTCAGGCATTTCGAATGATAGGAGCGCGGATTGGAATGTTGATGATGTCACTTGTTCCTGCCTTGTCAACCGTGCTTGCTTACTTTTTTCTTAATGAGGTAATTAATTTCTGGGGTATAATAGGTATTATTATCACACTGTGTGGAATTGGTATGGTTATTCTTCAGAAGAATTCTCAGAACGTTTCAAAATATAAAATAAGTAAATCAGGAATCTTTTATGGGTTTATGGGCGCTTTTGGACAAGCTACGGGTATGATATTTGCTAAGTTTGCTTTTGACGAAGGGCCTGTTAATGGTTTTGTTGCTACATTTATCAGGCTTACCTCAGCTGTTATAATTTTTTTGCCACTAGCTGTTTTAGCTCGAAAATATAAGAATCCCATTAAAGTTTATAAAAAAGATATCAAAGCTTTAACATTTACTTTTACCGGAACTATTCTTGGGCCTTTTTTGGGAGTTACATGCAGTCTTATTGCTATAGCAAATACTAAAGTCGGAATAGCCTCAACAATTATTGCTACAGTTCCTGTTATTATGCTTCCACTTGTTTGGATTATTTATAAAGAAAAATTAACCTGGCGCTCAATTATTGGAGCATTTATTGCAGTCGGGGGTGTTGCGATTTTATTTTTACGTTAATTCTATTAATATTCTTTATATACACGATAGGTATCTTCATCAAAGCAAACAAAAATCACTTTTTGAATGAATTTATTTTTTTCTAGAAATTCTTTTGTCTCTTTAACAGCGATTTTTGTTGCTTGTTCTATGGGGAAATGATAGACACCAGTACTAATTGCGGGAAATGCAATAGATTTAATTTTGTTTTCCACAGCTAAATGAAGCGAGTTCCTGTAACAATTAGCAAGCAGTGTTTCTTCATTGTGGTTTCCACCACTCCAGACGGGACCTACTGTATGAATTACATATTTAGCAGAGAGATTATATCCTCTTGTAATTTTTGCCTCACCGGTTGGGCAGCCGTTTAGTGTCCGGCACTCTTCAAGTAATTTTGGACCGGCTGCCCGGTGGATAGCACCATCAACGCCGCCACCGCCTAATAGAGAGGTATTAGCAGCATTTACTATAGCATCAACCTTGAATTTTGTTATATCTCCTTTTTCTATTTCGATTCTGTTTATCATTTCTAAAGTCTTGTCTTGAAAATAAGTTATTACCTGGAAACCATAAAATCATTTGAATTAAAATTAATTCTAATTTCTCCTGACAAAAAACTCCTGAACCAATTTTTCCCAATCATTAGGAGCAAGATTTTCCAGTTCTCCAATCGAAATATCTTCACCGGTAACTTCCACCTGTGGTTTGTCTAATTTTTTTGTTCCTTTTAGAGCGGAACGAAAATGTTCAATATCATCCTGGTAGAATGTTACTGCCGCATTTCCGATTTTCAATTGCTTTAGCTCATCATCAATATTTTCTGCGTCGATCACGCATATCCAGTTTGAATCATAAGGTGTTATACTAAGCGAATCCAGGTTCATTTTAAGTAAAGTGTTTATCTTTTTAACCTGGCCGGATACTGGAGAGTTAAACCGTATTTCTTTTTGTCCCTGTTTAACTGTAAATAAAGCCTGCCCTTTTTTTATTTTCATGCCGAGATTTGGAAAGTCAAAGTCGTCAATTTTTCCGATAAGCTTTCTGGCAAAATCATCTATGCCAACGTTAACAGTTCCATCCTGCTGGATGCTTGCCCAGCAATGGCCGTTTGAAATAAAAACACCACCAGGGATTGAAAATTCTTCTGCTTTCATGCTTTCTGTTGAAGCAAGGTGAGTAATGTGAACCCTTGGCTTGAGTTGCTTCTGAATTCTATCTTCACGTTTAATTACGAGTTTCTTGGCAAAATCCAGCAGCTCATCTTCTGTAAAAGGTTTTTGAACGTAATCCATTGCACCATATTTCATACATTCAACGGCCGTCTCTACAGTAGCATAGCCTGTAATAATTACAACATCAATATCAGGTCTTAAGTGTTTTACAGATTTGGTGACTTCAAGTCCGTCCATTTCCGGCATTTTAAGGTCAGTGAATACAAAATCATAGTGATGAGTTTGTATTAAGCCAAGCGCTTCTTTGCCATTCTCAACAGTATCAACTGAATATCCATCAAGAACAAGAATTTTTCTGAAACTATCAAGTATTACAGGTTCATCATCCACACAAAGTATTTTTGCTTTAGGATTGTTAACTTCTGCTCGTTTAAGAGTCTTTGCCTCACTGCTGTAGTCAAGTTTTAGACTAACTTCTAGAGCTTTGGCTCTTTCCTCCTGGGCTTTCTTTTCCTTAACTTTTCGCCCTATATATCTGATAAGAATATCAAATATTATGAATAATATTAGTGCTAATATGAAGAGTGCCATAATTTATCTCCTTGCTGTGTTTAAAACAGCTCATTTAACTGTGCTTTATGTTTTCTAAATTCTATCTGAACTGCACGGTGTTAAGTGTTTCAGTTCATAGTCTATATCGTTTGGTATAATCCTGTACAGCCATCCTTTGAAGTAAGGATCTTTCTCTACTATTGTTTTGTTATTTACGAGTTCTTCGTTTATTTCAATAATTCTTCCACTAACAGTTGCAATTACCTGGTGCATTTGTCCGTCTGTGCAAATAATCTGCAAACAGGAAATTCCCTGAATTATTTCTTCATCAAGTTTCATAAATTGTATGTCCGAAACAGATTCAATCGTTTTAAGAAAGAGATCTGTAATACCTATAATGGCTGTACCTTTGGTCTCAAGTGATACCCAAGTAGCATAGCCAAGCCTGTAATATTTTGATGGGCAGGGAACATATAATAATGTTGAATTTCGATTAAATCTTTCGCTTTCTTTAATGTTATTTTGAATTTCAAGATATTTAATACCTCGTGAAAGAGAGGTTAGTAGTTCGTCTGCTGTAAACGGTTTTGGAATAAAATCAATTGCTCCCTTGTAAAGTGAGGTTACCGCATTTTCAACTGTTGAATAACCCGTTGTCATTATTACCGGACTTTCAATTTTTTTAGAGTGAATTTCATCCAAAAACTTAAATCCGTCTATTTCAGGCATCATTATATCGCAAAGCACAAGATCAAATTTCTTCTTTCCAAGTTTATTAAGTGCATCTTTTGCATCCGGCGATTCCTCAACATAATAATTTTCAGCGCTGCAAATTTTTTTTACAGCGTTAAGAATTACCTGCTCGTCATCTATTACAAGTATGTTTCCTCTATATGACATTTTTATTTCTGCTTTATCGGCAGCCTGATGATAAACGTGGTTCCCTTATTTAATTCACTTTCTACTTTTATTGTTCCGTTATGGTTATCAATGATACCCCAAATCACCGCAAGTCCCAAACCGGTTCCTTTCTGTCCTTTTGTGCTGAAGAATGGTTCAAATATTCTTGGAATTTCATCTTTTGGAATACCGCAGCCGGTATCTGAAATGTTAATTTCAATAAAGTCTCTTTTGCCTGCTTCGTCAACAGATTCCCAGCGCTGGAAGTCGCATCCGACTCTCGTGCACGCTTCGAAATTACTCTCATTAGGTACAGGTATTGAAAAAAGAGGTGATCCGCATTTGGGACATTTTGAATTTTCTTCAACCATCGAAATACTGCACTGGGGACAAAGAATATTTATTTTTTTGTTTACATCTATTTCTTTCAGGTACTTATGTGCTCTTCTTCCATACACCGGGTCGAGATGAATTACCTCCTCCCGTCCATTAAACTTTGCTTTTAGTTTTATTGATGGGAGCCCTTCTATTTTGAATTCGCTATCAATCAGGTCATGCCGCTTGGGGCAAACAGCTCCTTTGATGTGTACTATGCCGTAAGGAGAAAGGCTCAGGGAAGAGGTTGAAACTGTAATTGTTCCGCCGTTTTTTCCAATTGCGTCATTTGCATTTACAAGTAGGTTAATAAATACCTGCTGTATCTGGTTCGAATCAGCTATAATCTGAGGGATAGTTTTATCAAGATTTTTTTCAAGTTTAACGTGATTTATGGTTAATTGATTTTCAACAACGGATATTGCCTGTTCTATGATTTCATTTATTTCAAGGTTATTTTTTTTAGGAACGGATTGGCGGGCAAAGTCAAGAAGGCTTTTAACGATTTCCCTGCTTCTTTTGGTTTCTCTGACAATTACTTTAAGATCTTCCTGTAATTCAGGATTATCCTGTGTCCTTTTTAACAGAAAACTGCTATAAGTTAATACTCCTGTTAGCGGGTTATTTATTTCATGTGCTACGCCTGCTGCAAGTCTTCCGAGCGAGGCCAGCTTATCTGACTGGAACAACTGTAATCGTGCTTCAGATAATTTTTGAGTCATTATGTTAAAAGAACTGGCAAGTTTTCCAAGTTCATCGTTACTTTTTTCCTTTATTGTATAATTAAGATTACCCACCCCAACCTGATCTGTCGCCTTGAGCAATTCATTAACAGGTTTATCAATCCATTTTTTTACCAGGGAACCTATAATAAAACTCAAAGCAACTATTGCAGCCAATGCAAATATTACAATTTCAACTTCACCACGCTTTATTTCATTGTCAGCTTCCGCTAGACTGGTTGTTACATCCAGAACCCCAAGTATTGTTTTATCTTTAGCATGCGCATGACAATCTGCTTCCCAGCATGATTGTTCATTATAAATTGGCGTAATAATGCCGAGTATTCTTGATGTATCCTTTTTTGTTCTATAAATTCTAGTTCTCTGGTTTATTGCTAATCTTTCAAGAGGACGATTTGCAGCATGACAGGCATAACAACTTTCAGTCTTTTTGTCCACCATTTTGCCAACATCATCTTTTTGAGAGGAATATATAATCTCCCCTTGCTTATTCAAAATCCTTACAGATCTTATTCCCTGCTGTTTTCCGATTGATGTGATAGTCTTGTCAATTCTTTCGCGTTGATTTAGAAGCATATCATATCTGGTGCTGGATATCACCGTTTCGCTCAGTTGGTTGGCGTGCCTTTCCACTTCTGCTAAAAGTGCATTACTTTGTCTTTGGATATTGAAAAATGCAAAAACACCAATTATAATTATTGCGGTTAATCCAACAGCTAAAATTAATTTAAATCCTATCTTATTTGACATATTTTCGTTCGCTTAATTACGTGTTACTTTTGCAAACTTTCCGGGTTTATCCTTTGGATAGCTTTTGTCATCGTGACAATTTGTACATACCGGATTACTGAAATCTTTCTTCTGATGACAATCTGTGCACGATGCTTCTTTGTGATTTTCATCGAGTTCCAACCCGGTAATGCTATGATCAAATTTTCCTGGTTCGAAATTAGGATGACAACTTTCACATTTGTTGTTTAGCTTTACAAATTCATTTTTGTAGCCGTGACACTTTGAGCATTCCAGGTGATCGTGAAATTTATTCAGTGGCCAACCAGTAGCCATGTCATGATTAAATCTCACGGCCTCTTTATTTCTATGACATTTTATACACGGATCATCCTGATGACAATTAAAGCATGGCTTATGCTGTTGCTCTTTAGGCCTTTTAGCTTTTATATATTCGCCAAGTGTGGACTGATCGCTGTTTGGGACCTTTTTCAAATCATGACATCGGTTACAACTTTCCTCTTTATGGCAGCTTGTACAATTGATATTAAATATTTTTGTATGATCATTATGATAAAAAGTTACAAGTGCCCCATTACTGTAACCCGTTTCATAAACTATTTTGGTTGGTTCTGGTACCTCAGGATGATTTTTAACATTCAAAGCAGGAGGAGAAACATTTTTGCCTGATTCTGCAAGATCGTTTTTAAGCGCATGACAAAAGGTACAATCAGTAGTGTGACTCCAGGCTCTGTGGCATTGTATACATTGGCGGTGAAATGCTCCTTGTAAATCAGGTTTACTTATATCTTCCCGTTTCCTCTTAACTTCATGACAGCTTTGGCATTTTAGGATAGGGCCTACATTATTAAAATGATGACAGCTTGCACATCCTCCCCCCATCTGTGACATTTGGGAATGAATTTTATGAGTGAAAACCACAGGGTCATATTTGTTTTCAAGGATATTAATTTTTATTACATCGGGGGCATCATCGGCAGTTTGATGAACAGTAACCATTTGTCCGCGAGGACACCCTACAAGACAAGGGTTTTGTTTTGTCGGGACGTCACAAATATGACACGTCTTACATGACAAACCTTTCACTGAATAATTTTTAGGAATTTTATTCTGGCTGTTTGCTGAATAGCTAAGTATTAAAGCAAATAAGATATATAATGTCTTCTTCATTTTTTATCCCCTAACTGTGTATTTGGTGTTAAGGACAAAATCTTTGTTCGTGATACTAATTACCGGGAAGTTTATGGTTATGAATCTGTATATAAGAATTAGCAATGCAGCAAGTCCAACCGTAACCGAAATTTCTCCAAACGACGGGAAATAAGTACTGAATTTATATGGAGGATCGTATGCGACTATGAAATTATTAATTCTGTTTAGCAAAACCCCAAAAACAACCAGTGCAGAGGCTGTGAACAACAATTTTTGTGATTTTAGTACAGCAGGAGATAAGAACATTCTTAAAGGAACAATTACTCCAAAAACGACCTCTATAAAAAACATTATACTTTGAACGTTTGCTTCCAGCAGATATACATAAGTCCCTCTTATAACCATGTCGCCAATTTTGAATGCCAGATAAATTCCAAGCAGTGGGGCAACAGTTTTACTAAGCATTGAAAGTGCATCCATCTCAGCTTTATAACCAAACGACTTTGCGGCAAGTATTGATTCAAAAATAATCATAGGGAAACCAACTGATATGGCAGAGAGCAAAAACAATAAAGGAAGAATGGGCGTCTGCCATAATGGATGCATTTTAGGACCGGCGATTACCATTAAAGTCCCAAGGGAGGACTGATGAAGAGTGGAAAGCACAACCCCAAGGATTATAAAAGCAAACATTGTTAAACCAAGCCACTTATCCAGAAAGCGCAAAAATCTATCCACGGGCTTGTTCAATACAGATAAAAATCCTTTGAGATTAACCCGTCCTATAAACCTTTCTGTGACAACAGGAAGAAATTCAATATATAGCACTGTCATATACATCATTACACATATGCCCACTTCAAACAAAGCGGAATTTCCATTCCACATTACTATTGGGTGCCAGATAAAGTACCATCGTCCTATATCGACAAAAACACCTATTGCAACAAAAGTGTAGCCCAGCATTGCAGTTAGTAGGGCTGGACGCAAAATGGCATGTATTTGTTCCCGGTGCATCACGTGTCCGAGCGCAGCACTTGTAAAACCTCCCGCTGCAAGTGCAACTCCAGCGGCGACGTCAACACCAATCCATAATCCCCACGGGTACTGGTTGCTAAGGTTAGTAACTTTTCCTATGCCAAATAAAAATCTTCCTGCGAGGAAAAAAATCCCATTTGCTGCTATGATGCAAAGTACTATTACTCCCGGAGTAAAAAACTTTTTCTTTATAGGCGCAGGTTTCAGATATCCGTTCATAATTTTCTCCTATTCAGATTCTTCTACTGATTTTTTGCGCCTTGTAATCCACATAATTCCACCAAGCAAGGCATATAACGAAATTGGTGGCACAAAGTAAGCGAATATGGCGTGTTGTATTGATTCAGAGACACCGGGTGCAGGATTATTGGATAATTTTGGAAATGCAAGATTTGAAAAATCCGTACCGGCCAGATAAATCCACGAAGTTCCGCCAACTTCATATTCTCCATAAATGTGATTTACATATCTATCAGGATTATTTTTAATTCTCTCACGCGCTACTTTGACAAGATCGTTTCTTGGGCCGTATGTAATAGCTTCGACGGGACAGATTTCAACGCATGCCGGAAGTTTTCCTTCCTTCGTTCTATCAAAACAAAAATCACATTTCTTTATATGAGGGTTAAGCGCTTTGTCAAATTCAAAAGACGGAATTTGGAAGGGGCAAGCTACCATACAATATCTACATCCGATACATTTATCAGTGTCCCAAACGACCGATCCATTTTCTTGTTTTGAAAGGGCCCCAACTATGCACGCTGAAACACAAGCAGGATGATCACAATGCATACATTGTATCTTTACGTCATACGGCAACATGGGGTTTTGATCGTTATCATATTGATTTATTACAGTTAAGGCGTGTTCGTCTGGACGCCTCATGTTTTTTAATATGGATTTATTTTTATAATCATCGATGTTCCCGGCGGGCATATTATGAGCAGTCTTGCAAGCCCATTCACAGTTACGGCACCCAATGCAGACGGTTGTATCTACCAATACACCCATTCTGTCGTCTGACAGAATATTTTTGGGCGACGCTCTTAATTTTTTAATAGGTAGTGAAGTAAGAGTTGTGGCAGCAATAGCTGTTGTTTTTAAGAAGGTTCTGCGGCTGTGCTTTTCCATTTTTCCCCCGATATACTATTAAAAGTCTATCCAGAACTAAGCAACGACCCCATATTACTTAATCTTATATATTTCATTTTGATTAGGCACAAAAAGCAAGCCATTTTCAAAGGTTTGGGATATTGAGTATATATTCTAAAATCGAAGTTTTTGGAATATAATTTTCCCGAATTGAAAAATTCATCACTATTTCTTCCAACTATAGAGAAATTGTAATTATGGATTTTTTTGCTTGGTTTTTATCAAGTCCGGATTTACTGAATTTCGAAGAATATTGGATGTATTTTAAACTAAACAAAAAAAGGTAGTATAAATGAACAATATTTAGTGGAATGAGCTAATTAATTGTTATTAAATTCAACAATCGACTATTCAAAAATTCAACAATAATTTTTTTGTTTTTTTTCTTGAATCTTAACTTATGAGACCACTGATAAAATTGTGTATATAAAATCCACAATATTATTAGATACTCACATTTCATTTTTCAAAAACATAATCATCGTAATTCCATAAAATTAAGGAACTTACAAGTACAAATTCTTTTGAAGTTTAACGTCGGCACATCAATTGCCTTTATTGGTTTGAATGTTAAACAAAATATTGGAGTCCAAAAATGGTTGCATTATCAGTTCTTCTAGGTTTTATTTTGCTCTTAATTTGTGATTATGTGGTTTTAAGAGCTGAAAAGAAAATTCATCCCGCTTTTGTAAAAAATTATACAATAATCGACAGTGTGGCATATAATAATCTAAGTGTAACAATTCCAGCGGATACTTTTGTTTCCAAAGGTCACACATGGGCAAAACCAGATAAGAATGGGTTAATAAAAGTAGGGATTGATGAATTTATTACAAAATCAATTGGTGATTTTATAATTACAAATACAGCCCCAAATGGAATTTTACTTAATGAAGGTGATCCTGTCATAGAAGGACGTTTGGGAAGTAAAAAAGTTGTCTTTCGCTCTCCGGTCAGTGGACAGGTTATTTTACAAAATACCAATTTGCTGGGAAAAAGAATTGGGGATCCATTCAATGAAGACTGGGGGGTTATAATTAAGACTCAGGATTTTCAACGATATTCTAAAAAATTGAGAATTAATGAAGAAGTAATTGAGTGGATGAAAGGGGAATTAATCAGGTTCAAAAATTATCTGGAAGAAAGGCTTTCTAATCCAAAACTCGCAGGAGTGACAATGTTTGATGGGGGACATATTGTAGAAGGAGTTGTTTCTCATCTTGATAGTGAATCGATAGAAATTTATGAAAAAGAATTTCTTTCAATATAATCGGAGAAACAATAATGAAACAGCAGATGGGAATATTGTTTGATGTTACTTTATGTGTGGGATGTGGAAGCTGTTATAACGCATGCAAAAATCAAAACAAACTTCACTATACAAATAAAGATTTTTTAAAGGATCATCTGTCGAATAATACTTACACTGTAGTTGAACAATATAAAGATAACTTTGCCAGAAAGATGTGTATGCATTGCAGCGAACCAACGTGTGTTTCAGTTTGTCCTGTTTCCGCTTTTGAAAAAACTGACCTTGGTCCGGTAATATATAATGCTGATAAATGTATAGGCTGCCGGTATTGTATGCAGGCTTGTCCCTATAGCATACCTCGTTATGAATGGAGCAGTACATCTCCCAGCATAAGGAAATGCAATCTTTGCTATGATAGATTAAAAAAGGGAAAGATAATGGCCTGTGCTGAGGCCTGTCCTACTGGTGCAACTCAGGCTGGTGAATTGAGTAAATTAATTGCTGAAGCTAAAAGGAGATTAAGAGAAAAACCGGATAAATATTACCAGGAAATTTACGGTTTAAACGAAGCAGGCGGAGGAAATGTACTTATTATTTCTCCTGTTCCTTTTGATCAGCTTGGATATAATACAAATATACCAAAACAACCGATGCCAGGCTTTACGCTGCAGGCAATGGAGAAAATTCCTAGTGTTGTTTCTATTGGTGGTATTTTCCTTACAGGTATGTACTGGCTCACGAAACGCAAAAATGAAATTGTAAGAGAAGAAAGAATAGGACATAGGGGAGGTAAAAATGAAAGCGAATAATTTATTCAAATTGACTTTCTGGAAGTGTTTTTCCGCAATAGTTGTGTTAATAGGATTGTATTCTACTTTCTCTAGGTTTTTACTGGGATTGGGAAGAACAACCAATCTATCCGATATGGTTCCATGGGGTTTGTGGATTGGTATAGACTTTATAGGCGTTGGTTTGGCTGCTGCTGGTTTTACAATAGCAGCAACTGCTCATATTTTTAATGCTCGTAAATATCAATCAATAGTTAGACCCGCAATTTTAACTGCCTATATTGGATATATTATTGTAATAATATTATTAGTTATTGATCTTGGTAAACCACAAAATTTTTGGCATCCTCTTGTTATGTGGAACCTCCACTCAGTTATGTTCGAAATCACTTGGTGCGTTATCTGCTATTCAATCATACTCACATTGGAATTTGCTCCGGTTGTTTTTGAAAAATTCAATTTAAAAGTGCCAATTAAACTACTGAGAAAAATCTCCATTCCTGTTGTGATTTGTGGTGTTTTATTTTCAACTCTTCATCAGTCCTCATTTGGTTCGCTTTATCTAATAGCCCCTGCAAAAGTTTATCCTTTGTGGTATTCATCCTATTTGCCTGTTCATTTTTTTATTTCGTGTATAGCCGCCGGTTTATCAATGATAATTTTTGAAGCGTACCTTTGTGCAAGAGCATTTAGGCAGGGACTTCAGGTTTGGGTTTTATCTGGTTTGGGTAAAGTTATTTTTGCTGTACTATCGATTGAACTTATTTTGAAATTTTCAGATTTAACTTTAAATGGTAAATTGATTTATTTATTCCTGCCAACGCAGGAGACATATTTGTTCTGGTTAGAAATAATTATTGGTTTTATAGTTCCTATAACAATTCTTTCGATTTCGGGCTATATCAATGACAGAAAATGGCTCTACTTTGCTTCTGTTTTTACAATTTCAGGATTTGTATTAAATAGAATGAATGTCAGTATAACTTCTCTGGTAAGAACTTCTGGCCAAAATTATATTCCTTCTTTTTATGAAATTAGTATTACTCTTTTACTGGTTGTTCTGGGAATGTGGGCATTCAAAGTCATTGCAAAACATTTTAAGGTTTTCGAAACTAACTTTGTGCTTAATAGTAAAGTCGTTGAAACAGCTGAACTTAAACAAAGAGAATTAATATTTGGGAAGTAAAATGAAAAATGCAAATGAGTACCCCGATTTTTATGAAGGCAACAAGTGCATATGGATGGAAGCAGATGTTGTTGCCTACAAATTATGTGATCATAATTATGATTGTGAAAGATGTCCCTTCGATTTTGTGATGAGAAACACCTGGAAGGAGAAAACAGATTCAGACAGGATAATGCTGAATTATGCAAACAATAGTGTGATTGACAAAATAATCAGTAAAATTTCCAGCATTATCTATGATGGAAAGCTTATTTATTTAAAAAATCAGCTTGAACTTAAACAGATATTTGGTAGCGTTTATACAATGGGCATAAGTAGGTTGCTTGCTAATTTGTTCGAAGAGATTGAACAAATTGAATTACTGAAAAGTTATGGCATGGTTAAAAAAAATGAAAAATTGCTCCGTTTATCCGGTAAATGGGGAAAAAAAGAAATTCATTCACCAATGAATTTTACTCTTTTGCAAAAATTGGATATTGATCCTGATAATCTTCCAGAGGATAATATGTTTGCTGTAATCTCTGCCCATGATATGGAAGTTTCATATGAAAAGTTTTCTATTGATACAATTAAGGAGATAAATTCTAAGTTATTAAAGAAACTAAGCGACTTTTTAAAGACAGAGCCTGAAATAGGCTATACAATGATGGATGGTGGAAAAAAGTGCGAGTTCCTTTATGAAGTTTTGGGTCAGGAGGCATTTCATAAATTTATTTCAGAATTGGGTTAAAATTTAAATTTATAGTCCGCCTTATATATTATTTATCGAATTGCTTATTATGAAGTATATTTTATAAAACCACTCAAACATATTATTGAAAAAGTAAACACTTTTAGCTAAGTTTCATAACGGGGTCAGGGGGTGTTTATTTAATGAAGACAAAGTTCTTTAATAAGCTTAGTACAAGGCTTATTATTTCCATTTCGGTTATTTTGTCCCTGGTTCTGGCAATTAATACTTATATTAGTATTACAAACCTGAGGAGCGATCTTACCCGCTCGAGGCTTTTAAGCGCATACAATTCAAGTGATATTATAAAGAAGTCAACTCGTTATAGTATGCTTTTAAATAGGCGGGATGATGTCCACCAAATCATCAGCACTATTGGTACGGAACAAGGAATTATTGGTATTAGAGTTTATAATAAATCCGGAATAATCGCCTACTCAACTGATTCAACAGAAATTTTGCACAAAGTTTCAATGACAGACGAGGCTTGTGCTGCCTGCCATAAATCCTCTGGAAAAATAGAAGAGCTGACTTCACAAAACAGAATTAGATACTTTAAAAATCCTAAAGATAATACAAGGGTGCTGGGATTAATCAATCCGATAAAAAATGAAGAAGATTGCAGCACTGCAAACTGTCATGCTCATCAGCCTTCAGTAAAAGTGCTCGGAGTACTTGATGTAATGGTTTCAATGAAGGAACTCGACGAAGCAATTGAAAAAAATTCTAAAACTACAATAATGAACTCTATTTTGATAACCATTGTCATATCCGCATTTTGCGGGTTATTTGTTAAGGTCATCGTTAGTAAACCATTATCAAATATTAACAAAGGGATACAGGAAGTCGGAAAGGGTAATTTGAATTATAAAATTCAAAACAGTTCAAAAAATGAGTTGGGAAATGTTGCACGAAGATTTAATGATATGTCGGAGAAGTTAGACTCAGCATATAAGGAAATTAAAGACTGGAGTGAAAATCTTAATCAGAAAGTTCAGCAAAAGTCAGATGAGCTAAAGAATATTTATAATCAGGTTATTCAAATTGAAAAACTGGCTTCTCTTGGCAAATTATCGGCAACCGTTGCCCATGAACTCAACAACCCACTTGCGGGAATTCTTACTTATAGTAAACTCATTTCAAAGAAATTATCTGAACAACAAAGAAATGGAGAGAACGAGAAACTTATTGAATACCTGGATCTGATTGCAGGCGAATCTTTCCGCTGTGGAAAAATTGTTAAAGATTTGCTTTTGTTTTCTCACCAGAGCAAGGGTGAATTTTCAGAAGCAAACCTTATAGATATTGTAAATAGATGTATTACTTTAATGCATCATCATCTGGAAATTAACGAAATAAGTTTGGAAAAAAATTTTCCTGAAGAAGAAATAATAATTAAGTGCAGTCCTGAAAAAATTGAGGAAGCATTAATTGCTTTATTAATTAATGCAATTGAAGCGATGCCTAGTGGCGGCTTCATCAAAATCGATTTAATCCCTGATTCGCAATCAGTGATCCTCAGGATTTCAGATGAGGGGAACGGTATAAATTCCAAAGACTTGCCGCATATTTTTGAGCCATTTTATTCTACTAAAGAATCAACAAAGGGCACTGGTCTTGGGCTTGCAGTGGTCTATGGAATTATTAAAAATCATAATGGGGAAGTTACTGTGGAAAAAACATCTTCGTCGGGTACAATCTTTAAAGTAGTTTTACCAAGGAATTTGTAAACCAGAGAGGTAAAAATGAAAGAACAATATAATATCTTAATTGTTGATGACGAAAAAATAGTAAGAGATTCACTGTTTCACTGGTTTGAAGAAGAAGGATATAATGTGGATACGGCGGAAGATGGTGAATCGGCTCTTAAGAAATATGAAAAAGGGAAATATGATTTGTTGTTACTGGACATGAAAATGCCGGGAATGAGTGGTATAGACCTTTTAACCAAAATTAAATCGATCGATAAAGATTCACTTGTTATTTTAATTACTGCCTTTGCGTCAGTGCCAACGGCGATCACCGCTTTAAAACAAGGGGCATATGATTATGTTACAAAGCCTGTTGATCCGGATGAACTTGCTCATCTTGTGAAAAAGGCTCTTGAACAAAAATCACTTAAACAGGAAAATAAAATTCTTAAGGAAAGCATTGAGGAAATTATAAGACCTGATAATCTTATAGGTGAGAGCCTGCAGATGAAAAAAATATATGAGTTAATTACTACTGTAGCTCCCACCGATACTACTGTTATGATAAGAGGGGAAAGTGGAACCGGGAAAGAACTTGTAGCAAAAGCAATACATATTAATAGTAAGAGAAAATATTTCCCAATTATCCCTGTGAACTGCGGAGCATTGGCAGAAACTCTTTTAGAAAGTGAGTTATTTGGACACGAAAAAGGGGCATTCACTGGTGCACAGTTTAAGAGAAAAGGCAAATTTGAAATGGCTGACGGTGGAACCTTGTTCTTGGATGAAGTAGCTACCATATCCACAAAGATGCAGGTAGAAATTTTACGTGCCATTGAATCGAAGCAATTCAACAGGGTTGGTGGAAATCAAAATATTAAAAGTGATTTCAGATTAATTGCAGCCACCAATCAATCTCTAGAAAACTTGGTAAAAGAAGGGGAATTCAGAGAGGATCTTTATTACAGACTGAATGTTTTTACTATCCATATTCCTCCGCTTAGAGAAAGAAGGGAAGATATTCCTATACTTGCTTATTTTTTTCTTAATAAATTTAGTACATCGATGAATAAACCAATAAAGAAAATTGATGGTGAAACAATAGATTTTCTAGTAAAATATGATTGGCCGGGAAATGTCCGTGAACTTGAAAATGCGATTGAAAGAGCCGTTGTTATAGGAAAAACCGATACCTTAAAAGTTGAGAATCTCCCCTTTCATATAGCATCTAATCATATAGATACTAATACCGGAGACAAAAGCCTTGCAGCAGTTGAAAAAAAATATATACTTCAAATTTTAAATGAAAATGACTGGAACATTTCAAGAAGTGCTGCTCAGCTACGAATAGATAGAGTAACATTATATAATAAAATCAATAAATATGGATTACGTGACAGCATTGAAGTATGAACATTTATATTATTCCTCTTGAACTAAAAAATAAATCATTGCTTGACCACGTAGTTTATGAATTGTCCGAAAAGTTCACATCTAAAATATTAGTTTATAGCCTTGAAATACCGGTCGAAAATGCTCATTCCCTTGACAGATCGCAATATTATTCAACACAAATAATTGCAAATACTATAGATTTAACATTTCAACTTAATGGAAAAGTTTTAGTGCTCACTAGCCTGGATTTGTTTGTACCAGCTCTAACATACATTTTTGGCGAAGCTCAGCTTGGAGGAAAGCATTCAATTGTTTCAGCCTGCCGTTTGCATGAAGAATTTTATTCAGGTATGTCCAATGATACTCTTTTAATTGAAAGGACATTAAAAGAAGTTTTTCATGAACTTGGTCATAACTTTGGATTGAAACACTGTGACGATTGGGATTGCGTTATGCATTCGTCTCCCGCAATAGAAGAAGTTGATATAAAAGGAAAATATTATTGCAAGAGATGCAGCAAGGCTATTCCTTTTAAGACAGACTAAGATCTTTCAAGGTTACAAAACTTTTTGGAGATTGTGAGTATTTATTTCCTAAATTCTTTGTAAACCTCATTGAATTTCTCAATTGCAAAGTCAAGATCTTCTTTCGAATGAGCAGCAGAAATCTGAACTCTTATTCTTGCTGTACCTTTAGGTACTACAGGGTAGAAAAATCCAATTACATATATGCCTTTCTCTAATAATCGCGCGGCCATTTGTTGAGCCAGTACGGCGTCACCTAACATAATAGGGACGATTGGATGTACGCCATCTTTAATTTCAAGTCCTGCCTTTTTAATTCCCTCTCGGAAATATTTTGTATTTTCTTCAAGCTTGTCTCTCAAATTAGTGGTAGATGATAACATTTCGAGGACTTTCAATGAAGCAGCAACTATCGAGGGAGCGACTGTATTGGAAAAAAGATAGGGTCGGGATCTTTGTCTAAGCATTTCTATTATTTCCTTTCTTCCGGTCGTGTATCCGCCGCTGGCGCCGCCGAGCGCCTTTCCCAAAGTACCGGTAATAATGTCAACTCTTCCCATCACATTACAATATTCCGGAGTCCCTTTACCGTGTTTGCCCATGAATCCAACTGCATGTGAGTCATCAACCATTACTATCGCGCCATATTTATCAGCCAGATCACAAATTCCCTTGAGGTTTGCAACGAAACCGTCCATGGAAAATACCCCATCTGTAGCGATAAGCATATTTTTTGAAACAGCTTTTGCTTCTTTTAACTGAATTTCAAGATCTTCCATATTATTGTTTTTATAGCGGAATCTCTTTGCCTTGCAAAGGCGAACCCCATCAATAATGCTTGCATGGTTTAGCTCATCGCTTATTATTGCATCTTCTTCAGACAAAATTGTTTCAAACAGTCCGCCGTTTGCATCAAAGCAGGAAGTATAGAGAATAGTATCTTCAGTCTCCAGAAATTCAGAGATCTTGCGTTCCAGTTGTTTATGTATATCCTGAGTTCCGCAAATGAACCGAACAGAGGATAACCCATATCCCCATTTATCAAAACTATCTTTTGCGGCCTTTATTATTTCAGGATTATTTGCCAGGCCGAGATAATTATTTGCACACATATTCAGAACTTTCTGTCCACCTTTAACTTCAATATTTGCTCTCTGTGGGCTTACAATAATTCTTTCCTTTTTTAATAATCCTTCATCTTCAATGCTTTGGAGT
The DNA here is from genome assembly GCA_964412105.1 of uncultured Ignavibacteriaceae bacterium. Lineage (GTDB taxonomy): Bacteria > Bacteroidota > Ignavibacteria > Ignavibacteriales > Ignavibacteriaceae > JAKAGZ01. The sequence goes on along the minus strand of CAYPNM010000033.1, from coordinate 13,097 downwards.
ATGTCAGTGTAGTGTTTTTTTGCGGTGTCAGTCATTTTTGAACCTCATAATTTTAGATTTTTCATTTGTGTTCTCCTGGGAAAATAGAGCGCAGATAAACAGGAATTTAGCCGTTTTTTTAAGGATTTTTAATCTTTAATCCAGTTGAGAATTACTTTTCCGGTTTTTCCTGATTTCATCAATTCAAAAGCTTCTTTATAATCTTTATAAGGAAATCTGTGAGTTATAATCTTAGAAATATCAAGACCTGATTGTATCATAGATGTCATTTTGTACCACGTCTCAAACATTTTCCTGCCGTAAATTCCGCGAATTGTCAAACCATTAAATACGACTTTTTCCCAGTTCACAGCAGCGCTGGCAGGAAGTATTCCGAGCAATGCAATGCTGCCACCGTGAAACATGACAGCTATCATATCATTAAGTGCCTTCGAACTTCCTGACATTTCAAGACCTACATCGAAACCTTCTTTCATTCCCAATTCATTCATCACATCGTGTAAATTTTCCTTTCTTGCATCTACTGGTCTTTGAATTCCCATTCGTTTGGCAAGCTCCAATCTGTCCGGATTTATATCTGTGATTACTACATTTCTTGCTCCGGAATGTTTAACAATCATTGCCGCCATTATTCCAATTGGTCCGGCTCCTGTAATCAGAACGTCTTCGCCGAGTACATCAAATGAGAGTGCAGTGTGAGTTGCATTTCCAAAAGGATCAAAGATTGCAAAAACATCTTTTGGAATATTAGGATCGCAATGCCACAAATTTGAAACAGGAATTGAAAGATATTCAGCAAAACAGCCTGGCCGGTTTACTCCGACTCCTTTTGTATTCGGGCAGAGGTGATATCTTCCTGAGATACAATTCCTGCAATGCCCGCAGACAATGTGACCTTCACCGCTGACCAGCTCTCCTATTTTTACATCTTGGACATTACTTCCAATTTTTTCCACTGTTCCGACGTACTCGTGACCCGTAACCATCGGCACAGGGATTGTTTTTTTTGCCCATTCATCCCAGTTGTAAATATGGATGTCCGTACCACAGATTGAAGTTTTGTGAATTCTAATAAGTACATCATTTATGCCGATTTCAGGAATCGCAACTTCGTCCAGCCAGATTCCAGGTTCAGATGATTTTTTTATAAGCGCTTTCATTGTTTTATTCATTTTCAATTCCTTCGACGAGAGGCGATTAAATCTATAATTTTATGGTTTTTTAAGAACTGAACAAATTTGTGTCTTTAAAGTTAGAGATAAGGCTGTGAAAGGGCAAATGCAACTGTAGGGGCGCAGTAAATCGTGCCCCTACGGCGATAAGAAAGTTTATGAGAAAAGTGTGGCCTCTTCCTTTATATTTTTTCGACTTGAAGGCAGAAATTTTTCAACTATTGGAAAGAGCCGTATATTTTTTCTCGCGGCATCATCAAGAAAATCAATTAATTCTTTGGCTAATTTGAAAAGATCGTTCGGCACACCGACAAACAAAAGAACCCTCTTGTTTGTGAATTTTGTCTGTCTCGTTGCCAGGTAATTCAGCTTTTCCAGCATCTTTGGATCTTTCAGATCTGTTTCTGTTAAAGTAATTCCGATTGCGTAATTTTTTTTGTAACGCGCAATAATATCCACTTCAAAATTTCCAACTTTTGAGGGCTCAGGTAAATAAGTTCCGTATTTACGGCTAACTGTTAGATAACCTTGCTTCCAGAATTTTTCCACCAACAAATCAACACATCTTTGTTTATTTATATCAGTCATAACTACCTCCACCATTATCTTAGCTTGCCTTTGGCATTAATGGAATAATCGGGCAAAATTTTACATTATCAAAAACTTTTAGATTAGCAATTCTTCCTAGTTCAAATCTTTTGATTGAAGACGAGTTCGACATCCTTCCATAGATAACTTTTTTACCATTTTTTTCTCTGCTTATGTAATAAGGGTGCAAAAATATTTCATCCATAAGATAAAGGAATCTGACTTCATTCCGGTTGTTGATTGCAGAAGAAAAAATTTCCGATTTCATAATTACTCCGCTATTAGTTTAACCATCTGACTACACCGACGACCTTTCCAACAATTGAAAATTCTCTGTTACCTGTAATTTCAATTGGCCCATAATTATCATTAGACGGGATCAGACGTATTTTGTTATTTTTATTTTCAAAAGTTTTCACTGTTACTTCGTCATCAAGCATAGCAACAACAATTTCTCCATTTGCTGGATTCTTATTTGGTATTACTATTACCAGGTCACCCTCAAATATTCCTGAGTTTATCATACTATCACCTTTTACACGCAAGGCAAAACTATCTTCTGTCTTTTTAATAAATGTCGGATCTATAACAACATTACCCTCAATATTTTCAATTGCTGTTATTGGCGAACCAGCTGCCACTCGGCCTACTATCGGTATTTTAGCAAAGATACCATTTATATCATTATACTCTGTCTTGTGTCCATCGTTCCTTACAGAGGATATTCCTCTGCTGGTATTGCTTTCAATAATCAGGTACCCTTTTTTAACCAGAGCGTCCAGATGCCTCTTAACCCCGAAAGTTGATGAAATAGCGAACTTTTTCCCAATTTCTCTCAGCGTGGGAGGAAAACCTCTCGATTCTCTGTACTGTTCTATAAATAGAAGGATTTCTTGCTGTCTTTCAGTTAATTCTTTTTTCATTTTAGTGCTTTTATGTTCACTAGAAATATAGTAAACGGATGTGCACTTGTCAAGTTATAAATTGAGTTTTTTATGAAAATTTTTTAGTGATGATTTGATTGGTAATTAAAGGGTAATAAGATTTGAGATTGGATATAAAAAAAGCACTGAAGGATCAGTGCTTTTTTAGAAGTACTTGAGAGATTAGCTAAACTTCAACGCCTTTCTTATCGACATACGTTAACCAGTTGTATCGATCTTCAATCTGTGCTCTTTGCATAGCAGTAATTTCTTTAAAAAGTTCAACAGCCAAATCATCCGGATCACTGTAATTAAAATTCATTTCAAAACCTTTATAAGATAAAAGTCCAACGGGAGATATGACTGCAGCAGTGCCTGTACCAAATATCCGAAGGACGTTTCCTTTATTGTATTCATTAATTACTTCATCAATGCTGATTAATCTTTCATTAACTGTATATCCACGGTCTTGCAGTATTCTTATAACAGACTCACGAGTAATGCCTGGAAGAACTGTTCCGATTAATTTAGGTGTTGCAATTTCTTTCTTGAATTGAATGAAGATATTCATTGTACCGACTTCTTCAATGTATTTTTGTTCAATTCCATCAAGCCAAAGCACTTGGGTAAATCCCTGCTCTTTTGCTTTCTGTCCGGCTAAAAGGCTGGCTGCATAGTTAGCGGGTGTTTTACATTCCCCCATTCCTTTTCTTACTGCACGAACATAATCATCTTGTGCGAGTATTTTAACTGGCTTAAATCCTTCAGGATAGTATGCCCCTACTGGTGAAAGTAGAATTATAAATTTGTACCTTGTTGAAGGACGAACCCCCAGAAATAAATCACTGCCGAAAATAAACGGCCTTATATAAAGCGCTTCGTGTTCTCTTGTAGGTATCCAGTCTTTTTCAATAGAAACGAGCTCACTCATAGCCTGCAATACAAATTGAGGATCGACTTCAGGAATACAAATTCGTCTTGCAGATCTGTTGAGTCTGTTAATATGTCGATCAGCTCTGAATATTACAGCCTCTCCGGACTGGGTTTTAAATGCCTTCAATCCTTCAAAAATTGCCTGTGCATAATGAATAAACATTGTTGCTGGATGAATAGATAATTTTTCTATTGGTTTGATCGTTGGATTATGCCAGCCTTTGCCAGGCTCATAATCCATTTCAAAAATATGATCTGTATAGATAAGTCCAAATCCTAGATTTTCAGGCATGTGTACTTTCTCAGATCTCTCTTTTATTAAATATTTAATTTTTTCCATGGCAAGCCCACTTTTAATATAATATAATAAACTTCAACCATATTTACACAATTTTATGCACATTTAAAAATAAAACTACCCGGTGCAGGATTACCTGGCACAGGGAAAATCCATTAAGGGGAGCAATCTTAATGAACTCCAAAGAATTGAACATAACATTTATAAAAATTATGATCAACGAAAATCTTTTGAGTCAAATAATTTGCATTAGAATCAATAATTCAAGCAAAATAAAAGATTGTGGCTAAAATATTAGCATCCAGAGCACATAATCAAGAATCAGGATTAATGCCGACGAGAGAACAAAAGACCGAATTGTGGAAAGACCAACCCCCTCAGCCCCACCTTCAGTTCTGAATCCAATATGACACCCTAAAAGTGATGTAACGGCTCCGAAAAATATTGCTTTTACAAGGCCTGCTACTAGGTCTGAAAAAGCAAAAAATCGTTTGACTGATTCATAAAAAACAGCAAAAGAAACACCAAGAAAATAATTTGAAACTATATAGGCACCTAGAACGGCTATAAAATCTGCAAAAATTACCAAAATCGGCATCATAATGATTGCAGCAAAGAATCTGGGCATTGCCAGATAGCGAACTGGACTAATTGCCATAGTCTCCAGAGCATCAATCTGCTCTGTTACTTTCATGGTTCCCAATTCAGCTGCTATTGAAGCTCCTACTCTGCCAGCGATTACAATTCCAGTTAAAACAGGGCCCAGTTCAGTGATTATCGCCCTGCTTGTAGCACCACCTAGAAATGATAACGGTGCTATCCCCTTTAATTGATAGGCAGCCTGCCAGGCTGCTACAGCTCCGGTAAAGACAGCAATAATTAGAACTAATGGCAGCGAATTCACCCCTATATGCTCCATCTGAAAAAGGACAACTTTTCTGCTTTTTATAATGGTTGGAAAATTTTTACTGATCTCAAAAAGCAAATTGAATACCTGCCCCACTTCTTGAAAAAATTTTAGAGTTTTATTCCCTAAAGCCTGAATAAGTCCTATAAACAAAATATTGCCTTTAATTATTGGAATAAATTTACAAAAATTGTTAGGATTTTGGACTAATTAATAAACGAATGTCCTAAGAAAATCACAAGATTATTCAAATTTACAGCACTTCCTAAATTAATTAAATAAAATTGAAAGCTTTGGTCTAAATTCATATCTTTAAATCCTTCATAGATTCAAAGAAAAAGGAGTTTATTGTTATAGAATAATTATTGGAATAGGCCCCAATAATTAATTAGTAATTATATTTTAAATAAATCATAGGCATAATTAATGACTTCGAATAAAAATCTTTTAGGCTGGGTTGAGGAAATGGCCGGGCTATGTAAACCTAATAAAATTCATTGGTGCGATGGATCAGAAGAGGAGTATGATAGGTTAGCAAAAATATTGGTTAAAAAAGGCACTTTTCAAAAATTAAATGAAAAAGTAAGACCTAACAGCTACTTGGCAGAGTCGGATCCTTCGGATGTGGCAAGAGTTGAAGACCGCACTTTTATATGTTCAAAAAATGAAAGAGATGCCGGTCCTACGAATAACTGGGAAGATCCTTTTAAAATGAAAGGAACTCTTACCAATTTGTTTGATGGATCAATGAAGGGAAGAACAATGTATGTAATTCCTTATAGCATGGGTCCCATTGGTTCAAATATTTCCCACATTGGTGTACAATTGACAGATTCTGAATATGTAGTTTGTAGTATGAAGATAATGACAAGGATTGGGAAAAAAGTCCTTGATACTTTAGCCAATGGTAAATTTGTAAAATGTTTGCATTCAGTCGGCTACCCGCTGGATAACGATAAAAGAGATTTAAGGTGGCCAAATAATAAAACAAAGTATATAGTTCATTTCCCGGAAGAAAAAGCTATATGGTCTTATGGTAGTGGCTATGGTGGAAATGCATTACTCGGGAAAAAATGTTTTGCCTTGAGAATTGCTTCTTACATGGCCAAAGAAGAAGGATGGCTAGCTGAACATATGCTGGTTCTTGGGATTACTTCTCCGGAGGGAGACAAAAAATATATTGCAGCTGCATTTCCGAGTGCATGTGGAAAAACAAATCTTGCAATGTTGACTTCTTCACTTCCTGGATGGAAAGTTGAAACAGTTGGCGACGATATAGCTTGGATGAAATTTGGAAACGATGGTAGATTATATGCAATTAATCCTGAAGCTGGTTTCTTTGGTGTAGCGCCAGGGACTTCGATGGTGACAAATCTTAATGCAATGCTTACAATGAGTGCTAATTCAATTTTTACTAATGTAGCAAAAACTCCTTATGGTGATATCTGGTGGGAAGGAATGACAGAAAACAAGCCACAAAAATTAACTAACTGGCTTGGGCATGAATGGACCCCCGAAAGCGAAGAAAAGGCAGCACATCCAAATTCGCGGTATACTGTCCCTGCTAATCAATGTCCCGTTATTGACCCAGACTGGGAAAATCCCAAAGGAGTTCCGATCTCTGCGATACTTTTTGGAGGCAGAAGAGCTACTACAATTCCTCTTGTTTATGAAGCATTAAATTGGAGCCACGGAACGTTTATGGGCTCAATTGTTTCATCAGAAAAAACTGCTGCTGCTGCTGGAAAAATTGGTGAAGTCAGACATGATCCTTTTGCTATGCTACCATTTTGCGGATATAATATGGGAGACTATTTTGCTCACTGGTTGAAGATCGGTAAAAACGCTGATGATGAAAAACTCCCTAGGATTTTTTATGTGAATTGGTTCAGAAAAAATAAAAATGGAGAATTTATCTGGCCGGGTTATAGTGATAATATTCGCGTTCTTAAATGGATCTTAGAACGAGTATCGGGAAGCAATAATGTAGTAAAAACCCCAATTGGTTATTTGCCCAAGGAAGATGCAATTGATGTTAATGGATTATTTATTAATAAAGAAGAATTAAAGTCTATATTATCAATCAATAGAAAAGAATGGGTAGAAGAAGCATTGGAAATTGAAAATTATTATAAAAAATTTGGCGATACTCTTCCTCAGGAATTAACAGCAGAATTAAATGCCTTAAAAGAAAGACTTAATAATTATAAAGACTAATTTATAGACAGGGCCTTTTAAAGATTGGATTAAATTTGGCTAAATTTTCAAAATGAGACACAAAATATGCCCCTTAAATTTTATTGTTTCCTAATTTAAATTTGAGTTTCTTAATTGCGTGTTTCTATTTCGGATTATTTCTCGTTCTAATTCATTATAAAATAATAAATTAGAGCTCTTCGGGATATTCAGTTATTAAAAAAATACCTCAAAAATTATTTTCTTTTTTTGATTCGCATTTTGGATTATTTCTTAGCACTATTATTGTTATTACTTCAGACATAACGTGTTATTTTTAGCAGTTTTATGGAGAAGGGCGTGTGGTGAGGGAAGAAGATCCCTTATTAAAAATATTTAATAAGGCACCTATTGGAATTATCACGTTCACCAATGAGGGCAATGTAGAATACATCAACGAAAGTATTAAAAAGTTGGGGAATCTTTATCAGATTAATTTCTCTGCCCTTAAGGGGAGCAATGTATTTAAAAATCAAATCATTCCTGATATTGACCTTAGTGAAGAATTTAATTTACTAAGAGAAGGACTTCCATTTGAAAAAGAAATTAAAAGTCTTCAAACAATCTCGCGGGGCTCAATCTCACTTATCTTGAAGGCTTCACCTCTTTTTGAAGAAAATAAATTTAACGGTGGTGTTTTAATTTTTGAAGATACATTTATCTTTTCTAAAGCTATAAAGGAAAAAGAAGAAAGAAATAGTTTAATTGAAAAGGCTTTTGCAAAAACTAATAATTATGCTTTTGTAACTGACCCTGAAGGCAAAATAAAATTCTCTTTTGGTAAAGACTTAACCAATCTCGGCAAACCAGACAATTTATCCACTGATTATTCTTTTAATAATTTTTTTGCAATTTCGGAACAACATAAAATTGATAAAGCGATACGGGATGTGACACAGACAAAATCATTCACAGAACTAAAGCTTGAAATTGTTGTTGACATCGAAACAATTTATTTCAATTGTAGAATTGAACCTGGCCTGGACAAAAGAAAAGAGATACAGTATTTGTACATTATCCTCGAAGATATTTCAGATAAAGTCGCTGAAAATGTAAAATTAAAGAATGAACGGGATGAATTATTAAAACTGCAGTCAATAAGTGAGGCGTTAACTGATGCCTTATTTGTTGTTGATCAGGAAGGGAAAGTATTATTCTGGAATAGAGCTGCCGAAGGACTATTTGGATATTCACAAAGTGAGGTTTATGGTAAGTTTTTCGGACGAATTCTTGGTCTGTTTGATCTTGATTTATTTAATGAGATTAAAAAAGAATTAAATAGCTCCGGTTTATGGAAAAAAGAGATAACTGTATTTAAGAGGGATCGAGAAAAAGAGATCGTCGAAGCGAAATTTGCCTATACAAACTCAGTCCAAAATGAAATTGTAATCCTTTGTTCTGACATAACAAATAGGGCTTTTATTGAACAACAGTTAAAAATGTCTGCCGGGAGATACAAGAATTTTATTTTGCAAACCGAAGAAATATTATGCACAATTGAAATTGATGGAAGCATTTCTTTCGTTAATCCGGCTTTTGTAAAAACACTAAAATATTCTGAAAATGAATTATTAAAAAAGAATATTGTTGAACTTATTGAAAGTGAAAAATACGATGCGGCGGGATTGAATTTTCAATCATTTGAAAAATTAATAAATAAAAAATATGAATTATCGTTTCGATCCAAATACGGTAATTCAATTCTTTTGTCTTCCCGGTTTATTCCGGTTCTAAATGAAGCGGGGACAATCAAGCAATTTAATGGGTATTTCCTCGATATATCTGAAAGCAGAATAGAAGAAAACAATCTACTTCTGTTTAAGGCTCTATTTGAGGCTTCCAATGACGGAATTGCACTGGAAACAAATAAAAAATTGATTCTTGTAAATGACGAATTTGCAAATATTTTTGGCTATTCTGGTGGTTATGAACTTTATCAAAAAGAATTAACCGACCTTGTTTCTGATAATGATGTCTTAAAGGTAAATGAATATTTCAGATTAGTTGAAAACAGCAAGCAGGCACCCAAACGAATAGAGTTTATTGGCAAAAGACTTGACGGCTCAGCTTTTTTCGCGGAAGTAACGGTAGCATCTTTTATTTTCAACAAGAAACCGCACGTGGTGATGATTGCCAGAGATGTAACGGAGAAAAAACGTTCACAGCAGGTTATTAAAGATTCGGAAGAAAAATATAGAAATATAACCGAAAACATAGATGATTTTCTCTTCACTTTTGAACGTGTCGGAACATACCTTCGTCCTGTTTTTTATACTTCTTCAGTAGAAAAGATAACTGGTTATACACAAACGGACCTTCTGAGTGATTCTAAATTATTCTTAAAGATAATTCATCCTGATGACTTGAAAACTGTTAAAAGTAATATAGCAAATCTTTTCAAGAGTAAAATTCAATTATCGTCAGAATTTGAACTGCGGATAATAAACAAACACGGGAATATCGTTTGGGTTAGAGTAAAAATAAATCTTTTAAGGGATAGAGAAGGAACAATTCAAAAGCTTTACGGTCTGGTCAACGATATATCGCATAGAAAAAAAGCCGAAGATGATCTGAAAAAATCTACCGATAATCTAGTTAAACTTAATGAGACAAAGGACAGGTTTATTTCAATTATCTCTCACGATTTGAGAACCCCATTCAGTTCAATTCTTGGTTTCACCGATCTTTTATTAAATGATGAAGGTTTAACGGAGCAGGAAAAGAAACAATACGTTGCTTTTATTCGCGAATCTTCTGGCTCAATGCTTGCACTTGTTAACTCACTTCTTGATTGGACTAGGTTACAGACTGGAAGAATTAAATTCGAGCCCGAAAAAATTGAAGCATACAAAATAATAAATAAATCATTGAACACTTTAAAGGGGGCCGCTTTTCAAAAAGGAATAAAGCTGAAATCACTTGTTCCTGAAGATGTTTTTGTATTTGTTGATGAGGATTTGATATTGCAGGTATTCAACAATCTTATTTCAAATGCCGTTAAGTTTACTAACAATAATGGCAATATTGTAATTTCAGTATCTCCATCAGATGCTCTAAGGTTTCTTGAATTTTCTGTAAAGGATGACGGAACTGGGATTAAAAAGGAAGATCTGGATAAATTATTTAAGGTAGATGCTAAGTTTACTTCTGAGGGAACTGCCGGAGAAAGAGGCAGTGGGCTGGGCCTATCCCTCGTAAAGGAAATTATTGAAAAACACGGAGGAAAGGTAAGGGTTGAAAGTGAATATGGACACGGAAGCGATTTTAAATTTACTCTTCCGATAGCTTCTGCAAATATCCTGCTGGTTGATGATAGCAAAACAGATAAACTGCTTTATTCTAAAATTTTAAAACACATCGCTCCTGACTATAATATAGACATCGCTTCTGACGGTAAAGAAGCACTGGAAAAAATTTTGAACTCTCCACCGGCATTGGTTATCACGGATCATTCAATGCCTGTTATGAATGGGTACGAATTGGCTAAGAATGTTATAAATTCAGATATTATTGGGAAGCCGCCAATAATAATTCTTGCCAGCGAGTTGGACAGGAGCATTATTTTTGAATATAATCAGCTGGGCATCGAAAATGTCTTTCAGAAACCGGTTAATTTAAGCGACTTTAAAAAAACAGTTGAAAAAACATTAAGGCAGGGTATAGAATTAAAATAAGTTTTTAAGCTTTCCTTAAAACATATCCCGTAATAGGTTTGATAGTCATTTCTTTCTTCATTACACCGAGAGCTTGTATACCGGCGGTTTCACCGTTAATTAATATTTCCCAGTCTCCCTCCGGTAATTTAATTTTGGTTTCCTTTTTGTGATACCCATTTAGCGCAGCAATAAAGATTTCATTTTTATGAGTTAGTTCGAAACTCAGAACAAATGATTCTGCTTGATAATCATGAAATTTTATTTCATCATAGTTAGCCCTTCTGAAAGCTTCAAATGTTTGCCGAAAATTAATTAATCCTTTGTAATAAGATAAAAGTTCTTGATTTATTTCAGCATGTTCAAAATTAATATAATTAGTTTCATTATTCTTTTCGTAGCTGTTGTGGTCAAGTTTACCGATGTTTGGATCCTTTGCTTTGGTGTTATTGGAAATTACCTTGCTCCTCGCAAATTCCTGTCCTGAATGAATCATAGTAATTCCCTGGCTTATAAATAAAAATAATGCCGCTAGTTTATTAATTTTTAATTGCAATGGTGTGAGGATTATATTCTTAATCGTGTCATCAATAACCTGTTCTTTTTCAACATCACCTAAGGCTAGACGAATAAAATCTCCAAGAGTATAATCATCATGTGATTCCAGATAGTTAACTGAATGCTCCTTTCTTTGGAATAATCCATGTCTGTCTTTTACAAGGGTACCATTTATATAACTTTTTATTCTGTCAAAGTTGTTGTTGCTAAACCAGTCCTCGAATAGCCATCCCTTTCCATGGAAAGGATTTTCGCCTTTTATTCCATTTCTGATCTGATCATTCCAGCTTGCAAAACCACGGAGCGAGAATCCTGCAGGATCATGACCTGCGCCCCATGGTTCGGCAATTAAAATTACATTTGGGTTTAATTTTTGTGCTTCTTCAGCAATTTCTTCGATAGTTTGCCAGTCAATTAATTTTGCTATATCAAAACGAAAACCATCAATATGATATTCATTCATCCAGTAAAGAATGCTGTCTACTATCATTCTTCTCATCATGGGTCTTTCGGTCTTCAAATCATTCCCTGTATGGCTTTGTGATGTGAGCCTGCCGTGACTATCTGTTCTGAAGTAATATTCCTTGTCTATCTCTTTTAAATTACCGATTTCATATTCTGATAGGTGATTATAAACAACATCCATTATAACAGCGATTCCGTTCTTGTGAAACTCCTTTACAACGTCTTTAAATTCAGTAATTTGTTTTGCGTTTTGTCCGCTCCAGTTATTCCACTTAATACTCTTACCACCGTCAGAATAATAAGAGTCTGGAGCAAAAAAAGCGGCGGTCATATATCCCCAGTGATTTGTTTCGTATGGGTTCCACGTGTTTTTTCTACCAATGAAATTTTTATTAAATGGTATTTCAATATTTGCAAATTCCTGAATGGGAAGCAGTTCTACCGCATTCACGCCAAGGTTTTTTATATATTCAATTCCGCCGGTGATTCCTTTTTCAATCAATCCCCTGTAAGTGCCCGGATATTTACTGCCGGCTGAAGAGTGCGCCGTCATATCCCGGAGATGCATTTCATAAATTATTATATCACGCCAGTCCCTTTGAATCCATTCATCATTTTCCCAGTTATAATCATTATCTTTTACGACAATTGATTTGCGTGGATTAAGATAATTATTAAAAGTGGCGACTGCCTTTGAATAAGGATCAATGCAAACTGCTTCGTCTTTATTGTTTTTATGCTTTATCTGATATCCATAAAATGAGCCGTACATTTCACCGTCTAAAATAGCTTCCCATACTCCTTCGCTGTCGCGCATCATTTTGAATTTTTTTCCTGATGAATTTTCTACTTTGGGAAAAATAACCAGCAGGATTCTCTCGGCTTGAGGGGCAAATATCCTGAACACTGTCTTGTCGTTTTCGATAAATGAGCCAAGTCTTTTGGAAGAATAATATTTATCAAGATCCTTTTTGTGCATTTTTATATGAACCAAAGTTGATAAAAATTTTCAGGCTTTCTGGATATAGACTGTTAATCTAAGAAAGTTCTATTCAGCATTCAAAATTTTCCCATCAACTACTGGGGTGACGCAGATAAGAGGATGCTCAGGTACATCGAAATGTGAAAAAATTTCCTCAAAAAGTTGAAAGTGCATACCTCGCTTTTCCAGTTTTGAAAATTTGCTATACTTCATAAATTCACCTTTTTGGTTTTGAGGAGCATCAAATTTGTAAGCGGAATCAAAATCTTCATCCACTCTGCTTTTGAGAAATTTAATTTTATTATCGTCACCACCCTCGCGTTCGTAAGCCATTGCACGGAAGCTGATTACAAAACCATTATTAATTATTAGGTAAATATTCA
>CAYPNM010000032.1:0-36585 GCA_964412105.1 uncultured Ignavibacteriaceae bacterium | reverse complement strand
TTCCGGAGAAAGAAGCATTTCTGAAATTGCTTATCAACTCGGATTTGAAAATCCACCTTATTTTTCCAGGTTGCTCAAAAGAGAAGTGGGTATAAGCCCTAAGAAGTTTAAAAGCCAGCTTTTAAATTAATTTAATTGTAATTTATTAAGATCATTGCTTCCGAAAGCCAATAATAATTGAGAGGGTAATTTATTTTGAAAAATCTTATTTTTTTTATCGCTCTGCTTTTGCCGGGCTTTATTTTCTCCCAGCAAATATCTGATTCAACATATAATCCGATAATAGACAACCCGGCATACTCAGCCGGCCATGGCCCTGTAGTTTTTATAGATGAAGGGCACAACAACTTTCACACTAAAGACGGCCGCTATAAACCATTTGCACTCCTGCTGGAAAAGGACGGATACACGGTTAAAGGATACAAAAATAAGTTCAACCGAAAAGAGCTTGATGAAGGAAAAATTCTGGTAATTGCGAACGCTTTGAACAAAGCAAACATTGATAACTGGACTTTGCCTACGCCCTCTGCTTTTACCAAAGCTGAAATTGAAGTATTACGCAAGTGGGTTTCTGATGGCGGTAGCTTGTTTCTTATTGCAGACCATATGCCCTGGCCCGGAGCGAATGCAGAACTTGCCTCAGTTTTTGGTTTTAAATTCTATAACGGATTTAACTTTGATGTAATTAATCCCGCCTATTTCAGAGCGAGTGACGGTACAATAGCTAAAAATATAATTACATCGGGAAGAAACGCTTCTGAAACCATTAAAGAAATACCCTGCACTGAGGGGCAGGCATTTCAAATCCCTGCTGATGCAACTCCAATATTAATTTTCGATAGCAGCAGTATGATCCTTCTTCCGGATACCTCGTGGGTTTTTCACAGTAACACCAAAATGATGAACATCCAGGGATGGTGCCAGGGGGCATATAAAAAATTCGGGAAAGGAAGAGTTGTTGTATTTGGCGAAGCCTCGATGTTCTCTGCGCAGATCGGTGAGCCGGGAAAAAGAAAAATGGGAATGAACAGGTTTGACGCTAAGGACAATCATAAATTGCTTCTCAACATTATTCACTGGCTCGATGGGATAATTAATTAAATCACAGGAATTTTTAAACTAAAAAGCCCTGATATTCATGGCTTTTAGCTCCGCCTAATAGACGATGTTAGAACCTATTTTACTGAAAATCCTAAATGTAAGTTAGACAATCTACAGGATTTTAGGGGAGAACCTGATTAACACAGTTTGTTAAAAATATTTAGTTCTTGTATACCTGTTGCACCTTCGCCTAATTTTTCTAATATATTATAGTGAAGTACTGTTGTGCCGATCATATTTTATTTCTTATTTAATTCATCTTTCAGGTTTAGAACAAAAGTAATAGGCGAATTAGTTTGGGCGCCGGTTCTTACATCGAGTGCAAACTTTTTACCATCAGGCGAGACACCCCAAAAAAATACGGTTCCAGATTTACTCCCATCAAAAACCATCTGGGTTCTGCCTATGCTCACCTGGCTGCCACTTTCAGTTATGGCAGTTGAATAAAGTTTATTATTGCTATAATAAAATATTTCTCTGCCATCAGGATTCCAGAAAGGATATTCACCGCTTTGCTGAGAAACCTGCCATTTGCCGCCTTTCCCATCTACTGCTTTAAGATAAATTTCAGATCCACCTGATTCGTCGGATGAATACGTAATCCATTTTGAATCCGGAGAAAAATTTCCATTCCCTTCATTAAATTCAGTATTTTGTATAGGGTATGCTTTCTTATCACCCGTTAACGGAAGTATCCACAAATCCCACTTTGCTCCTCCAATACTTGAAGAATAAGTGAGGTATTTACCATCGCGTGTAATATCTGTAGCATATATATCTTTATTATCAACACCATAAACAAGTTCAGCAATACCCGATCCATTAACATTTTTACGGTATAGTTTGAAAAATTTACTGTTTCGATTGGAGGAAAAATAGATATATCTGGCATCCGGTGACCATACAGGGACAACATCATCAGCACTATTGAATGTGAACCTTGTATTTACATTTCTTGTAAGATCATACAATTTTATGTCCAAGTTCCTGGATCCAGGAGCCAGTTCATCATAAGCAATTTTGCTTCCGTCAGGCGAAAAGGAAAGCCAATTTGCAGGCAAGATATTATCAAAACTTGAAATAACATCACCGTTTCTATTCAAAAAAGCAAGCTTTACCTTTTGTGTATTTCCACCCTGGTAAATCAAATCCCCACTACCCGATACAGAAAATATACCTTTTATTCTTGCATCATAATATTGAACTCCCGAAACAACAGGAACCGGATTATTTTTCAATTGAAATTTGTTTAAGTCAAATGATTGTGCCAGAAGAGTAGACTGCCTTACATAGAATAGATATCCGCTCGAGTACTGAGCGTTAGTAGACCCGTGCAAAACTACTTTATTGAAGGTACTATCTTTAAGTGAGGCAACTCTAACAACATCATTATTGCTTGATCCTGTTGAAGTATTTTCTATAGAATATAGAAAATGTTCGCCGTCAGGTAAAAAGTAAGGCCATCTTAAACTTTGTGATTTATTTGAAGAGTCTGATTTTATTATTTCAACTGGTGTCCCACCGCCATCCCTTACTTTTAAAAGTCCCCCAACCGGGACAGGTGCAAATATAATAATTCCGTCCTTGTTCCAGGTTCCGCCCCTTCCGTCCGATGCATCGCAAATATCCAGTGGTGGCCCGCCGTTTATATCTATTTTTCTTAGTTTACCTGAGACAAAAAAGCCAATAAATCTACTGTCGGGGGACCAGAATGGGTAATAAGCTCCATCGGTACCGGGAAGTTCTTTAGATGTTAATGAATTTATAGGCCTGACCCATAAATGATCTTTGTTTGTGGAATCCGTTGCCACAAATGCGATATATTGTCCGTTAGGCGAAATCGCAATATTTCCACCTTGCTGATTATTATATGAATTGCCCGGAGGTGGTAATAAAGATGAACGAACGGTCGGCAACTGTTCGGTTACTCTCGTAATGTTATTAAACAATAGGAAAGCAAAAGCAATAAATAAAATTCCTGCAACAATCCACGGTAATTTTTTATTGCTAAAAATAGTTGAGATTTTACTTGCAACTTTTAAAGTGCCTGCCTCAAATGATCCTGATGGGGTAACAACTGCAGTTTGCGAACTCTTAATATTAGATGCCTGCAAATTTACACTGTAAACTCTGCTTTTTCTTTGTGCGGTTGATTTTTTAATCTTTCTTAAGTCCTTTGCAAGTTCTTTAGCTGACTGGCATCTTTCGTCTTTGTCTTTTTCCAAACATTCTAATATTATAGCATCCAGTTCAGGATCGATACCTTCTTTTATAGTTGTTAGGGGAGGTGCGTCAACATTTACTATCTCGTACATTATTGCTGTCTCGTGCATTCCCTTGAAAGGAGATTCTCCAGCAAACATTTCGTAAAGAACTACTCCAAATGAAAAAATATCTGTTCTATGATCAACATCCAGTCCCTGAACCTGTTCGGGTGACATATAACCAAGTGTACCTACAGTTGTTCCCATTTTTGTAAGGCGGGAAACATTTTTATCTGCATATAATTTAGCAAGGCCGAAATCCATTATCTGTGCAATTCCATCTTTGCGTATCATAATGTTTTCGGGCTTTATGTCGCGGTGAACAATTCCTTTCTCGTGCGCTGCTGCAAGTCCTTCCGCTACCTGGACGCTGATTTCAAGTTTTTGTTTTTCAGAAAGACTATTCTTTTTATCCTTTAACGTTTCGCCTTCAACATACTCCATCGCAATAAACTGCTGCTTCTCTCCCTTATCGTTATCATATTCTTCAATAGAATATATAGTGCAAATATTAGGGTGATTCATAGCAGAAGCGGTTTTTGCTTCCTGTATAAATCTTGATTTTTGTTCTTCGTTAGTTGTAAGGTTTGAGGGAAGAAACTTCAATGCTACAAAGCGGTCGAGTTTATTGTCCTGGGCTTTATAGACCTCGCCCATTCCTCCTTCACCTAACTTTTCAAGGATCTTATAATGTAATATTGTTGAACCAATCATTTTTGACTCCAGCTACCGAGGGATATGCATAACATAAACAATTAAAAAGGATTAGGCAACAAGAAGTTATGTATAGCATATAAAGATAAAATGATATTTTCAAGGAGTTCTACGTCCCATAGGGGGTCAAAAAAAAGCCCTGAAATACAGGGCTAAAATAGGGGCTCCACCTAATAGACAATGTTCGAACCTATTTTATTGAAAATCCTGGATGCAAAAGAAATGAGGAGATATTTTTAAGAAGTTAATCTTCAATTAAATTTTCACTCCCGATTTTATTTCTCAAAACCCATTCTTTCCAAAATCTTTTGGTGCTCAGGGCTGTTAAAATATTTTTTATCATAAAAAATCTTAATATTTAAAAGGTAAGCCCCAAATGATCTTGTCGCAATTGATTTTCCTTCCCACACATACGCTTTTTGATAGTCGCCTTTTAAATAATATATATAAGATAAATCCCATGGATCTTCCAGCGTGTTTTCAGATGCATATTTCATAAAACGATTTATTACTGCATCGGCTCTTTCTTTTTGATTGCACTTCGAATAAATAAATGCAAGTGTTACCTGTAATAATTCAGATCCCCATCCATCTTTAAATAACATTTCCGCCTTTCCTGCATTGTGTATTGCTTTGTCATATTCATGCAGAAAAATATATGCATAGGCTTGTTTAATATATCCCCAAATCCAATTGGGGTGTAGCTCAAGAGCTTTACCAAATGCAGTAACGCTTTTCTGAAAATTACTGGCCACCAGATTTGTCCACCCCAGGTTATGCAAACTTGAAATGGAAACAGGATCAAGTTCTACCGCTCTATCGGCAAGAGGTAAAGCTTCCTGGTACCTGCCTACATCAGCTAATGTAGCGGAGTACCTGATATATATGGTAGCATTATTCGGGTCCAGTTCTAAAGCTTTTTTATAAGATTCAACTGCACCTTGCCAATCCCAATAGTAATAAAATTTTAAAGCTCCTTCGGATGTATAAATCTCAGGAAGGTTTGAATCCAGCGCTTTAGCTGCTTCAATTGCTATTCTTGCTTCGTTAATTATCTCTTGTTGAGGTGCATTTAAGAAAAGAGTTTGGACAATTTTTTCGTTGGCAATGGCGGCATATGCCTCTGCATAGGTTGGATCTATCCTGATGGCTGCCCTGAAATGTGCTAAAGCTTTTTCCGATTCTTCCGGTGTGGATCCATAACTCAAATATCTTCCCTTTAGGTACTCAGCATAAGCCGCTGGCTTTATCTGCTTCTTTGGCTGTAAACCTTTGGGTCTGTCTACCGGAGTAATATGCAGCGGATTCATTAATGAAGCAATAATGGAATCTTCAATTTTTGATATATTGTTATTGGTCAGCTCGTACTTATTTCCCCAGATCTGATTCTGGTTCTCCGTATTTACTAATTGGCAACTTAGGTAATACACTCCGTTGTTTTGCATCAACTGGCCAGTAATGACTGCATCCGGATTTAGTAATCTCTTTATGCTGTTAATGCTTTTGGAAGTGTCATCTAAATTAAATGTGGCCGAACGTGCAAAAACTTTTACATCTTGGAATGAAGAAAGTCGATTAATGAGATTTTCCGGGATGCCATCTGCCAGATAAGATACTGAAGAATCCTTTTGCAGATTTTCAAATGGAAGAATTGCCAGCGATTTTATTTTGCTCTCATTATTACTAAAAAGAAGAAAAATGATTAATACAATTCCAAAAGCGGCCACAATACCGGAAATAATTTTTATTCGACTCGATGTTCTATTTTTTTTGTTTGTTCCAGAGGGATAAGTAGGAGATTGTGACTTATTGCTATGAACCAACAATGAAAGATTAGAAACCAAATCTTTACTGTCCTGATATCTATCATCCGGATTTTTTTCGAGAACTTTATCAATTATTAATTTTAGTCCGTCCGGAATATTCTTTTCTAATTCAGGTTCTTCATTTAAAATTGAATATACTATAGCCTGGTCATACTCTCCGGCAAAAGGTAAATTGCCTGTTAGCATTTCATAAAGTACAATACCAAAAGACCAAATATCCGTACGGTGATCAACTTCCTCCCCTCTTGCTTGTTCAGGTGACATATAAGCAACAGTCCCGACGGTACTTCCTACTTTTGTTAGTTGAATTCCTCCCTTCATCTTCGCCAGACCAAAGTCCATTATTTTAACTTTGCCTTCATCGGTTATCATAATATTCTGAGATTTTATATCTCTATGTACAATTCCTTTTTTATGTGCTGCTTCCAATCCTTCCACAATTTGTATTGCAATGTTAATTGCTTCCTCTGTAGGAATTGAACCAGATTTTATTTTATCTTTTAATTCAATTCCATCTATATATTCCATGACAATAAATATATCATCGCCCGATTCTTCAATAGCATAAATAGTAGCAATATTTGGATGATTGAGTTTTGCGGCTGCCTTTGCTTCAATCTTAAATCTTTTTCTTTCATCGGAGTCACTGGCGATATGCCTCGGTAAAGACTTGATAGCGACTTTTCTTTCAAGCTTCGTATCTTCGGCAAGATACACTACACCCATTCCGCCTTCGCCGAGTTTTTCAAGGATTTTATAATGTAATATTGTTGAGCCGACCATTTAAGCGTCCTGCTACGAAAGGATTGATTTAACATAAAGAAATAAACAGGATTTGGCAATAAGAAAATTAAGGCAGAACTATATAAAAAAGCAGATTATTATTGATGAAAATAAATTAACAGTTCGCGGTTTTAAACTTTAAAAGGCTCTGAATCTATTAAGGGGTCAATAAAATAGGCCTGAGTTTCAGGGCTAAAAACATTTGCTCCGCGAGCAGGACTCTCCCGAAGGGATGCCAATGGCAGAACCTGTATCCCGACTTTGTCGGGATAACAGCCGGATGCCTAGAGTTCAATATCACCCAATAAAATCTTTTCAATCATTTTTTTGTTTTTCCAGTTCTTTATTTTCCTTTCCATCATCATAGCCTCTTGCTTTGAATTAAACTCCTTTACAAATACAATCCTCCAGGGTCTGTATCTGGAAGTAAATCCTTTTTCTATTGTATTATGATATTCTAGCCTTCTTTGAGGATTTTGGGAAATGCCGGTATAATATTTATCAGCTGTTTGAGACTTTAATATGTAGATACAATATTTCATTTTAAAACTAAAAAGCCCTGAGTTGTATCAGGGCTTAAGCTCCGCAGACAGGACTCGAACCTGTAACCCTCCGGTTAACAGCCGGATGCTCCACCATTGAGCTACTGCGGAATAAATTTTGTAAGAACATACTCTATGGTGACTCGAACCTGTATCCCGATTTTATCGGGATAACAGCCGGATGCTCCACCATTGAGCTACTGCGGAATAAATTTTGTAAGAACATACTCTATGGTGACTCGAACCTGTATCCCGATTTTATCGGGATAACAGCCGGATGCTCCACCATTGAGCTACTGCGGAATAAATTTTGTAAGAACATACTCTATGGTGACTCGAACCTGTATCCCGATTTTATCGGGATAACAGCCGAATACACCACCATCGAGCTATCGTGAAATATTTACATATTCAAAATGGAAAACAAAATTACATACTGCCTGTATGTTTGTCAAGTTATTACAGACTAGGGTCATCTTCCCATTTGAAATAGAGAATACGGTCCATTTTCACCCATTAGATATGGCAAAAGTACATTAGAATATCAAAATTAAATTGGGATCAATTCTTTGCGCGATAATTTAACTACTGTCGTTTTTGTTTCACAGTTAAGAATGTCTATGTCATATCACTCTATTTAGAAAAATTTCCAAACCAAAACACTCCTATATGTCAATACCTTAATTCCTGAAGCTGCATAAAGCAGGCAATATTTATATAAAAAGTCTGCCATTTTGGCAGACTTTTTACGCATCATTTAAGGGCTATTTAAAGGCCAGGTGAAGGCCACCTGTAGGCCGGTTGTAGGGATCAAATGTCTGACAAAATGGCAGATATAAACGGCTGCAAAACAGTGAAAAGAGAAACCAAATTTCGAATATCAGATGATAAACTGGCCTATTAAACTGGAAGATGAGAATAATGTTTTGTCACCTATTTCCATTTGATGTATATAGATTATTTTTATAATATGCCATAGTTAATTGTAAATACTCTAAAGAGATTCAGCCAGCTTGGCAATTCAAAAATTATAGATTTAATACTATAAACTAAATTTTAGAATAAGATTCCTATTTAATTATTTATATTAAAAGCATAATGAATCCTTACAAATTTCAGTCTGATTTAACAATGTCCTGCTTATTGTTATTCTTTTTTCTTTTGCTTATAAGTCAACAATCTTTTGCCCAGCAAAATATCATCCCTTTGGGAAAGGCTAGACTATCAAGCGGCGCACAATATTTTATCCAGCTTGAAAAGGCAAAAAGATCAGGGAAGGCATCAAATTACATTGCAAGAAATTCTTCCCTTAATGCTGAGAAAATTAGCAATTCAAATGCTTTTACTACTATATCGGGAATAAATTTTGATGGTCAAGCGAATGAGTCTGGCTATTATGAAATACCGCCCGATCCTAATGGTGCGGTTGGTACAACTTATTTGGTTTCAATTGTTAATTCGGTTATACAGTTCTTTAATAAATCTTCCGGGGCTCTCCTTTCAACAAAACGCCTGGGGAAAAATAAGACAACTGCTACCGGTAGTTTTTTTGAATCTCTTTCCCCAGTAACTTCGACGTTTGATCCCAATGTAATATGGGATCAATATTCAAATCGATTTGTAGTTGTTGCTTTGGAGCAGACAACTTCACCTTCAGATACGTCAAGAATATTATTAGCTGTTTCAGCAAATAGTGACCCAACCGGGACCTGGTACTTTAGTGCAATTAATTCTGATATACTTGTTGATACTTCAATTAGCTATGCAGACTTTCCTCGTCTAGCCGTTGATGATAAAGCTATTTACATAACGGCAAATATGTTTAGCTTTTGGAGAGATACAAATACCGGAAGCAGGCTTTGGATTGTAAACAAAACGCCGTTCTATTCAGGAGGTATAGCTTCGGTAAATGTATATGATCATTTTAATTTGGCGGGATTATCTGGAGCTACGACCACGGTGCCTGCGCGGATGATAGGAACGCTGAGTGCTACACAAGGTACATATCTTGTTTCAGCTAACTGGGTTTCGGGGAACACAGATTATCTTTCAGTAATTCAAGTTACTAATCCGGTAAACTCACCATCATTTACTAATACTTATGTAAGCCTTGGGAATATTAGTAATAAGCATGCTAACTTCCCAAGCGATGCCCCTCAATTGGGCACTTCAACCACTATTGATGCCGGTGATTCACGGTTATTGAGCTCTGTTTGGAGGAACAATACATTATGGGCCTGTAATACTATTAATCCTCCGAATGGTACGACAGATGCAGGCCAAGCCACAGCACATTGGTATGAAATTAATACTCAAGGATCTCTTAGTCTATTGGATCAGGGTAATATCGGAGGAGAGGATATTGCAACTGGTGCCTATACCTATTACCCGTCAATTGCTGCTAATTCCTCAAATGCAATTTTGATTGGTTTTTCTGCTTCGGCTCCGACCATGTACGCAGGAGCTTATGCAGCAGGACGTTTATCTACCGATGCAGCCGGAACTATTCAGGCTTCGCAAACAATCCAGGCTGGATTGGATTATTATATTAGAACCTTTGGGGCGGGAAGTAATAGATGGGGAGATTTTTCATCAACATCAGTTGATCCATCTGATGACCAGACATTTTATGTATTCAACGAGTTTGCTATGTCGCGTGGTACGGTACTATCAGGTTCTACAGAAGATGGAAGATGGGCTACATTATTTGGAGTTATTCCGCCAACAGCTTTGCCAGTGGAGTTAGCAAATTTCTCCTCTGAAGTTAATAATGGAATTGTAAATTTATCCTGGCAAACAGCAACAGAAACTAATAATTATGGTTTTGAGGTTGAACGATCAGCCATTAGCAATCAGTCGCTAGCCTATGAAAAGATCGGATTTGTGTCCGGAGCAGGGAACAGCAACTCTCCAAAAAATTATTCTTTTACTGATCAGCCAACCGGCGGAACAAAATTTTCTTACAGGATTAAGCAAATTGATTACAACGGGAATTATCAATATTATGATGCAATAGCAGTTTCAATTAATGGAGGACAAACAGCAGAATTAATGCAGAATAGTCCCAATCCTTTTAATCCATCAACGTCAATAAAATTCTTTATTCCTGGCAATTCTAATATGTCATTAAAAATATATGATATGCTGGGAAGAGAGGTTAAAACCCTGATAAATGGTCCGACTTCTGCAGGTTATCATATAGTTTACTGGAATGGAAGGGATAGGTATGGTAGTCAGGCAGCAAGTGGAATATATCTTTATAGATTAACGGCCGGGGATTTTATGGAAACAAAAAAAATGATTCTGCTAAAATAGTTTTTATAAATAATATCTCATTATCGGCCTTTTGGGTGATCTCCTTTCTGCGACTTTAAAACCTGCTTTTTCAAACGCAGAAGGAATTCCTGTCCAGGCAAAAGCCGCAGGAATATTATCCGAATAAGGTTCCTGTGGATAGGCTTCCAGAATTTTGACTCTTTTCTTTTTACAATAGTTTATAGCGGCTTTTAAAAGTTCTGTTGAAATTCCCAATCTCCTGAATTTTTTGTGTATATAAAAACAGGTAATTGACCATACTTTCTTGTTATCAACAGGAGCTAAAACTCTTGAATTGTTCAGACGAATATATTTTTCTCTCGGTGCAAATGCACACCAGCCTATAGGTTCATTTTCATAATATGCCAGTATACCGGGTATCTCATTACTATGAATAATTTTCTTCATAGCTTTTTTATTTTCATCACCTTTTTGATTTTCAAAGGTAGGCTTATTTAATCGCCAAGCCATACACCAACAGCCTCCGCATGCTCCACGTTCGCCAAAAAGTTGCTCAAAATCTTTCCACAGGCTCTTTTGTACAGGCAGAAAAATAATATTACTAATATGTGGCATCACTTGGATCATTTATTTAATTTAGGATTGTTACAAGCTCAAATAGTCTATTTATATTTTAATATTTGCATAATTATATAAAAAGTCTATATTAAGTAAGCTAAAAATTGTGATCATACGAATGAAAAAAAACACCATTCTTAAAACTGTTTTCTTCATTGTCCCATTGTTTCTTATCACAGGGTGTTTAAAAGATAATCCTAATCCAGTAAATAGCTTTGTAACCGGCGACGCTATCAATATGCTGGTCTATCTTGAGTCAAATGGGGATATAATTAATTCGCCCGCCACAAAAAGTACGTTTGTCAATGCACAGGAACTTTATACAAATATTTCAAATTATGTTATTCTAGATATTAGGGATTCTCAATTATTTGCCAGTGGTCATATAAGTGGGGCCATAAATATTCATAGTTCAGATTTGTTGGCTAAGGTTAAAAGTATCGACACAGCTAGGGTAATACTTGTTAGCCAAAATGGTCAGTCAGCAAGTTATTATGGCGGCCTGCTGCGGTTGGACGGGCTTAATAATGTTTATGTTCTTACATTTGGGATGGCAAGTTGGAATGATTATTTTGCAAGTTATTGGAATGCTCATGCTGAAGATAAGCCTTATGGATGGAAGCCGCAGCCTTCAGGCGCCGATGCTTTTAACAGTCTCCCTTATTTTAGAGGTCCATATACAGATTTACCGGAAGTGAAATTAAGTTCGTCTGGAGATATTAAAAGTAAAATAGAATTACGAATACAAGATTTATTATCGGAGGATTTTAATGATGGCATAAATTATGATGCTTCACCTTCCTTGCCATCAGTTTACTCAGTAGATGTATTTAATAACAATAATTATTCTATTATTGATAGTACATTTGATGATCAATATATAGTATGTTATGATACTATATCGGTTTATAAAATTCCCGGTCCTGTTGATGTTACAATTCCTACACACCCCTCACATTCAGTACTGTATACTTATTATCAAGATTTAAAATCTTTAAATTATCTTCAAACCATTCCAAGCAATAAGAAAGTGGTTTTATATAGTCTTTACGGCCAACAAAGTGCATTTGCTACTGCATATTTAAGATTGCTTGGTTATAATGCCCGATCTTTGCTTTATGGTGCGACATGGTTGCATTCAATTGGTGGATATTCCGTACCGCCATCAATGAATTATCCATATGTGAATTAATTATTCATCGTCCTCAACCTTTTTATCACAAATTTTTAGTGAACTTTATGTGTTTTATATTTATTTATTACCGATCGAACTATTATTTAAAATTCCCTGGAAGAATTGATGAATGAACCAAAAGTTGACCTTCAATTTTCTTCATAGCTTTTTTGTTTTTCAAACTCAGTCCATTTTAATCTTCGTGCCATACATCAACAACCTCCACAAGCATTTTTCTACGGGTCGAAAAATTATGTTACTAATGCTTTTTTATTTTTGAATCATAACTTACATTACATCAAGTTCTTAGTATAAGAATAATTGATAGGTCAACTAAATTCCTTTATTTGCATAATAGAATAAAAAGGCTATATTAAATAATCTAAAAATTGTAGTAAGAAAGATGAGAAAAAACACCATTCTTAATACTATCCTCTTCATTCTGCCATTGCTTCTTAGCACAGGGTGTTTAAAAGATAATCCCAATCCCGTAAATAGTTTCGTAACGTCCGACACAATTAATATGTTGATTTACCTTGAATCAAACGGAGATATAATTAATTCGCCTGCGACAGAAAGTACTTTTGTCAACGCTCAAGATCTATATTCAAATCTTTCAAATTATGTTATACTTGATATCAGAGATCCGCAATTATTTGCTGATGGACATATTGATGGGGCAATTAACATTCAGAGTTCAGAATTATTATCTAAGGTTAAAAGTATAGACACATCAAATGTAATACTGGTAAGCCAGAATGGACAGTCAGCAAGTTATTACGGAGGGCTGCTCAGGCTAGATGGTTTAAGCAATGTATATATTCTTAATTTTGGTATGGCAGGATGGAATGATTATTTTGCAGATCTATGGAGATTAAACAGTGGAGATTCTAGTTTCAGCGGCTATAATCATTTTAATAATTTGTACTATAATAGAGGTCCATATAGTAAATTACCAGAAGTAGAATTAAGTTCATCAGGAGATATAAAATCAAAGATAGAGGCGAGAATACAGAATCTCCTGTCTGAGGAATTTGAAGATGGCCTAACATTATCAACTTCATCTCAACTAACAACATTTGCGGCAGATGCATTTCGTATTCAAATTTATACGGATATAGATAGCACCTTTGATGATCAATATATAGCCTGTTATGATGAACCTAGTACCTATGCTGCTGGTCTTAGTCATCCACTGGTGAAAATGCATGCCCCTCATGCCGTTTTGTATACTTATTATAGAGATTTTAAATCAATTTATTACTTACAAACAATACCTACTAATAAAAAAGTAATACTTTACAGCCGCAGTGGGCATCAGAGTGCATTTGCAACAGCATATCTTAGATTATTAGGTTATACTAATGTTCGTTCATTGCTATTCGGTGCAACTTGGCTAAATCCTTTCCCTGGTTCGATGAATTATCCTTATGTGAATTAATCTCAATTCCATAAGTAATTCATTTATCCTGCAATTTTTACTAATCTATATGTGTGTTATATTTGTTTATTGCAGATCAAACTATTATTAAAATTCCCGGATTAATTTGATGAAAGAAGCGAAGGTTAATTTGCAGGTGGCTTTAGAGCATGGTTTAATAGAAGAAGAATATGAAAAGATAATAAAGATTCTAAACAGAACCCCGACATTTACTGAACTAGGAATATTCAGTGTAATGTGGAGTGAACACTGCAGTTACAAAAATTCAATTGCATTATTAAAGACTCTTCCCCGTGAAGGCGGCAGATTGCTTGTCGGAGCTGGTGAAGAAAACGCCGGCCTGGTCGATATAGGAGATGATTTTGCAGTTGCTTTTAAGATAGAAAGTCATAATCATCCTTCAGCTGTTGAACCTTATCAGGGAGCGGCAACAGGTGTTGGCGGGATAATGCGTGATATTTTTACAATGGGAGCCCGTCCAATAGCTTCTTTAAATTCGCTTAGATTCGGATCAATTGAAGATCCGAGAACAAGGTTTTTATTTTCTGGTGTTGTGAAAGGTATTGGAGATTATGGAAATAGTTTCGGTGTTCCTACAGTTGCTGGTGAAGTTTATTTCGATGAATCTTATAAAGGCAATCCTCTGGTTAACGCCATGGCTGTGGGAATTGTGAAAAAAAATCTTGTGGCCAGTGCTACATCAAAAGGTGTAGGAAATCCGGTAATGATCGTCGGTTCTTCTACCGGCAGGGATGGAATACACGGCGCTACTTTTGCATCGGAAGAAATTTCAGAAAAATCTGAAGCGAAAAGGCCCTCAGTACAGGTGGGAGATCCATTTACTGAAAAGCTTCTATTAGAAGCAACTCTTGAGATAATTAAAAACGGATGGTTAATTGGCATTCAGGATATGGGAGCTGCTGGAATTTCGTGTTCAACCAGTGAAATGAGTGCTAAGGGAAAATCGGGGATGAAGATAAACCTTGATAAAGTTCCTTTACGTGAAAAAGGAATGACTGCATATGAGATTATGCTTTCCGAAAGCCAGGAAAGAATGCTTTGCACTGTTAAAAGAGGATATGAGGAAAAAGTTAAAAAAGTATTTGAGAAGTGGGACCTCAATTGCGAAATAATTGGTGAAGTAATCAGCGAAAGCAATCTCCATATTCATTACCAGGGAGAAGAAAAAGCAGTATTACCTTCCAATGAATTAGTGCTTGGAGGCGGTGCCCCTGTATACATTAGAGAAACAAAAGAACCCTCTTACTTGAAAGAAACCAGAAGTTTTGATTTTAATAAATTGCCAAAACCAGAAAATATTAGGGATATTTTCATAAAGGTATTTTCCTCACCAAATATAGCTTCAAAAAGGTGGGTTTATGAGCAATATGATTCTATGGTAAGAACCAACACAATTGTAGGTCCCAGCTGTGACTCCGCAGTTATGTATTTAAAAGAAACAAATAAAGCACTGGCTATGAAGACCGACTGCAACTCCCGTTATGTTTATCTGAATCCAAAGGAAGGGGCTAAAATTGCAGTTGCCGAATCGGCAAGAAATATCGTTTGTTCCGGAGGTCAGCCTTTGGCTATAACTAATTGCCTGAATTTTGGCAATCCCTATAAACCGGAAGTGTACTGGCAGTTTAAAGAAGCAATTGAAGGAATGGGGGAGGCTTGCAGATTTTTTAATACCCCTGTGACAGGGGGAAATGTTAGTTTTTATAATGAATCACCTGAAGCTGCTGTATTCCCTACTCCTACCATCGGGATGGTAGGGCTAATTGATGATTTGAAACATATTACAACATCATACTTTAAGACTGAAGGTGATTTAATTTACTTGATCGGCGAAGACTTTGAAGAATTAGGCGGAAGTGAATATCTGAAAGTGATATATAATAAAGTTGCCGGCGAATCTCCTAAACTTGATTTGCAGAAGGAAAAGAGATTGCATGATGCAGTTTTAATGTTGATAAATAATGGATTAATTAATTCTGCACACGATGTTTCAGAAGGTGGTATTGTGTGTGCTCTGGCTGAGTGTTGTATAATTAATGAAAAGAGCCAGATCGGTGGCATAGTGAATATACCTGTAAAAACCAGGGAAGATTTTTCGCTGTTTTCTGAAAGTCAGTCTAGAATTATAGTTAGTGTTTCTTCCAATAATAAGGCTGAGTTTGAAAAACTTCTTAAAACAAAGGACCAGATTTATTATCTTTTAGGAGAAACAGGAAGCGATTGTTTAACTATTAACAATAAGATTTCAATTAAATTATTTGAATTGTCCAATATTTACTTTAACACAATTCCGGGTTTTATGAATGGTTAGAAAAAAGATCAGGGAGAAATTGCGAAGTACAAAGATTTACTTATTGGTCCGCAAGCTAAGGATGGCCCTGCATTACAAACCATCTTATCATTCAATTAAGGATTTTTCGAGGCATTACTTTAAAGGATTGTTAAAAAGAACAGGGGAGCATCATTTATTCTTATTTGCCGGTGGATTGTCATTTTCGCTGTTTTTTTGTGCCATCCCATTTGCGCTTATAATTTTCTTCGTTTTGGGCAATATACTAAATTCATCTTCAATGCAGAGCCAGGTAAACACTTTTATAGACGCTATCATTCCTTATTCAAAATATGCACAATTTGTTAAAGATGTTATATTTAATAGTATCGATGAGGTAATACAAAATAAAAATCTTGCGGGTATCATCGGAGGATTTACCCTTTTCTTTGCAGCTAGTGAGCTATTCAGCAGTATGCGGACGATTCTTAATAAGGTTTTCGGTGTTGAAATTAATATTAACATCTTACTTAGCAAGCTCAGAGATTTTTTGATGATAATTTTGTTGTTAATAATTTTTACAGTCATAACTTTTTCTATACCGGTAATAGAGTTTGTAAGACAGACAGCCTATGAATGGAGTGCTGCAAACAATATTTTTAACACGGGGATTTTTGAACAGGTACTTTTTACTTCTTTGTCTTTGGTAGTAATATTTACTTCATTTAGTATATTATATCTAACGGTTCCGGTAAAGAAAATTCGCAAAAGGTCAGCTTTTTTAGGGGCCTTTTGGGCTGCAATTTTATGGGAATGTATTAAACTTTTATTTGGATTTTATCTGCGCCATTTTTCTTCCCTGGGGAAAATCTACGGAACGTATACACTATTTGTTGTCGTTGCTTTCTGGATTTATTGTTCTTCAGTAGTATTCATACTCGGCGCTGAAATCGCAAGATTGCATGCCGACAGAATTTATATGACTGATATTGTGGATTAGTTTAATCCGCACAAGCCGCTTGAACAACCACCTGATGGAGAAGGTATATCACAATTTCCACTTTCGCATGATGAACCAGAGTAGTTGCTTCCTTCACCCATTGAAGCACTGAAAGTTGATAATAGCTTTTTATTATTTTTTGAATTGCACCTGGGACATGTAACTTCCTCCAGATGTAAGGAAGATTTGTGAAGCACTTCATGTTTTGTATTACATTCTTCACACTGATATTCAAATATCGGCATTAAGTTTCTCCTTTTTATTAGAGCTTTTAGATCTTTAAATTATTGGAAAGGTTGTCCTAAGTTCATTCTTCCACAGTGATTGTGGGAGTCAAGATCCTTTTTGATTTCATAGAATTTGAGATTAGGCAAGCAGCCTCAGACTTTTCAATAAGTCTGATTGCCTTTTCTTTCTTACTTTCGTCCTTAATTGTGACTACCGGTCTTAACTCAATTTCTGAGATCATAAATTTACCATCAACTTTTTCAAGCTTTCCCGTTGCTTCGCTCCTGAAAGATTTAAATTCAAAATTCGAATTCTCCGCAATAGCAAGAAATGTTGTCATAAGGCAAATATTAGCTGATGCAACAAATAAATGTTCGGGTGACCACGTGTTAGGAACTCCTTTGGGGAATTCAGGAGGTGTAGCAACTGTAAGATCGGGCAGAGTAGGGGAAGATAGTTCTCCGATCCTATCCCTTTCCCAAGTGACTGTTGTTGTATAATTATGCACTAAATCCATAAATATTCCTGTATTTTATAAAAAATTAGATGCTTCAATATATAATTTGGATTCATTTTTAAGCAATAAGGCACTTTTTAATTAATTTGACAATAATCTAATTTGTTAATATGTTTAATCAGATAAAATAATCTGATTATAAAATGACTGTAATTTTTTCAAAGAAGTGTGAATATGGATTGCAAGGTGTTTTGTACTTAGCCGCTCATCTTGAGGAAAAAGTTACTTCGTCAGAAGATATTTCCAGAGCGCTTGGCATTCCGAAGGAGTTTATTTCCAAAATTCTTCAAAGTCTTACAGAGAGCGGAATTGTAGAATCAAAGAAGGGAAAGAACGGAGGATTTATTCTTGCAAAAGCTCCTTCGAAAATCAGACTGATTGATATTGTAGCAGCAATAGATGGGCTGGATATATTTAATAGCTGTGTCATTGGTTTTCCGGAATGCTCTCCTGATCACCCGTGTCCGGTTCATCAACAATGGGGAGATATAAGAACAAAGGCGTATAGTATGCTTACAGAAGAAACCATCGACAATTTCAGAGATAGAACATTAAGTAAAATAAAAGCATTATAAAAATTTTTAGGGCTAAATCGGATAAATTTATCTGATTAGATGTTAAAATGAAAATTATAAAAAACACAGAAGAGCCTATTCAGAAATACAGATTCTACATTCAGACTGCTTTTGCCGCTTTATGTATCTGGATAGGGGTGGAATTTTACCATTTTGCAAGTTACCTGCAATCCGGCGGAACAATTGCTTTTCAATCTCGTCCGCCAGGAGTTGATGGATTTTTGCCTATAAGTTCATTAATGAGCTTTTACTTGTTTTTAAGGACAGGAGAGATTCATCCCGCTCACCCTGCAGGTTTATTTATATTTCTGGCTATTGTTTTAATATCACTTGTTTTCGGAAAATCGTTCTGCAGCTGGCTTTGTCCTATTGGTTATCTTTCTGAGTTAATAGGCGACTTTGGCGAAACAATTATTTATAAACTCTTCCGCAAAAAAATAAAACTTCCAGGATTTATAGATTATCCATTAAGAAGTCTGAAGTATCTTCTTCTTGGATTTTTTGCCTATGCAATTTTCTTTTTGATGACGATCGTTTCAGTGAAAGCTTTTCTCGATAGTCCATACAACCAGGTTGTTGATCTCAAAATGTACTATTTCTTTGCTGATATTTCCAGATTTGCATTGATAGTTATTGGTTCATTAGTCTTACTTTCTGTTTTTATAAAAAATTTTTGGTGCAGGTATCTTTGTCCATATGGTGCATTACTTGGATTAGTTTCATTTCTGAGCCCAAACAAAATTAAAAGAAATCCTGTCAGCTGTATAGACTGCGGTTTGTGCAATAAGGCTTGTCCATCAAATATAAAAGTTGATAAAGTCAAAACAGTCTACTCAGACGAGTGCACGACCTGTCTGAACTGTATTGATGCCTGTCCCGTTGCCGATACGCTCTATGTAAGTTCGTTGATTACTAAAAAGAAAGTGTCAAAGAAAAGAATTGCCGTAGCAATCGTTCTCATATTTATGGCAGTTACAGGATTGGCAATGATAACAGGTCATTGGCATAATGATATTACCCGTCAGGAGTATTTAATCTATTATAAGCATATGAATACATATGGACATCCGACCGGAACAGCAGCTGTTGAGAAATTTAATAAGGAAGCAACTTCTGAAACAAAAGAGAAAAAAAGTGAAATATTAAAGGGTGAAATTAATAAATAATGGATCTCATTTATAAACATAGGAGACAGCAATGATTAATAATAATGTTTTTGAGACATATTCAGAACTAACACTCGCTGATATAGTCACTAAAAATGTTAAGACCGCCGGCATATTTGAAAAATATGATTTGGATTTTTGTTGTGGTGGAAACAAAACAATCGCTCAGGCATGTCAGGAAAATGGAACCGATCCTAATCTGGTCTATTCTGAAATAGAAAAAATGGAGTCTGCAAAAGTTGAAATTTCGGAAAGATTTGATGACAGAGATCTTGATTTTATAGTGGATTATATAGTTAATAATCATCATAAGTATGTCGTATATATGATTCCACTAATCTCTTCTCACGCGGAGAAAGTTGCCTCGTCTCACGGGAAAAACCATCCTGAAACAATTAAAGTCGCTAAAATATTTTCCGGGGTTTCTAAAGAGCTGAAACAGCATATGATGAAGGAAGAAGAAATACTTTTTCCCTATATAAAATATCTGGTCAGAGTCCGAAATGGTGAGACCAAATTTGAAAAACCATATTTCGGCAGAATTGGCAATCCAATTAATATGATGGAACTTGAGCATCAATCTGCAGGAGAAAGTATGTACAGCATTAAAAAGTTGACAAATAGTTATGCAATCCCCTCAGATGCTTGTAATACTTACAAAGCCTGCTTAAAGGAACTAAAGGAATTTGAAGAAGATCTACATAAACACGTTCATCTTGAAAATAATGTTTTGTTTCCTAAGGCAGTACTTCTAGAAGAGCAGTTAATCTGCGGATGAAGCTGAGCCGACAATATTTTTGATTTAATATAAGTTCGGTTGACTATTCCTATCAACCCTTGGTAGAGTGATACTGCGCTCTCGTCTATAATTAATTACAATTTTTCTCTGATTTTATGAAATTCTTACATCCAGGATGAAGGAAAAGCGGTTTTTTATATCAATTTCCCCAAGTATTGGAGAAATCGGATGTCGGAGAAAGATAATATTTCAAGAGCTGAAAAATATTTTAACAAAGCATGCAGTTTGCAGGCTAAGGGGAATTTAACAGATGCAATTGAATATCTAAAACTTTCAATCACATATAATCCAACGGCAGAAGCTTTCACTCGACTTGGACGGATTTATGGATATCTTGAAAGATATGAAGCAGCAATTAATGAATGCGTCCTCGCTATTTTTCTGGCTCCTGATAATGGAGATATATATAATGATATTGGATCATACTACATAAACTTAGGGCAATATGATCACGCAGTTGAGTGGCTGAATAAAGCGCTAAATGCCCCTCAGAACGAGTTCAGGTTTTATCCTCTTTACAATCTTGGAAGAATTTCGGAGATGAGGGGTCTCTGGGAAGACGCAATCTTCTGTTACAAAGAAGCATTGCAGTTAAATCCTACTTATGAAGAAGCGGAAAAATCACTTACAAGAGTATATTCATATCTTAATTAAGCTTTCATTCTCCTGCCTTGTTCTTCATGAATGAAGATCCAGCTGCAAATTTTTCCAATATTTATCTCTTCAAAATTTCCCCAGTAGGATCTAGTTCTTACATGCTGTGAGCTTGTATCAGTTTCCGGGATATCTTCCGCTTCTTCTATAAGGTCTTTAATTCTATTTTGCCATTTTTCCATATTACCTACCCTAAGATCAAGCCAGCCTTCAAAAGCCCATTTGTCAATATTCTCAGGACTTATATCCAGAACGTTTTCTCCCTGGAATGCAGGAATTTTTATAATGCTTCCTCTTAAAAGGGATTCGCCGTTTGGAAACAGAATTGGAATTCCGATGGAAAGAATTTCACTTCTTTGCTTTGAGTCATTGGAAATTATATCAAAACATTTATCAGAAAGTTCTTTTGCAGGAGTTTTTAGAATGTCTTTCATTGTTTTGCAGATTCTTCTAATAAGGTGAATCTCAAAAAGAAGTTTTGATAATCTTGGAGGGCCTAATAGTTCAAAAGCAACACTACTTATATTATGCTGGTTTTCAAGCTGTGCAAGTTTCTCGGCTGCTGAATGTTGCATATACCCTGCGCGATATGTTGGCTCAAGCGTAGCGTGATCAAGAGAACTCACTATGTCTTTACCTGTATTACCTCCTTTAATTTCATAAATTGCAACGTCCGCAATCTCTTCAGGTGTTACAAATTCCATCTGCTTCTGTGCAGTTATTGTTTCAAATTCTCCTTTTGAGAAAATACCATTTTCACCGGTGTCAATAAATACAGACTTCAGGGTTTCACCTGTAGATTTATAATATTTATTTTGACATATCTCAAATTTACCTTTCAAAGGAACAGCTTCGCTCAAATCGATATCAAACAATTCAATTGCCTGGCCTTTTCTTTTTATTTCACCGAATTCAATTCTTTTCCAAGCTATTGCTCCGGTTGGCTTTATTTCCTTTGTGATCGGTCCTTCCGGTGTTCTGCCCATCAGGAATAAAAGCAAAGTATGTGCCCCTGCAATAGAAGATTTACTGAGAAGCACTCTTGATGGTTTTTCCTCACTGTGTGTGTAGGGAATATTTAATCCCATTCCGCCGGTTCCACTTGTTCCTACCTTCAGGTAGACTTCAGTTTTAACCTGGCTCATACTTGCATAGAGTATCTGCACGTGTCTGATGAGTTGAGGAATATACAATGTTGATAATAATTTTTCTGTTTCCTCAACTAATACATCATAATCTACTTTGTTTTTTATAGCCCGGCTGATGCTTCTGTAAGTTGAATATATATCCTGGTAAGCTATACCGGTTGCAGTATTTATACAATCGATTATTACATTTGGTTTAAATTCTGTAAAAAGGTTGTAAATTGCTGAACTTTTCAGAACCTCATCCGAAAATTCATCCATAATATCGGAGATCAGGATTTTCCTGGTTTCTTTATCGGCAAGCAGATCACCGCGATATTTATCCTTGAATTTATTCCTTACAAAAATATCCCCGCCCCAAGGTATGAAGAAATTCTTTCCTTTTTTATCAGGGAATTCAATTTCTAATTTTTTAACAGCATCCTGTGCCTCTGAAAGTCTAAGGGAAGTAATAATAACTTGCTTGGGCTTTTCCTGAACTAGTTTACGAGCTACTGCTGTACCTACCAACCCCCATCCACCGAGAACAAGAGCTGTCTTATTTTGTATATCCATCTGAACTCCACAATTTGAGGAATTTTGAAAAAACGCACTACTAAATTAAGGTAAACAAATCTATTCAGCAAAGAAGGAGTATATAATTATTGAATAATTCCTAATGTTGCAATATAATACGAGTGAAAACTATAAACGACCGCTTTTAATTTAGATATAATTCATTGCTAAACTACTCAGGTATTAGTAAATTTAATTTTAATTTTCAATGTTTAATGCGGAAGCAGGATGAAAGTTGCAGATTTACTAAAAGATGGTTTTATAATATCCGATCTTAAAGGTACTGGGAAGGAAGAAGTTATAAATGAACTTATTGATCTCTTCAAAGGCGATCCCAGAGTAAACGATATTGATAAGATAAGGGAAGCGGTACTTGAAAGAGAAAAAATTATGTCCACAGGAGTGGGAAAAGGATTTGCTATCCCCCATGGTAAGACAAATCACGTAAACGAAATATTAGGAGCCTTTGGTAAGACAAACAACCCAATCGATTATCAATCCCTGGATCAGCAGCCGGTTCATCTGGTTTTTCTATTGGTCGGAAAGGATAATCTGGTAAGCACTCACATAAAATTATTAAGCCGCATTTCGAGGATGATGAATAAAGATGAATTTAGAAATTCATTGCTGGAAGCAAAATCTAATGAAGAAATTTTAGACCTATTTAAAAAGGAAGAAGAAAATTACTTCGAGGTTTGATTTTTGCTCCTTTTTATTTTTTGATTCGTACAACCCCAAAAATTTTAAAACTTTCTTTTTATGATAAAAGCAATTACAGGCACCAAAGATATACTTCCGTCAGAAATATCAAAGTGGTATCTCCTTGAAACTACTGTGAGAAACATCTTTATTAATTATAATTATAAAGAGATACGTACTCCGGTTTTTGAGGAAACATTGTTGTTTGCCAGAAGTATTGGCGAAGAAACTGATATAGTTGGTAAGGAAATGTACTCCTTTGTTGACAGGAGCGAAACTAGTATTACTCTTAAGCCAGAAATGACGGCCGGTGTTGTGCGAGCTTTTATAGAACATTCTCTTGGTAAACAGCAATCCCTCAATAAACTTTTTTATATTGCTCCAATGTTTCGCCAGGAAAGACCACAGGCCGGAAGGCTCAGGCAGTTTCATCAATTCGGAGGTGAAGCTCTCGGTAGTAAATCCATGGCTCTTGACGCTGAATTGATAGGTATTGCCTTTTTTATTTTAAAGAACATGGGGCTAAAGGATTTAAAGGTGAAGATAAATTCAATGGGTATCCCTAAAGCTAGAGCAAGCTATAAAATAAAATTGCGTGAATACCTGGAAGACAAAAAAAGTGATTTATCCGAAGATAGCAGGAAACGACTTGAGACAAATATTCTCAGACTATTTGACAGTAAAGTTGAATCGGATATGAAAATTATGAAAAATGCTCCTCTGCTGATTGATTATATTGATGATGAGAGTAAAAATGATTTTGATAAAGTGCAGGAGCTTCTTACCAAATTAAATATTCCTTATGAAGTTGATCCGACGCTTGTAAGGGGTCTGGATTATTATACAAAAACCACATTTGAAATATTGAGTGGAAAAGTGGGGTCCCAAAGCGCACTGGTCGGAGGCGGGAGATATGATCTTTTGGTTGAACAATTAGGTGGCGATCCGACTCCGGGAGTCGGTTTTGCTGCCGGAATTGAAAGAATACTTCTAGCCTGCGAAAACGAAAATTCCCTAAAGATTCCTGCAGATAAGATTGATCTTTATATAGTAAGGCTTGATCAAGAACTGACAAGCGAAGTGGTATATTTGGCATTAGGTTTCAGGATGAAAAACCTATCAGTAGATTTTGATTACCTGGACAGAAGTGTCAAAGCACAGATGCGGGAAGCAAATAAACTTAATGCCCGATATGTTCTTTTTTTAGGAGGGGAAGAATACAAATTCGGAAAAGTTAATTTGAAAAATATGGAATCAGGCGAGCAAAAAGAATTTTCTTTAAAAGATGTTGATGAAATGATAAAAGCTATTTCATTATAAAAAATCCCTTAGTTAAAATAATGCCTCTTAAAAAACAGAAATTAGTACCTGAAATTCCCAAATCACGTGAAAAGAAAATTTCTGTAATTAGGGAATCTATTCCTGAAAAGAAAGATTCCGGGATTGAATTTATTTGTGAGATTTATTTTTCCACAGATATCTCAGGGCAAAAGCAATATTATTGTATTGGATTAATTACGATTCTACAGTTTTCTAATCTTAATTATGAATTATCAGTAAATGCCATTAAGCAAAAGAAGACTATAGATATTATTATCTTGGGATTGAAAACTAAGGCTGGTTATATAAATAACTCCGGTCCGGCGCGAAAAAAAGTGTTTTTTGAAGACCTTTACGGTAAATATACTATTAATATTATTAAGCAAGACGGGAGCATAAACAGTGCTATTGTTGATTTTAATATTTTTAAGAAAAGTATAAAACTTATAAATGTATTTTTACCTGAAAAGAGAAATAACAGGGAATTCATCAAATTTGAAATTGCAACCAAAAAATTTAAATATTCTAATGAAGGTAAACTTTAATGTATCCTGAGCTATTTAAAATTGGTCCGTTTACAGTTTACAGCTATGGTTTGATGCTTGGAATAGCATTCATAGTTGCCAGCTATATATTAGGTAAAGAATTTGAAAGAAAGAAACTCGATCAGAATATAGCTACAGAGATAACGCTTTTCGCTATAATTTTTGGAATCATTGGTAGCAAGCTCTTTTATTTGTTTGAAAACTGGAGTGAATTTCTAAAAGATCCACTAATGGCCTTCTCGCCGGGAGGATTAACTTTCTATGGCGGTTTAATACTTTCGATTATTGTGATATGGATTTATATAAGAAGGAAAAAAATTCCCTTTTTAGTAGTTGCTGATGCTGCTTCACCTTCATTAATCCTTGCATATGGGATAGGTAGAATTGGCTGTCATCTTGCCGGTGACGGTGATTACGGTATACCAACAAATTTACCCTGGGGAGTTAATTATTCCCACGGCACAGTTCCTCCGTCAGTAATGTTTAGGGATTTTAATTTCCAGAAATATTTTCCGGATATTGCCAAACATTTTCCGAACGGCGTTCCGGATAACACCCCATTGCATCCCACCCCTATTTATGAATTTATATTAGCAGTAATAATATTTTTTATACTCTGGAAATTGAGAAAGAAAGATTGGGCAGATGGTAAGCTTTTTATGTATTACCTGATTCTTGCAGGAATTGAAAGATTCTCTATTGAATTTATCAGACTAAATCCCAGATATTTATTTGGATTAACTGAAGCGCAATTGATTTCAGTGGTGATGGTAATTGCAGGCCTGGTAGGATTATATTACTTTTCAAAACATAAGGATCGTCCCAAGTTTATTCCTGTACCTGTAAAGAAGGAAATGCCCGAGAAGAAAAATAAAAAATGATTTGGTGAATGAATTTAATTATTGGAAGAAAACCTGTACTTGAAGCAATAAATTCTGGAGAAAAAATTGAGCAGGTTTATCTTTTGTACGGTCAAAAAGGCGGAATCATTAATGCTATCCGGATTGCTGCGAAAAAGAAGGGAATCAAATGTAATGAAATTCCTGTTCAGAAATTTAGTGAGCTGACCAAAAGCAAAAATACTCAAGGAGTTGTTGCTAGAAAAACCAATCAAAAATTTTACTCTCTAGACGAAATCATTTCTTATTCTCAAAAATTTTCATACCCTTTACTACTGATTCTTGATTCCATTCAGGATACACATAACGTTGGGGCTATTTTGCGTACTGCAGAATGTTCTGAAGTGCATGGAATATTGATTACAAAACATAACAGTGCTCCTGTTAATGAAACAGTTGTCAAGACCTCTGCCGGTGCAACCGAGCATTTAAAAATATGTTCTATCAATAATCTCTCTAATGCCATAAGTGAACTGAAAAATAATGGCTTCTGGATAATAGGCTCTTCACTTGAAAATTCTTCTGAAGGGATATCAAAAGGTAAAGCTTATACTCAAGTTGATTATAAGGTTCCTGTTGCACTTATTGTAGGCAATGAAGAAAAGGGAATCAGAAGGTTGACTGCAGAAAATTGTGATATACTTGTTAATATACCTATGAGGGGGAAAATTCAATCGCTAAATGTTTCAGTTGCAACTGGTATAATATTGTTTGAAATCTTACGTCAAAGAAACCTTTAGTGTGATATTATGAAATTTTTTACCGCTGTTAAATTAATAATGCTATTCGCTATTTCAGTGATTCTTTAGTGGTATCGATCACCTTTAAACAAAAAAGAGACGTAACTTACGAGGTTACTCTTAATGTCAGGAATTTTGGCAATATCAGGGACAGCCGCAGATGATAGCAAGGCAGGTAGTTCCTACAGGTACAGCTGGCAATTTTTCTGCTATTAACTCAAATAAAATATATCCAAAACAATTTGCCTTATTTCAAAATTATCTTAATTCTTTTAATCCGTCCACTATAATTAATTATGAGATACCAAAATCTTCTTTTGTAAAATTAAAAGTATATGACATTCTTAGAAGAGAAATTGCTACACTCGTTAATGAGCAAAAACCTGCCGGCAGGTATAATGTTGCTTTTAATGCATCAAAGTATTCTAGCGGAATTTATTTTTATAGAATCGAAGCCGGAAGTTTTTCACAAATAAAAAAGATGGTTTTGCTAAAATAGATTATGTCTAGGAGTCGAAATAATTTATTAAATAAAGCCTGATGATGCATTAGATAGTGATTCAGTATTAAATTTGGATTATTCCACAGACAAAAATTTACTATATTTCATCATTAAATTAATCTGCTTCGGAGAATATGATGAAACCTTATAAAATAAAACCCGCCGACAGAACTCAAAACATAATTTATGCAATCAG
Organism: uncultured Ignavibacteriaceae bacterium; assembly: GCA_964412105.1. Taxonomy (GTDB): domain Bacteria; phylum Bacteroidota; class Ignavibacteria; order Ignavibacteriales; family Ignavibacteriaceae; genus JAKAGZ01. The sequence goes on along the minus strand of CAYPNM010000032.1, from coordinate 9,016 downwards.
AGACATTGTGGTGCTTGCCAATGAAGTAGCAAAATCCGGGAAAGAAATGCTTTATTTGAATATAGGAGATCCAAATATATATGATTTTGCTCCCCCAAAACATCTTGTTGAAGCTACTTATAAGGCAATGCTTGAAAATAAAAATGGTTATGCCCCCTCTTCAGGTATAGATTCCGCAAGAAAATCAATTGAAAAGGAAGCAGCTAGAAAGGGAATTGAAAACGTTCAGGATATTTTTGTAACTACAGGTGCAAGCGAAGCCATTGATATATGTCTTACAGCTTTGGTGGATGAGGGAGAGAATGTGCTTCTCCCAACACCTGGTTATCCATTATACACTGCTATTTCAAGCAAGCTGCGGATGAAGGAAAATCCATACTTTTTAAATGAAGACAATGGTTGGCTTCCCGATATTGAAGATATAAAAAGCAAAATCAATGATAAAACAAGAGCCATTATTTTAATAAATCCGAATAATCCTACAGGTTCCCTTTACACGAAAGAAAATTTATTACAAATAGTTGATCTTTCGATTAAGCATAACCTGGTGATCTTTGCGGATGAAATTTATGACAAACTTTTATTCGATGGGAAGAAACATATTTCGATTGCATCATTAAATAAAAACGTTCCTGTAATTACTTTTGGCGGACTTTCCAAAAATTATATGGTGCCTGGTTTCAGAATCGGATGGGGCATAGTTAGTGGACCTAAAGAAATTCTTGAGGACTACATTGATGCAATAAATAAAATTCTTCGTGCTAGGTTGTCTGCAAATCATCCCGAACAGTATGGGATTGCTCCTTCTCTTGAAGGAGATCAAAGTCATCTTGATATTGCTATTGATAAGCTCACAAAGAGAAGAAATCTTACAGTTGAAATGCTTAATGCGATTCCGGGCATTTCCTGTGTTAAACCTGAGGGTGCATTTTATGCATTCCCGCAATTGCATATGGAGCAGCCAGATAATCATTTTGTTGCTGAACTGATAAAGGAAACCGGAGTTGTAGTTGTTCCAGGTAACGGCTTTGGCCAGGTTTCAGGAACTCAGCATTTCAGAGTCGTATTTCTGCCAAATGAAAAGATACTGGAAAAGGCTTACAAAAAAATTGGCGACTTCTTTGAAAAATACATAAATGAGTTTGCTTCCGTTAAACAAACATAAAATTGTTGGCTTTTAAAATTCTAAACCTGTCAGCGTGGTAAAGTAACCCTTAGATCTGAGCTAATCTTATCGCATGGGATACTCCTTCCCTTGATTGGCTACAGGTGTTTCTATATATTTAAATTCTTATAATTATGAATTTGTTGCGAAAAAACGTTGGATAACTACAAAATTTCAGAACTTCCGGGTGGCATCAAACTCGTCTCGGAAACAATTCCTTACATAAAGTCTTTTTCAATTGGATTCTGGTTTAATGTCGGAGCCAGAGATGAAAACGAATCCAACAACGGCATTTCACATTTTATCGAGCATATGGTTTTTAAAGGAACCAACAAAAGATCAGCTAAAAAAATATCTGAAGATATAGAGGCATATGGTGGTTATTTGAATGCCTTTACCGGCAAAGAAAATACCTGCTTTTATGGGAGAGGACTGGGAAAAAACCTTGAGAGAACCTTTAATGTTATTTCAGACATGGTCCAAAATCCTCTTTTTAAACAAATTCATATTAAAAAGGAATCAGGAGTTGTTATAGATGAACTTCTGGATATAAATGATAATCCGGAGGAATTAATATTTGATAAGTTCGAAGAAGCCCTTTTTACCGGAAATAATTTAAGTTTGCCGATCATTGGTACAGAAAAGAACCTCCGAAGTTTTAATACATCATCTCTGCATAAGTTTCATTCTCAAAATTATTCGGTTGATAACCTACTGATTGCTGCATCTGGATCAGTAAATCATGATGAATTAACTTCTTTAATCCAAAAATATTTTAGAAAAACCAAAAAGAATAATATTCGTAAGAGAAGTGTATTCCTAAAAAGCACTCCCTCGGAATCTTTGATTGAAAAGGATATACAACAGGTCCATTCAATAATTGGGCGCGATACTATCGGATACAACGACGAAAGAAGGCTGATGTTGAAGGTTCTTTCTATATTATTAGGAGAGGGGAGCAGTTCAAGGTTATTCCAGGCTGTAAGAGAAAAATTAGGAATCACCTACCAGATAAATTCGTTTCTTAATTCTTACAAAGATGTATCCGCTTTTGGTGTTTATTTTTCTACTAACGATAAACAGGCTGATAAAGTAGTAAATATTATTTTTAGGGAGTTTAAGAAACTTCGTGAAAAAAAGGTTAGTCAGAAGGAATTGAGCAGAGTTAAAGAGTATTTAAAAGGCTCGATAATACTAGGACTCGAAAATACTTCAAACAGGATGATAAGAATGGCTAACTCTATTATTTATTATAACAGGGTAATTACAGTTGAAGAAATTCTAAATAAAATAGATTTAATTTCGTCAGATGATATTTTGGAACTTGCGAATCAATATCTGTGCGAAAAAGATTTCACACGGATTTTTGTGAGATCCACAAATAAAAAAATGAAAAAAGTTGCTTGATATAAAACTGAGCGTATTATGCCAAAATTAGTAGTTGATGGAAAAGAAATAGAATTCAAACCAGGTCAGACAATTATTGAGGCAGCTAGGGCAGCAGGAAATAATATCCCTCATTTCTGCTGGCATCCAAGCCTTTCAGTTTCGGGAAATTGTCGGGTTTGTCTGGTTGAAGTAGAAAAGATGCCTAAACTTGTAATTGCATGTTCAACTCTTGCAGCCGAAGGAATGGTTGTTCACACTGCTTCAGAAAAAACTCTTGCAGCAAGAAATGCAGTTATGGAATTTCTATTAATTAACCATCCGCTTGATTGCCCCATTTGTGATGAGGCAGGTGAGTGTAAGCTTCAGGAATATGCATACTCACATGGAGAGGGTGAAAGCAGGTTTGTTGAGGAGAAAAATCATAAGAATAAAAGAGTTGAACTTGGCCCGCGAGTAATGTTTGATGGAGAAAGGTGTATCTCCTGTTCGCGCTGTATAAGATTCTGTGATGAAATAGCCGGAGCACCGGAATTAACTTTCGTTAAAAGAGGTGACCGGGTGACCATTGTTACTTATCCTGGTAAGCAAATGCAAAATCCTTATTCAATGAATACTATTGATATTTGCCCTGTCGGTGCATTAACAAGCAGAGATTTCAGATTCAAAGCAAGGGTTTGGGATATGTCTGCAAACAAAACAATCTGCCAGGGTTGCTCAAGTGGATGCAACATTGAGTTGTGGGTCAGGAACAATCAGATTATGAGATTAACCCCAAGACAAAATGATGACGTTAACAGTTACTGGATGTGCGATCACGGAAGACTTGAGACATTTAAATATGTAAATGCAGATAACAGAATAGATGGTCCATACCTGAGAAGGGAGGGTACTCTTCAAAGGGTTGGTTGGGATGAAGCATTTGCTTCAGCTGCTTCTCAGATAAAACAATTTGATAAAGAGGAAATTGCTTTTATTGGTTCACCATTTGCAACTTGCGAAGACAATTATGTATTAGGGAAGTTTGCCGGCTCCATTATCGGCTCAAAGAATCTCGACTTTATGCGTCATATCAATCCCGAATTTGGAGATAAAATTCTTAGAAAGAATGATGTAACTCCAAATACTCTGGGATCCGAATTAGTAGGGGTTTCTCCTTCGAATGGTGGTTCGGATTTTAATGGAATTATCCAGGGAATAAACGAAGGCAGAATTAAAGCGATTTATTTAATTGAAGACGATATTATTTCTGCAAATCCCGAATTTGAAAATGTGCTGGCAAAGTTAAACCTGTTTATAGTTCACGCCACTAATTTTAACAGGACCACGGAGCTTGCTGATCTGGTTTTCCCTGCTGCAACTTATGCTGAAAAGAATGGGACAATGGTAAATTATCAGGGAAGGATTCAGAGATTGATGCCGGCGGTTAGTACTATTGAGATGGATAGAAGCCTGGAAGGAATGGCAATGAGCCGACTTGACAAATTTGGAACTCAGTTTGATAGGTGGGCTAAGGGAAATAAGCACGATGCGCGATCAACATGGAAAATTATTTCCGGCCTGGCCTCAACTCTGGGAGGGAAATTTAAATTTGATATGGCAGAAGAAGTATTTAAGGAAATGTCGAAAAAGATAGATGCATTCAAGGGGTTGGATTACGATGTGATTGGCGATAAGGGTGTGATGATAAAAGTTGATGTTACGGCAAAAGCATAAAACGGAGTAACAGATTAAATGGGAATTTGGGAAATAATAATCTTTAGCCTGATTAAAATAATAATACTTGTTGTGGTAATATTATTGACTGTTTCATATCTCGTTTATTTTGAAAGAAGAATCAGTGCTTGGGCGCAGAATAGACTTGGACCAAACCGAGTTGGATGGGAAGGCGTTCTCCAGCCTTTCGCAGATGTGTTAAAGCTTTTACTGAAGGAGGATATTGTTCCCAACGCTGCAAATAAACCGATTCATTCAATCGCTCCTTTTCTAGCCCTATTCGTTGCTTTTTCAACTTATGCTGTAATTCCCTTTGGTCCCAACCTGAGGATTTTTGGCTACACAATCCCACTGGTTGTAGCTGATGTTAATATTGGCGTGCTTTACGTTTTGGCATTAACTTCGCTTGGCGTTTACGCGATAACTTTTGCAGGATGGTCATCGGGCAGTAAATACTCTCTTTTCGGTGGAATTAGATCCTCTGCTCAAATGATCTCTTATGAAATCTCAATGGGTTTTTCAATCGGCGGCGTATTGCTATTGGCGCAATCTTTAAGGCCCGAAGACATAATTGCAGCTCAATCAGGATGGATGTGGAATGCGATCATTCAGCCTATCGGTTTTATAACATTTGTTGTTTCCGCTTTTGCTGAAACAAATCGCTTGCCTTTTGATCTGCCAGAAGCAGAGCCTGAATTAGTAGGGGGCTTTCACACTGAATACAGCAGTATGAAATTCGCCGGATTCTTTCTTGCCGAATACGCAAATATGATAATTGCTGCTGCAATGATCGTGACTTTGTATCTTGGAGGATGGCAATTCCCTTATCTTGAGACATTTGGTTTGCCTTATGGGTTGTTTGTAGCAATATCTGTCTTGACATTTGCAATTAAACTTGCTTTACTGTTATTCTTCTTCATCTGGGTCAGGTGGAGTTTGCCGAGATTCAGATATGACCAGTTGATGAATCTGGGGTGGAAAGTGATGTTCCCGCTGTCTCTTATAAATATAGTCTGGGTTGCGGCCTTAATTATGATTTTTAAAATATAAGTTTATTGTGGAGATTTGATGGCTGATAAAAAAAGATTAAAGGATTTAACCACCTGGCAGAAAGCATACATCCCTGAAATAGTGAAGGGCCTAAAGCTTACACTTGAAAATATGTTTAAGCCTAAGTTTACGATGAAATATCCTGAAGAGAAATTTATTCCAACTGGCTCATACCGTGGCAGACCTGTACTGGTTCAGGAAGAGAGTGGCGATGAAAGATGTGTTGCTTGTGGCTTATGTTCAAGAGTATGTCCTGCTCTGGCAATTGAAGTGCAGGCAGGTGAAACTGACAGAGAAAAAGAAAGATACCCTGAAAAATTTGAAATTAATATGATACGCTGCATTTTCTGCGGATTCTGTGAAGAAGTATGCCCGGAAGAAGCAATTGTTATGAGCAAGGATTATGAACTTGCTTTTACGAACAGGGAGGATGCAATTTATGGGAAAGAAAAATTACTCGTTCCGGTAACGCAGTTGCAGGATAGAATAAATTTCTTAAGACACTACAAGTAACCATTTCTCCTTGGCTCAACCAATGATTAAGGACTGCGTCTACGAAAATCTCTTCTAATATTTTACTTTTTTCGCCTAATCCCTTATATTGAAAAATAATCTTCAGAAAAACAGGGGGGATAATGCTTTCAAAAATACTGTCCAGCGCAACAGTTGGAATAGAAGCCTATATCGTTGAAGTTGAAACACACTGCGAAAAACACATACCCGGATTTACTATAGTCGGTCTGCCGGATAATACTGTTAAGGAAAGCCGCGAGCGTGTTACTGCCGCAATTAAAAACAGCGAATTTGAATTCCCGTTAAAGAAGATTACGATCAATCTTGCTCCTGCAGATATAAAAAAAGAGGGCAGCTCTTTTGATCTTCCGATTGCTGTTGGAATACTCTCTGCAATTGAAAAAATAGATCTTTCATTATCAAATGATACAATTTTTCTTGGTGAGCTTTCTCTTGACGGAGCACTTCGACCGGTTAAAGGCGCATTGCCGATTTCCGTAGAAGCAAGAAACAAAGGAATAAAAAATATTATCCTTCCAAATGAGTCAGCCGTTGAAGCTTCGATTGTGGATGGAATAAATGTTTATGGAATGGAAAACCTGTCAGAGGTAGTAAAGTTTTTAAATGGGGATATTAAAAAAGAAAGAATTATTACAAATAAAGAAGACCTGTTTTCAAAAATAAACTTCTATCACCTGGATTTTTCAGATGTTAAAGGGCAGGAAAATGTAAAGAGGGCACTGGAAGTGGCAGCAGCAGGTGCTCATAATATAATTATGATCGGCCCTCCCGGTAGCGGAAAGACTATGCTTGCTAAAAGAATTCCCTCTATACTACCACCAATGACATTTGAAGAAGCGCTGGAAACAACTAAGATACATTCCATTGCCGGAATAATTCCAAAAGATCACGCATTGATAACGGAAAGACCTTTCAGAAGTCCGCATCACACAGTTTCTGATGCAGCACTTGTTGGCGGTGGATCATTTCCAAGACCCGGTGAGGTTTCTTACGCACATCACGGAGTTTTATTTCTTGATGAACTTCCGGAATTTAAAAAGAACGTGCTTGAAGTTATGAGACAACCTCTGGAAGATTCAAGAGTAACTGTAAGCAGATCAAAACTATCACTGGAATTTCCCGCAAACTTTATGCTTGCCGCTGCTATGAATCCCTGTCCCTGCGGGTTTTTTACCGATACGGAAAAAGAATGTACCTGTGCACCTCAGCAGATCCAGAGATATATGTCTAGGATTTCGGGTCCTCTGGTAGACAGAATTGATATCCACATTGAAGTGCCGGCGGTTAAATACAAAGAGCTTTCTTCTGAATCAAGAAGCGAGAAATCAATTGGCATTCGTGAAAGAGTAATGAAGGCCAGAAAAATTCAGCTTGAAAGATTTAAGGGTGTAAGACACATTTATAATAATGGGGATATGGGTTCAAAAGAAGTAAGACAATATTGCAAACTTGATTCTGCGGGTTCCGAGCTTCTTAAAATGGCAATGACAAAGCTCGGTCTTTCTGCAAGAGCTTATGACAGAATTTTAAAAGTCAGCAGAACAATTGCAGATCTGGAAGGTTCTGAGGGAATTTTATCACAGCACATCAGTGAGGCTATACAGTATAGGAGTTTAGACAGGGAGCTATGGAAGCATTGATTTTTCAAACCCCAAAAGTTTATAACCTCGTGATTTTACAAAATTCTGGAAACAAATTTCTAAAATCCTTAATATTAGTCTCATTATTTTTCTAACCTGATCTCTTAACCTTTTTAACGGAGGTTATCATGTCTAAAAGATTTTTTTACTCAATTATTCTTTTAATTTCATGCCTTTGCTTTACTAATTTATTGCTGGCTCAGGATGACATTTACATTAAAACGGGAAAACTTTTTGATGGAAAGTCTAAGGAATTCATGTCAGATGCTATTATTCACGTTCATGGCAAAAATATCGCTGAGGTAGGTAAAAACATAAAAATTCCTTATGGAGCAAAAGTGTATGATTTTAGTGATATGACTGTTATGCCCGGGCTGATTGATTGCCATACTCATGTTCTGTTGCATCCCGGTGACTATGACCAGCAAATACTCAGAGAGTCTTACGAATACAGAGCAATCTATGGAGTTGTGGATGCAGAAAAAACATTAATGGGCGGAGTCACTACTGTCCGTGATGTTGGGAATGAAGGTGCCGGTTATGCTGATCTTGCTTTAAGAGAAGCAATAAATAATGGACTTGTTCCCGGACCGAGAATGCTTGTTGCAAATCAACCTATAACTCCAACAGGAGGGTATGATCTTGTTGGTTACTCTCCATATTTTGAACCCCCACAGATTTCGTGGCACGATGATGGTCCGTATGGCATGAGAAAGATGGTAAGAAAGCTTGTCAGTTTAGGAGTTGATCTAATTAAAATTTATATGGAATCATATGAGAAAAAACAAAATAGTCAGGATTCCCTAACAGGCGGAATAAATTATACGCAGGAAGAAGTAGATGCTCTGGTTGATGAAGCACAGAGAGATGGATTAAAAGTTGCTGCTCATACTTATTCTGATAAAGCAGCTAAAATGGCTGTTAAAGCAGGAGTTAATTCTATAGAGCATGGATTGTATTTGCAAAAAGATACTTTTGAAGAGATGGCTAAGAAAGATATCTATTTTGTCCCAACACTGCAGGTCTATGAACTGTGGAGAGATTCAAAAATTTTCGGACAAATATCTCCACAAAACAAAATTAAATTAACAAACACTGTAGAAAAACATATTGCGTCCTTCAAACGGGCATTGCAGACAAAAGTAAATATTGTGTTCGGTACTGATACTTTTGAATATCCCGGAAAAAACTCAGAGGAATTAGCCTTAATGGTTAGATATGGAATGAAGCCAATTGATGTTCTCAAATCAGCAACATCTGTGGCAGCTGATTTGCTTGGAATTCAGGACGAAACAGGCATAATAGAGAGAGGGAAATCAGCTGATATAATCGCTTTTAAAGGAGATCCACTTAAAGATATTTCAATTGTGGAAAACGTAAAATTTGTAATGAAAGAAGGAAAAGTTTATTTGGATTAATAATATGGTGTTACAAATCCGTTCCATCTGGGCTTCAACCAGCCTTCACCTGGCCTTAAGGTGCTTTTTTGATCGATTTTAGGCCATTTGAATTTGAAGATTAAAAT
>CAYPNM010000031.1:0-36628 GCA_964412105.1 uncultured Ignavibacteriaceae bacterium | reverse complement strand
TCGAACCGGCGACCTACTCATTACGAATGAGTTGCTCTACCAGCTGAGCTAAGATGGCAGACTAAAAAAGGCAAACCATTTTTCACAAAGGAAGAGAAAATCAAGAGTTTGCCTTAATTTACAAAATCAAAAAATTATCTGATTCTTTTTTTATGTCTGTTTTTTCTGAGTCTTTTTTTCCTTTTATGGGTCGACATTTTATGACGCTTTCTTTTTTTGCCACAAGGCATTAGTTACCTCCATTATTTTTATTTTGCATGTGATTCCAATAATTCCTTAGCCCTTTTACCTACATCAGTATTAGGATTTTCATTAACGGCTTTCTCCAACCACTCTTTAGACTTTTCCAAATTTCCGGCTGATAAATTTACTATTCCTAAATTTAATAAAGCAATTTGATGATGAGGATTATATTTTAAAGCCGTTTCCATTTCGGTGATAGCTGTATTAAAATCTCCCAGATTATAGTAACAAACTCCCATATCTACGCGTGCATCAGCATCTTTGGGTTGCATTGTCAGATACTTTTTATAATCCACTATAGCCTGCTGATACATATGAGAATCATTTTTAAGGTGAGCCAGTTGTAGTAATACTTCTTTATTATTTGGCTCAGCTTTAACACGTGCTTCAAGTTCATTAATTTTTTGAATATTATTTAAATCAACTCCCGATCCCTGAGATTCGTTTACCTGAGGTATATTTTCAGTAACCTTTTTGGCATCAAGAATATCAGAAGTTTCCAGAATTATAAATATACCTGCCAGTAATACAACCACTATTATTAAAAGGTTCTTTTTGTTAAGGGATTTAATTTCAGTTTGTTCCTGGGGTTTATGGATCTTCTTGTTTTTCTTTTTAATGTTTGCTTTTTTATGAGACGCCTTTTGCTTTTCTACAGGCTGAGTTTTTTTTACTAAATTTTCAGCTTCCGCTTTGCTTTTTAATCTTATACCACAACCAGCACAAATTTCGTTATCAGGACTATTTTCCTCGCCGCAGTTTTCGCACGTTATAGAATTAGCTAAGTCTTCCTGTCCAGATTTTTGTTGACTTACACTTTCCAGATTAATACCACATTCGGGACAAAATTTAAATTCTTTTTCTAATTTTAACCCACATTCGGGACAAAATTTGATCATAAAATCTTATTACTCCCGCTCTTTCATTCCTTTGTCTACCAGTTCTTTAAAATCTTTAGAGAATTTAAAAGTAGGAACATAATGTTCAGGCACAAAAACCGACTCACCGGTTTTAGGATTGCGAGCCTGACGGGCATTTTTCTTCTTTACTTTATAACTTCCAAATCCTCTTATTTCAATTCCTTTGCCTTCCTTTAAGGATTCAATAACCGTTTTAAAAAAGCCCTCAATAATGGCTTCGGTTTCCAGTTTCGTTAATCCAGTACCGGATGCTACCTTATCAACTATATCAGCCTTGGTCATATTGTCACCTTTTGGTTAATGATAATTTATAAGTCTTTATAAATTAGTTACTTAAATTATCAAACGTTTGCCGCAAAATCAACTTATAGGTTAATACCTTATTTATACAAGAATTTCAAAACAGTAATTTTTCAATGGTTAGTGCAAGAAAAATAGTGAGAAAATCTAATAAACTGACCTTTTTTCAGGCATAACATTCATTATATTATCTTACCAAAACAAATATTGGTCTCAAAATGATAACAATTTCTTTCATTATTGATTAAAATCATTGAAAAAATACGACTAATTGGGTATGGAAATCAATGGCATTAAAATTGTTAAAATTTCAATAATTAGGCTAAGGATTTATTCGAGGGCACTATGGAACTTATGCCAATAATAAAAGCATCATTAGGGATTTTTACAATAATTTCTTCAACTCTGTTTGTCACAGCTTTTGTAATGTATAAAATCAAAAGCCGCAATAGAGTGAAGCCATATGAAAGAAAACCTATATTATTTGATTCCAGTTTGATTTTGGAAATTCAGGATAAAACTGATGAAAAAAGTAAGAAAGATCCTTCCAAAGATAAATTTATGGTCCTCAATGAACATAAGGGATATACTCTGGTTAAAAATGATAGGGTTTTGGAAAATGGAATATGTGCCAAAAATCCTTATAGCGCAAGTCAATCAAACAATCATCCGGCTTTGAAATCGCCCGGGAAACTCCCAAATGAGGTTTTTAATATCTACAACTTTTATTCGGATAATATTTTTGCTCCGATGCACAAATTAAAATTTAACACAGTTATTGCAAAATAAATTCAGCCTACCTGAAATTCATACTTTAAAGGTCAACACATTTCCACTGTAATTATTCCTCATATAATATTATTTTATTATTATACTCTATAAGGAATATAAATGCAGGAAAAAACATTATATATAAAAAATATGGTATGCCCCAGATGCATTAAGGTTGTTAAAGATGAACTACAAAAACTGGGGCTGAATGTAATTAGCGTAGAATTGGGTGAAGCCACGATTGAAATTAATAATGGCCCATTAAACATAAATGAAATAAAGAAAAATCTGGAAAACAACGGATTTGAATTGCTCGATGATAAGCAAGGAAAGCTCGTGGAAAAAATAAAAACTTTAATTATAGATAAAATCCAGAACAGCAAACCCGGCAATCTGGAAAAGTTTAACTTTTCAAGATACCTTTCCGAAAATCTAAATGTGACTTACCAGTACCTTAGCCATTTATTTTCATCGCTTGAGGACACTACAATTGAAAAGTATATAATTCATCAGAAGATAGAAAAAGTTAAAGAACTTTTAGTTTATGATGAACTAACTTTAAGTGAAATTTCATATAATTTGGGCTATAGCAGCGTACAGCATCTCTCCAGCCAATTTAAGCAAGTAACCGGATTTACCCCGAGCTATTACAAGAATCTCAAAGATAAGAAAAGAATCCCTCTGGATAAGGTTTAAAATTCTATAAACTTTAATCTCTTTATTATAACAACTTACCATTATTATTTAATATTTTAATCCTGTAAAATAAAAACATATGAGGTATCGCTATGACTACAAAAAAATTAAATATTGAAGGCATGTCCTGTCAACACTGCGTACACGCAGTAAAAAGTGAACTTTCAAAATTGAATTTGAATGTTAAGGATGTAAAAATAGGTTCAGCGGAAGTCGAATACGACGAAAGTAAAATAACAGAAGATAAACTTAAAGAGGCTATTGAATCTGCAGGTTATAAATTAGTCTGATTCTGAATGTTTATAATTTAAATTGAGCAAGATTATGGAAGATATTAATGTAAAGGCAAAGAAAATTTCAGCACCGGTTGAAGGAATGACTTGTGCAAGTTGTGTTGCCAGGGTTGAAAAAGCTATTTCAAAAGTTGAAGGAATAAAAAATGTTACGGTCAATTTTGCCTCTGAGAAAGCTTCCTTTGAATATAATCCGAAAGAAGTTGACCTAAAAGAAATTGAAAAGATCGTTGAAGATGCCGGATATACAATAAATCTTACTGATATTAATCCGGAGGGAAAAAAACCTGACAATACCAAGAACTATGAAGAGCAGCACTCGGATTACGAAAAAAGGTTGAAGAAAGACTTTATTTTTGCATTGGTATTAACGATTCCGATAGTCATAATAAGTATGGGAATATCTTTTGTAAAATTCAGAGAGATAATCCCATTATCAATTGATCAGTTTAATAAAATTTTGCTGGTTCTGACCATACCTGTAATATTTATTCCAGGAAAAAGGTTTTTCGAGATTTTCTGGAACAACCTGAAGCATTTTTCGGCTGATATGAACTCTCTTGTTGCAGTTGGAACGGGAGCCGCTTTCCTGTTCAGCCTTATAATTACATTATTTCCTAGCTTAATATTAAAGCCGGGTGATCAACCTCACGTATACTTCGATACTGCAGTTGTAATAATTACTCTGATATTAATGGGTCGATGGCTTGAATCAAAAGCAAAATCAAAGGCAAATACTGCAATTAAAAAATTGATGGGCCTTAAACCAAAAACCGCTCTTGTAAAAAGAGCGCAGAAGGAAATAGAAATAAAAATAGATGAGCTGCAAAAAGGAGACATCGTAATTATTAAACCGGGCGGGAAAATCCCCGCTGACGGGAAAATAGTCTTAGGCAGCTCGGTTCTTGACGAATCTATGATAACCGGTGAGAGCAGGCCGATAGAAAAAAAGAGTGGTGATCATGTAATTGGCGGAACAATAAATAAAACAGGTTCATTTGAATTTGAAATAACCGAAATCGGAGACAATTCTGTCCTTGGGCAAATAATAAAAATGGTGGAAGAAGCACAAGGTTCAAAGGCACCTATACAAAATTTAGCTGACAAGGTTGCCTCAATTTTCGTTCCTGCAGTAATAGGCGCAGCTATATTAACATTTATGCTCTGGATGATTTTTGGTGGAAGTAATGTTGTCAATTCCGCTGTAATAAATTTTGTAGCTGTGTTAATAATAGCCTGCCCTTGTGCGCTAGGATTAGCTACTCCCACGGCTCTTATGGTCGGAACAGGTAAGGGTGCACAACTTGGCATATTAATTAAAAATGGTTCAAGCCTTGAACTAGCTCACAAGATTAAAACAGTAATATTTGACAAAACGGGTACAATAACTGAAGGTGAACCGGCAGTTACGGAGATTTTCACAAATGATATTTCAGAAATTGAGTTGTTATTGCTGACTGCTTCTGCGGAAAAGAAATCGGAGCATCCAATTGCAGAATCAATATTAAAATATGCTAAAAACAAGGAAATAGATCTAATAGAACCAGAATCATTCAGCAGTATTACGGGACAGGGAATTACTGCAGTGATTGATGGTAAATCCATTGTTATAGGAAATAAAAAATTGATGGATGATTATTCGACTAATGCAGAGATATTCAAAAATGAAATAATACAATTGTCTCAATCAGGCAAAACAATTGTATATATAAATATAGATGGAAAACTCAAAGGACTAATTGGGATAGAAGACCCGATTAAAATTGACTCAGAAGAAGCTATTAAAGAGCTGAAAGAAATGGGTATTAAAACCATAATGATAACAGGTGATAATTATAGTACTGCAAAAAGTATAGCAACGAGAATTGGAATTGATTTATTTGAAGCAGAAGTAATGCCTGATAACAAGGCTAATGCTATAAAAAAATACCAGGAAAATAATCAGATTGTAGCTATGGTAGGAGATGGTATAAACGATGCACCTGCACTTGCTCAAAGTGATGTAGGTATTGCAATTGGCAGCGGAACTGATATCGCAATGGAAACAGGCTCAATAGTTTTAATTAGCGGAAACCTTAGCGGTGTGGTCGGTGCAATAAGACTTTCAAAGAGAACCATTACAATTATTAAACAAAATTTATTCTGGGCATTTATTTATAATACTATTGGAATACCTCTTGCGGCACTTGGAATGCTTAATCCTATGTTCGCAGCATTTGCAATGTCATTGAGTTCAGTATCTGTGGTTAGCAATTCATTGAGGTTAAAAAATTTCAAAAGCCGGTGACACAAATTAGAAGCATATTTAACATATATTTTATGTTTTAGGCAATCTCTCCAGGTAAGAACTATTACTTAAAACTGCAAAAGTGTCAACTTCTCTCAATTCATCCAGAGTAAAACAATTCATATAGCTCATTGAACTTCTGAGACCATCCGAAATATTATCAATAACATTTTTTACCACGCCTTTATATGGAACCATAGTTTCTTCACCTTCAATAAACTCATTCCTCATTTTAACTCCGAAGGATGCCGAGCCGCGATACTTTTTCCACAGTTGCCCGTTATATTTAATAACCTCGCCGGGTGTTTCTCTTGTGCCGGAGAGCATTCTTCCAAGCATTACCGCATCGGCACCAAGCGCAATCGCCTTAGCCACATCTCCCGGACTTTTAATTCCGCCATCAGCTATAATCTTTATATTAAGCTTCTTTTCCTTTCTTGAAAATAATACATTCAACAATGATGAAACCTGGCCTATTCCAATTCCTGTTTGAATTGAGGTTGTGCACACACTCCCGCTTCCAATTCCAACTCTTACTGCATCTGCGCCGGCGCTTTCAAGCTGCTCAAGACTTCTGCCGTGAGCAATATTTCCCACAATTATTTTAGCACCAAATCTCTTTTTAATTTCTTCGGTTTTGTTCAGCACTTCATTATTGTTAGCGTTAGCAGTATCAATACAAATAATATAACCTGCTTCCGCCAATTTCTCTATTTCATTATTTGAAGAACTGAGCGCTATTGAAATTGCTTTTACTTTTTTCCCATTGTTATTATTTGTCAAAAGTTCCTTTAATGAACTGTCAAATCTGTTCAAAATTCCCAGACAACCTAAATCAGTCAATGCCTTTGCCATCTCAATACCTGTTACAGATTCCATCGGACTGGATATAACCGGCAAAAGCAAATCGAGGTCCAAAAACCTGCAGGAAGTTATTGCATCAGTTCTCGATCTTATTCTGGAAACTTCGGTAGGAATTAAACTAATATCATCATAAGTTAACGACTGATTGAAATCATTCAAAGCTACTTTAGTATATATTTTCATTTTTTAATCTTTCCTTTGCATTCTTTATAAATTATTCACCGGAAATAATTGCTTCTACCTCATCCAATAACTGATTCATTCTTTGTGTAGTAGCAATTACGGGCTCCGGAGATTCCATATCAACGCCAGCCGACCTTAATAAATTAATTGAATAATCACTGCTTCCGGATTTCAACAAATTCAAATACTTACCTGTAGCCGTATTGCCATCCGCAAGAACTTTGTTGGATAAAGTCTCAGAGGCCGCAAAACCTGTAGCATATTGATATACGTAAAAATTATAATAAAAGTGCGGAACTCTTGCCCATGTATAACTTTCTTCTTCATCAACCACCATTGACGGGCCCCAGTATTTTTTATAAAGATCACCAAACATTTTACAAAGGACCTCATGAGTCAAGGCCTCTCCTTTTTCAGATAAGTTGTAAGCATTAGCTTCAAATTCGGCAAACATCACCTGTCGATAAAACGTAGTGGTAATATTATTCAAATACTTTTCAAGTAGATATAATTTATCTTCTTTTGAACCTGAGTTTTTGATTAAATAACTAAGCAAAAGTGCTTCATTAAAAGTAGATGCAACCTCCGCAATAAAGATAGTATAATTTGCATATGGATAAGGCTGTGATAATCCCGTATAATATGAATGCATATTATGTCCCATTTCGTGGGCAAGCGTAAATACATCATTTAAAAGATCATTCCAGTTTAACAGCACATAGGGATGAATGCCAAAAGTTGTTCCGGATGAATATGCTCCACTTCGTTTAGCCTGTGTCTCAAATACATCAATCCACCTTTTATCAAAAGCTGTTTGCAATGATTTTAGATACTCATCTCCCATTGGATTTAATGCCTTGAAAATAATTTCCCTGGCTTCTTCAAAAGAATATTTTTTCTCTTTCATTGAAAAAAGAGTAACATACGTATCATAAGGATGAAGTGCTTCAACTTTTAATAACTTTTTCTTTAACTCCGCCCACCTGTGCAGTGGTTTTAAATTCAAATTCGTACTTTCAATTAGATTATCATAAACCGAAACCGGGATGTTATTGTTATCGAGAGCGGCTTCTCTTGCCGAATTATAATTTCGAGCTTTTGCATGAAAGATATTTGATTTTAAATTCCCGCTAAATAAAGATGAAAAGGTATTAACATATTCCATATAAGGTCTATAATAATTCTTATACGCTCTTTCCCTGAATTTTCGATCTTTTGAATACATAGCAGCATAATAACGGCCATGAGAAACCTCAACTTGTTTACCCTCATCATCCTCGACAACAGGAAACTTCATATCGGCATTCGTAAACATAGAAAACGTATTATAAGCTACCTGGGTTGTTTCAGACGAAAGAGCAAGGATTTTTTCCTGATCGGGAGGAAGTGTATGCGGTTTTGTTCTTAAAATATCATCTATATAATGTTTGTATATCTTAAGTTCATAGCCTGAGTTTAAGAATTGGTTAATTTTGTCTTCAGAAATTGAGAGAATTTCAGGCCGAATAAATGAACCCTCTGTCGAAACCTGAGCATAAAGATTCTTGATTTTATCATTCATCGCCTGATATTTTGTTACCCTCATATCACTGTCTTTTGCCAGCATTGAATAAAGATATAATCTTTGCAGCTTGATTCCCATTTCATCATCAAACTTAAGACAATTAAGAAGATCAACGGCAGAGTTGCTCAGCTTACCGACAAAATTTTTATAATTGCGTATATTATCCTGAACCCAATTGAAATCTTTATCCCATTGGTCCTCTGATTGATAAATATCTTTTAGATTCCACTTATATTTTTCATCTATCTCAGACCTTGAAGGTAATGGAACGGCTGTAGAAATTGGATCTTTATCAGAATGGCATAGAAAAGGCGTACTGTGAATAATTCTTCTCATTTTCATAAAATTTTTACTTCCCCTATAATTTTTATGCAGGAAATTGATTTAAGCCAACGTAGAAGTTACAAAATATTTACGTGATTTTAAATAAATATTTGTAATTGGCATAGTTTCGGGTTTCAATTAATATATTACAGTAATTGCAGCCTTTTGGATTATTAGCCAATATAGGAGATTTAGAATACACTGCCTGCAATTGCGCTGAATTCTTGGTTGCGCATTCATTTCCGGTAGTAGAATGTAAAGGAATTGTCCTGTTATTCTGTGGTTTTATCAGGTACAGCCATCTCTAATTTATTTCCCCTTTTTGCCATCCCTTAAAAGGCCAGGGGGTAATCTAAATCCGGGTAAAGGCTTATTGCAACGTTTTCAGAACGTTTTCAGAACGATTTCAGAACGTTTTCAGAGAGTACCTGAAGGGTATTTAGGAAGCAGGCGAATCAGGGTAATATTATGCAGATCTATATAATTTCACATCTGAACTACTCGATTCTGTATCAGAGTTCAGTATAATCCCGAACTTAAATTATAATGCCGATTTGAGTCTGTATTGTTTTCCGAGAGTAAGTTATTTACACAACTGCTACTGCAGCAGGCGCACAAGGATGAATATTATTGATTTATTACAGGAATAATTCTTTATTTCCCTTCTAATTTTTTAATATCGTTTTCAAGTGTCCTAAGAACAACCTGCCTTCTTTCATTCTTTGCTATTTCTTTTAGAAGCGGCAATTTTTCTTTTGCATTCAATTGGACAAGGAGATCAGCAGCATGGTTTCTGGTCCTGAAGTATGGATTTTTAAGTGCTTCTGTTACCGCATCAATAACTTCTTTTCTGTTAGTTTTTGCAAAATTCATTGCACAATCAAGCGCAACGATATCCAGCAAATGCATTCCGCCATAGCTGTATTTATAATTAACATATTTTTTTGTCAGATTAATTGAACGCGGGTCTTTTAAATTATTAAGACCTTCGAAAATATATCTTCTTATTATATTTCGATGTGAACCAAGTGTCAATGCTTTTTCCGCAAATTCAATAGCATCCTTCATTCGAATTGTAATAATTGAAAAGGCTGCCGCGCCTTTAACGTAATCGTTTGTTTCAGTATTAAATTTATAAGCAAGGAACTTCCCGTTTTCATCGTTATGGAAAATCGAAAGGGATTTAACCGCTTCTTCTCTCACTCTTGCATCGGGATCATCAGCAGCTTCAACAAGAGGTTTATAAACTGAAGGACGATCTATCTTCCTAAGGCTTTGCACGGCAGTAATCCTTACACCGTAAAAATTATCTCTTAAAATAGTTCTTTCAAGATAGGGTATGGCTTTTTCACCAAAATTTGATAATGCCAAGGCAGCTGAAATTCTGCCTGTTACATCATCGTCATATTGAAGCTGGTATACAAGTTCATCAAAATCTTTTTGAATATGGACCACACAAAGCGTCCGGAAATATTTATTAAAACGAACCATCTGTGGTTTTTCGTTACAATCAAATGTAAAGGATTCTTCCTTCTGACTTATCATTAATTCTTTTTGAATGTCCTGCCTGCCTGCAACAATTTCCACTAATACTGGCGCAGTAAATAAACCTACAGCCGGAAGTTGTTCCTGAACCTGCTTTACAATCAGAGCAAGTTTTTTTGTGTTTTCATCCCATTTATATGATACATCATATACAGGAAAGCCGGCTCCGTAAATCCATTGATTAAAAAACTGTTTGAGATCTTTCCCGGTTGCTTCTTGCATGGCTTTTCGGAAATCTTCTGTAACGACTGCCGAATCTTTATATTCAGAAACGTAATGCTGAATTCCTTTCTGAAAGGCCTCATCACCAAGATAATATCTTAAATTGTTAAGGACAGCAGCACCTCTGTCGTACGCTTTCCCTCCATTCATCTCAACAGGTATTATTCCGGTCGAATCACGCTTGATATTTTTTAAGGGTTCCGCCTGGACTTCCTCAAAGTAAGACATATTTTCATTATATCTCAGGTATCGAAACTCGTCTTTTCCATATTCATTCTCAGTCCATAAATCAGTGAAGTAAGTTGCAAAGCCTTCATTAAGCCAAGTATGTTGCCAGGTTTTGCAGGTTAACAGATCACCAAACCATTGATGAGCAAATTCGTGTGCAATCAGGCCATCGGCACTGTAATTAGGTACTGCTTTTTCATCATGAAGAAGTCGTTTGTTCAAAGTTGTTGCGGTAATATTTTCCATTCCACCGTAAAGAAAATCCTGAACAGTTGTTTGGGCATAACGTGAATAGGGGTATGGACAAATATAGTTTGAATAAAATTGAAGCATTTGTGGAGTTCTTCCATAAAAATAATTGTATTTGTCTTTCCATTGCTTTGGCAAATTATATTCCAAGGTGGTTCCACGCAGCCTTTCCTTTATTGTAACAAAATCGCCCACAATTAATGTTGTCAAATAATTTGAATGGATCTGATCCATCTTCCAATCAAAAGTTTTTGTTTTGGCAGATGAATTTTGAGTAACCGATATTAAATCTCCATTTGAAATAGCTATTAAACTATCGGGAACGGTGGCAATAATCTCAGAGGTTAATTTATCATCAGGTTCATCATAAGCAGGATACCAATAACGATTATCCGTTCCTTCTCCCTGTGACCAGATCTGATAAGGAATTTCAGGGTTTTCTTTCGTCGGGAAGAAAAAAAACAATCCTGCACTCGGGTAAGCAGTATATTCAATCGTCACGGTTGCATTTTGGTTAATATCCAAATCTTTACCAAAATTAATATAAAGGAGACCATTATCCTGAGAATAAACCAGATTTTCATTATTGTATTTTACTGATGAAACCTTTGTAGTTTTGCTATGAAGAATCAGCTTCTCAAAATTGTTCGTGAGCGGTGCAAAAGTAAATTCTTCTTTCCCTATCACTTCCTGATTACGAAAATCAAAACTTAAATATAGCTTCACATTCTTTTGATCATAATTTCTTGTTTTTACATTTAAGAAAACTTTTGAATTGTCTTGAGCCGCTAAACTGAAACTGTAAATAAAAATGAGCAATAAAATTGTATGCACTCTTTTGAGATATATTTCATTCATACTTAGTTTCTCGTTAATTGGTGGAAATTTAAAGTTTTTCAATTACTTCTCTTGAGGCAGTGAACTTGCCGTGGTACTTATTAATTGCTTCTTCCTGCAACCTCTTGGCCTCTTTTTGAGCATATTCTGTATATTTTTCAAATGAATCCAACTCATAATTAACTCTGAAAACGATGTAATCCTTTTCAGTTTCAGGAATTAGTATTTTAAATATTTTGTGGCCATTAAAATAACCGGTATTTAGCATGTTAGGAATATGTTCTTCCTGCATCCATTTGAGCCACTCATTTTCAATGTCTGTCTTTACTCTGATAGTTACCGAATATATTATCATGAAATTTTACCCTTTGTTATAGCTTTAAAAATTAGGCATTTAATAGAAAAGAAAAAATTCTTTTTACATAGAAAATTGCAATCGTTTGCATTTAATTATAAATTTACAATAAGTAAAGATTTATTTGAATGAGCTAAAGGTTAGAATGAAGCAATCCAAGAAACTTGCTTTAGTTACATATACATTTTACATCGCTGCATTTTTACTTATTACCTACACAATCTTTGACAATTATATCTTTAGTAAAGATAATAATCAAAAACAGGAGCAAATTTCATTAAAACCAAAGCCCAACGAATTTGGGTTTATCACCGGAGATCTAATTAAAGATGACCTTTCAGTTAATACAAATGAAACCTTCTCCGATATTCTTTTAAATTATAAAGTAAGCTATTCCACTATAGACTTCATAGTTAAAAATTACCGAAATGTATTTGATTTTCGCAAAATTGTAACCGGAAACAGATATCATGTGTATGAAACTCAGGACAGCATTCCGAGGCTTGAATATCTTGTCTATGAAAAAAATCCGATTGATTATGTAGTTGTTGATTTAAAAGATTCTGCAAAAGTGTATTCAGGATCAAAAAAAGTTGAAATAAAAACGAGGGCTGTTGAAGGGGTAATTAACAATTCTCTTTATCAAACTATGGTGGACAATGAGGTTGATCCTGAACTGGTTATAAAATTATCAGAGGTTTTCGCCTGGCAAATTGATTTTTATAGAATTCAAAAGGGCGACAGTTTCAAAGTAATTTTCCAGGAAGAGTATGTGAATGGAAAGCCTATTGGTATAGGTAATATTTTAGGCGCATATTTCAATCAGGCAGGTGAATCCTTTTATGCAATTAATTTTGATCAGGATGGGAATAATGAATTTTTTGATGAAAATGGGAAAAGTTTAAGGAAAGCGTTTTTGAAAGCTCCGGTTAAATTCAGCAGGATTACATCGAGATATTCGATGCACAGGTACCATCCAATCGAACATAGAGTAAAACCACACTTAGGGACTGATTACGCTGCACCAATTGGAACCCCAATTCTGTCAACGGGCGACGGAGTAGTTGTTGAAGCACAATATGGACAGTTTAACGGCAACTTTGTAAAAATAAGACATAATAGTGTCTATTCAACTCAATACCTTCATATGTCACACATTGCTAAAGGAATACATCCGGGCGTACACGTTAAGCAGGGACAGGTAATTGGGTATGTTGGAATGACCGGTGAAGCAACAGGCCCACACGTCTGCTACAGGTTCTGGAAGAACGGCAGGCAGGTTGATCCCTTCAGACAAATAATCCCCTCTGCCCATCCTTTAGATTCAAAGTATCTGACAGAGTTCGACAAGATTAAGGATTCAGTGATTGCCGAACTTGACTCTTTGGGAACCAGGAAAGATGACGTAAAAATTGCTGAAAGTGTTACCAGACCTAATCCTTGATCCTGACTAGCGTTTATGGAATAAATAGTTAACACTACATTTACACTATATTCCAGCCTTCGATATAAGCTATTTCTTTCATATATTTAATATTTAAAATTCCCTGATCGGAGATAATGAATAATAATTACGAAGCTGTAATTGGCCTTGAAGTTCACGCTCAATTACTTACCGAATCAAAGGCTTTTTGCAGTTGCTCAACTAAATTTGGTAATGCACCGAACACAAACGTGTGCCCCGTATGTCTGGGGCATCCTGGAGTTCTCCCGGTTTTAAATAAAAAGGTTGTTGAGTTCATAACGCTAATGGGGTTAGCAACTAACTGTAAAATCAATGAAAGGTCAGTCTTTGCAAGAAAGAATTATTTCTATCCTGACCTCCCAAAGGGATATCAAATATCACAATATGAATTACCCGTTTGTGAGCATGGTTTTGTAAATATTACAAATAAAGACGGGCAAACAAAAAAAATAGGGATTACCAGAATCCATATGGAAGAGGATGCTGGTAAATCTATTCACGATCAGGCATTTGAAACCCTGGTAGATATAAACAGGTGTGGAGTTCCATTAATTGAAATGGTCAGTGAACCCGATATCAGAAGTGCCGAAGAAGCTGTTCAATATCTCACAAAGATCAGGCAAATTGTTCAATACCTCGAAATATGCGACGGCAATATGGAAGAAGGCTCTTTGAGATGTGATGCAAATATTTCAGTCAGACCAAAAGGTGATAAGGGTTTTGGAACAAAGACTGAAATTAAAAATATGAACTCATTCCGGAATCTTGAAAAAGCAATAAATTTTGAGATATTACGACAGATTGAAATTTTAGAAGAGGGCGAAAAAGTAATACAGGAAACGCTTTTGTGGAATCCCGATAAAAACGAGGCAATTCCAATGCGAAGCAAGGAGGAAGCTCATGATTATCGTTATTTCCCGGAACCGGATTTACTGCCGGTAATAATTGATGAAAATTGGAAAAGGGAAATTTACCAGAAACTTCCGGAACTTCCTGAAGTAAGAAAAGAACGATTTATTAAGGATTTTGGTTTACCAGTATATGACGCAGAAATTCTGACTTTAAGTCGTGAAATAGCGGATTACTATGAAAGTGTGCTTAAATTTACCGATGATTGCAAAAGTACAAGCAATTGGATTATGGGAGATGTCCTGAAAATCATTAACGAAGAGAAAATTAACATTAAAGATTTTCCGGTTAAAGCAGAGAATTTTGCAAAATTAATTAATTTAATTAATGAAGGGACAATCAGCGGAAAGATTGCAAAAGAAATCTTTCCGGAAATGTTAAAGGGACATAAAAGCCCCGAAGAAATTGTTAAGGAGAAGAATCTAGTTCAAATCAGCGATAGCTTACAGATCGGAACAGTAATAGATTCTGTTCTTGAAAATCATAAAGTGGAAGTTCAATCTTATTTTGAAGGCAAGGAAAAGATCTTCGGTTTTTTTGTCGGCCAGGTAATGAAAGAAATGAAAGGCAAAGCTAATCCTAAGATTGTTAATGATATTCTAAAAGATAAATTAGAGAAATTAAAAAATAATTAAAGAAAATAAACCGCTCTAAATTGCAATTGCCTCCGAAGAAAGAAATCTCTTAATCCAAGATTTCTTCAAAAAGACAGTTTGGAGCCTTCAGATGTTTAAGCTAAAACAATTTCAAATAGTAGGAGAAAAAATTGTCATTTAAATCTGCATTTAAAAGAATCATTGGTATAAAACCACCTGAAGACCCTAAAAAACCCAAGACGCAAAAAGAAAAAGCAAAGGATTTTTTTGAATCACTTATTTTTGCTTTAATCGCAGCATTCTTCATAATAACTTTTATTGTTCAAAACACCAGAATTCCAACCGGTTCAATGGAAGACACAATCCTTGTCGGTGATTTTGTTTTAGTAAACAAATTTATTTATGGTTCCTCATCGCCAAGATTTATTCCATTTACTAATGTTCCTCTTCCCTATTTTACATTGCCGGCCGTGCGGGAACCCAGAAGAAAAGATATTGTAGTATTCGAATTTCCCGGTAACAAAGATCAGATGCATGCAGATGACTGGGGAGTTCAGTATGTTAAAAGATGCATCGGTCTCCCTGGAGATACGATTCAAGTAATTGATAAAGTAGTTTTTGTTAATCATAAACAATTATGGATCCCGCCAAACATTCTGTACCTAAATCAGCAAATAAAACCTGTTGGATACGTAGATCCGGACATATTTCCAAAAGGCGCACAATGGAATTCAGATAACTACGGGCCTATTATAGTTCCTAAAAAAGGGTGGACCATCCCTTTAAACCTTGGCAATATTGAACAATGGAGAACAATTATAGATCGCGAATATGGAAAACGGGTTGTAAAAGTTATAGGTGACAAAATTACAATTCAAGGTAAGCCCGTTACATCCTATACCTTTAAAAAAAATTACTATTTTATGATGGGTGACAACCGCGACGACAGTCTCGATAGTCGATATTGGGGATTTGTTCCACGAGATGCTGTTGTTGGTGAGGCATTTATTATTTTATTTTCATGGGACCGTGATATACCTTTCACTGATTTTTTCAGGTTAATAGGATCTATAAGGCCTGAAAGGATTTTAAAATTATTGCACTGATTATAAAAATATTTTTCCTACGGGAGACTGGTTCTCCCTTTCCTATTCTCATTTTGTGAGGTCATAATGAAAAAATTATTTTTAATTATACTTACCTTTCTATTTGTTTCCTCAAGTTTATTTTCTCAATCACAGCCATATTTAATTCTCATTTCATTCGACGCATTTCGATGGGATTATGGTAATAGAGGAATTTCTCCAAATATAGAATATATGAAAGAAAACGGGGTTTCGGCTCTTTCTTTAAGATCCGGCTTTCCTTCAAAAACTTTCCCTAATCATTACGCAATCATATCCGGAATGTATCCTTCGGATAATGGTTTGATAGCAAATACATTCTATGATCCTTACACCAAAGAGACGTATACTCTTAGTGATTCTACAAAGGTAACAAATGGCAAGTGGTATCTCGGAGAAGCTTTCTGGCAAACCGCTGACAGAAACGGAATAAAAACCGCAAGCTATTTTTGGCCGGGATCTGAAATGAAACCCGATTACAGAAGCCCCGATTATTATATGCACTATAATCATAGCCGCCCATTTGACGCTCGCGTTCAAGGAGTAATTGACTGGTTGAAACTTCCCTATTCAAAACGTCCGCATTTTATTACATTATACTTTGAAGCTACTGATGATATGGGACATAAATACGGTCCTGACTCCAAACAAGTTGACTGGGCTATAGAAAAAGAAGATTCAGCTCTTGGGCTGCTTTTTCAAAAGCTCAAAGAGATTAATCTTTTTGACAGTACAAATGTGATCCTTGTCTCGGACCATGGAATGACAAATATCTCAAAGGAAAAGATTATAAATCTTCAAGCTATTCTAAAAGACTATAAAATCTACTATCAGGAAAATGGTCCTTTTATGATGCTGCAGCCTGAAAAATCTCAGGTTAAAGAGGTTTATAAGCTATTAAAAATGCACCAAAATCATTTTGAGGTTTTTACTAAAGAAAATATACCCGCCTGTTATCACTTCTCAAACAATGCTTTTATACCCGATATTATAGTAATGGCAGATCTGGGCTGGAGCCTTGTGGATAACAGATCAATGAAGTGGGCGGAAAAAAGCAACGATAAAGGAAACCATGGCTATGATAATTTTGCGCTCGATATGCAGGGAATATTCTACGCAATGGGGCCCGCTTTTAAGAAAGACTATCAAACTGGAACGATAAATAATGTTGATATTTATCCTTTAATGTGCAAAATTTTTAATATTGCTCCCCGTTCTAATGTAGACGGCAAACTGGAAAATATAGAATATATTTTAAAAGGATATTAATAAAAAAGCATGAAGCTTTTAAATATAGATTACGAAAAATTTAAATTAAAAAACGGACTGGAAGTAATTCTTCATCACGATTCCAGTCTTCCATTAGTCGCTGTTAATATATGGTACCGTGTAGGTTCCTCGAACGAAAAAAAGGGCAAGACAGGAATTGCTCATTTATTCGAACACATGATGTTCCAGGGCTCAGCGAATGTACCCAAAGAAGTTCACTTTCGGTACATTCAGGAAGCAGGAGGCACCCTGAACGGATCAACAAGTTTTGACAGGACAAATTATTTTGAAAAGGTTCCTTCAAATTTTCTTGATCTGGCGCTGTGGCTGGAATCTGACCGAATGGGATTTTTATTGCCCGCGCTTACACAAGAAAAACTTGCCAATCAAATCGGTGTAGTCAGCAATGAAAGACTAGAAAGGTATGATAATCAACCATACGGATTGGCATGGGAAATAACAATTTCCAATCTTTATCCGAACGGTCATCCTTACAGCTGGCCTACTATTGGATCTATGAATGACATCAAAAGTTACACACTTGAAGATGTTTCGGGTTTTTTCAAAAAATATTATTCGCCTTCAAATGCAGTGCTTGTAATTGCGGGAAACTTCGAAAAGGACATAATAAAGGACAAAGTATCCAAATACTTTGAGGATATACCCTCAACAAATGGGACCAATAATAACTTTGATCCCGGCTCCTCAAGTTCCAATGTAAAATTAGATAAAGATATTTTTATTGAAAGAAATGAAAATGTTCAACTGGAGAGGGTTTATTTTGCATGGCATACTGAAAAAGCTTACGGCCCTCTTGATAATTCACTTGATGTTCTTTCAGATATATTGGCCGGTTCAAAAAGTTCACGACTGACAAAGCATCTTGTTTATGACACCGAAATGGCCCAGGATATTTCAGCATTTCAATTTTCGGGTAAATATGACGGACACTTCATGCTGATAGCAACCGCAAAGCCGGGCATTCCATTAAATAAACTAAAAGCTGAAATCTTCAAAGAATTGGAAAACATAGCAAGAAATGGCATTGCACAAAAAGAATTAACAAAATCGAAAAACATGATAAAGTTTTCGTTCATTAATTCGATGCAGAATTTTGATGTGATTGCAGACCATTTGAATCATTATAACTTTTATCTGAATGAACCAAACTCTTTCAATTATGATTTGAAGAGGTATGAAGAAGTTAATAATGAGTCAATTATAAAATCTGTTTCAAAATATTTAACTAATCATCACGTAGAACTTCAAATAAAACCAATAGACAAAAAACAAAATGTCTGAAATCCTGGATAGAAGTAAAAAACCCGGCCCCCGAGGAGATATAAAATTCAATCTCCCGCAAATTGAGAGATTTAATCTTAAAAATAAATTAAACGTTCTTTTTGTTCATAAAGATAATCTGCCTTTTTTAAGATTCAATTTAATCAGCGAATCAGGCAGCAAATTCGATCCAAAAGAAAAGAAAGGTCTAGCAAATCTTTTTTCAATGGTCCTTGATGAAGGGGCAGGAAAATATAATTCTATTGAGCTTTCCGAAGAATTTGAAATTCTTGGATCAAGGTTGAATGTCAGTTGCTTCAACGATAATATTCATTTGTCTCTTCAGACTTTAACTGAAAATCTAGACAGGTCCTTAGAATTATTAGCCACTGTCATTTTACAGCCGCACCTGGATGAAAAATCTTTTGAAAAAGAAAGAAGGAAGATCCTTACAACAATTAAGCAGCTGCAGGACTCGCCCGAAGATATTGCTGACATCGCTTTTGATAGGATAGTGTTTGGTGAAGAGAATGCATACGCATTCCCAATTATTGGTTATACTGAAAATGTTGAAAACATTTCAATCAATGATATCAAATATATTTACAAAAATAACTTTAGTCCTGCCAATTCAACATTAATCGTTGTTGGGAACTCGACAAAACAGCAACTTGAAGAGAAACTGAATATCTATCTTTCTGATTGGAAATCTGCAAATAATAATAATGAATTCTCCTTGACTTCAGGGGGAGAAAATTTATCAATTTACCTGATTCACAAAGAGGGGTCAGTACAAAGTGAAATAAGAATTGGACATTTAAGCGGCAAAAGAAATGATAAGGAATTCTTTGCAAAACATTTGTTAAATCTGATTTTAGGTGGACAGTTTTCGAGCCGCATAAATCTTAATTTAAGAGAAGATAAAGGTTATACATACGGCGCTACATCACGTTTCAATTATTTAAAAGGCGCTTCTCATTTTTTTGTTTCTTGCTCCGTGGGCTCTGAAAACACAGGGAATGCAATTAACGAAATATTAAAAGAGTTAACTGAGATTAAAAATGGCATTACGGATACTGAACTTGAATTTGCAAGATCATCCATAATTCGAAGATACCCGGGAAATTTTGAAACTCATGGTCAAATTACCGCCAACCTCGCATCCCTGGTTCTGCATTCCTTGCCTGATAATTATTTCAATACTTATATTGATAATATAAGGAAACTAAAAATTGAAGATATTAACACAGCTGCATTTGATAATATACATCCGGATAGATTATCTATTTTGGTAGTTGGCGATAAAAATTTAGTTCTGCCCCAATTGAGGGGTTTAAATATAGCTGAGATAATACAACCCGACATGTGGGGTAAGATATAATTTTATTTGATATATTATCGGATTAATTAAGACGAACTGAAGGCCTGACAAATTCATAGCCAATTTTTCTAAATTTAACCAGCTCAGGAAGCTGGGAATTCAATTCATCAGGGGTTAGAATAATAATTGATTTTTGCTTCGATTTTGACAGTATTACTAATTTTTCAAATTGATTTCTGATTGCATCGGTATTACCTGAATTTAAAGCAAAACAATCACTCAGCTTTATATACTTAATTTTGTTTTTATCCAGTATTTTTTTAATGATACCCATTGCTGGTGAATTGTAAAGCGCAGATTTGTTATCCAGAACAAAAAAGGCAGCATCTGAGAAATCGGAGATAATTGAATAAATAGAATTTCGAATCCTGTCCGGAGGAAATCCGGATTTCATTTTATAAGAAAGATCAGTTGATTCATCACTGATCAAAACACAAATCTCTTTTTGCGCTGAACGAATTTCCTGCTGGAATCCTGCTGTTTTTTTCGAAGGAGATAACAATAAAGCAAATCTTTCGGGGAGCCTTATTAACTTTTGAAAATTTTCAGGACTTAACTGATTTGCATCTTTGACAATAATGCCTATAGCACCTGCATCCCTCTGAATATCGTCATCATAATTAAACTCAGCTTGCAGTTTTAAATTATCTCCTGAAAAGACTTTTAAGAGTGTTGCTCCGCCAATTTTTAATTCGTTCGACCTTATCACAATTCCATTAACTCCCAGTGAATCTTCTATTTCATCCAGTAACAATGCAATGGGTAAGTCCTTAGGCACTTCTACTTTATAATTAAATTTGAGAGAATCATCTTCCTTGCGGGATCGCCTATATTTTTTGATCCAATCCTTTTTAAGCCCGTAATTTTGGAGAGCGATAAGAAACCTTGAATTTATATAATTTGAGCTCCTTGCCTTTTCAATCGGAGTATAATGATGATGAATAATCTTATTTACAATTAAATTTGCAACTAGAAAAACAAAAGCCAATCCAAATAATATCTGGATCAGCTTTTTCTTATCTGTAAATATTTCCATTAATTCTTATTGTTGTTATCGTTGCTCGAAATTTAATCAAACCAAGCAAAAATTATTTATTCTTGAAATCAGGCTTACGTTTTTCCAGGAAAGCCTTCGTTCCTTCTTTAAAATCTTCTGTGCCACAGGCTAAAGAGAATAAGCTCGCTTCATAATTCAGGCCTTCTTTACCGGATACCTCATCTACCATATTAACAGCTTTAACAGAAAGACGAATTGCCTGCTGTCCTTTAGAAACTATCTTCTTAGCCATTTCCAGGGCCATAGTCATTAACTCTGCCTGAGGATAAACTTTATTAACAAGACCCAGCCTTAATGCTTCGTTCGCATCGATCATATCTCCGGTCAGAATATATTCCATTGCGCGTCCGGAATTAATTAAACGGGTCAATCTTTGAGTACCACCATAACCTGGAATTATCCCGAGATTAACTTCAGGCTGACCAAACTTTGCATTTTCAGATGCTACTCTTATATGGCAGGCCAGGGCAAGTTCACAGCCACCACCCAGCGCAAAACCATTAACAGCTGCAATAACCGGCTTATCCAGGTTTTCAATCATATTAAAAATATCCTGACCATTTTCAGCAAAAGTTTTTCCGGTGATCACGTCCAGTTTATGCAACTCGGAAATATCCGCACCTGCAACAAATGCTTTCTCCCCGCTTCCAGTTATTATTACAACAAAAGTCTCGGAATCGGATTTTAATTCTGTAAAAGCATATTTAAATTCACTCATTGTTTGTGAATTCAGAGCATTCAATTTATCCGGACGGTTAACTTTGACAATTGCAATATTGTCTTTTTTTTCTATTAATAAGTTTTGATAATTCATTTTACTCTCTCATATGTTTATATATAAAGGTACTCTGATTTTCAAATCGATTGAAACAAATTGATAGGATTTATAAAAATTGTATGACGCAAGCATTTCCATCATAAAAGCTGATAATCCCACACCGGCAGAGAAGCCAAACTTATTTTCGCGTTGTGTGAATTCATTTACAGCTGTTCCGTTCTTTAACTCCTTCAAGACGCTGTAGAAACTGTAATTAATAGAACACTCAAGCATAGGCATAACTATTACACCGCTCTTTAATATTGGCGGTAAGTAATATCTAACACCAAAATTTACTGGAATTACATTGGTTGAATAATTGGAGTAATTGGAAGACTTATAAAAATCCTGTGAACCGGGAAAACTCTCAAATCCACTTTTCAGGAATATAAATACTGGTAGATATTCATCATTTGTATAAGATAGTTCTGCATCGAAACCGTATCCGAACTTCGAAGTATTTGCAAAACTGCCTATTGGAAATCGAGGGCCTACCCCAAAAGCAAGGAATAAACCTCTGGCAGCTTGATTTGGCGGATCACCGGCATAAGCCATGTTGCATGATATCGTAATAAAAAGGATCAGGAATTTTTTCATCGGTTTCCGATTTTATTACTACTAAGTTACAAAATAAAAGAGTTTCCTAAAATGAAGGTGTCCATCCTTTTTTTCGAAATGATGAGGAAATCATAACTGCCAAAAAAGTTATGAACAGTTGCGCAGGCAAAATGAAAGTAGCAAACGATCTTTTTACTTCTAAAAATCCATCCCAGCCGGAATACTGGGAGGCAAACAATAAATGAATAATTTCCTCCGAAGAAGAACCAAAAGCCAGGAAGTGCAGCCAGAATATTGAAAAAATTACTATCGTAAACCAGTAAATATTCTGAAAATATTTTATCATAAGCCCAATCGTTAGAGATATTAACATAAGTGATATTATACCGTAATAATCTATACTCTTAGTATTTAAAGGAATAAACTCAAACGCGAATAACAAAAATGATATTGCAGAGATGAATAAGACATTTTTAGAAGAAATGGTTACACTTAAGGCTAGAAAAATAAAAAAACAAAAGATTTGAGGCAGATTCCAAATAAGATATATCGGATAATCGACAATTGAAGAGAGGCCAAATTCATAAAAATATTCGGGATCACCAATTTCAATTTTTTTCAGCAAAAACAAGGCAGCCATGACAATTATCAAAGGCAATAAAATCCACAGTAAAGGCAGTACCGTTTTTTTGTGCTGCGGATCAACATATAACTTTTTGATGAAATACAACTGATCCTTTTTGAAAATAACCAGGAGGGGAAGGATGAAACTTATATGAAAACGGAATCCGACCAGAATAATATAAGTGTCGAGGTTAAATATCCGCAAAAGGATTCCTGCCGCATTCAAAATTATAACAGAGACTATCAACCGCGAAGGTTTAACCAATGATTCCACTTAATTATTCTCTTGTATTTCCATTTTTTTTAAGTCGGTACCAAGACCATATTTGTAAACCAATTTTCCACCGTGTTCGCCTGTTTGATAGACGAAATAACAACCCACAAGTGCAATGAGAACAATTATAAATTTAATATACCCGGTAAATTTCTTCTTTAAAACGAGAACTGTTCTGATTACAAGTAAAGCTGCAAAGAACCAAAGGGTAATATTTGCAAGATTCTCGTGTTCTCCGATTGCATGAAACTGAATAATTGCTCCTTGCTTTTCCCAGGAGTTTGCCAGATCGGCTGCCTGGTTACCTGTAAGAACCGCAGCAACCGCTCCCAGTACACCAAGGAACAAAAGTATATGAGCCGCTTTAGAGAAGAATTCCTTTTTTGAAAAAGCACCGATTATTTCAAACAAAGTATAAGTTAATAAGAGGGCGATGGGGAAATGAACTAATTTAGGGTGAAGACTTGCTAAAAATTCCATAATATTACCTAATTAATTATTAAAAATTATCCACATAGAATTGATCCCCCGTTCACGTTTAGAATTTCCCCATTAATATGTCTTGCAAGTTCAGAAGCAAGAAAAAGCACAGGACCCGCTATATCTTCTGCTGTCGCAACCCTTTGTAATGGAATATCCCTTTCAACCTCGCTTAAGTACTCTTTATCAGATAATTCATCGCTTGTCATATCGGTATATACCCAGCCGGGTGCTATTGAATTTGTGGTGATATTAAAAGGTCCTAATTCCGTCGCCAAAGACTTTGTAAATGATATTACTCCTCCTTTTGAAGAAGCATAATGGGAATGATTTGCTTCTCCACGTTGTCCGGCAGTTGAAGTAATATTTATTATCCTTCCAAATCTATTTTTTTTCATTGAAGGAATAACAGCTTTAGTAAACAGAAAAGTTCCTGTAAGATTTATTCGAATAGTTTCTTCCCAATCTTGCAATGACATTTTATCGGCCTGACCATATTTCCAGATGCCTGCATTATTAACCAGAATATCAATCTTTAAAAAATCAGAATAAACATTCTTAACAGTTTCTTCAATTTCTTTAGCACTGTTCAGATCACATTTATAAGCTTTCACCTTAGAATTATTTGAACAGTCCAGGACTATTTCATCCGCAGCCTTTGTATTTAATTGATAAGTAAAAGCAACATCAGCTCCAGCTTCAGCAAATAATTTTACGCAAGCGGCACCGATTCCGCGTGAACCGCCGGTAATTAGAGCAACCTTTGATTTTAGATTTATCATAATTAGTATTTTACTTTGTAAAGAAATAAACCTTGCGCTGGGGCAGCTTCACCAGCAGTTTCTCTGTTTTTTGAATCTAATATTTCTACGAGTTTTTTCCCGCTTCCCTCTGTTTGAAGCTTTATAAACGTACCAACTATTGTTCTAACCATCCCATGCAAAAATCTGTTAGCTTCAATATAAAATATTATCAACTCTTTTGTCTCGCGCCAATTAATCTGAAATATCTCGCAAACTTTATTTACTGTTTCAGTATTTTTCCTGGAAAATGATGTAAAGTCAAATTTGCCTATCAGCAAATCAGAAAGCTGCTTTAGCTTCAATATATCAAGGGGCTCATGATAATACCAGGAATACGGATAATAAAATGGCGATTTTATTTTAGAAATCAAGTAAATGTAGCTTCTTTTTTTGGCATCGAACCTTGAATGAAAAGCCTCGCTTGTTTTCTCAATATGCTCAATTGAAATGTCTTTTGGTAAGATTGAATTCAAAGAATGCTTAAAACGATAGAGGTCTAGTTCATTAGCGGTTTTAAAATTTGCTACTTGCCCCAGAGCGTGTACACCTGTATCTGTTCTGCCCGAACCTGTTAAATTTACTTCTTCTTTAGTCAATATCTCAATGGCATCTTTAATCTTTTCCTGAACTGTTACGGCATTTTCCTGAATTTGCCAGCCGGCATAATTAGTTCCATCATATTGTATTATTAGTTTATAATTTCCCAAATCTATTGCTTGTTTTATTTAAGAATAATCAGTTCAATCCAGTATTTTGAAATATGATAAATTCTATAGTGAGGAAAATTTATTCTGAACTTTAATATTATGAGATAATTGTTATTTTAGTACTGTAAAAATAATTTAAATATTGGTTCATTAAAAACAACATCTTTATATTGGAGCGATTTAGCTAATGGAAATACCAACTGTTCTGCTCGTTGAAGATGACAAGTCGAGTCTGGATATTACTAGGCTATTTCTAAAAGACGTCTGTAATATAGATATAGCTCTGGATGGCATTGCCGCCATTAAAATGGCAAAAGAGAAGAAGTATCCTGCAATTCTTATGGATATCGGCCTTGGGAAAACTATGAATGGCATTCAGGCAACTATGGAAATCCGAAAGATACCAGGTTACGAAAACACTCCTATTGGCGCTTTAACCGCTTACGCAATGAAAGGGGATAAAGAAGAATTTCTTGCAGCCGGATGTACCGACTATTTGTCAAAACCGTTTGAAAAACCCGAATTAGTTAAATGGGTAAAAAAAATATTATATGGTGGATAGTCTTTCCATTATTTAATATAAACAGTTTTGATATTTACAAACTCCCGGATTCCAAAAACTGAAAGTTCCCTTCCATAACCTGATTCATTTATTCCGCCAAAAGGCAGTCTGGGATCAGATTTAACGAACTCATTAACAAAGCAGCTGCCGGCAGCCAGTTCTTTTTGGGCAATTCTTTCACCTTTGGCAATATCCCTGGTAAAAACTGCTGCTCCTAATCCAAATGTTGAATCATTTGCTACGCGTATACCTTCCTCCTCATTTTTAACCTTAATTAATGCCGCAACAGGACCAAACAATTCTTCATCATAAGCAGGCATTCCCTTTTTTACTTCTGTAAGCACTGTTGGGGGATAATAAGCACCTTTGCCGGCAGGCACTTCTCCGCCCAGTAATATTTTAGCTCCTTTCTCAACGCTCTTTCTGACCTGCTGATGCAGCTCATCGCGAAGATCATTCCTGGCTTGAGGACCAAGATTATTGGACTCATCAAAAGGATCGCCCATTTTTTTTGATTTCATTTTTTCAACAAAAATCTTTTCGAATTCATTATATATTGATTCCACTACAATGAACCTTTTTGCAGCGATGCAGCTTTGGCCGCCATTTAGTAAACGTGAATTAACACAAGTATCAGCCGCTTTATCGAGATCAGCATCTTCCAATACGAGATACGGATCACTACCGCCTAATTCCAAAACAGTCTTTTTAAGCTGTTCCCCTGCCGCTTTAGCAACAGAAACACCGGCAGCTGTGCTTCCTGTCAAAGTAACAGCTTTAATTACTCTGTTCTTTATAACCCCCGCAACATTTTTAGAGGAGATAACCAGGGTTCTGAAAAGATTTTCTGGAAAACCCGCCTCCTTAAAAATATTTTCAATTGCCAGAGCACAGCC
This sequence comes from uncultured Ignavibacteriaceae bacterium, assembly GCA_964412105.1. GTDB lineage: Bacteria > Bacteroidota > Ignavibacteria > Ignavibacteriales > Ignavibacteriaceae > JAKAGZ01. The sequence continues at coordinate 9,944 of CAYPNM010000031.1, read as the reverse complement.
CATTACATTAGAAGAATGTTTCAGCACTCCCGCATTCCCCGCCATAAGATTAGGAGCAGCAAATCGAAAAACCTGCCAGAAAGGAAAATTCCATGGCATAACTGCCAGAACGACACCGATAGGTTCAAAAGTAACAAAACTTTTTGAGGCGTCTGTTTTAATTACTTGATCTTCTAAAAATTTTTCTGCGTTTTCAGCAAAATAGTCACAGACCCAGCTGCATTTTTCAACCTCAGCCCGCGATTGAGCTAAAGGTTTACCCATTTCCAATGTCATTAAGTTTGCAAGGCCCTCTTTCCTGTTTTTTAATACTGATGCGGCATTTTTCATTTTTTCTGCACGGATTTTATAATCAGTAGTTCGCCATTTTAAATATTCATTATGAGCTGCCTCAATTATTTTGATAACCTGGTCCGGACTCATTTCTTTATATTCTTTTAGTAATTCTTCATTTGCAGGATTTATAGACTTGATCATAGCAAACCTCAGTATTTATCTTTTATATAATATATATAATAAAAAATAAATAAATTAAAATTGAGATTCTCAGGTAGGATTATTAAAAGACCAAAATAATTGGGAATTATTTTATTGTTTAAAAAATAAGGGACAGCCAGATTCTTAGCTGCCCCATATTAATAATTATGTACTTTAAATTTTAGTTTACTATTTCTGGAATTCCTCAATAGCCATTTTTTCCAGATCCGATTTCATCTCTCTCGGTAAAATGACCCTTTCATAATATTTTCCATCCTTTCCCTTTTCATCCGGTGAGGACATAAAAATGCCGTTAGAGCCGTTTACAAGCCGGAATCCCTTTATGAAAATTCCATCATTGGTCTGAATGTCAAAAAATGCACTTGTTTTTCCTCCTGCATTTTCATCGAGTTTATTCATTCTGACTATTTTCATCTCTACCTCCTTAATTATTAGTGTTTATTGAATACAGCATGGTTAACTGCATATACTCTTCCCCACATTTAAAAAAATAAATGCGAAAAAGAATTACATTGTCTTAGATAGATTGAATTTGTTTTGGCTAGCCTTTGCTGCCCCTGTACTTAGAAGGTTTCCCCAATTTTTCTTTCCCCTTTAGTAAAACTTATTTTCAAGTTAAGAAATTCACTTTAAAATCACAAGAAAATGGTGAATATTATTATATTTTTGTCAATTTAGAAGTTAACTTTGGCAGCAAAATTAATATCTTAAAATTCCTAAAATTTAATCAGTCTTATGGTATTAAATGATTAGACTTTTCTTTTAATTACAACTATAGTTTTATCATCACTATATGCCCCCCTCTTAGAAAATTTAATAACATCTTCAAGGACCGTATAGGCAATTTCTTTTGCAGGTTTATTTTTTATCTTCTTCAGAAGTTTAATTAATCTCTCTTCACCGTAATTATTAAAATTTACATCAGCCGAATCGGTGACACCATCTGAATATATGAACAACGTATCTCCGGGATGAATATTTATATTATCTACCGAGAATTTTGCATGAGGAGTGGGACCAAGCACCGGTCCTGTTGTATTAAGCAATTCAACATGATTTGAATCATTTCTTAAAAATATAGGCGGATTATGCCCTGCATTGGAATAAAGAAATAGGCCGTTCTTTTCAGTAGATAATTCTCCATAGAACATGGAAGCAAATTTATCATCAGCAAAAATCTTATTAACCAGTTTATTCATTCTTTGCATGAGGGGTGATATCTTTATTTCGAAATTAGCACCCATTCGTAGTGCTCCGGAAATATACATTGCCTCAGCTGAAGCGCTGACACCTTTGCTGGCAGCATCGCCTACAATTACAGCCAGTTTTTCATCGTCCCCCATTTCTATGTAATCAAAGAAATCCCCCCCTACTATTTCCGCAGGATTCGTAACACCAAAAAGTTGGTAATCGTGAAATCTGTATTCGTGTTCCGGTAGAATACTTTTTTGAAGCTCCCTCGCCTTATCAAGGTCAGCCTTCATTATATCCGCACGCGAAGCTACACTTCTTTGTTTTATCCTTGATGTTAATGCAGTTGAGATGATATTTAGAGCCAATCTGAGATCCTCATTAATTTCCTCAGAATTTAACGCCAGCAGATATTCATAGTAAGGTTTTCCATCTATTTTTATCTTATATCCTACTCCGGAGGCTGAGTATTTGAATATGCCCTTTTCCCTTAAAGTCTCATTGGTTTCATTTCCCAAAACCGTTCGTTCCTTTGTTATGTAATCGAAGATCGGATAATCGCTGATTTTTAATGAAAAATTTTCTGCGATCCTTTCAATTTTTCCTGTTTGATACAGCAGCCCGTATGCCCTGTTGTCAGTGTTCAGCTGCCACATCCTTCCGCCATTTATTTTAATTTCTTCATTATTAATGATCTGATTCAATACTTCAATCAGCATTTCCTTATCGGATGCAAAATTCCCTGAAGATATCGTTTCAATAGTTTTATATAATTTTCTCTGATCCATTTTCCTTACTAATTAATTTATTGTACCTGATAAACACAAAATTTTAAGAAGTAAGATACAATTTATAGCAGATTATCCCCAAATAACCTGGCACCATACAAGCAAAAAGTTCTCCGGCTCCGAGTAAAATGGATTATTTGGTGTAATAATCAATCATCTTTTGTATAGCGGCCTTGCAGACAGGACAAAAATGATTAAAGACTACCTGATCCATCGAGCAAACCTCTGCAGGACGATAAACTCCTTTGGCAACATAACCGCCACCTTCAAACACTCCGACTACGTTTTTATATTCTGGAGTAGCAGGAGTTGGAATCGGAATTGTATCAGCAACCATATTCTTCCATTTGGATTTAAAATCAACAAGTGTAGTCAAATTCGGTTCAAGTGGTTCTACATCTGTCGGGAAGAAATTGCTGTAAGCTACTGAAGAAGTATAATATTCATCGCCCAGATAAGCGAATCCGTGTCCAAATTCGTGTGTAAATACAAAATTCGAATTTTTATTATCTGTGGTACACACTGTATAAAAATTATATAATCCTCCTCCTCCGTATCTGTCGGAGTTAACCAAAATGTAAATCTGATCGTAAGGTGCATTGGCGGCAAGGTCACGTACAGTTTTATCATCCGAAGTCAAACAATACCTGGCTTCATCAAAAGTATAAAATGATGTATTTAAAAGAGTATTTCTCCAAATCCCCTCACCCGGAATATCCGTTCCTGAATCCTGAGATGCAGCTTCAACACCCCAAATATTAAATTTATCGACATTTTTATCGTAAGGTGAGGTTTCAAAAAGATAACCAGCAAACCTTTTACAATCCTTTTTAAATTTGCCGAGTTGGTCTTTTGTATAGCCGTCGGGCAATATTACAATATCCACCTTGACCGCTGGATCACCTGAATAATGAACTTTGAAAGTTGGATAACGATAATTATTATCCTGCTCAATGAAATAGCTTTTTGGATCAATTTTATAAACAAACTTCTTAATCGGAACGTGTTCCCTGTTTCTGGTATAAAATTCGACTCTTATTTTATGTTTAGGAAATGGCATTGTAACAGTTTCATAAAATGTTCGTGTGGTATGTTTTGCCTCATCTGTAGTCTGCCACTCATTAAGCAAAGATGAGTAAGTATGATAATATATAAGTCTATTTGTACTATCATCATAAGCTTTAAATATGAAAGAACCGTAATTAAATCCTTCAGTCAATTTTGTTTTAGTGCCCCCCCAGTATGGTTCTTCTTTTAATTCACCCATCGAATACCAGTCGTTTGCTGAATCTGCTGTATGATAATAATCTATCCTTAACGACCTGTCAATGAAATAATCGTCAAATTTTATTTGTGCAAATGTCGCTATAGAAAGGACAAGAGTTATAATTATCGTTTTCATCTTCATATAATATTTTAAGGTGAGTAAATCATTCTTCCTTTTTCATGTAAACAACTCTTTGTGGGAATGGAATTTCAATTCCCGTCTTATTGAATTCTTCATAAATAGTCTCACGAAGTTCACATTGCATTTTCCAGGCATTTTTATAATCATCGGTACGCGCTGCAAGCCTTATATTAAGAGAGGAATCACCAAATTCAAGCAAAACAACATCGGGAGGAATTTCTTTTGAAATCAAGGGATGCGCGTTTGCCGCATTCAGCATTATCTCTCTGACTCTCTTGAGATCAGAGCCGTAAGCAACACCAACTTCTATAATTACCCTTGTTAAAATATTTGGATAGGTTACATTAATAATTTTCGATTTTACAATTTCATTATTCGGCATTATTACCAGGTTATTATCATAGTCCAGTATCTTTGTGCTTCTAATTCCGATCTCAGCAACGTCACCTATATCGGATCCATATCTTATTCTGTCTCCAATTCTAAAAGGGCGATCAATCATTATTATAAAACCGGCAATCATATTTGAGATCGTATCCTGAGCTGCCAGTGCGATTGCAAGTGAGCCGACTCCCAATGATACAATAAAAGCACTGATGTTTACATCGAACCTTGAAAGAATTATTATTACCACCAGCGCTGCTATTATAACTTTGGATACCTTCTTCAGCAGGGGAAATAGGCTGCCGCTTAGATTCCTGTTATCTCCAGCATTAATTTTTTCTGCATACCAGTCAAACAGAATAGTAATTATACGGTAGGTTAATAAAAGAACTATTAAAATCAGTGCAAGGTAAAGAACATTATCAGCGAATAGTAAAAATTTATCGATAAAAGAATATGATTTCTTAAAAATCGATTCTGCGTTATCTTCATACAGGAAATAACCGTAACGGAGATTGTTTACCGCAAAATAAAAACCCCCTAAAATTATTAACCTGAAAGTGGCTGATTCTACTACCTCAAGTATCTTGTCATCGATGTTAGACTTGGTCTTTTGAACGAAAGGTTTAATTATCTCCTTTAGAAGAAAGCTTATTAACTTCGCAAGGAAAAGGGATAAAAGAATAATAACTATGGAAACGGTAACTCCAAAAATCAGATCATTACCAATCAATGTCCTTATATAATTTGCAAGATTGTTCATGCTGGTATTTTTCTTGAACCCGGTTTCACTAATTTAAAACCCTGATGGCACAACTTGCATTCATCAGGCAAATACGAAACAACTTCCATTTGCATTGCGCTGAATTGAGGGAAACCAAAATCAACTTTTCCATTACTTCTATCAACTATAAATCCAACTCCGGCTACATTAGCTTTATGCTCCTTCACAATATCAATAACCTCAAAAACAGATCCGCCGGTAGTTACAACGTCTTCACATACAAGAACATTTTCTCCTTCCTCCAGAGTAAATCCTCTTCTTAGAGTTAATTTTTTGTCTTCCCTTTCAGCAAATATGGACCTTTTATTTAACTGCCTCGCTACTTCCTGGCCGACAATAATTCCGCCAATTGCTGGAGAAATCACAGTATCTATTTTGTAATTCTTAAAATGTTCAACGATCCTGGCGCATATTAATTCCATATATTCAGGATATTGCAAAACTTTTGCACATTGAAAATATTTATCACTATGCCTGCCGGATGTGAGAAGAAAATGCCCCTGCAGAAGAGCTCCTGTTTTCAGGAAAATATTGTAAATTTCTTTTTCACTCAAGCTCATCTAGGAATTCCTCCATTTCTTTAGCTGCGTGCGCATCGCCAGTTTCTCTGGCTACCTCAATCCCCTTTTGGTAAAGAAATTTTGCATCTCCAATTTGATTTTGTTTTTCCCTCAGCCGTGCAAATTGCATATAGGCAGGAACATATTTTGAATCTTTCGCCAATAAATTTTTGAAATATTTTTCAGCCTTATCAAAATCATTAAGTGACATATATTCAAGCGCAATTCCGTATAATAAGAAAGAATCTTCAGGCTCCTTTTTATGCAAATTTAAAAGTGATTCCAGTCTGTTGTTCACTTGTTTATTGCCTCAATTTTTTCCGCTAACTTAAAATCCTTCTCCGTTACACCGCCTTCACTATGAGTGTTTACGGAAATTTTAACTTTATTCCAGGAATGCATTAAAATATCGGGATGATGGTCCATCGATTCAGCTTCAGCCCCGACCCGGTTAACAAAATCTAGTGCGGTTTTAAAATCCTTAAGCTCAAATTCCTTGCTGATTTTGTTATCCATATAATTCCAGCTTTCAACCTTGCTCAGATGCGCATTAATCTCATTTTGATTTAATACAGCCATATATACCTCCATTTTAATTCATCATTTATTCGTCTAAAAGATACAAAAAAAAAGCGTATTAAAAGTAATACGCTTTTTAATTGAATATAATATGAAATTTATGCTTCGCCACCGGTATCTGTTTTTTCCTCTTCTTCATCCGTAATGTCCAGATTCATATTCTCATCCATAAATACAAGCTCTTCCGTTCCTTCAACATGTTTGGCGATAATTTTAGCACCTTCTTTAAATGAACCTCTTAGGATTTCTTCTGCAAGTGGATCTTCAACATATTTTTGGATTGCTCTTCTCAAAGGACGGGCTCCGAATTTCTGATCAAATCCCTGTTCAACAAGAAAATTCTTTGCCGAATCATCAAGTACAATTTCCATTTTATGTTCAGCAATGTTTTTAAGTAGATCCTGAAGCTCAATACTAATTATCTGCAGGATATCAGATTTTTCCAAATTTCTAAAGACAATCGCTTCGTCAATCCTGTTTAGAAATTCAGGATTAAAAAGCTTCCTCATAGCATCTTCGAGCGTATTTTTCATCGACGTATGCTGGTCTTCAGACTTTTCTCCGCCAAATCCAAATGAACCAATATTCTTAATATCACGTGCGCCAACATTCGACGTCATAATAATAATTGTATTCCTGAAGTCTACTTTCCTTCCGAGACTATCTGTTAAAACTCCATCATCAAGAACCTGAAGCAGAATACTGAATATATCTGGATGAGCTTTTTCTATTTCGTCAAAAAGAACAACTGAATATGGTTTCCTTCTCACCTTCTCAGTAAGTTGTCCGCCTTCTTCGTAACCCACATATCCAGGAGGCGCTCCAACTAATCTTGAGAGCGAAAATTTTTCCATATATTCACTCATATCTATTCTTATAAGAGCATTTTCCGAATCAAACAAATACCTAGCAAGGGCCTTGCTTAATTCTGTTTTGCCGACACCGGTTGGACCTAAGAAAATAAAGCTTCCTATTGGTCGATTCGGATTTTTAAGCCCTGCTCTGGTTCGCCTGATTGCCTTTGTTAGTTTTGAAACTGCTTCATTCTGTCCAACAATTTGTTTCTTTAGCTCTTCCTCCATATTCAAGAGTTTTTCAGATTCTGTCTGTGCAACGCGGTTAACCGGGATTCCGGTCATCATTGCAACAACAGTAGCAATATCATCCTCAGTCACATCATGAACTATATCTCTGGTTTTTGCATCCCACTCATTTTTTGCAATTTCAAGATCAGATTGCAGATTTCTCTCTCTGTCCCTCAGCCTTGCAGCCTCTTCATAATCCTGTTTCTTAACTACCTGTGCTTTTTCCTGTCTTACTTTTTCTATACTGCCTTCCAGTTCGAGAATTTCTTGCGGCACTTCAAAATTTCCCATATGAACTCTTGAGCCGGCTTCATCAATAACATCGATTGCTTTATCAGGTAAATGCCTGTCGGTTATATACCTGTTGCTTAGTTTCACGGCTGAATCAATTGCATCCTTGGAATATTTTACATGATGATGTTCTTCATACTTGAATTTAATATTATCGAGAATTTGAATTGTTTCATCATAACTCGGTGGTTCAACCATTACTTTTTGAAATCTTCTGTCCAATGCGCCGTCTGTTTCAATATATTTCCTGTATTCATCGAGAGTAGTGGCACCTATGCATTGAATATCACCCCGCGAAAGCGCGGGTTTAAACATATTTGAAGCATCAAGAGAACCCGAAGCTCCCCCTGCTCCAACTATCGTATGAAGCTCATCAATAAATAATATTACATCACGGGCTTTTTCAAGTTCATTCATTAAAGCCTTCATTCTCTCTTCAAATTGTCCGCGGTATTTTGTTCCGGCAACTAATCCGGCAAGATCAAGAGTTACTACTCTCTTTTCCTGAAGAATTCTCGGTACCTTTTTTTGAACAATTCTCAAAGCAAGTCCTTCAGCAATTGCAGTTTTTCCAACTCCCGGTTCCCCGATTAAAACAGGATTATTTTTCTTTCTTCTGCTTAATATTTGGGCAACCCTTTCAATTTCCATTTCGCGTCCAACGACCGGATCCAGTTTATCTTCTCCTGCTAATTTTGTCAAATCGCGTCCAAAATTATCAAGAACAGGAGTTTTAGTTCTCTCAATTTTCTTATCCGGCGCAGGAGTACCGCTTGCTGCATCTTTGGGATTTTTGCTGCTTAGCATCGCATTCAATTCCGAACGAGCGGCATCATAAGTAACATTAAATTGATGAAGTATCTGGGTTGCAATATTATCTTCATCTCTTAGCAATGAAAGTAATAAATGTTCTGTGCCAATTACGTCAGCTTTATAAATTTTTGATTCTATTTGAGTAATCTTTAATACTTTTTCGGCCTGCTTAGTCAGAGGTATATTGCCTATAGTAAGGGTACCTCCCGAAGTTCTGACTGTATCCTCAATAGCTTTTTTTAATTTCATCAAATCACAATCAAGATTTCTTAATATTCTGACAGCGACTCCCTGTCCCTCCCGGATAATACCGAGAAGCAGATGTTCGGTTCCGATATAATCATGACCAAGTCTTAAAGCTTCCTCACGACTTAATCTGATAACATCCTGAAGTCTGTCTGAAAAATTTCCATCCATATTAAATCCTTATTTTACAGTAAAGGTTTTTTATAGTCTTTTAGTTCATTTCAAAAATAAAGATTGAATAATACTCAATCAAGCAACTCGCTTGTCTCTTAATAACCCTTATTTCAGCATATATTTCTGAATTCTTTAATTTCAAAAGACCTATCCGTTATAATATAAACCAAGAATCTTATTAATTCCAATAAAAATTATTAAGACGTCCTTTATTTAACTAAACTAAGCGTTTTTAGGCCAAAAATAAAGATTTCGCTTAATAAATTATTTTAAATGAACTGGCTTATTACTGTTGAAATCAAGCTCACTCATATGATTTGCATTGAGCTATTGCTGACAATGATACTTCTATTTATTTATTTGATAATAACTTATCTTTTAAAGTATCCTTTTGCAAAAGCTGTATTGGCAATTACGACCTATCTTTCACCACAAACTAAATGCCATTTATTTGCTTAAAAATGAATTTAGTGTTAAAATGTTTTGCTAATTAAATAAAATTGGAGACAAATAAATGGAAGCGATTACGGGGTTATCAATAGTCATAATTATTGCAATAGTATTCTTTTTAATAATATTCTTTTATTTCATTCCGATCGGATTATATATAACAGCGTTTTTCTCAGGTGTAAGGATGAAAATCTTTAAAGACCTGGTTGGAATGCGGCTAAGAAAGGTTCCGCCGGTTATTATAGTAAGAAGTATGATCACTGCTACCAAGGCTGGAATTAAGGTCGATCAAGGAAAACTTGAAGCGCATTATTTGGCCGGCGGAAATGTAATTAAGGTTATCAATTCCCTTATTTCTGCTGATAAAGCAAATTTAGGATTAACATTTGAAAGAGCCACTGCAATAGATCTTGCAGGAAGGGATGTTCTTGATGCGGTAAAAATGTCTGTTCTGCCAAAAGTAATCGAAACCCCTCTTGTGGCAGCAATATCTAAAGATGGAATTCAACTGAAGGCAATTGCCAGGATAACGGTAAGAACAAATATTGAAAGACTCGTTGGAGGGGCAACTGAAGCTACAATTCTTGCCCGTGTTGGCGAAGGAATTGTTTCAACAATTGGTTCAAGCAACACACATAAAGAAGTGCTCGAAAATCCCGACAGGATTTCAAAGCTGGTTCTTTCGAAAGGACT
>CAYPNM010000030.1:0-36779 GCA_964412105.1 uncultured Ignavibacteriaceae bacterium | reverse complement strand
AATTCTTTCATTGAAAGAAGCCTCCTATATTAAGAAAAGGGCAGCATTGGAAATAAAGTACAGGAGAAAACAAAACTAAAAAAAATTACCCTTTTTCAGTTATATCTTCTTCAGAAGCAGCACCCTTTACTTCTGCTGTACTATCATTACTAATTTCCTCTTTAACTTTCTCTTCCGAGACTACTTCTTCTTTCGCTGCAGCTTTTTTAGATTTTTTCCTTTTTGTTGCAGCAGTTTTTGACTTAGCTTCCCGCATCTTTTCCCAATTTTCCAACTCAGCACTTACCTTATCATCCAATAGTCCCCTACGTTTTAATTCTCTTTTAAGAATAATTCCCTTTTGACTTAACAAACTTTTAACAGTATCTGTAGGTTGAGCCCCCATATTAAGCCAGTAAATTGCACGTTCTTCATTTATGTCAAGGGTGTGTGGATTTGTTAACGGATTATACAGCCCAATCGATTCCAAAAATTTACCATCACGAGGAGCTCTTGAATCTGCAGCAACAACTTTGTAAATCGGTTGCTTTTTCTTTCCCATTCTTCTTAATCTTAACTTAACTGCCAAATTAAATAACCTCCAATTATAGGTTTCAAAAATTGATATAAATAATTTTACCCTCTGCCAATGTTATCGGCCAGACGGCATACCTACCTACCAATAGGCAGGTTTTTAAATGCGCCCCCAAATCCTTTTTTGCTAAACTGACTCATCATTCTTTGCATCTCAGCAAATTGTTTTAATAGCCGATTCACATCCTGAATGGATGTTCCGCTTCCCCTCGCGATTCTGCTACGACGGCTTCCATTAAGAATCTTAGGTTTTGATCTCTCATCTACCGTCATCGAATTTATAATCGCTTCAACCTTTACAAACGCTTTATCATCAATTTGGGCATTCTTTACTTGAGCACCCAATCCCGGCACCATACTCAGTATTGATGACAAAGAACCCATTTTCTTAATTGCTTTAATTTGCTTAAGAAAATCATCAAAATCAAATTTATTTCGACGTAATTTCTCTTCGAGTTTTTTGGTCTCAATTTCATCAAAACTTTGCTGGGCCTTTTCAACAAAACTTACGATATCGCCCTTTCCCAAAATTCTTGAAGCTAGCCTATCTGGGTGAAAAACTTCCAGATTATTCAGTTTTTCGCCATTGCTTATAAATTTTATAGGTTTTCCAACAACTGCTCTAACTGATAGGGCTGCTCCGCCTCTTGTATCACCATCCAATTTAGAAAGAACTATGCCGTCAAAATTCACCTTTTCGTTAAATGCCCTTGCTGAATTTACCGAATCCTGGCCAGTCATTGAGTCAACAACAAAGAGCACCTCAGTAGCTTTTACAAGCAATTTAATCTTGGCCACTTCATTCATCATTTCTTCATCAACATGTAGCCGGCCAGCAGTATCTATAATGACAGTATTGCAATTATGACTTTTTGCAAATTTTAACGACTCTTCCGCAGTTTTTACAGCATTTTTTTCTTCAATCGAAAATACCGGCACATTTATTTGTGCACCAAGTGTTTTTAATTGCTCGATAGCTGCGGGACGATAAACATCAGCTGCTGCAAGAAGAATTTTTCGACCACCCTGTTTCAGTCTACCAGCTAGCTTTGCGCAGAAGGTTGTTTTCCCAGAGCCTTGTAAACCAACAATTAATATTACAGTTAATCCTGAAGCACTAATCTTTATTTCACTTTGACTATTGCCAAGCAAAGAAACCAGTTCATCATAGATTATCTTGGTAATTAGTTGACCGGGTGTTATTGAATTTAATACCTCTTTGCCAAGTGCTTTGGAAGATACATTTTCAATAAATTCCTTTGCCACTTTATAATTTACATCAGCATCTAAAAGAACACGTCGAATTTCTCTTAAGGAATCAGAAATATTTTTTTCTGTTAACTTTCCCTGACCTCTGACTTTCTTTAAAGTTGTCTCAAGCTTTAGAGATAATTCTTCTAACATTAAATCTCATATTTTCTGAAAATACAATCAGATACTCAAATACATTTATTCTGATTTTAGTGCATTTGCACCGGATACAATTTCAAGAATTTCTTTAGTAATTGCAGCCTGTCTTTCCTTATTATATTTTATTGTCAGTGTGCGAATTAACTCCTTCGCATTAGTGGTTGCATTATCCATTGCCGTCATTTTTGCGCCCTGTTCGGAAGCATTGGATTCCAACAAAATTCTCCAGAGCTGAGCTTTTAAATGTTTTGGCAGCAAATAATTAAAAATATAATTTTGGTTAGGCTCGAAAATATAATCCTTAGTCCCTTTTTTAATTCCTTCGTTATTATTATCGCTTAAAGGTATAGGCAGAAATTGTTCCACGACAATTCTTTGATTAATAATGGATTTAAATTCGTTGTAAACAATAATAACCTTATCATATTTACCATCCGAATAGCCTTCAATTAATTCCTCATAAATACTAGGCACAGAATTATATCCAAGTGAAGAAAATAGTCCTATTCGTTTTCCGAATACCGGATAATTTCTTTTATTAAAGTATTCAAAACCCTTTTTGCCTATACAAAAAAGATGTGCTTTAATATTTTCCGGATTTAATTCTTCATTAATATAGCGAACAGCTTCCCTGATCAAATTTGTATTAAAAGCCCCACATAGCCCTCTATCTGCAGAAACAACTACCACGGCAACACTACCTAAGTCCCTTTGGCTTATAAATTGATTTTCAGAAATCAGATCTTCGGTTACTAGATCTGAAAGAAGCGAAGAAATTTGCCTGGCGTATGGCCTTGCATTTATAACATTTTCCTGTGCACGCCTTAATTTAGCAGCCGCGACCATTTTCATGGCATTGGTTATTTGCTGCGTATTCTGTACGCCTTTGATCCTTGTCTTTATGTCACGTAAGTTAGCCATTAATTCAATTTATTATTTAAAAACAGTAATAAATTCGTCAGCTACTTTTTTTATCTCGGCAATAGTAGAATCGCTTAACTGTCTTTCTCTTTTTAAAGTTTCAAATATTTTATTGTTTTTAACTTCAAAATATTCCAGCACTTCTTTTTCGAACCTCTTAACTTCAGAAACAGCAATATTATCAAGATAACCATTTGTAGCCAGATAAATGCTTATTACCTGTCTTTCAACCGGAACAGGAGCATATTGTCCCTGCTTTAATAGTTCAACAAGTCTTGCCCCTTTAGCCAGAGTTCTTTGAGTTGCTTTGTCAAGATCGGAACCAAATTTAGCAAAAGCTTCAAGTTCTCTATATTGGGCTAGATCAAGTTTCAGGCTTCCTGCAACTTTTTTCATTGCTTTTATCTGTGCATTACCGCCAACACGGGAAACTGAGATACCAACGTTTATAGCCGGTCTAACGCCAGCATTAAACAGATTTGATTCAAGATATATCTGACCATCAGTAATCGAAATTACATTGGTAGGAATATATGCAGAAACGTCACCCTGCTGGGTTTCGATAATTGGTAATGCCGTTAAACTTCCACCGCCCAGATCATCGCTCAGTTTTGAAGCTCTCTCCAATAATCTTGAATGAAGATAGAATACATCACCAGGATAGGCTTCCCGTCCGGGAGGTCTTCTCAGCAACAAGGAAAGTTCTCGATATGCAACAGCTTGTTTTGATAAGTCATCATATACTACGAGTGAATGTTTTCCATTATCACGGAAATACTCCCCCAGAGTTGCTCCAGCATATGGAGCAATGAATTGCAGTGGGGTAGGCTCATTGGCTGTAGCAGCAATAACCGTAGTGTATTCCATAGCCCCAACTTCATTTAATTTTGCCACTACCTGGGCTACTGTCGAACTTTTTTGCCCAACAGCAACATAAATACAATAAACAGGCTTAATGCCTAATTCTTTAGCTTCTTCAGTATGAGTATATTTTTGATTAATAATCGCATCAACAGCAACAGCAGTTTTGCCTGTTTGCCTGTCACCTATTATCAGTTCTCTTTGTCCACGACCGATAGGAATCATAGCGTCAATAGCAGCTATACCAGTTTGCAAAGGTTCTTTAACAGGCTGTCTTTGAATAACGCCTAGTGCCTTTCTTTCAATTGGCAGAAATTTATCTGTATTAATGGCACCTTTTCCATCAACTGGAACACCAAGGGGAGTTATTACCCTTCCCAGCATTACATCACCTACAGGCATTGATGCTACTCTTTTTGTCCTTTTGACAGTATCGCCTTCCTTTATCTTTGTAGATTCACCGAATAGGACACATCCAACGCTGTCTTCATCAAGATTGAGAACCATTCCAAACACATCATTTGGAAATTCAATCAGTTCACTCATCATAACCTGAGACAGCCCGTAAACGCGCGCAATACCATCCCCGACCTGCAAAACAGTCCCAACATCATATATGTCTGTTTCGCTTTCATACCCAGATAATTGTTTCCTTAATATTGCGGATATTTCATCCGGTCTAACTTCCGCCATAATTTAATCCTTTTTAAATTTTTAATTTAACGAAGCTCCGCCTTTTAGAAAACGCTTCTTTAAAATTTCCAATTGATTTTTTAACGATGCATCGTAAACAGTGTCGCCTACTTTGGCGACAAATCCACCAATTACTGTAGGATCAATAGTAAATTCAAATCTCACTTTCTTAGCTAAAAGCTTTTCATAATTTTCCTTTAGCTTTTTTTTCTGAGCTTCGGTCATAGGTACTGCTGATATTACCTTAACATTAATAATTCCCAGTTTTTTATCGCGGAAATCCAAAAATTTACTTGTGATACTTTCTAACAAGTCTTCCCTGTTCTTTTCAACAATGAATTTTAAAAAATCCATTGCCTCGCCGGATATTCTTTTGCTAAAAATCTCTTCAAGAATAGAGGATTTTAATTGAGGTTTAATAATTGGACTTGAAAGAGTTCTGCTTAATTCGCTACTTGACTTAATAGTCGAATATATTAATTCCATATCTTTAGCGACAGTGTCCAAAGTCCCTTTATCAGAGGCTGAACCCAACAAAGAATTTGCATATCTTGTTGAAACTTTTGATTCGTTCATAATTAATTTCTGGTGATTTCCCCAATAAATTTATTTGCAATTCTCTTTTGCGCTTCACTATCGAGATTAGCATTCATTATCTTTTCTGCAGCTTGTATAGCAATTTCAGCAACTTGAGTTTTAAGTTGCTCGAATGCTGAGTCTTTTTTCCTTTCTATTTCAGCCGTGGCATCTTCAACTATTTTTTTAGCCTGCTCTTTTCCATCCAGTAACATTTGTTCTTTTAATTTTTCTGCATACTCGCGGCTCTGATTAATAATCTTTTTCGATTCTTCTTCGGCCCTTTGAATATTTGCTTTATTTTCTTCAAGCACCTTTTTTGCCTCTTCCTGAGCCTTTTCTGCTTTTTCAAGAGACTCCCTGATGGCAGCTTCCCTGTTTTCAAGCGCACTGAGAATAGGTTTCCATGCTACTTTTTTTAATACAAAAAGAAGCACAATAAAGGTCACGACTACCCAAATCATTAATCCGGGATTAACTTCAATAAGATTTATCTTATCTTCAAGAAACCGGAGAACAATTTGTGCATTAAAACTTAAAAGCATTATTAAGTTCCTATTAAAATTTTAAGATTTAATTGCTAATAAAATACAGATGACTAGTGCGAAGAATGCAATACCTTCAATAAGAGCTGCAGCAATAATCATAGCAGTTCTAATTGGAGCAGCTGCTTCCGGCTGTCTTCCCATAGCTTCTAAAGCTGATCCCGCAAGCTTACCAATACCGAGACCAGCGCCAATAACAGCAATTCCGGCACCGATGCCAGCGCCTAACCAAGATAAATCCATTTTTTTCCTCCTAAATATGTTTGATTTCGATTAATAAGTTCGTACTAACACAATAATTAATGCTCAGGGTGCATTGCCATTCCTATAAACAACGCAGTAAGCATTGTAAAAATATATGCCTGAATAAATGCTATAAGTATTTCCAATAGTTCAATAAATAGGGTAAAACCAACTGCAACAGGTGAAACGTAAATTGAATGCATTATAAATATTAAACCAAGCAGAGAAAAAATTACAATATGCCCCGCAATCATATTAGCAAAAAGACGGATGCAGAGTGCAAATGGTTTTGTAAACAATCCTAGAATTTCGAGTGGAATCATAATTACTATTATCCATCCCGGCATCCCCTTAGGGACCAAACTTTTTAAATAATGAAAAAACCCAAGATTTCTTATTCCACCAATTTGTATTGCTATAAATGAAATTAGAGCTAAACTTGCAGTTACACCAATGTTGCCTGTTGGAACTACAAGGTTTGGAGTTGGAATGAGGCCAAACATGTTAACAAAAAGAATAAAAAAGAATAAAGACAGCATATATGGCATAAATACTTCATAACCTTTACCAATCGCTGGCTTAACAACCTCGTCCCTAACAAAAATTATCATTATTTCGAAAAGGTTTGTTATGCCTTTGGGAATCAAAGACCTTTTGTATCCCCTTGATATAAATAAAAGCAGAATTACTAATATTATAGCAACAACCCAGAGGAAAAAAATATCCTTGGTAATTGAGAGGTCTATGCCAAAAAGTTCGATCTTAGGAAGGTATAATTTGCCCAGCGGACCAAAATCAACATAATTTGCATCCATTACGTGGTGTAATATCCATCCACCTCCGTTCTCTTTACCCGCATTTGCAGTATCAGCCACTGCTTTCAGGGTATCGGGCAAGCCAGATAAAACCATAAGATTATTAATTCACTAATTTCTATAATTAACGTAAAAAATTTCTATAATTTGATAAAAAACATAAAAAATGAAGACTAAAAATATAAAGTTATTCCCCCTTAATTCCAAGAATTTCAAGCAAATATATACCTCTGCTAGCATCAACAGAAGCCTAAAAACCATTCCCCCAAGAAAAAGAATAAGAAATGTTTTTACGGACTTTCTCAAGCTTAATTTTATTGACAAAAGGCCTAATACAAAGTTGAATGTAGTTATTAAAGCAGCATAGAGAACCGGGAAGTAAAAATTTGCACTTAATTTATCCCCTAGGTATAAAATTGTGAAAGCTGCTATAACTAAAAGAACAAAAATTAAGCTATATCTAATGCTATTTTCAGAAAACCTCATTTACCGGACTTCAGAACGGTTTTAATGAAAGAATAAAGCGCAGCCATTATTCCAAAGAAAGAACACCCCAGCGTCATCCACGGACTGGTATTAAATTTATTATCTAGCCAGATACCAACAAATACCATTACTCCTACTGTAACGGCAAGTTGTAATCCTAATCCAAGATAATTCCCTATATCACCGTACTTTTGTTCCTGTTTTGAATTATCATCTGTTTGATCAATTCTTTTTGTCATGTTGATGTTGTGTATCTTTTTCGGATGCAGTGTAGCTTCCTCCCTGAGCGGGTACCATTTTACTGTTTCCGTCAAACTTTGCCCCTGAAGCTATTACTAAAATTTTAGTAGAAATATCACCTTGCAAAGAAGCATTTGCCTCAAGTACCAATTTTTCTTTCGCTGCAACAATTCCCATAACTTTTCCACCAACTATAACGTTATCAGCACTAATATTTCCTTTTATTTCTCCTCGGTCGCCTACAGTAATATTGGCATTAGCAGAAATATTTCCTTCCACATATCCGTCCACTCTAACGTTTCCATCGCTGGTTAAAGATCCTTTTAGTTTCACCCCTGTACTCAAAATAGTGACTTCATCCATGCCTGAAGTTATGTTTTTATCTTTCACAAAACTCTCCATGATTAATAATTTATGAATAATGATTTGGGATTAACCGGCCTTCCATTTTTCCAAACCTCAAAATGAAGATGGGGACCGGTGGTTATCTCCCCTGTATTACCGCTTAAAGCGATCAGCTCACCTTCAGTAACAATATCACGAGTCTTTTTTAGCAAAGATGAACAATGTTTGTATACAGTGACATAATCCGAAGGTGAATTTATTATAAGCATATATCCATCCCTCACGGTGTAATCTGCAAAAACAACATAACCGCTGCACGCAGCATATACCGGCGTGCCTGTTTTTACAACATAATCAATTCCAAAATGTCCTCTATCAGGATCAAACTCCCGACTAATAAAACCATTAACCGGCTTGCTGAAAAATACTTCCTTGCCCTGATATTCATCTTTGGTCAAAAATAAATCTCTGAATACAGAGAAAATATCTCCGCCCTTCTTATTTTTAGACTTCATTGGTTGCTCAGCATTCTTTTTTACTGAATCAAGCCTTGCTAAAGAGTCTATTGCAGCAGAGTCCCCGAGAAAAATTGCATAACGCAATTTTTCATTTGTCGATTTCATCTGCTCCACTTCCTTTGCCAGAAAAATCATACGTTCATTAAGTATTTTAACTTCCTGCATATCCTCTTTACTCAACGGCTTACCAGAAAAATTCAATAAATTCCCAATTGGTGTGAAAGCTAAAAGAATGTAACTTATAATAAATATAAATAAACTATAAGACACAATTATCGCTGCAATAAGCTGAATAGAAAATCTTCGGGATTTAGCCTTCATTCCGGATTCTTCAGGCACAACAAGGATTGAAACGCTCCTGATTTCTTTCATCCGGTTAAAATCTATTTTATGTTTATTTGGCACAAAATTCCTTTACTTAAATTTCCTTAAAATATCTTCAAATTTAAACTTCCCCTCACGCAATAAAACTGGTTTCGAATCGTTCAAATCGATTAAAGTTGACGTTTCAATGTATGGTTTTTTGTCAGTATAAAAAATGGCATCTGTCATGGATGAAAATTCTTCTCGAATAATGCTCGGCTCAATCAAAGGTTTTTCACCTGCAAGATTAACGCTCGTAGATATTAGGGGCATTTGCAATTCAGCGAGAAGCTTTAAACAAAACCTATGATTAGGTATTCTAAAGGAAGCTGTCTGAGTCCCTAGAAGTCTTTTTGTATTCATGTTTAAAGGCAAAACAACAGAAACGGGATTAGGCCATATTGATAATAAAAAATCAAGATGTTTTTCGGATTTTATTTCAACATATTTAAGCAGGTTCTCAATACTATTTATAAGAAGAATATATCTTTTACCGAGATCTCTTCCTTTTGCTCTATTAATCCTTTTAACAGCTTCCATATTGAAGGGATTTCCACCAATTCCATATATCGTATCGGTAGGATATATAAAAACAGAACCTTCAAGGTAAAGTTTTTTTGCCAGTATTAATGCATCATTAAAAGCCTTGTCAATATTTATTATTTCACATTTCTTATTTTCCACCGTTTAACATTTCCTCAATCTTTGATATTACAATATCCGGTTTTAATTTATAAGCGCAATCAAATGTTTTAATTGGGCATTTATTGTATCCGTGAATTCCGCATGGCTTACATGTAAGATCGTTATAGCTAATATAACTGCTCTTTAAATTATACGGATAAAAACCAAAATCCGGAACCGTTGAACAATAAATTGTGAGAACGGGAATATCCGCACACATGCCCAAATGAGTTGGTGCACTATCGTTTGAGATTAACATTTCCGCTTTTTCTAAAACTAAAACAGACTCTAAAAGTGAAACTTTACCTGCAATAGAATTTGCATAGTTTTCAAATTCAAACACCAAGCTTTCGCATAATGCCTGGTCATTCTTTCCCCCAATAAGTAATACAAAATATTTTTGGTCGATTAAATATTTAATAATATCCCGATAAAATTGAGAAGGATATATTTTTGTATTCCAAACACTTCCAGGGGCTACCACAATATATTTTGACTTATCGGTATAATTTACAAATAATTTTTCTAAAGGTTTGGATAAAACCTGAGTAATTTTTAACTCCGGTCTAATTTTCCAGCTATTTGCATTATATGAAAAACCAATTAAATCAAGATTCCTTTGCACTTCGTGTTTGGATTTATCATAATTTACGAGATAAGTATAAATATTTTTTAAACTGCTGTTATTAAATCCAAATGTTAGCTTTGCCCCTGAAAATTTAACAACCATTGCGGTTCTGATGGATCTGTGAGGTGAATAGATTCTTGAATACTTTTCAGATCTAATCTGTAAAATTAATTTAACAAGACTTAGAAAACCCTTATCCTTTTCTTTTTTATCATAAATTAATACTTCATTCACATATGGTGAGACAGAAAATATTTCTGCCGAAGACGGAATGCATAGTACGTGAATTTCCGCATCATTAAAAATATCTTTCAATTTCTGGATCATTGGCAATGTCAAAACCGCATCACCTACAAAAGCAGTTTGAATAACAAGGATTTTATTCATCAACTAATATTTCCATCGATTATGAAGCCACAACCATTGTTGCGGGTATTGCCTTATAAATCCCTCAAGAGAATTTAAATAACGTCTACAAATTTCTTTAATTTTTTCATCATAATTTTCAGGAAGATTGTCAAATGACAATTCAGTTAGCTCCACTTTATATGAATAGTCTGGTTGTCTTACACTTATAGCGAGAACAATATCACTTCCAGTTTTAATAGCAACAACAGCCGGCCCTGAGTACACTGAAGACATTAAACCTAAAAATTCAATCCTAATACCATCAACATTACCGCGCTGATCAGCGGCCATACATACAATTCGACCATCACCCAGTGCTTTGAATATTTTTTTAACTGCGGTTCCAACTGGTATAACTTCGTTAGACCATTTTGTACGTGCTTTATCCATAAACCGAGTAACATAAGGATTTCTTTGAACCTTGATAAGGATCGCTAATGGCAAATCTAGCTGGAGAGCCAGAGAAACTGCCAAATATTCCCAGTTCCCAAAATGAGCAGAAAGAACAATTACTCCTTTCCTCTCTTTTATTTTTTTAACCAGAATTTCTTTATTTACAAAACATACTGATCCCATCATTTTACTTTTGCTAATGTGGGGTATATATAAAGTTTCCATTATTGTGATAGAAAAACTTTTATAGGTATCTAATGCAGTTTGTCGCACCTTTTTCTTTGAGTAATCAGGAAATGCTTTGCTAATATTTTCAATAGCCATTTTTTTTCTAATCGGGATGAAATAATAAAAAACATATGCAAGACCTATAGCCAACTTTCTTGATAAATTCAAACCAAGTAATTTTGTTAAATAACTAAAGCTAATAAATAGAATATATTCTAATTCGTTTTGCATTTAATTGAGAATAATTGAATCTAAAAAATTTATTTGAATATTTAAAGATAGCTATTTTTTGCCTTCGGAATTAATTGAATATTAAATTAGAACATTAGAGTTTATTTAAAACAAAATCAGCCTTAAATTAGGTTTAAGGCTGATAAAATTTAGTTATGATAATAAAATCTACTGCATGGTTGAAAGTTCCTGTTGCCAGTTACTATCTTGCAACTCACCACGTTTCGTTGATGAAAGCAGCACATAATTTTTAAATCCAGTCAGGTCTCCAAAAATAAATTGGACACCCCCTTCTATATCATTATATTTCCATATTTCATATGGTCTATATCCAGCATCGCTTGGATGTCTTTCAATTTCACTTGGCTCACCATACATTATATAAACGCGCCCCATATCACTTTTCCAGCCGGTCTTAGCTATATTTCTATACTTTTCATCTGCTACTCTAACTCTGTTCATATAATCTGCATAATTGTATCTTTTATCTTTATCTTCCTCATTTGCTTTTTCATTCCAGAACTTATATAAAAATTCTCTTTTACCTTCGACTGTATGAATTTTCACATATTGATCTTTTTCTGCCTTCGTTGCTATATATTCCGATTTATTAAAAACATTATCACATTCACTTGCAGATAAAAAAGCAAACTGACTGCTTAAGACCTTTGATGTATTTGAGGGAAGTGTATTAGTAGTGTCTTTAACATTTGGATTATATACAAAAAACTCCTTCTTTGAAATAATAGATTCATTCTTCAGGCTATCATTTAAAGATAAAACCAAATAATATTTGCCGCTAACATAATTTGAAACATTAATCAAACCTACTTCCACAGAAGCTTGAACAGGTTTTAAAGATGTCTTTGTATGACCATATATCTGTCTGCCTTTAGAATCATATACAGCTGAAACAAACTTTACATTAGAGATATCCGGGACTTTATCAAGATTATATAATTCTCCATAATAAAACACCACAGGCGAGTTTTGACCAAAGATATCTGAAGGTATGGGAATAACCTCCATGGTATTCTTATAGAAAATTGATTTCTTATCAGAATCAGCCTGTTTAATATTAGAAGCAAGTTGAATCCCACTAAGTGTCATTTGTTTCGTACCGAAAGCTTTTTCAACTATAGAAAATTTTATTGATCTTTTTTGATCCTGATTATAATAATCAGAACCCTCTACCTGACAAGTATATCTACCTGCGGGAACAACGAATCCTATAACTCCAATAAGGTTAGTTGTCCTTGCTAGCTGGGTAGTATCTTTTAAAGGATTGGGAATTCGCCATCCTTTATTTACTATATCTTCACCTGTAGAATCATTTTTTAATTCTATATGTAAGATACCTTCAACCTGCAGACTCCCTTCATTATCAGTTATTTTTAATTGAGATGTAGGGAAGGAATAATAAAATTCCACATAGTTTGAGGAAGAGTCATATTTAAAACTTGCATAGTCTATATTAAAATTAAAATTGCTTTGAGCTGAAATAAAAACAACCGGGAAAAGCACAATAAATAAAATTATATTTTTCATAGTGTTAAAAAATAAATTGTTATAAAATAATTTTTATGATTATTATCCTGCATAATTGGTTTCAATATAAAACATTGAGTCATAATATTCCACATTCTTATACATACAGATTAGCTTTATGTTAAAAATGCTATTGTTAAATTCTTACAGCAAAAGCGTTCTTTACATCTTCTATTTCTGAAATCTTTTTTAAAGTCCCTTTATTTACAGGGCTATCGATGCTGATTGCAGTAATTGCCCTTTCCCCCTTGCCAAGCCGACCCAATGAAAGACCAGCTATATTAATATTTGCCTCAGCCAGAACTCTACCTACAGAAGCAAGAACTCCAGGCCTATCAACATTTGAATAAAATATCATATCTCCCTCCGGCTTTAATTCAAGATAAAATCCATCAACATTAACCAGCCTTATCTCGTTGTTTCCAAATACAGTTCCTGATAGAGAGTGCTTTTCGTTATCTGTAATAAATTTTATTTCCAACAAATTATTATAATTAGTACTTGCACCTGCCTTTGTTTCATTTACAATAACTCCCATTTCTTTTAATAAAAAGAGTGCATTTACAAAGTTTATCGATTCTGTCCTTAACCTTGATAAAAACCCCTTCACTACTGCGGCTGATAAAAGGCTTGTTGATGAATGCAGTAATTCTCCGCTGAAATTCATATTTACTTGCTTTAATTGTCCGTTAATCATTTGAGCTTGAAGGCTACCCAGATTTTCAGCGAGACGTACGTATGGGATTAATTCTTTGTTACCCCCAGCTTCAATCGCAGATGCATTAACTGCACCAACAATTTCCCCATTATTAAATAGATCAACGATTTGTTCCGCAATCTGTACAGCTACCTTTATTTGTGCCTCTTCCGTTGAAGCACCTAGGTGCGGTGTACAAACGACTTTTGGATGGTTTAATAATTTGCCCTTTAAATCTGGTGGTTCTACTTCATAAACATCGAATGCAGCCGATGATACTTTTCCTGAATCAAGCGCCATAACTAAATCCGATTCATCCACTATTCCACCCCTAGCACAATTTATAATTTTAATTCCATCTTTACATATACTTAAAGTTTCAGAATTAATCATATGCTTTGTCTCTTCAATTAAAGGAACGTGGACAGTAATAATGTCAGATTGAGCAAATATTGTATTGAGATCAACTAATTCAATCCCCATTTTATCTGCAATATCATCGGAGAGTACCGGATCATAGCCAATTACTCTCATTCCAAATGATTTTGATCTTGAGGCAACTTCCCTTCCGATTTTACCAAGTCCAACAATTCCAATTTTTTTCCCATAAAGCTCCGTTCCTTTAAAACTTTTTCTATCCCACTTACCTGATCGCAACGATTGATTCGCCTGGGGAATATTTCTAAACATTGATAGCATCAAAGCCATTGTATGTTCAGCTGTTGAAATAGTATTACCACCAGGCGTGTTCATAACAATTATTCCTTTCCGGGTAGCAGCAATTTGATCGATATTATCAATACCTGTTCCAGCCCTGCCGATTACCTCCATATTTTCCATTTTAGAAATCAGTTCAGAAGTTACCTTAGTTTCACTTCTAACAATTAACCCGTTATAGCGACTAATTATTCCAAATAATTCATCATTAGATATTCCCATCTTAAAGTCTACATCAAAACCAGCATTCTTTAGAATCTCTTCACAATTTTGATCAACCGGATCTGTTATTAAAATTTTTTTCATATTTATTTAAAAAGAAAAATACTACCACTATTAACTCTAGAGATAGTATTTTTTAAAAATGAACTTTTATTGATTAAATAACTGAGTTTAGCTTTTGAACAATTTGTCCTTTGGGAACAGCGCCAATAATTGTTTCTTTAACTATGCCATCCTTAAAAACTAGCAAAGTCGGTATGCTTCTTACCCCATATTTTATTGCAGTCTGCTGATTATTATCAACATCAAGTTTACCGAACTTAACTTTGCCATAATATTCTTCTGCCAGTTCTTCTACAATCGGACCAATAGTTCGACACGGACCACACCATGTTGCCCAGAAATCAATTAGAACCGGCTTATCTGATTTTAATACCTCAGTTTCAAAGTTATCATCTGAAATTTTCAATGGTTTCATATATTACCTGTGATTGGTTTAACTTAATAATCTTCTGTTTTTTTACCCTGTCCAACATAACTTACTATATCCTCCCCTCCGTCAGCATGTATGATTCCACCTGACACCCACTCACCACCATCCATACAAAGCAAAGAAATTACTTTAGCAACATCCTGCGGAGTTGTTAAACGAGAATGTGGATTTTTTCGTCTAGCAACATCCATCATAGGTATGTTTCCTGGAATTTTTCTCAATGCCGGAGTGTCGGTTACACCAGCCATAATAGAATTAACACCAACCTCAAGATATCCAAGTTCCTCAGAAAGCTGACGAACGTGAGATTCAAGTGCGGCTTTAGCGGCTGAAACAGCTCCATATGTTGGAATAACTGTATGGCCACCGGAACTTGTCATTGCAAAAATTCTTGCTTTTCTTGCAAGAAGCCCATTTTTCACAATATCCTGTGTCCAATAAACCAGCGAATGTGCCATAACATCCAGCGTCATTTCCATTTGAGCTTTGGTGATAGACTGTTCATTATCCTTTGAAATAAATGGCTTGAGGCTACCAAAAGCCAAAGAATGCATTAAAACTTTAATTACTCCTTTACCTTCAAATTTTTCCTTTAATTCTGCAGTGATCTCTTCGCGTTTAATATCATCTGCAGCATTTACATTGAAGAATAAATGTTTTGATCCGGCAGCATTAATTTTTGAGATAATTTCCTCAACGTGCGGCATAGTCGCATACCTATCAAGATGAACTCCGATAATATTAAAACCATCTTCCGCCAGTTTAATTGAAGTTGCCTCCCCAAAACCAGACGAAGCTCCTAAAATCAGAGCCCAATAATTTTTATTATCATCGTTTCTCATAATTCTGCTCTTGTAAGTTCATGTTGGATTTAAATTAGATATAAATAATACAAAATAGCCGTTAGTTATTCAACAAATATAAATTACAAATATTTGAAATATCGAATTAAACCCATTATAAATAGGTTTGAAGGGATTATTTTTTGGCAAGCATTACTGAATTTTCCCCAAATAAATTATTTACTGATTCTATAAAAGCATCAGACAATTGAACTTTAAAATCTTTCAGGAAAAACAATCTTTCTTTGGAACCATTGTTCGCAAGATGTACATATAAAGGAAGGTTTCCCTTGTTCTTAGAAAGGATATTTCTCAATTCAATAAAATTCTCAGGGGTATTTTTTTGTTTATCAACTTTTATTTTTACACTTTGGGCAAATTTTGCTCTTGCTTCTGATAAAGGCACAACCTCATTTATATGAATTTTAATCGCATCTCCGCTGCTTTCTGGCTTTCCATTTATAAAAATGCACTCTTCTTCCTTAATAAATTTCCCATACAGCTCATATATTTTGGCAAACATTAAACATTCGCAAGAGCCACCGAAATCATCTAAAGTAAAAAAGGCCATCGTTCTTCCTGATTTATCAATTTTGGTTTTAAGGGCAGTTATTACTCCACAGGCTCTTACACTATCTGTTTCTTCAAGAACCTCAGTCTCACCCAATTGAATTGTAGTGAATGAGTTGTATTCCAGCTCATATTTTCTAAGCGGGTGTCCTGTTACATAAAAGCCGATTACCTCTCTCTCACGTGCTAGCTTTTCTTTTTGACTCCATAATGGAACCTTAGGCATTTCCGGTTCTGTAAATTTAACCTCCTCAAGATCACCAAATAAACTGTTTTCTGAATTTAATTTGGAATTTTGTGCTTTATGCCCAAAGTCGAGAGCATCTTCAATTACTGCAAATAAAATTGCTCTACAATTATTAATTGAATCAAAAGCACCTGCGAGCACGAGCCCTTCCAGAGTCCTTTTATTTACAATTCTTGTATCAACACTTGAACAGAAATCGAAAATGCTTGTAAAATTTCTGTTTAGCTTTTCCCGGACTTTAATTATCTCTTCAACTGCTGAAATACCAACATTTTTTATTGCAGACATTCCAAATCGGATTTTGCCGTTGTCAACATCAAAATAAACAGAAGGAGAATTTACATCCGGTGGGAGCACCTCAATTTTTAGCTTTCGGCAATCTTCGAGAAAGTTTCTAACTTTGTCAGGATTTCCAAATTCATTCTTTAAGTTAGCAGCTAGAAATTCGGAAGTGTAATGAGCTTTTAAATAAGCAGTTTGATATGCAACCAGACTGTAAGCAACAGCATGGCTTTTGTTAAAACCATAATTAGCAAATTTATCAATTGCCTCAAAAATTTCTTCTGCGGCTTTTTTCGGAATGCTGTTTTTCATCGCGCCTGCAACAAACTTTTCCCTCTGTTCCTTCATAGCTTTTAGATCCTTTTTACCCATTGCGCGTCGCAATATGTCTGCTTCAGCAAGACTCATCCCAGCAGCTTTATTTGCAATTTGAATTACCTGTTCTTGATAAACAATAACTCCATAGGTTTCTTTAAGGATTGATTCAAGTATCGGATGCAGATAGGTAACTTCCTTATTTCCATATTTCCGGTCAATAAATTCATCAATGAATTCCATCGGACCCGGTCTATAAAGTGCATTCATCGCTGCAAGATCATTAAGACCAGAAGCCTTTAGCTTTTTCAAATATTCTCTCATCGGCCCGGATTCAAACTGAAATATGCCGGTAGTCTGCCCTTTCGCAAACAATTGTAATGTTTTTTCATCCTGCAAGGGGATATCATCAATATTTATATTCACATTATGATTTTTTTGGATGAGGTCAATAGTATCCCTGATTATTGTCAGGGTACGCAAACCAAGGAAATCCATTTTTAAAAGGCCGGCACTTTCAATTTCCTTCATATTAAATTGCGTAACAATATCATTTTGCGAGACTGCGTTTGCGAGTGGAACGTAATTGCTAACATCATCTGGTGTGATCACGACACCTGCAGCGTGTTTAGATGCGTTACGGTTCATTCCTTCTAAAACTTTTGCGTATTTAATCAGATTCTGAATTTCTGGATCTTTAGAATCTCTCACCCATTTTAGTTCAGGAACTTCTTTTAACGCATGCTCAATTGTGTACACTTTCCCGAATTTGGAAGGTATAAATTTTGTGATCTTGTTTACAGTTGGAATGGGAATTTTCAAAACCCTGGCTACATCACGAATAACAGCTTTTGATGATAATCGATTAAAAGTAATAATCTGAGTTACGCAATTATTACCGTATTTTTCTTTTACATAATCAATTACATCAGCTCGCCTGTCATCTGCAAAATCAATATCAATATCCGGCATCGATCTTCTTTCCGGATTAAGAAAACGTTCAAACAGTAAATTATACTGTAATGGATTTATATTTGTTATCCCGAGAGTGTATGCAACCAAACTACCGGCAACACTGCCTCGGCCAGGACCAACTGGTATATTTATTTTTTTTGAAGAATTTATAAAATCCTGAACAATAAGAAAGTAACCCGCAAATCCCATTTCCTTTATAGTCGCAATTTCAAATTCAAATCTTTCTTTTATTTCAGGAGTTATTTTATCAATCTTTTTATGAAGCCCTTCATTAGCAAGCAACTCAAAATAGTCATCGGGGGTTTTTGCGGGTGAATCTTTCGGAATTGGAAAAACAGGGAAGTGGTGTCCTTCAAATTCCAGATTTAGATTAACTTTTGATTCAATTTCAAGAGTATTTTCAATTGCACCTTTGTAATTCTTGAAGAGTTTGATCATCTCTTCTTGTGATTTGAAATATACCTGATCTGTACCGTATCTTAGATTTCTGTAATCCTGGCCGGTTTTGTCCGCCAGTAGCAATAAAATATTATGTGGAATTGAATGATCTTTTTCAATGTAGTGACAATCATTCGTTGCCACAAGTTTTATCCCTAGTTCTTTCGAAAGTTTCGGCATTCCATCAAGAATAGGTCTCTCGACTTCCATATTATGATTCTGAATCTCTAGATAAAAATCATCTCCAAAAATTTCTTTGTAAGTAATTGCAGTTTCTTTTGCTTTTTGATAATCTCCGTTTCGGAGATGAACTGATACAACACCACCAGCACAAGCTGAAGAACAAATTAGTCCTTCATTATATTTTTGCAAAAGCTCAAGATCAATTCTTGGTTTATAATAAAATCCCTCGGTGTGCCCGAGCGTAGATAGTTTTGAAAGATTCTTGTATCCTGTTTTATTTTTTGCAAGAAGAATTAAATGGTTGTAATGCTTTGCCCTTTTCTTTCCGGCGTTATATTCTTTGCCTTTATCAAATCTGCTGCCATCTGAGACTACATATGCTTCCATACCAACGATTGGTTTTATTCCTTCCCTTTTTGCTTTTTTATAAAATTCTGCAATACCATACATTACACCGTGGTCTGTTAAAGCTACAGCGTTCATATTGTAGCGCTTCGCAGCGGCAATTAGATCTTCCACCGTGCAGGCTCCATCCTGAAGGCTGTAATGAGTGTGATTGTGTAAATGAATAAAGTCAGACATAATGCAAAAATATAGAAGGAGAAATATGAAGTTTTACGGAGAGTATATTAAGCAATATTTTTTTGAAAATACAGGTTGAAATTTAGAAATTATTTCTTAACAAAGTATTGACTTAACTTTTCCCTGTATGTCCAAATCCGCCCTCCCCTCTTTTACTACTTTCAAGGTTATTACTTTCTTTCAACGAAGCTTTATAAATTTTTGATACCACTAATTGAGCAATTCTTTCCCCCCTGGAAATTATGAAATCTTTTTCTCCAAAATTCATTAAAATTATTTTTACTTCTCCCCGATAATCGGAATCAATAGTGCCGGGTGAATTTAAAATACCAATATTATGTATAGCGGCCAGACCACTTCTTGGTCTAACCTGAATTTCGTATCCTTCCGGTATTTCCACAGAAAAATCAGTAGGCACAAGCACAACTTTGCCTGCCGGAATAATTATCTCTTCTCTTACCGTTGCTCTTACATCCATTCCTGAACTGCCGTCTGTTGCGTATGAAGGCAAAGAAACATCCTTAAAATTCTCAGACAATCTTTTAATTTTTATCTCAATGGAATTAGTCATAATTAGTTATTTTTTAATTTTTAGAAGTCTTTTTTGTATAAAATTCATTTCATCTTTATCCATCACAAAAAATATCATCCATAAAGTAAATATTAATAGCATTAATATTTTATATAGAAATAGTAAGTGACCACTATATAATAACAAATAATATAAAAGTCCAAGTAAAACAACAAAGGAAAGTACTTTTGCCATTTTTGCATATTCATAATGGATCTTATAAATTCTTTGTGTAACTAAATATAAACTTATTGCCATTGCTAGATAAGCAGTAAGAGTTGCTATCGCTGCTCCCATCATTCCCATCGAAGGAATCAATGCAAAATTAACACCGATATTTACAACCGCACCCAGCCCTGTGATAAAAGGAACATAAATACTTTTTTCTTTAATAAATATTCCTGCTGTAAAAATCACATAAAGTCCGTTAAAGAAATAGCCGAAAAGAATAATAGGAACGATGCTTAATCCGCCCCAGTAATTGTGTTGAATTATTGTATGACCGAATAATCTGATTTTTACTAGATCACTTATAAAAAGAGATACTAATATTAAAATAAATGAAGCTGCGACTGTAAAATAAGTTAGAACCTTTGAAAAAAGTTCCTTTGCGTTTTTTTCTTCAGCATTTTGCAGAAAGAAGGGCTGCCAGGCATACTGAAACATACTTACAAACAGCATCATAAATATTCCGAGCTTGTAATTTGCACTGTAAACACCTACCGTGCCAAGATCAGTTAGATGTCCGAGTATTGGCCTGTCAATTCCTTGAATAAACATCGAAGCTAGTCCGGCGGGCAGGTAAGGTAAACCAAATTTCAAAAATTTTACTAATAAATCCGTGCGTAATTTTATTTTGAGGTATCTGATTACTGTTGGAAACAACAATAAGAAAGTGAATGCGGAAGCAGCAATATTGCTGATAAAAACTGCTTCTATTCCCCATTTTAATTTCAAGATTAAATAAAGATTTAGAATCACATTAACTATAATATTGAGAACTTTAAAGGTCGCAAATTTTTTGGCCTGCCTTTCAATCCTAAGCTTAATAAATGGAATTACATTTATTGCATCAATAAAAAGAATTGGTACAACCAGAAATATAAGTTTGAGATGATCAAATGGTATATCAAATGTAACAAATATGACCTTCTTCAGGGCAATAATTAAAAGAACCAGGATAATTCCCATACCCAAGACCGATAAATAAGGAGTAGAAAAATTATCTTTGTCTTCTTTTCCCGATGGAACTGCCGCATATTTCAGGTATGCCGCATCCATTCCATAAATGAAAATCACATTAAATATTGCAATGAAAATATAGAGGTTGGAAACAATACCATAATCAAAATCAGTGAACACATGTGTATAGAAAGGGACTAAAAGAAAATTGAGAAACCTCCCTACCATGGTACTTACGCCGTAAATTGCGGTGTCTTTGGAAAGTTCTTTTAGTTTCTCAATCATCTTTCAATAATTTATATCGAACTAATTGCGATAAAATCGGTGTGGAAATGATATGGTTAATTTAGTCAATTAAAATTACTATTCGTAATATTTCTTAATTGCATCCAAATAAAACTTTGGTGGTCTAACAGGCTTTTTTGAATCCTTCTTTATAAAAACGTGTTCTGTATATCCTTCAGTTACAAGCTTGTTGTTTTCTTTACGGAAAATTCTGTAATTAATTTTCATCTTAAATTTGGGAATCTCCTTTAAAAAAGATTCTATGACGAGTATGTCATCATAATAAGCAGCTGAAATATATTTCAACTGAGCCTCAACAAGTGGAAGCTGATATCCTTCTCTTTCGACAATCTTATAGGAAAGTCCTGTGCTTCTGAGCAACTCAGTTCTTCCAACTTCAAAATATTCCAAATACTTTCCATTATACGCAAACTGCATTTGGTCGGTGTCTGCATATCTAACTCTGATTTCAGTTTTATAAGTTAACATAATTTTTTCGGCTGGAATTAAAAAGCGTCCTAACAAATTCCAGGTTGATTTGCTACTCTATGTAAGCCCCCATCTTTCCAAATTTTTCTAATCGCTGTTCAATAAGCTTGTCCGGCTTAACTTTTTTAAGATTATTAAGTTCCTCAATTAAAATTTCTTTTAATGAACCGGCAACACCATCAAGATCCTTATGGGCCCCGCCCATTGGTTCAGGAATAATTCTATCAATTAACTTTTGTTCCAGAAGATCAGGAGCCGTTAATTTAAGGGCTTCTGCAGCCTGTTCTTTATAATCCCAGCTTCTCCATAAAATACTGGAACATGATTCGGGGCTGATAACGGAGTACCAGCAATTTTCAAGCATCAAAATTCTGTCACCAACTCCAATACCAAGAGCTCCACCACTAGCACCTTCACCTATTATTACGACAATTATAGGCACTCTCAATCGACTCATTTCAAAAAGATTTCGAGCAATTGCCTCAGCCTGACCGCGCTCTTCTGCTTCCAGTCCGGGGTACGCACCGGGAGTATCAATCATTGTAATTACAGGTTTTTCAAACTTCTCAGCGAGTTTCATTAATCTTAAGGCCTTTCTATAACCTTCCGGATTGGGCATCCCAAAGTTTCTGTAAAGATTTGATTTAGTATCTCTTCCTTTTTGATGACCAAGTATCATAACTTTATGATCTTCAATTGAAGCAAAACCCCCGACAACCGCTTTATCATCCTTAAAACTACGGTCACCGTGAAGTTCAACAAAATTATTTGTCATAGCATAGATGTAATCGAGAGTGTATGGCCTATCGGGATGCCTTGCCAACTGCACTCTCTGCCATCTTGTCAAACCTTTATAAACTGACTCTTTTAATTGTTTCACTTTATCTTCAATTCTTTTTATCTCGCTGTCAATATTTAAAGTGTCTGATAAGTTTTTCATTTCTTCGAGCTTTTCTTCAAGCTCATAAATTGGTTTTTCAAAATCTAAAATTGTCTTGGCCATATTTAATAATTATTTTCTGTTCCACATTTTTAATATTGTTTTTCCTATTATTTCAAGATCGAACCAGGGGCTTTGATTCCTCGCATAAAAAATATTTAATTTATTAGAATCTATTCCGGCAAAATCCTCAATATACCAGAGACCTGTCAGTCCTTTTTTGCCTAAATAAATATTGGAATCTTTGTCCAATTCCTTCGGTCCAACCAGACTAATTCTCCCGGTAAAAATTAAAGGGATTTTTAAAACAAATTCACCAAAATCACTTGGTTTTTTACCGGCCTTGTTTATCAAATATATAAAAGGGTAAATCAAAAACAAAACAAGCACAGCTGATGAGTAATCAAATATTACCTTCACAAACCTGAATAACGGCTTTGAAATATTATATTTTATCTCAATAATAGGGATATCGTCCAGCATTGAGACAGAAGTTTTACCAACAAGAAAATCCAGATTTTTACCAATTAATTTAAATTCAACATTCTCATTTCGGCAAAGTGAGACTATTGACATCATCTGGTTATAAGAAATTTCATTTGAGGAAAATACTACTTCGTTTATATTATTATTTCTTATTATTTTTATAATGTTATCATAAGTTCCTAATACCTGGAAACCTTTTGAATTTTCTCCCAGATTTTTCATTGAAGATCCTATTAGACCAATGATATTGTGAAATTCGGAGCTTATATTCTTTAGCTTTTCTGCAATCTGAATAGTTTGATAATTAGTCCCGATAATAAGCGTTCTTCTATTATCTGGATTGCCTCCTTCAACACCTACTTTAAAAAATAATTTTACAATTACTCTCCAACTAATAAAAAGGGAAAAGATCATCAAATAGGTTATTAACAAAACTGCCCGGCTATAAGCAAATTCCTTGAAAAAGTAGGTGACTGAAGACAGAATAAAAAATCCTATAATTACTGATAGAATTGTTCTAAGAACCGATAGAGATTCCCTTCTATAAACTCCACTTAAAGCAGAGATTATAGCCTGAATCAATACGGGAATTGTAAAAATCCAATATATTGTTGAGCGAGGAAATCCCGTCCATTCGGTGTGTAAAGAATAACTTTTCTCTGCAAAGAGAAGAGATAGATCGAAAATTATAAAATCAATTATAAAAGGCATTATGATAAACTTTCTTTTACCAAGGAAGGCAAAAAACTTTCTGAAAATTATTGCGGTCTGTAAAATTATTTCAACAATGAAAGAAGCGGAAAAATGTTTTTTCACAAAAAGGTGCATAGCATCATAAAATAATTTAGTATCGTCAATACTGCTGCGTCTAGTACTTTCTCCTTTGTAATGGATTATCTGTGCTGAATGGACATAAAATACCTTATAGCCTTCCTTCTGTATTCTGTAACAAAGATCCAGATCTTCACCGTACATAAAAAAGTCCTCGTCGAAGCCACCCGTTCTTTTATAAGCTTCTCTTTTCATCATCATGAATGAACCGGAAATAGAATCTACTTCATAGGTTTGATTTTCATCTAAGTAAGTAAGATTATATTTTGCAAATATTTTGCTTTTAGGAAATAAATTACTAAGACCCATAACCTTGCAAAATGATGTCCATGGCCTTGGGAAACTTCTCCGACATGCCAACTGAAGGGTGCCATCCGGATTGAGAATTTTGCAGCCTGCAACTCCAGCATCGGGATGTTTTTTGAGGAAACTCATCATTTCCTTTAAAGTATCTTCAGACAGCAGTGTATCAGGATTTAATAGAAGGAAATGCTCGCCATTAGCCTGCTTCATAGCGATATTGTTCGCTTTTCCAAACCCGAGGTTTTTTTTATTTATAATTAATTTAACATCAGGGAATTTTTGCTGAATTAATTCAACACTTCCATCGCCTGAGCTATTATCTACAATTATTATCTCGTGAGAAATGTTCTGAGCAGCTTTATTGATTGAATAAAGAAGGTTTTGAAGAAATTCCTTTACATTGTAGTTTACTATAATTATGGAAAGATCCATTAATTTTCAAGGTAGTGTGTTTAAATATCAACATTAATTAAAGTAATCCGAGCATGCTTCTTATTCTTAACTTCCAAACCATAAAAATTGCTTCGCGGACAATTTTTCTGGACATTTTTGATTGTCCTGCTGTACGATCTATAAAAATGATAGGAATTTCACCAATTGAAAATCCTTTCTTCCAGGCTTTAAATGTCATTTCAATTTGAAATGTGTAGCCATTTGATTTGATTTTATTTAAATCTATTTTTTCCAGCACCGCTCGTCTAAAACATTTAAAACCCCCAGTAGCATCATGAATAGGAAGCCCTGTTATAATTCTTGTGTATTTATTTGCAAAATAACTTAGCAGCAATCTCTTAATTGGCCAATTAACAACATTGACCCCACTGACATATCTGCTGCCAAGCACGAGATCATAGTTCTTAATGGCTTTTAGAAAATTTTTTATTTCTTTGGGTGAGTGTGAATAATCGGCATCCATTTCGAAAATATAATCATAGCTATTTTTCAAAGCATATTTGAATCCTTCAATGTAGGCCGATCCAAGACCAAGCTTTCCGGCTCTCCTGATTAATTTTACTCTACTTTCAGATTTTGAGAGATCCTCGATATAATTTCCGGTTCCATCTGGTGAATTGTCATCAACAACCAGAATATCTAAATCCAAATTCTTATGTCGATTTAAAATATCTGGAATCAAGTCCGTTATATTTTCTAGTTCGTTGTAAGTAGGTATTATGACAAGAGTTTTATCAGCCATTTGTATTAATTTTTATTATTTAAACTATAATGCAAGATAACACATTTTTAAAAGTTATCTTTACAAAAATTTTAGTCGTTATTTCTCAAAATGCCCTTTCCCAAAAAGAATTACAAATATTGTCCTGAAAAGAATCTTAAAATCCATTCTTATTGACATATTCTCTATATAAAAAAGATCATACCGCAACTTAGCCTTTACATCTTCAATTGATTCATCGTATTTATGTTTTACTTGGGCCCACCCTGTAATACCGGGACGCACTTTTAAACGCCTTTTGTAATAAGGAATTATTCCGGCAAATTTTTCTACAAAATATGGCCTTTCAGGACGGGGTCCTACAAGACTCATTTCTCCCATTAGCACATTTAACATCTGAGGAATTTCATCGAGTCTGATTTTTCTTAAAATACTTCCCACCTTTGTAATCCGAGGATCGTTTTTTTGTGACCAGATAGGCCCGCTCTGCCTTTCAGCATCCTTATACATTGATCTGAATTTTATCATCTTAAATATTTCGCCATCCAAACCGCATCTTTCTTGTATAAAGAAAATGGCCCCTGGACTTTCAACTTTTATTGCAATTGCAATTATTAAATCCAATGGCACAGTTACGATCAGTACTATCAAAGCGATTAAAATATCGAATAGCCGTTTCAGCTTTCTTTCCCATTCAGGCATCAATTGAGGCATCAAATCAATAAGCGGCATTCCATAGATTTGCGAAGTCTTCGCCTGCCCGCTTAGGATTTCATACAAATCAGGAACTATCTTCAATCCTATGTTTTTTGCTGAAGCCATACCAATTAACTCGATAAGCAAATCATCTTCTTTCTTTTCCAGAGCAATTATAACTTCCTGAATATCTCTTTCATCGATTATATTCAGAATATCAGTTGCAGTCCCGGCAATTGAAATTCCCTTATATTCCTTATCTAAATCCCGATCAGTTTCAATAATGAATCCTTTTATATCTAACCCTAGTGCTTTATGTTCGGCTATTTGATCACATACTTCGAAAGCATTTTTATTAAAACCAACTATTAGCGCGTTCTTTCTACCAATACCTTTTATAAGTAATTTTCTTTGGAAGCTTCTTACAAGAATTCTTCCGGTACCTACAAAAAAGAAGAACATACCCCAGTAAATAAATAAAAGTATTCTCGAATGAGACGAGACTCCCTGTATCGAATCGTCCAGATAAATAGCAAAGAATAAGATGAAGATCCCAACGAAAGAGGCTTTAAACAAAGTTGATATTTCATCAAATCGTGAAGATGCGAACCACGTACGATACATACCGACAAAAGTAAAAATTATCAGCCAGTAGAGATAAATAACAATTATTGGAGGAAGAAATTCAGGTCGAATTTTAAAACTGAAAAATCCTGATTCCACACGTAGCAAAAAGTATAGTATTCCTGAAAGATTTATTGTAAGAAAATCTACAGTAAGGATTAATATTTTTTCTGTTCTCTTATTCATATCAGGGTTCAAATCCTGATTCTACCATTATATTTTTTATACAGATAAATAATCCCCCATAAGTGTTTAATCGATATGATTGATAATATTTTCCTTTTCGTTATTCTTTGTTCATGATGTATTATTTTCGTTTCAGGATAATAAGCAATTTGCCAGCCTGCTCTCCAGATTCTTATACAGTAATCTATATCCTCCGGACCATAAAAAATATTGCTATCGTAATAACCGATTCCCCTAACCACCTCATGCCTAATAAACTGACAAGCACCAATTAAATAATCTACAAAGCGAATGGAGCTGTGATCCCAATCCTGCATAGTATGATGCTGCAGTACTTTGGATTCAGCAATAAGGGAAAATTTTTCTAATCTCCTAAATAAAAATGAAAGAAGAGTGGGAAATCTTTTACAAGAAAACTGAATCGCGCCATTTGAATCAATTAATTTACTTCCCACCATACCATATTTCGGATTTAATTCCATAAATTTGAACAATTTCAAAACCGAATTTTCTACAAACTCCATATCTGCATCTAATATCAGAATATATTTCCCTTTTGATATTTGCATCCCCTGATTTCTCGCCGGCGCTACACCTTTATTAGACGGATTAGTAATCAGAATAACATCCGGATATTTTTCTTTGATCATTTCGGAAGTACCATCACAAGAGTTATTATCTATGATTACAAGCTCAAAATTTATTCCTGTGGTATACCTATATAATGACTTCAGGCAGATTTCAAGGAGGTCATGCATTTTCCATGTTATTATTATTATAGATACATCAATTCTCCCATTTTCCATAATAGCTAATCTTGCTTTCTTAATAAAGGACTATCATCAGCAGGTTTAATAATACCAAGAATGTATTTCAAACCATCAAAAAAGCCTTGCCATATGGACATAAAAGATTTCTTAAATTGATCAAATACTGACGGTTGAAATAAAAATTTAGTTAAAAGTATAAATGATTTAGATATGACATTTAAGAAACTGAAAAGCATCACATATATTCTGACAAAAATATTGTGAAAAGAATAGTAAAGTAATCGGTTCCTTGTAAAATAATAATAATACAAAGGAGAAAATTCTGTCCAGTTTTTTCCAGCCCCAGACTTGTGAAATACTACACTATCTGGAATATATTTTATTACAAACTTTTTAATAACCCGGTTAGAAAATTCTACATCTTCGAAATACATAAAAAATCGCTCGCTTAAAAGTCCGACCTCTTTGAAAACTTCTTTCTTTACCAACAAACAGGAACCTTCGGCCAAAGAAATTTCCCTTTCAGTGTTACCATAATTTTTTGCATCTTTATTTCTGAACATACTAACACCACCACACCTATATAATTTAGTTTCGCCGCCTGCACAATAAATTATTTTCTTAGAATTTAAATACAAAACTTTCGGGGAAACTATACCTACATTATTATTTTTCAATAAAGCGTTAACTAATGGTGATAAAAACTCCGGGGGATAAATCATATCATTATTACTAAGCATAATCAAGCAGGCACCTTCACTTAACGCATATTTTATGCCGAGATTCATGCCCCCAGCATACCCCCTGTTGATAGAGCTTTGAATTAAATTATAATCCTTAAATTTCATCTTTAATTCTTGGGAACTTATATCTGTAGAAGCATTATCAACTACAATTATTTGTATGGACGGATATTCTACAGATTGAAGGGAACGAATACACTTTTCAGTCTCCAAAAAATTATTATAATTTAATACTATTATATGAACTGGCGGTAAATTCATTTAAGGGTTATAACCGGGAAAGAGTTTAAACTTAAAATTTATTAAATGTTCAATTTTTCAATACAACAATTTACAATTTTTTTTAACTTCCTCTCATCAGCGAATATTGTTCTAGCTTTATCGTAACCATTCTGGCCTAATAATAATCGGGTTTTTTCATCGTTTATCAGCGATTCAATTGCTTTTGAAAGAGATTCTGCATCGTTAACTGGTACTATAATACCATTAA
This sequence comes from uncultured Ignavibacteriaceae bacterium, assembly GCA_964412105.1. Classification (GTDB taxonomy): domain Bacteria; phylum Bacteroidota; class Ignavibacteria; order Ignavibacteriales; family Ignavibacteriaceae; genus JAKAGZ01. The sequence goes on along the minus strand of CAYPNM010000030.1, from coordinate 7,737 downwards.
TCCCCTCATCGATCAGATTTCGGGTATGCAACAGATCAGTCGCAATCACTGCTTTTTTCAGTGCCCAGGCTTCAATAATCGGCCTTGAAAAATGTGACTCAGTTGAACAAGAGACAACAATATCTGAGACACTAATTAATTCCTTTGTATTTTCTACCTCACCAATAATTTTAATTTTCGTATTTACTTCAGGTGAATTTAAACAATCTATGCATTTTTTGTAGTATGGATAAGCTTCCGGCGATATTTTCTTATCATAAATTTTCCCGGCTAAAATGAAGTGAATATCATTAATCTTATTACCAATATATAAAATGGATTTAATAAAATTTATTGAGCCTTTTATATAGCTGATCCCGCCTAAAAAAGTGATTATTTTTGCTGAACTATTATACCCAAGATCGTTCTTTAATCTTTTGATATCAGGTGGAAATGTAAAATTATCCTGATTCAAAATTTCCGGAATGACTTCAATTTTTTTTCTCAAACTTCTCTTGTTTATCCCGATTTGGTTAGCCTCCAGATCTGTAATTGCAAATATATTATCAGTACAATACTGTAATATCTTTTTTAGCAAATAAACTCTGGGACTTAATTTATTTTTAAGAAAAAGACTTCTTACATGAACCGCTACAGGGATTCTGTAAATTTTTGCTACAAGAGCAACCTGTATAATGACATATTCATTTAAATAAATCAGGGAAGGTTTTGTTTTGTTGATAACTTTAATGGCTAGAAAAATTCCATTAATGAACCTTATAAAATCCTTAAATAAATTTTTAAACCACTTGCGGCCAAATAGAACTGTTGTATCCGAAAAATGCAAGGAAAGAGTAATCGAACGAAATGGTGATGAACTATATGTAATTATTTCGGCACCTTTACTGTGTAAAAAATTTATTCCTTTAGCAGAAGCCTTTGTGAGAACAATAACTTTACATTTGTGTTTTGCAAATTCTGTAACTATATACCCCATACTTATTGTCGAACCGCAAAAACCTCCTTCGTGGTCGACAAATAGAATTTTACAGGAATCTTTATCCATTTCGCATCATACTTCTTTGAGCTTTTCGCAGATTGCCTACCAAATAAAATGATCCCATATATCTTTTAATCAAAAACCAGACCATATTCCAAGAAAATCTATCTGAATGTCTTTTCATAACTTTAAATAATTCTTTGGCCTGCTGTTTCCTAAGTGATCTTGTTTTGGTTTCAGAATAAAATCTGTAATAACTAAGATTCTTTTTTAAATAAAAAGGATTTGTTCTGCGTGTAAATTTTAAGAACAAGTCGTAGTCCATTACAATATTAAGATTTTCATCCAATCCTCCAGATTCAAAATACAATTCTCTTGTCCAGAAACTACTTGGCTGTCTGACCAGATCAGGATTCTCTAATAAATTTATATATGAAATATGAGCACCGGATTCTCTTAACAGTTCCTCTTTATTTTTATCCACATAAATGATATCTCCATATAAAAATTGAATTCTTTCATTTGTTGAAAATCTATAAACTATGTCACCGAATATATTTTTTTCATAATAATCATCAGAATTTATCCAGGCGAAAATATCCCCCGTCGCCATTTTAAAACCTTTATTTATAGCATTAGCTTGTCCGCTATCTCTTTCAGATACATAAATAAGATGTTTATATTTTTCAATTATTTGAAGAGTATTATCTGTTGAACCTCCGTCAATGATTATATGTTCAAAATTTTTGTAATCTTGGTTTAGTACAGAGAGAATGGTGTCCTCGATAAAATTACCTTGATTATAAGACGGAGTTATTATTGATATTTTGATATCGGTTTTGTGAGGCATGAACCTACATTTAGTCTTTTAACTCAATTTTCTTTAAAAAACTGAATAACCCTTTTAACTGAGATAAATATTGCCTTATATCACGCATAAAAAGAAATAAACACAGCAATGAAAGTGTTGCACTTAATAGATAAACATTTATAGAATATACATAGTTACCAATGATAACTAATAATATAAAAAATAATAGCATAAACAATTTATATATGTGTATCTTGTGTAAATATTGCTCAATAGAAATTCCGGTTTGTTTATTTAACAGATAAACCATTAATAAATTCATTAATAATACAGATACGAAATAACCTATCAGCCCGAGTTGATTACCAAAAATTAGAAATCCTGCCACGAGGCTTAATATAACCAAAATTATATTTGAGGATTGAATAATTACCAGGTACAATCCCTTTCCTATACCAGTAAAAAAACTGTACAGCATAAATCCAGTATTATTGACAGATTCGGCCAAACTTAATATAAAGAATATGATTATGCTCCGTTCAAAACCAAACCAAAAGTGAATTATCAATACAATAAAAATTGAGCAAATTCCATAAAAAATCGCAGAGTAAACAATTCCAAATTTAGGATAGTTTATACCCTCATTTAAAATGAAATCTCGGAAATCGGATCGCTTAGCCAGAACGCTTGTCCTTGGTAGAATTGTCTTAAATGCTGTATTAAATAGGCCTGATATAGCAAGAGCAAATCTTCTGGCTACTTCGTAATATGAAATAATACTCGTAGAGCCGTAATTTCCGATTACATACTTTATGACAGGATCAATTGATGAGCCTATGAAAGTAGCGATTTGAACAGAAAAACTGAAGCTAAACATTCTTCGAGCATATTTGAAGCTGAATTGGCCGGGATTAACCTGAACTGAATGAAATATCTGCTTTAAAGTAAAATAATAAAGAAGTAGTAGTATTATGGACGAAAGTATGTAAAACAAAGCAAGCGTCCATATACTTAATTTCAATACAAATACGATACTAACGGAAAAAAGTATAAGCAGATTGTAAATAAGGGTCAGCTTACTTGTGATAACGAAATTATTAAATCCTTCAAACAATGATCGGAAGAAAACGACCAGATATTGGAAATAAAAAGAGAAGCCTAAAAAAAGGAATACAGCTTTGAATTCAGATAAGTACTGTTTAGGAATAAAATTAGTATTACTATAATAGATGGCTAATGCTATAAGTATGCCTGTCGCCAAAAGAAAGATGCCCAGAGTAAAAAAAATTACAAAACCGGTAGAAGCAATTTTATTTATTTCATCCTTATCATTATTTGCATTTGCACCAGCTATATATTTTACAATTGCTGTGCCGAACCCAAGATCAACAACTGTACTAATCCCCCAAAACGATATCATTAATATCCAAATGCCAAAAATCTGTTCGCCAAAATGAAGAAGATTCAGTTTCAATGTAATTAGCGAAAATATCAGAGAAGAGACAAATTGAATTGCTAACCAGATCGAATTCTTTTTATTTTGCGGCATTCAAATTTAATCTGTTAGTGTACTTAACAATTTTATTATTGGCAATTAACAATCCCATAACCATACCCCATAACATTCCACATTGCCCCCATAACCATGCATCGGTCAAAAACATAGAAAAGAAAATATAAATTTGTAATGTTAATAAAATAGTTGAAAAAAATTTTTGCTCTGACGTAACTGATAACTTCACAGAACTAAAACCTGTTTTTAATGAAAAGACCAAAAGTATTATAAACCCAACAAAACCTAAAATTCCGGTTTCAGTCAAATTTGCAATATACGTTACGTGAGGACTCAATCCTTCAACATACGTTTCGTACAAATCTCTTGGAATAGTATAATACCTGGCTGATTCAAAGGGAAAAGAATATGCGCCTATTCCTATAATTGGATGAGCTTTAAAAGCGTTCCAGGCTGTATCCCAGATTAATAATCTTGTGAGGATTGAATTACCTGAAAAATCAGATTCTTGTTTTACCTTTAAAACTTTTGTACTGTCGAGCTGATTAAATCTCTGAAAAACTTCCGGCTTTAATGTATTCAGAACTATTATAAATAACAGACTAATTAAAATAATAGTGGTAAAGACATAGATTATTCTCTTTTTAGGTATATGGAACTTATTTTTAGAGAATATCATATATGCGAAAATTGATAAGCTTGTCAATAAAAGGGAAATAAACGAATTTCTTGTCTGTGTAAAAATTAGGCCGGAAAGCAATATCAAAATGCTTCCAATACTCAAAAATATGTTTGCCTGACGCTGAAAAACTATATACAACAATAACAATAAAATACCTATAGCACTATAATCAACAAAAACTATTCCAGACAGACCATATTCTCTGCCACTTCTGATTGTGCTATATATTATTATTGCAACAGCATCGAGAAGACATAAAATAATAAATGATATTATGATTTTATTAATTTCCTGATATGTATTTATTACGTAACCAAAAACAAATAACAAAATCGCAATACCAAAGAGATTTAGAGAATTATAGAAACTTAGTACAACATTAGATGAGTTTAAAAAAGAAGGTAAGATTGAAATAAAATAAATTAAAAAAGGAAAGGTAAGTGGAGTTTTGAAAAATCCATATTCAAATCGTGTGTGTGCTAGTAAAAACGAGAATAAAAAACCAATGGCTATAAAAACAGTTAAATAAAGTCCAAGTAAATAATAATTAGTAAATAATGATAGGATAAATAAATATTTAAATGCCTTAAAACTAAAGAGAAAGATTGCAATTAAAGGTAAGCCCAGAACAATTAAGACTATTCTTGTATTGAGACTAAATAAATTAAGTATAAAGAGCAGAGGTATAATTAACAGCAGACCTGAAAGAAGGACCTTATAATTCAAACTATTTCCGGAATTAATATCTTTCCATTCAATCTGCACGTATATTGCTACTTTTCTTGAGTTTAAAAAATCTTAATTCTTTTTTTATTAAAGCAACTTTAGGGTTACCAGAATTCTGCAAGATTTCACTTATTAGCAAAAATAGATAAACCAAAAGGAGAACTGCACAGGTGATTATGAAAGCGAACAAAATTCTTGGGGGGTAAGACCTTTTTTCCGGGGGAACACCATAATCAATTATCTGAAGGATTGGAATTTCTTTCTGCTCATCAAATTTAGCTTGCTCATAAAGTGGGACTATAAATTCAAGCATACTATTATAAATTTTAACATTTCTATAATATCGATAATAATTTGTCGCCTTTTCCGGTAACGAACTCAAAGGCAATAAAAGTGCATTTTTTTGTCCACTTGTTTGTAGTTCTTCTAATTTCTTTTTGTATTCTTCAACCTCTATCTGCTGGTTTCTAAATTGAGGTGCGCTTTCTCCAAACAATTTTTTAAATACCAAAAGCTGAACTTGCTTTGCGGCAAGTTCTGCTTCCATCTTGGCATATCCTTCTATAGTTGCCTTTACCTGATCCTCGGCTTCTAATACCCCGCTTCTTTCTTGAAAAAGTTTTAATGAATCCTCGGCTTTTTTCAAATTATTCTTAATTTCATTATACCTGTCCCCAAGAAAAATTCTATTATCTCTGGACTTTCTAACATTCAGGTTGATCATCGTTTGATTTAATCTTCCGACAATATAATTAACCATCTTAGCAGCTTTTTCTTTTGAGCTGGCACGGACTTTTATTACAAAAGCATCTTCTTTAGTTTCATTAGCGTCAATGTTTCCTTTCAATTCCTTTTCGGTTTTCTCTAGGCTTTTAAGACCATAATCCTCCATTAATCCAAACTTGTAGATAATACTGTCCAGATTTGTTCTACTATAGATAATAGTCTTATATTTATCAATATCATTGCTAGTATTTTGAGCAACATTATTCAAACCAAATGGAAGATTGCTAAAACCTTTCATACTTCTCAAAATTGAAGAAAGATCGCCTAGATTCTCTTGCTGTGAAGGAATAATAAGTGCTGAACTGTCATACTTCGGGGAGATTAAAAAGTATACCATAAGGTATGCAACTATAAAGCTTATAACACCTAAAACAATAAATAATTTTTTCCATTTAAAAACTATTAAGATATAATCCAGAATATCTATTTTACTATTATCATTATTCATAACAATATTTTATAATTCCTGTTAAATATAAGCGAAAGTTACTAAAGAATTTAAAAATAAAGAAGAAATCGTGTTCATAAATTCTGATAGTCTACGCGAAAATAATCTCCTTTATTTCCTCCCATCTTTTTGACCATTGATGCCGCAATAGATTTTGATAATTCATTTCTACTAATTGAAAATATTGCTCATAGTTTTTTAATATGCTTAGTAGTTGATCAAAGGGATTTATCATATCTGCTTCAATTACAGGGTTATAACCAAATATTTTAATCATTTCATCGGGTGCATGCCCTACTATTATACATTTGGATGCAATTGATTGCAGATAACGAATAGTGAGGGTTTCAATTTGTCCGGATCTCTTAGGATGGGTTATACTCGATGGGAAGCAAATTGATATCTTTGAAGATGCAAGCCCATTAATAAAATCTGCTCTTGTCGGAAATATCAATTCACCTTTCTTTTTTTCAAATAAATATTTTTTGCCGGAATTATTTAATTGATCAACTATTAAATTATGATACTCATCATATTTCCTGCCAATCTGTATAGCATCAATATTCCTTTCACGAAATTCATAAAATTTATAATCTTTAATATTTATGCCTTCAGGTATCCAGTGAAATTTGCAATTGCTGCCAAGGGAATTTAATTTTTCAGCAACTTGCGAAGAACTGACAAAAACATTATCAACTTTAAAATCATTAGCAAATTCTACTAATGTTTTATGCGACATTTCCCATGCATCAAAAACATAAAAACTTTTATAAGAGCTTGAAATAAAATACGGTAGGCATTGTTGAAGATTTGCACTCATCAAAACTTCAAAATAACCCGGTTTATCTTTTTTGCCTTTTGAAATAAGTAGGCTTAAAAAACGAAAAATTTTTATTTTTTTTAGAAGCCGGTATAGTATATAGAATGAAGCACAAATTAATTTTGAGCTGTGCTTAATAATAATATCATTTTGTGACAGTTCGATTATAGCTTTTTCAAACTCTCTTGAAGCATCTAAAGAAACGTGATAATCAATCCAATCACTAACTATCAACTTCAGCATATTTCATAAAATTTTATGGAAAAATCAATTCTCCTAATAATTTTCAGAATAATAATTCTAATTTCAAAAATACAATATTTTCCAGCTTTTGTTATAATAACTCCTTTGCCCCATAGTTGACTTTGCAAAAAAATTTGATATCTTAACGTTTAAGCATGTTTTATTGCTTGTTGTTCACAAATATGTTGATTTTTGACAGTTTGGTATATTTGTACTAGCCGAAATAATTTGAGGAATTTTAGCGGCAGTATTTTTGTTTAATTAGGGAACAATTTTCGGAGGAACAGAGTCTATAAGCCTAATGATACTATTTCAGGGACATGTAAACATTAAAAAAGGATGGTGTTATGAATACGATTAAAGCAAAAATTGACAATCCTCTGAATGACCTGATCAGCGACGATATTTACGAATTATTGAACTCGCATGGTCTGATCGACGAAAAATCAGTAAGGGATTATCAGATAAGGAAAAAATTCAAGCAACTCAGAGCTACTAAAGTAAGTGCAGGTGACGCGATCGATGTAATCAGGGAAGAATATCCATACCTGCAATTTGATACTATAAGAAAAATAGTCTATCAAATCAATAAATGATTGATAAAGCTCTTGACAAATCTAATCGTATAGTATATATTAGTTTTGATCCTTTCAAAGGGTTCTCCCCTGCCCTTTGATATTAATGGGTCAAGCCCGGTGGTATCCCTATCACTGGGCTTTTTATTATAAT
>CAYPNM010000029.1:27925-37903 GCA_964412105.1 uncultured Ignavibacteriaceae bacterium | reverse complement strand
ATGGGCAATTTCTCGGATGGTGACACTATAAAAGTATCCCAGAGTGAAGACGCAGGTTTAGTATTTAAGAAAAAATAAAGGCAAATGTCATTTCGATCCCGACCTGCCGAAAGGCTGGTCGGGGGAGAAATAGAAAATTAATATGCTGCAACAGACCACATATCAAAAACACAGCCTGACAAAATTATTTTTTGCCCTGGCTTTTTTGATATCCCTGTCTTTTACTCCAGGGTATGTTAATTACACCACGGCCTTTCTACAGAAAAAAGCAAAAACCGAGTTGGTTGTTCCTTACAAAGCTAAAACCCCCAACTGGATAAAATCATTTAATAAAAAATCTAATGCCAAAAGCATTACAAAGTCACCTGCTTTAAAAAATTATGAGGCGGGTTTTTTATTGGCCTTCAATAAACTAACCAAAGTAAAGTTTGATAATCTCAAACAGCATCCTCCTTTAATAAAATCTCCAGGATGTTTCTACTCGCTTAAAACAGTTCCTCAAAGTTCAAAAGAGAACGATTTCATTTCTTTTATAGGATAATTTTCATCTCGCGGGATGGCGACTTAGTCTATCTCACGGGTTATAAACCTTATCCTGTTGCTAATAAAAATTTAACGCAATTTTTATTGTAGAGACGGGGCATGCCCCGTCTCTACTTAAAAACTAAATGATAATTCTCTATGAATATTTTAAAAAAGATATTAAAATTAATCGGGCTTATACTTCTGATGTTTTTAGCGTGCTTCGGAATGGCTATCGGTGGGGCAGTACCATTTACGCCGATACGCAAACCGGAAAGCAGGGTTGAAATTAAAACTGAGCTGGTGGCGAAAACAAAAGACGAGGAATCTGTATTTGATGAGTGGGAAATGAGAGATTAGCAAAAAGGAAAGATTTCTCATCCGATAATACTTGAATCACCCGAAGTGATGCCTTTGCAGAAATGATAATTCCGCAACAATCACGGTTTGTGCCTGACACATTTCTAACAAAGCACTCCATATATCAAAAAAAACTATTCCTTATAGGGTTAAATCAATTTTCTAATTGACAATTGAATCCCGGCTGTTAAATTTAGGGGTAGACATTAAAAGTATTAACAACAATAGCGGGGGCTAAAATGAAAACGGTTGTATATACAAAATATGGTCCGCCGGAAGTCCTTCAACTAAAAGAGGTGGAAAAACCTGTTCCAGCGGATAATCAAATACTTATAAAAATACACGCAACAACATGTCATATCGGGGATGTGAGAGTAAGAAGCTTCGATGTTCCTTTTCCGTATAATATTCCCTTCCGGTTTTACTTCGGATTATTTAAACCAAAGCGCCCTGTCCTTGGAATGGAACTGGCAGGAGAGATTGAGTCCGCTGGAAAAGATGTTAAAAGATTCAAAGCTGGTGATAAGGTTTTTGCGACTACTGGCTTTACTTTCGGGGCTTATGCTGAATACCGGTGTATGGCTGAAAGTTCAGATAAAATCAAAAACGGAATGGTTACATTCAAACCATCAAATATGAGCTATGAAGAAGCTGCTGCGGGCGTTACCACCGGCGGAAGTACAGCGCTGATGGGTTTAAAAAAAGGAAAGATAGGCAGCGGTAAAAAAGTAATGGTTTACGGAGCTTCCGGAAGTGTGGGCACATACGCAGTACAACTTGCAAAGTATTTTGGAGCGCAAGTTACGGGAGTGTGCAGCACAGGCAATATTGAAATGGTGAATTCGCTCGGTGCGGATAACGTAATTGATTACACAAAGGAAGACCTGACGAGGTACGGGAAAGATTATGATATTGTTTACGATGCAGTTTATAAACTTCCTTCCGGAAAAGGAAAAAAACTGCTTGCCCCAAATGGTGTTTATCTAAGAGCAGGCGCGGGGGGGAGTGTAAGCATTAAAGACCTTGAATTTCTCAAAGACTTGGTGGAAGAAGGAAAATTAAAAGCGGTAATAGACCGGGTATATCCACTGGAGGAAATAGTCGAAGCCCACAGGTATGTTGAGAAAGGACATAAAAAAGGACACGTGGTAATTACTGTGTAATGTATTAATTTAACAAATAATCCAACCGTTCCTCACGTCACTGTTGTTCAAGTTTCTCGTTGCTCAGGTCTCCTGACCTGAGCAATATACCTATCACAACTTAGGTGAATTGCATAACGAATTAGCTTAATTGAGCTACGAGTAAAATCTGCTGGTTGACATTTACATTTGATTTCTTAATTTCACCATAAAAACGGGGAAATGCTTAAACGTCATTTTCATAGAAGGAACCTTCCGCACCTGTATTATAATGAAGGGACATACTTTGTCAATTACCGGTTATACGACAGCATACACCCGAATGAAGTAAAAAATCTGCAAAAGCTGATTAAAAATTATAAACTGTTGCATCCGGACGAGGGGCAAAAAGTATTTAAGAATTATGATTTATTGCTTGATAAACAGCAAAATAAAATTCAATATTTGAAACAGCCTCAAATACGTGAAATATGCAAAAAAGCAATTCACTATTATGATAATAAGGAATACAAACTAATATGCTATTGCATAATGCCAAATCATGTGCATCTTGTTTTTGATTTAATGAATAATAAAAGACTACTGGGCGATATTGTAGGATCTATAAAAAAATATAGTGCAAAGGAATCAAATAAGGTTTTGAACAAAAAAGGCAAATTCTGGCAATCAGAAAGCTTCGACAGACTCGTAAGAGATGAAAATGAATTATACTATGTAATACGCTATGTTCTTATGAATCCAGTTAATGCCGGTCTGGTTAATGAATGGATAGAATGGAAGGGCACATATTGCCGTCCCGAATTCCAGGTAATTGAATAAATATTTCGTTGCTCAGGTCTCCTGACCTGAGCATAAATATCCCGCCACAATTTAACTTAGTAGATTTGTGCAACAAAGTTTACTTAAAACATCATCTATGATCCCTGTGGTAAAACTTTCCCCAAAACTCGAAAGATACTATTCATTCCCAAAAACTACAGCTTCTCTGATATCACACACTCTGGAATCTTCTTCTCCCGTCTGGAGAAGATTCATCTTAAGCTTTTTCCTTTAATGATTGCTGCGAAACCGGAATACTGATAATAAATTCCGTTTTACCGGGAACAGAATATACTTTTATTTCCCCCTTATGACGGTTAATTACATTCCTTGCAATATCAAGTCCTATGCCTGTTCCTTCTCCTACTTTTTTTGTAGTAAAAAACGGATCAAATATCCTTGATAAAATTTCTTTAGGAATACCTGCGCCGTTGTCTCTGATCTTAACGGTAATATTATTTTTATCACATTCTGTTTCGATTACAATTTCACCATTTTGCGGAACTGCATAAATAGCATTGTCAATTATATTTGTCCAGACCTGGTTTAGTTCTCCAATATAGGCATCAACTTCGGTCATATCACCACAGAAATTTTTTGTAAGCTCAATATTTTTATCATTTATTTTATATCCGAGAAGTATCAGACTGTTTTCCAGGTCTTCATGAACATTGGTTCTTTGGAGATCACCCGACCTGTCCATTCTTACATGTGACTTAATAGCTCCCACAAGCATTGTAATTCGATCAGAAGCATTATCAAGATCTTTTAATATTAACTCAGAGCTTAGCAAATTTTCTAACCAGTCAAGAATATTGTGAAGGGCTTCGTTGGGAACATTATGTATAATTTTCTCAAGATCATCTGGCGAAATACCGGCCTCGGCCAGAGTCTCTGCCATTTCATTACAGCTTTTGATCCCTTTTTCATTCAACCAGTCATTTAATTCATCTTCTTTTTGAATACGCTGCAGGGGAGTAACCTTGGCTTTTGTGGAAGAATTCCCTTTATTAACCGCCATTTCCTGGATATTATCTATAAGATCGGGACTGATATTATATTTTAATAATTCTTTTGTAAGCTTAAAATTTCGTTTCAATCTTTTGTCAAGTTCTTCGGATATTCTGCTAATGGCAGCGGCGGGATTGTTCATTTCATGCGCAACTCCGGCAGCAAGTTTCCCTAACGCACTGACTTTTTCTTGTTGCATTTTTGCGGTGGCAAAAACACGCGCCCTTTCAGTCATATAAGCGATAAGATGCTGTATAAAATCAGAATTAAGTTGTTCAAGCTCCTGAAAGTGTTTTTTATGAAGTTTAATTCCACGTATTTTTCCTTCTGCATACGCATTACCGGGTGAACTTTTAAGTCTTGAATAAGGTAACACCCCTGTTATTCCTCCCGTAAGAGAATTATTTTCAGTACTGTGGTAATAAACCAACCTCCCGTCCACATTCATATAGAAACTTATTATTCCTTCAATTAAGCAATACATATGATCAATAGGCATACCGGTTGTTAAAAGGGTATCCCCGTCATTGTATTCAAAATAATCAGAACGGTCCAAGATCCACTTAAGATGTTCATCGGGTAAATTTTGTAAAGCAACGACTTTTCTTAAATCTTCAATTGTAACTGACTTGTTCATTTCTTTCCTAAAATGAATTTAAAAATAATTAATTAACACAGAGAGCTATATTAATTTTTGAATTGAATATAATTAGGCTTGTTCGTTACAATTAAGATATGCAGTTGCTTCTCAAATGTCAATTGACATGCGTCATATATACATTACAAATCACTTTTTCTCAAGCAACTACCTTTTTGTATGTGTAAAAAATTCAGGCACCGGCAGCTTTTCTAATATCTATGCACTCAAGAATCTTTTTGTCCGGGCCGTAAAGTGTAACATTTATCATAGCCTGCCCAACTTCTTTTAATGTAACTGTATACTTTGGGAAGAGTGTTTTTAAGATCGGATAAAAAGGCACCAGTAGCTTATAAACGACATAAGTATTTCTCAATCCTTTTATCGGCTGAATGTACCCCGGCCTGAACATATATGCATTCTTAAAAGGAAGCTTCATAAGATCGTTTTCTGTTTTCCCTTTTATGCGCGCCCACATCGTTTTTCCTTTCTCAGTACTGTCAGTACCTGTCCCGGATACGTAACAGAATGTCATTTCCTTACCTTTCTCACTGTTAACTTTAACCAGCGTCTCTGCAAAGTTCATTGTCAAATCATAAGTGAGATGCCTGTATTCAACTTCTTTTTTACCGACTGAAGTTACCCCTGCGCAAAAAAAACACGCGTTGTAACCGGTCATCTGTCCTTCAATTGTTCCAAGATCAAAAAAATCATTGTGAATTATCTCCTTCAGCTTATCGTGCCTTACACCGCACGGCCTCCTGTTTACAGCTAAGACAGATTCCACATTGGGATGATTAAGACATTCATGCAGAACACCTTCACCCACCATCCCTGTCGCACCGGTTATAATAGCTTTAATTTTCATCATTATTGTATTCATAATTATTAATCCAAAATAAACAAAAGTTCTTACAAATAGATCCCAATAAGTTCCGTCCCGCCGGATAGAACCTCTTTATAAAAATAAAAAGGAGGATGTTTTGTCTTACAAACTTTGTTTTTAATTTTGTATAAATGTTTTCATTACTGCGTAGACATATCGAAAAAAGAGTACCTCTGACTGATGAAGAGTTTAACATCTGCACGGAGTTCTTTACTCGCAGGACAATCAGGAAACACCAGTTTTTATTAAATGAAGGGGAGGTTTGCAGATACCTTGGTTATGTAAATTCTGGCTGCATGCGGGAATATACGATTGATAATAAGGGAGCCGAACATATTATCCAGTTTGCAATTGAAGATTGGTGGGTCTCTGATTTAAATAGCTTCCTTTCTGGCTTACCTGCTACTTATAACATTGAAGCCTTGCACGATTCGGAGTTGCTTCTGCTGGAAAAGTCCTCAAGAGAGCAGCTGTTAAATGCATGCCCTAAGATGGAGCGGTTCTTCAGAATTCTTTTGGAATCAAATTATATAGCTACTCATCAAAGAGTTGTTGCCTCACTTAGTGATTCCGCTGAAGAAAGATATCTTAAATTTATAAAGACCTATCCCGAACTTTACGAAAAAATTCCACAGCATTATATTGCTTCGTATCTTGGTATTACTCCTCAATCACTTAGCAGGATACGTAAAGAGTTAACCCCAAAAAAATAACCGCGTATTTTTTCCGATTATTGAAAGAACTCACAACCTCAGGAAACCTAAATTAACATATGTTAACTCCATTTTTTACCCTATGTGAATGACCCGGGGTACCTTTCCCTATTATCTTTAAGCAGTAATTAAATAAAAAATGTCAAACAAAAAAAAGGAAAATAAAATGACAACTTGGAAAATTGACCCCGCTCACTCAGAAGTTAACTTTAATGTTAAACACTTAGTCGTTTCTACAGTAAGAGGACAATTTGATAAATTCAATGCAACTATAGAAACTAATAAAGAAGACTTCAGCGATGCAAAGATTAAATTTGAAGGTGATGTGAACAGCATAACTACAAGAAATGAACAGCGTGATGCCCATTTAAAATCAGCTGACTTCTTCGATGCAAAAAATTATCCGCAGATGACTTTTGAATCAACGTCTGTAAAAAAAGTCTCTGATTATGAATTACAGGTAAAAGGTAAACTTACCCTTCGCGGCATTACTAAAGAAATCACACTTGATGTTATATATAATGGAACAGTAAATGGATTTGGTGGAAATGAAGTCGCAGGATTTGAAATTCGCACTAAATTAAACCGCTTTGACTATGGTCTTAAGTGGAACGCCCTTACTGAAGCTGGCGGTGTTGTGGTAGGTAATGAAGTTAAAATTGAAGCCTTAACTGAATTTAACAAAGTTCAGAATTCTGCAAAAGCTGCATAAATAATTTAACTCGTTCTTTTTCTTTGTATAGAAAATAATATATAATATTTTTATACTTGTTTGCCAATACGGGAATAATAATGAAACCGGATGAATTAAATAAAATGACTCAAAAATTAAACAGCACAAGGCCTATGCCTGTGCTGTTTCTTGGCCATGGAAGCCCGATGAACGCTATTGAAGAGAATGAGTTTGTTCAGGGATTTCGTAATGTTGCAAAGGAAATTCCCGTGCCGGCGGCAGTTCTGTGCATATCAGCACACTGGGAGACAAAGGGAACCTTTGTAACAGCAATGGAAAAACCCAAAACAATTCACGATTTTGGGGGCTTTCCAAAGGAGTTGTACCAGGTTCAATATCCCGCACCGGGAAATCCGGATCTTGCAAAAGAAACCAAAAGCATTGTTAGAAAAACAGATGTGGGCTTGAATGTTAACTGGGGACTCGATCACGGGGCGTGGTCTGTTATAAAACATATGTACCCCGATGCTGATGTGCCTGTAATTGAGATGAGCCTTGACTATAACAAATCACCACAATATCATTATGAACTTGCAAAAGAGCTCGCTCCTTTCAGGAGAAAAGGAGTGCTGATTGTTGGCAGTGGGAATATGGTCCACAATTTAAGGCTTATCGATTGGAACAGGTTGAATGAAACTGACTACGGCTACGATTGGGCATTAACTGCAAATGAAGAAATGAAAAGATCTATTTTATCAAATGATCATAAGAGCCTTATAAATATTAAATTACAGGGAAGTGAATTTAATTTGGCAATTCCTACACCTGAACATTATTTGCCGCTTCTCTATGCGCTGGCGCTAAAAGAAGACAATGAAAAGATAAGTTTATTTAATGATAAAGCAGTGGGTGGTTCTATAACAATGACCTCTCTGAAAATTGCCGCACCATAATTCTAATATTCTCCAGCCTAGATGATTACATAAGACAAATGATTCAATTTATTGTTGTGGCAGAGGGCAGATGGTGTGGCCGGCTTCGTATGTTATGTAAAAATTAATTTTGCTATTATTGTAGAGAACAAGTTGATAGCTAAATGAAACAAATAATCGTTGAGAATAGAACATTTGAGAAAAAAGATTTCAGAAAAAATCCACCAGCAAAAGGCGAATACGAACTTTGCAAATTTATAAACTGTGATTTTTCAGAATCCGATCTTTCAGAAATTAAATTTATTGACTGCGAATTTATAAACTGTAATCTCAGTCTCGCAAAGTTTGCTAATACTTCATTAAGAGATGTAAAATTTAAGGACTGCAAACTCCTCGGATTGCACTTTGAAAACTGTACTGAGTTTGGTTTGTCTTTCTCATTTGAAAACTGTACGCTCGATCATTCCTCTTTTTACAAAAGAAAAATCCAAAAAACGAATTTCATAAACTGCCGGCTTCACGAAACAGACTTCACAGAATGCGATCTTTCCGGTTCCGTGTTAGACAACTGTGATCTTGCAAGAGCTGTATTCATTAATGCCGTGTTGGAAAAAGCTGATTTTCGTACTTCTTATAATTTTACTATTGATCCGGATATAAATAAAATCAAAAAAACAAAATTCTCGAAAGACGGATTGGCCGGACTCTTAACGAAATATGATATAAAAATAGAATAAATCATTTCTCAACTAACAATAATGACCGACGGGTCAATATTTGACAAAATTAAGCCTCATTCTACTCCAATTACAACTAGCTTACAACTGGCTTCCAACTGGCCTTTAAAAGACTCGATGGTCATTTTTTGACAATTGCTAAGATTATGAGATTTGAAAGGAAGGTCAATTTCTATTGAAAATGACCTGCGGGTCATTTTTAATCCACGAACTAATGCCGCGCTGCCTTGCATAGTATTTAGATTTCCCCCGAGAGCTCTTTCTCAAAAGCAGGGAAGCATCCCTATCAACAGGTACGTGTTGCAAGGGGATATTAACGGGGATTGAATTAATGACATCGTTGTATCAAATAAAAGTAGTAAGAAAATATATCTATCATATAATTAGCAGCAAGAAAGTTACCTCCCAATATTCTAAATAAATTTCTTATTATTAATGTAATTATGTAACTTAAGCATGATCCTAAGTGGCCTTCCTATTAATAAAATAAGGAACCAAGATATGCAAAAACGAAAACTTATCAATAGATCAATTCTAATATGCTTTTTTCTTTTTTGTAGTAGTTCGGTTCTTTTATCTCAAACAACTAAAACAGATTCAGAATTGTCGGCTGGCGAGATACAGAACGCCAGAAAAATACTCGAAGATATTGATAAGCAGTTTTCTAAAGATTACCTCAAAGGCGATTCCGTAGCATTAGCTTCCTTCTATGCAAAGGATGGACAGTTTGGATCTTTAAAAGGAAAAGATATCCTTTCGGCTTGGGGCAGGTCAGTCCGGAGCTCAATAAAAAACAATACTAGACATTTGATATTTACAATAGTGGCTGTCACAGGAGATTCTGAATTTCTGGTTGAGCTGGGAACTTTTGAGTTTAAAGATGATAATAATAATATAAAAGATAGCGGCAAATATCTTGTGGTGTGGAAAAAGGAAAACGGAGAATGGAAGATATATCGGGATATAGGACTGTAAAAAATTCTGAATAAATTTACAATAATCACTATAATTATAAAAAACAATGATCAACTTAATAAATAAAGAGCCGCGCACACCAATTACTGCTGCCAAAAAATTGATAGGTAAAAAAATGTCTATGTCCTTCTCCGATAATAAAACTGTTGAATTATGGAAAAGCTTCATGCCGCATCGGAATGAAATTGAAAATAATATGAACGGAGAACTTTACTCGGTGCAGGTCTACAAGCAGGGCTTCTTTGAGAATTTTAATCCTCACAAAAAATTCATAAAATGGGCCGCAATTGAAGTAACAGACTTTGATTTGATCCCCAAAGGATTGCATAATCTTGAACTTCCTGGAGGACTTTATGCTGTGTTTTCTTATCGAGGCAAGGTGAGTGAAGCATCTGATACATTTAAATATATCTATTATGAATGGTTGCCGGCATCAGAATATATATTGGATGATCGGCCTCACTTTGAAATACTCGGCGAAAAGTACAAAAATGAAGAGCCTGATTCCCGGGAGGAAATCTGGATACCCGTAAAATCAGAAAGTTAAAATTCACTTTAGCCATTATTTATT
>CAYPNM010000029.1:15331-27825 GCA_964412105.1 uncultured Ignavibacteriaceae bacterium | reverse complement strand
AATCTGGATACCCGTAAAATCAGAAAGTTAAAATTCACTTTAGCCATTATTTATTATTAGAAATAATTGACAATATCGTTATTTATTCCCTTGCAGCCTAAATACAAAAATAATAATCTAATTCAGGTCCATTCATAGTGATTAACATTGATGACTTAAAATTTCAGAAGCTCGATTTTGATGGATTAAAAAAATTAATCAACTGGGCTGATGAAGAAGGGTGGAATCCCGGTCTAAATGATGCTGAAGTTTTCTGGATAACTGATCCAGATGGTTATTATGGTTATTATTACAATGGTGCTCTTATTGCTGGAGGCTCCATAGTCTCTTACAATAAGCAGTTCGGCTTTATGGGGTTTTTCATAGTAAAACCTGAATACCGATCACAGGGAATCGGAACGAAACTTTGGTACCAGAGACGTGATACTTTAATTTCAAGATTAAATAAAGACGCAGCAATCGGGATGGATGGCGTTATAGCTATGCAGCCTTTTTATAAAAAGGGTGGTTTTGAAATTGAGTTCCGTGACGAGCGTCATGAAAAGACAGGAGAGATCTTTGAAGTAGATAAAAATATATCGCCCATTGTAGAAAAGGATTTTGATTCTATCCTTGCTTACGACAGACAATGTTTTGGATTTCCCCGTTCGCAATTTTTAATCCCATGGTTAAAACAGCCAAACGTAAAAACATTTAAATACTGCAATAACAAAAAACTAACTGGTTTTGCTGTAATCAGAAAAGCAAATAAAGGATACAAAGTTTGTCCTCTTTTTGCAGATAACCCTGAAGTTGCTGAAGAACTTTACAAAGCCTGCTTAAATTCCGTTGTCAATGAACCGTTGTATATTGACATTCCTGTGATAAACCGAGATGCCGTTGCGCTAACTAAAAAACACAACACTACCCACGTCTTTGAATGTGCAAGAATGTATTATGGCAAAGCACCAAAGCTTAATATCAATAAAGTATTCGGAATAACTACTTTTGAGCTTGGTTGAGCCAATGCAGCGGCTTTATATAATACAACAACAAATAAAAGACTGAACTTAATCGGCAATTTACTAATCCCGCGTTATAACCTTTGAAAGATTCTATTCGCATCTGGCAGAAATTCACGTGATCTTAAATAAATAAAAACCCAGATTTACACAACGGCTATTTCAAGCCAGAACTATTTTCAGTTGCATTTAAATACCTAATCCTAAGTATTTATTGCGTTATACTTTTGTCACTATGTTTTCCTTCGCAGTTCGTAGTAGTGAAAATCATAGTAAATTTAATTATAATCTTCATATATCGGCTTCTGCTTACTTATGAAGATTATTTAAGCTCATTAAATCCTGATTATATTTATAATATTGCTGCGGCAGAAAAGAAGTTCAAAGAGCTATTCTCTAGCAGTCCGACATATATAAAAAATTCTGCTTTCTCCCCCTTCTGGAACTTTTATTTGACCGCAGCCGATTATTACGGCTGCTGGACTTACTGGCATCAACAAATATAGGTTCCTCATTGGTTGAAACGGATAGCATTTATTTCAATATATCCCGTGATAATACATTTGTAATTTTATGCAATAAACCTCCAGCTAAGAGCTTAAAAGGGCAGTAACCTAATATAGAGAGGGCAAATTACGGGGCGCCTGTTAGCTAACTGGCGCCTTTTTTATTATGTTTTGTGATTAGAGAATTACTTTCAGGGAAAATATGAAAAAGATGATATGGGGCCATGCATTTATCTTTATAATGTTGTTTTCAAACCTAGCCTTTTCACAACTTAATACTATTGACACATTACAGGTTTTTCAGAACTATATCAGCACACTCAACCCGAATGACATTTCAACTCTTGACAAATCGGCAAACAAATATCGCCAGCTTTTTGAAAAATCCTCTGCTTCTGAAAAAGATACCGCCTTTATTATTTTCTGGAGATATTATGTGACCGTAGCAGACTCACTCGGAGCAAAATACGTTCAGGTCCAAAAATATAATTCCTTCATAAATATTAAAGATTTCGATGTGCCTTCTTCAAAAAATGAAAAGCTGAAACAAGCCTTGGCGGAAAAGAACAAAAGTCTGAACGAAAATGATTTTACTATCCTTAAAAATCTAAATCATTACGGTTATAAATTTGATACTATTGAAGGCATTATCCTGGTTAGTATTAGTGATCCAAAATTTATTATTAAAAATTTTACCGGGCTTATCTCTCCTGCATTAAGGCAGTACATAACAAAAGTTATTGAAGAAATAGATACTGCAGAGAATTCCGACTCTGCACCCACGCTTTCACTTAATGAACTCGTTAGCAGGACATTGTGGTGGGAGAATTTTATCAATAAAAATCAAAACTTTTTCTTTATTGACGATTGCATAGCAACCTACAATACTTATCTGTATACATTGATGCGCGGGACTTATAGGATCAGGGCATTCGATTCAAATGATCAGAAGTTGAATGATAAATTCAGGAACATTTATGAAAGGATTATGACTCATCACAGGGGGACCAAAGTTGCGGAGATTATCTCAAAATACTATAACATTTTGAAAAAGAACAACTTTATAAATAACAGGGAAGCCTCAAAATTTGCTGAACAATTTATTGCAGAATAAACTAGGTGTATTATTGCTCACTTTTTAACTACAATAAATGTATTATAAAATTACATATTAATTTACAACTACGATGTTATATTTGGCCTGCATATCTTCTGTGTTAACAAATAAAAAATCTTATGATCGCTGTAATTAATTATCTAAATGAAAATATTGACTTGCTGGTTAAATGTTTGGATGATCTGAAAAAGGAATACAGGATAACTGTCTCAGAAAGCGAGATCATGCGATCGGATAAACTCATTTTCCCGGGTTATGGAGAAGCTTCAAAGGCAATCGGAAAATTACACCTGACAAATCTCTTTTCCTTTCTAAAGATGTGTAAAAAGCCCATGCTTGGCATTGGTCTCGGAATGCAGCTTATGGCTGAAATTTCCAAAGAGGGGGGAAACATTCCCTGCCTTGGAATATTTCCCTTCGTCGCAGAAAAATTTGACGACAACGATATGATGGTACCTTTTACAGGTTTCAGCAAGATCGAAATAACCAAATCTGGCGGTCTGTTCAGGGGTATTGATCAAAATGAAAAGTTTTATTTTTCAAATTCATATTTCTTGCCTATAAATGAATTAACAACATCTGTTGCAGAAAATAAAATAAAATTTTCAGCATCAATTGAAACGGGGAATTACTATGCTGTCCAGTTTCACCCCGAAAAATCCGGCGATGCAGGGTTGAGGTTGTTAAAAAACTTTATTGAATTGTAACGCAGCATATAGCTACTTCGCTTGCACAAACAAAAAAACGCATATACGATGAACGCTTAATGTCCGTTTCACGACCAAATTGTCCAAATACTGGTTCATTTGAAATAGTTTGTTGGTTTGAACAATTTAAGGTTCGTTTTTATTGCTCTTATGCCTTCCAACTTTTTGCAATCTTAATTAATTTATATATATAGTTTTAGGAGTTAGTTAATAATATGGCCTTCTCAATTTTTGAATCCGAAATAAAAATACGTCCTGACGATATTGATTTAAACAATCACGTACATAACACAAAATACCTTGATTATGTTCTTGCAGCACGTTATGAACAGATGATAAAAGACTACAAAATGTCAATGAATGATTTTTACAAACTTGATTATAATTGGGTAATCAGTATAACATACATCGAATATAAAAGAGCGCTGGTGCTTCACGATAATATAGTAGTCCGAACTCAGTTTGATTCAGTAAATGGTGCTCAGTGCCGCGTTAATTTTTGGATAGTAAAAAAAGCAACCGACAAAGCAGGAGAAAAAGTAGCAGCTCAGGGTCATATAATTTATACTATGATCTCAATCAAAACCGGCAGACCTGTAAGAATTCCGGAAGAAATTATTGAACATTACTCAATCTGAAAAAGGCTATCCCCCTCCGTAACTTCTTTCAGGGCCTTCATTTATAACTTGTATAATAATGAAATAATTTTATTTTCACTTTTTCTATAGAATAACGGAGAAAAGAATAAATGGAAAATCTATTAGATAAGATCTACTTGGGTAATAGTATCCAGTCATACATTATAGCGCTGGCTACATTTATAATCGGAATATTTGTTGTATATGTATTTAGAAAAATCGTGCTGGGACGGCTTCAGAAATGGGCAAAAAAAACCGAAACAAAGTTGGATGATCTGCTTATACGGGGAATGGAAAAATCGATCGTACCATTGCTTTATTTTGGAGCCCTCTACATAGCCTTAGAAACGTTAATCCTATCAGCTAAGGCAGAAAAGATAATACATATCGCACTGATCATTCTTCTAACGTTTTACATTCTTAAATCAATAACAAATTTATTAAATCACGCTTTCAAATCTTACATACGAAGAAAAGATCATGGCGAGGAAAGAGAAAAACAGTTACGGGGAATAACCACTCTTGTTAATATACTGGTGTGGGTGGTTGGTATAATGTTTTTACTGAACAACCTTGGCTTTAACATTACCTCTGTAATTGCAGGATTGGGAATTGGTGGAATTGCAATTGCTCTGGCCGCACAAGCTGTTCTGGGAGATTTGTTTAGCTATTTTGTAATCTTTTTTGATCGGCCGTTTGAAGTCGGTGATTTCCTTGTCGTTGGCGATAAAGTCGGTTCGGTCGAGTATATAGGAATTAAAACCACAAGAATACGCGCACTTGGGGGTGAGCAGCTTGTTTTTCACAACACAGATCTTACCAATTCAAGAATTCATAATTACAAAAAAATGGAAAAAAGGCGCGTGGTTTTCAGCATCGGAGTTACATATCAGACCTCTGCCGATCAGCTTGAAGAGATCCCGAAAATTGTAAAAAAAATTATAGAAACCCAGAAGGACACTGTCTTTGACAGAGGACACTTCGCAACCTTTGGAGACTTTAGCTTGAATTTTGAATTTGTTTATTATGTGCTTAGCGCTGATTATACTCAATACATGGATATCCAGCAGGCAATAAATCTGAACATATATCGCGCTTTTGAAGAAAGAGGAATTGAGTTTGCTTATCCAACTCAAACATTATTTATGAATAATACAAACAATACGGAAAAGGAAAAACTTAATAAATAAATCACCAGGTGCTGTGTCTATCCAGTATTTCTTTTGAGCGTGGAAGATAAAGGAGGTGATAAATTACATCCAGATATGCTTTCATTTCTTCCATTTCAATATTGGTGGTATAACGCCAGAAGCCGTAAATTTTTGCTAGCGAAAGAAGATTTCTTGCATATAGCTGCCAGTTATAAGCAGTATCAACCCTTTTTATAGCCTTCTCTGAAATCTTTTCCCAGTATTTAGGAACTTTTTTGCATTTCTCAAAAAAGCCCACAATCTTTTCTATGCTTTCTTTACTATTTATCGGATCAATGTGAAATCCCGAAACCATATCCTGAATTATTTCAAGCGGCCCACCGTACATCGTTGCAAAAACAGGCAAACCGGAACGCATTGCTTCAAGTACCGTTAATCCAAAACCCTCAAACAAGGCCGGTTGTATAAAAATTCCTTTTCGATCTGCAATAATCCGGTAAACTTCACCAGTTTGATCTTTCCTGAACAGTTTACCAATCCATCTAATTTTATTATGAAGTTTATATCTGTCGATTAATTCATGCATTAATCTTATCTGTTCCTTTTCTTCCCCGTCACTCGATTTGTTTTCATCTATATTTCCAGCTACAATTATGAGATTGGCATACTTTTGCATCTTTGCGCTCTCACCAAACCACTGGACAAGAGCAGTGAGGTTTTTAATTCTATCAAGCCTGGCAAGAGAAAAGATAGGTCTTAAATCAGGATTTTCCAGTTTGCCAAATACTTCATTATCTTTTCCGTTCTCAAAAAGAAGTTTGGTTAATTCCTCTTTCACTTCTTTTAATCTATTCCTTGATTCCGAATAGGGGAAAAATATATTTGTATTAACACCGGGAGGAACAATATTAAATTTGGGATGAAATAAATTTATTCCCCCCACTACCCGGTATAAATCGGGCATAGAAAAATTTAAATAAGATTCATACTGCCCGATACTTTCTGCAGTACCAACAATTTCCTGATAGGTGGAAGTAATTATAAAATTAGCAGAATTCATAGAAATTAAATCCGCAGTAAATTGAACAGAAAAATGATAATGTTCTTCAAGATGTTTCCAGTAAAGACCGCTGTATAGATATTTACTTTTCTCTAAGGCATGTGCAATGTTACATTGCGTTATACCAAATTTGTCTGAAAGAATTGAAGCAACAAGGTTCCCGTCAGAATAATTTCCAATGACCAGGTCTGGTCTCCCTCCGAATTCAGCAAGAAGCTCCCTGAAAGAATCTTCAGCAAAAGTTTCTAAATAAGGCCAAATTTCAAATCTTGAAATCCAGTTATCTGTAACTTTTTTATTGAACAACCTGAATGGCACACGCAAAATCCAGCAGTTTTCAGTCTCGTGTATTTTTTCAAGCCTCTGGTTCGACTTTGTACCCCCTGCATTTGGGATCAATCTTGTAAGCACTATTATCTTAGGCCTGGTTTTGACTCCCGCTCTTAATAAAGAATCTTTCAGCTCTTTCTCAAGGGCTTTTACCTGATCAAGAATGTAAACAACCTGTCCTCCGGTATCTGGCTTTCCAAGAACGCCTTCCTGGCCAAAGTAGCCATGGGGAGATATAATAGCGAGATTAAATAACATTGGAATGTCAGAAAGAAAGTTTTTCAGATTTTCGTGGTCAGGCGCATGCATAAGTGTATCCAGCTGTTCAAGGCTTTCAATAATAGATTCAGCAGTATTTCCTAAACCTTGCTCAAAGCCAAGATTTTGCAGATCGTGTTTTAACTTTGAATACGGTTCATCCTCATCTCTTTTACGAAGAAAGGACAAAGCTTTGTCAATCGATTTGCTTAATTGATCTGTATCCTTGATTCTCTCATTCAGAATCAATTGCTGATCTTTCCACTTATGTACAAAAAGAAAATTAAACAACGCGCTGCGCAGTTTTTCAGGCTCTGTAAACATCTTACTGGACAAATATCGATTTAAATATTCAACTCCTCTGCCTATGTTTTTAGATTCACGTACACTTGGAAATTTGTCATAAAATGTTTTGAAGTTCAGGGTAGGAATATTATTTATGTGTCCAGGTAGAGCAAGATCTTCCTTTGCCTTTAAGAAATCAAGTACAGAGCTGTTCTCAAAATACCTGTCACTAAGATTAAATATGTAAAAATGTGACTCTCCTATTCTTTCACGGCTTTCAATAAAAACATCATTCCCCAAACATACTGATTCAGTTATAGAACGAACTGCTTCTTCTATCGCTTCGTGGTTCCCATTATCACCCTTTTCTTTAAAATCTCTCAGAAGGTCCAACAATTGTCCTTTTACAAGAAGTTTACTCTCATGTCCGGATACTTTATGGAAAAATCTGAAAAAATCATCTTTGTTTTCATCTACAAGCTTTTCAAAATTTCTTTTCACATTAACACCTATTAATCATCATACTAAAAAATTATAATGTTTTATCCCGTCAATAATACCGCCGGCATATTGAACTTTTGAGAAATAAATTCTCTTACCACCCCTCAATTCCTCAAGTTCCTCGCTGTAATTTCCAACCACCACTCCAAGCAACTCCCCTTTGAGCATTTCCTCATCATTACCGGAATCTCCGGCAACAAGAATGTTTTCATATAAAATATTCCACCTGTACGCCATATAACGAATTGCTTTCCCCTTGGAAGCACGGAAAGGAATGACATCAAGAAACTGACCGTGACTGAATATTACATTTGCTTTAATCCTGTTTTTAAGCAACGTTTCTTTTACCAACATAATATTTTCTTCATTGCTTTCTGTATAATAACTTATCTTAAATTCACGCTGCGTTTCTTCTTCCTGATAATTAAGAAATTTAAATTCGCTCAATAATCTTTTTATTTTAGCTCTGTCCCATTGATATGAAATATGAGCGCGCCAGCCTTGGGAAAGAATCAACTTCCCTTCCAGGTTATAATAGATTTCAGAACCCACCGAAGAAATTATAACATCAGGGTGTGGAATATCATTTTCTTTTAGAACATTTAATGCAGAATCTACCGACCTGCCTGTTGCCACCCCAAAGCCCACTTTTTCATGCCTGTTTGATAATAATTCTGAAAATTCTCTGGTATAATTGTCATCGCCCAAAAGCGTATTATCAATATCAGTAACAATTAACTTCTCGGCTGAGAATAATTTTTTGCCAACAGGGGCAAAAGTGTCTTCTTTCTGTAATCCCTTTTTTATCATTATTTCTATTTCATCAAGATAAGCTTTTGTGTGCGCTTCCCACGTATAATATTTAACAACGTTTTTAATCCCATTTACAGAATACTTTTTCCACAAATTCCTATTGTTAAGAATTCTATTTATAGCTGCTGAAATATTTCGTGGGTCCGAAACATCCGTCAATATTCCATTCTGACAATTCTTAATAATATCTCTGGGCCCACCGTCATCCGTTGCGACAATCGGAAGTCCGCTGGCAGCAGATTCAATCAATGTTAAGCCGAAAGGTTCCGTCAAAGCTGAATTAACAAAGACACCTCCGCTTTCAGCAGCTATTCTATAAAGCTCGGGAACTTCGTGCTGCGTGTCGTGTCGTTTCGGTACTGCCATTTTTCCATACAAGTTGTATTTATCCATTAACAGCAGTATTTCTGTTAAAACCTCTCGCTCATTGTCGGGCATTGTTTGTATGTCTTTTCTTATTCCGGCAAATATTGCCAGATTGGCTTTTTTCTTCAGTTCTTTACTCTCACCATAAGCAGTAATTAAACCGGATATATTTTTCCTTTTGTCGGGGCGGCATAAAGAAAGTATTACTGGTTTATCAACATCTATAAAAAATTTGAGCAGCTTTTCACTAATTACCATCTTTAATCTTTGAACTTCACGAGTTCGCAAACTATTCTGTGTAAAAGGATAAAATTTTTCAAGATTTACACCTGGCGGAATAACCTTAAATTTATCCGGATCTGTATTTTTATAATCAGCATATTGTTTCTCAATCTCCTGGCTCGTACTGGTCACGATCATATCCGCATAATAAATCGTATTTTCCTCAGCCTCAATTCTATGACTTATTTTGTAACGTTTTTCAATATCTTCAATTTCAAGCCCGTCAGAAAGAAGTTTGCCCAGCTTGCTTTTGCCTAAAGAATGACCGGTATGAACAAAGGGAATACCAAAAAATTTTGTTAATTCAGTACATACATAGCCTGCATCTGCATAATGGGAATGAATTACGTCCGGAAGCCGCTTTAGTGATTTAATGTGCTTTATGCTTTTATCAACAAATTCCTCGAGATGATTCCAAAGAAGCTCTTTACGAATATATTTTCCGCCACCACATCTTATCCTGACAATACTGAGCTTATCATTAATTTTTTCGATAGGTTCAGAATAATCTTGCGAAACTACTTTGTCCTTTATCTGGCGGGTAACTAATTCAACCTTTCCGATCCGCGGGTCTTTACTTAACGCTTTTGCTAACTCTAAAACATATTTTGTTTGCCCCCCTGTATCTGCATCCCTGCCGAGTTCAAGATCATACCCCCTTATCAAACCATGAATACTGTACAGCTGAATATATATTTTTTTATCCTTCCTGCTAGTCATTTTTTCCGTTCATAATAATTTTCTTAAAGGATTGATACACCGTATCATCTTCAGGGAGTGCGCCTTTAACTTTAATTATTTCATTAGCAAATTCTGAAGCCAGCTTATTTATTTTTTCAATGCTCCAATTCATTAAATAACCGATACAAAGCATAGATGCATAAGCATCGCCTGCGCCTACAGTATCGACAACTTTATCATTTTTAATTTTATAATAATTCTCCTGTCCATCTTTATATAAAATAGCACCGGAGCTTCCTTTAGTTACGCACAAAAGTTCTATATTAAAAATCCGCATCATTTTTTCTACCGTTTCCGTTTTGTTAACTTCTGATTTGATTATCAGCTTATTAACAAGCTCCAATTCTTGCTCGTTTAATTTGAGCACATCCGAAGCGCTAAGGGATTGTTCAATTGTCTCGGGTGTATAATAATTCTGACGGATATTTAAATCGCAAATACATTTAATATTCGGATCTGCGGCAAGTTTCTGAACCGTATTTCTGGATTGTTCACTCCTTTGTGCAAGAGTACCAAAATAAAAACAGTCTGTGTTTTGTGAAATTAATTTTTTAAGGGGATCTGTTAACTCGATAAAATCATAAGCCACGTTTTCTTCAATTATAAAATCCGGAATTTTCTTTTCATTGAGTGTGGTTTTTGCAACTCCAGTTTTGTGGTTTTGATCTATTTGTATGAATTCACTGGATATTTCCCTGTCCTTTAATATCTGTAGAATCTCATCTCCGTTTTGATCATTCCCTACTCTGCTAACAAAATTAGCCTTGCCGGTCAGTTTTATGATATGGTAGATAAAATTGAAGGGTGCCCCTCCAAGCTTTTTACCATCTGGATAAACATCAAACAAAATCTCGCCAAAAGAGGTAATTTTTTTCATAGGACGTTTAAAAACTCTTAATTCATTCTATATATTAAGATTTTTAAGCATAATAGCAAGCAACAAAAAGGGCTTCCCATAGCTCCATATTATTAAAACAGTGGTCCGGGATGGATAGTGCCCTTAATTTTTTCGAGGCATTGGAATCAAGCTCCAGCGTCTGAATTTAATCTATTTGATTGTAAATGGTTTATTGAGAAGACGCAAAAGGGTTCAGATCGGTATTCCACATATCAGCCTTAATTTTCCAGCTCCCGTCTTTTTGCTTCTGATAAATCGTCAGATATTTGCCGTGATCAACTGTGGTTTTTGCTGATTTGCCCATAGTCATTGACAAATCATATGTACCAACTTCGCACATCTGATCTCCGCTTATCCAGAGATCCTTCGTATTAAACTTAAAGCTTGTAATTTTCATATCAGAGTTTTCATCCATATTCATACTATTCTCAATCGCCTTTTTCCCAACCAGCATTGGCGAATAACTTGGCAGCGAATAGGCGTCGTCAGCATAAAAAGAAAGCATTTTCGCCCTATCATTTGTTATCATTGCTGCACTGAATTGATTATTCCACTCTTCTACCTTTTTTAACATTTCTTCCTTTGTAGTTTGAGCAAACAGATTAGCTGACACTATCAATAAAATAGATGAGGTTAATATTACGGATAAGCTTTTCATAGTCTACCTTCCTTTATATTACAAATTAAGAATTACGCCTTTTGAAAAAATTTAATCTTGGTTTTAATTTTTCCCCAGACTTTAGCCACTATAACCATAAGTATAGATATAATTATAGTCATTAAAATGCAATCAATCACATTAAAGCTGTGATTAATTGCGGTGTAAAGACTTTTTCCTCCCCAGAACATTCCATAAATCAAAATAAGATGAAGCCAGTAAACAAGTAGTGATTCTCGGCTGACATCAAGAATAAAAGATTTACCCGGTTTTGTAAACTGTTCATAATACCAGCAAATAACCAGCAGCAAAAAAACATAACCAAGTCGCAGAAAGAAGAACAATGGGTTTGGATTAATATATCGAATTCCCGTTGCAATAAAATCAAGCGGAAAGAAATGACCTATCAGCAATAAAACTATCCCGATAATAGACAGATTTTTAATATATTTTTTCTCAGTTCCATTTCTTTTTGCATCCAGAAAAAATTTACACGCCGTCGCACCTAAAAACATAAAACCAAGCCAGGGAAAAAGAGGAAAAAGTGAGCCATTTACATTATTAATGTAGGCTGCAAAAAAAAGCGGAATATGTTTTGAGAAGTCAATATTTGCTACAAAGGGAGAAAGTATTACAACTGCCAGCCCGCTAACAAAAATTATAATGTCATAAATCTTTGTGTTTTTAATGGTGAGCCTTAGAACAAATAGAAATAATAATCCAATTGCAATACATTGAAGAATATCAACTATTACGTTCTGATCCCACTTCAAATAAAAAATATTTTGGTGCAAAATAAAAACAGATTGGAAAGGAAAGTGAAGAGAATAACCGGCAAGTAGTATCACGACTATTCTACCGATTTTTCTCCAGAAAGCGCTTCCATATCTTCTGAGTTCATCTAGTTTTCTATCTGATGAGATATAAAACGCATAACCGGATACAAATAAGAACGACGGGGCAACCAATCCGTTTATAAAATTTAAAACATAAAACCATCCTTCCGTTTTTATTGCTGGAATCAGCATGGAATTGAATACGTGGACTTCAATCATTACGAGTAATGCCCAGCCGCGCAGGTAATCGATAAATTTATATCTTGTTTTTTCTTTCAAAAGAAAAAATTAATAATTTACGTCAATAAGAAGGATCGCAAAATATTTTTACAAAATAAAAAAGCGG
>CAYPNM010000029.1:0-15231 GCA_964412105.1 uncultured Ignavibacteriaceae bacterium | reverse complement strand
ATAATTTACGTCAATAAGAAGGATCGCAAAATATTTTTACAAAATAAAAAAGCGGGAATACCCCGCTTATTATAAGGCAATAAGAGTATTTTTAATGATGATGGCCGTCCGCACCATGAACGTGACCATGGGCCAGTTCTTCCTCTGTTGCATCTCTCAAATTGAGCAGCTCAAGATTAAAATGAAGAGTCTTTCCAGCCAGTGGATGATTAAAATCCACGGTAATGTCATCACCCTTTACTTCCTTAACTAGAAACTGCATATCATTTCCCTGGGGCGATTTTGCCATAAAACTCATTCCTTTTCCAATTTCAATATCGCTAGGGAATTCTGACCTTTTAACAATTCTTACCGCATCCTCCTGGTAAATTCCATAACCATCTTCAGGCTTAAGCACTACCTCCTTTTTTGAACCTATTAGCATTTCGCCTACTTTTTCTTCCAATTTTGGCAAAATCTGCTTGTTTCCACTAATAAAGGAAAAGGACTCGTTTCCTTCGGTTGTATCAAGCACATTCCCGGCATCGTCTTTTAGAGTAAAATTCATTGTAACAACCTGGTTTGATTTCAAAGGCATAATTTTTCCTTGTTTTATGTAAATATTTTATTTAATCTTATTATAAAGCTAAGTTAACCAAAATACAGCCAAAAATGAAAATTTGAAGCAAAAATAAGAAATTCACCCATTTTTTTTGAATCCTTTTGGCTAATTTTGTATCAAATAATACATAATAAAGCAGCTTATGTCCCTTTCACAAATAGTTCTTTTAGCTCTTACAATTTATCTAGTTTATTACTGGGCTAGAAAATATGCTGTTAGTCGATCACTTACCCATTATTCAGCTGGCGAGGTGAAAGAGAAACTTAAAAATAACAGTGTTTTAATTCTGGATGTCCGAACAAATAAGGAAAGAAAATCGCAGTTTATAAAAGGATCTTTGCATATACCGGTACAACAGTTGAAAGGACGGCTTAAGGAACTGGAGAAATATAAAAATAAAGAAATTGTTTGTCACTGCCACAGTGGTGTGAGAAGCATAAATGCTGCTTCATTATTACAGAAGCATGGTTTTAAGAGTGCAAATATGAGGGGTGGTATTGCAGCATGGGATTATGATAACAAAAAATAAATAAAATATAATAGGAGAAATAAATGCCAGAGAATCTGAACAAAGAAACTTTTTTTGAAAAAGTTTTCAATTATGAAAAAAATAAAGACTGGAAATTTGAAGGAGATCTGCCTTGTGTAATAGACTTTTGGGCTCCATGGTGCGGTCCATGTAGAATGGTTGGCCCTGTAATTGAAGAGCTTTCTGAAGAGTATAAAGGAAAGGTAAACTTTTATAAAGTAAACACTGATGAAGAGCAGGAACTTGGGGCTGCTTTTGGAATCAGAAGCATACCTTCTATGTTATTTGTTCCGATGGATGGACAACCGAAAATGGCTGTGGGAGCACTTCCAAAACATTCATTAAAGGAAGCCATCGAAAAAGAACTGCTGACGGAAGCCGCTTAAATTTTTAAAGATGCGGAGTATAACTACTTCGCATCTTATCACCTCATCACAAGTTACTTGCAAATCTGATTGTTTTTAACGTACTTTAATTTATTTAATGAATAAGCATAAAATTTTCCGGGTCAATATTAAAAGCGACTATTTCCATGGCTTAAAGATTCTCCAAATGTTTATACCCGGTTGTTAGAAATTGATCGTTTTGCAGATTCAATAACATTAGTTGCTGAAGGAAAGGTGAAGGAAGTTTTGACTGGATAATTAATTTTTATTTGGGGAGATTATTTTGTGATGAGAAGACTGTTTTCCATAACGTTTTTTCTATTTATATCTTTTGCAGTTATTGCTCAAAATAAAGATAGTGAAAAAGATTCAACTGCCATAAGCCCGAATTTAAATAGATACTTTGAATATATGCAGGAACTGTCCTGGCCTGATATCGTAAGACCGGAAAATTTTTTGATTTCCACCAAGTTCGATACAACACAAAATGGTTCAATCTGGTTAAGGACAAGACTTGCGGTTACAAATAGTATTCAACAAAACAGTTTCGAATCTCCTTCATATCTTTTGCAACCATATTACAACTTCTACATGGAAAGTAAAGGAATAAGCCTATTCAGGCGGGTGCTTGGAATGGCCCAACTCGGTGCCGTTGGATACATTGCTTATAAACATTTAAAGAAATACGGACTATTTCATTAACTATAAACCTGAGACCAAACGTGTGTCTGCATCTGAAAACTCAGTCTTGGTTTATAATTTATTTCAAATAAAATCCCCCAGCAGCATAACCGACCCAGTGTTTAAGCGAGAACGGAGCCGTCAATCCCATATTTGTATGGTAAATTGGAATAACCCCTTCGGTCCAGCTATCGGAATAGCCTAGAAACTTGCCCATTATTTCTTTCCCTGAGACTTCATTGACAATATCAATTGTTGTCATCAGCCCAAACGGGATGGGATATTTTCCACACCAGAGTGGACAAATTTTATTTACCTTAAGTTCGGGCCAGAAATCATCTGCAATTTCCTGTACTTTTGCTTGCGTCAGTTCTCCATTAAAAATTTTATTCCCTATTTCTTTATCTCTGTCTGTTGCTTTCTTATGAGCCGCTTCATCCATCCCGTAGGGAGCATTATCAAAATCCTCACCATAATGATTAGCATCTGTGGAAATTAAAAAGAAAATGTCTTTTCCTAACTGCAAATGATTCTCTTTTATATATTCCGAAATAATATCGGAAAGCTGCTTGCTTATATTTTCCATTCTATCATAAGGCATTCCCGTTACCATAATAGGTGTGATTTTTATATTACGATTATAATACTGTAGAAACGGAACAAGCGCTTCAATTGAATGTTCGATATCCTGTGCTTTATCACTTACCATCTGGTAATCTTTGTCAAGTTTGCTTTTTATAAAATCCCTGAGCGGCGAAACCTTAACGTTTCCGTAAGGCCCTCGCCATTCATCGTAATCATCAAAAATTAATACATTTCTTGGATCGTTCATTGCTTTGCGAACGGTTCCATGAGTCACACCGAAAATAACAACTTCCTTGGTTTTAATATGGGGGTAAAGAGTGTAATAAATATTTCCGGCATACAAATAATCATCATGGGGAGAAATACCCGCTATTAATTTATGTGAGCCAATGTCAGTTATTTTGTTGTGTTTAGATAAATATGTAATCAGCTTATTCATTTCATTTGCTTTCCAGCAAAAGCCGACGTTATCGCGAATTGGTCTGACTGTTTGTGCCATAACTATTCCTGAAAATATTAATATGATGCTCAAAATCATTTTAACGGTCTTCATTTTATTAGTACTCCAAAATATTATCTCTTCTTCTTAAATTTTTCTTTGAATTTCACTAACAAATTTCTAGCCCAGATAAACTCTGTCGCAAGTATTGCTAGTCCAATTGGAATTACAATAAGTGCCGGGCCTGGAATAAAGATAAGAATAATCCCTATAAACAGAATTGTAAAACCAATTATTCCTACAATCAGTTTTTTAATTCTCCTAAGTGTCCCAAGCATAAACCTAATTTAAATTAATTTGCCTTCTATTTACAAGGTAAACTCCCAGCATAATTATTAATCCACTGAGTATAATCATCGCTGTAATCTTCTCGTTTAGCATCAACCAGGCGGCAATTACGGTCACAAAAGGTTCAAAATACAAAAATGCGCCTGTTTTTGTTGCTTCCATCTCGCTGAGCGACTTCGCCCATAAAACGTAAGAAATGCCTGAACAAAAAATTCCAAGGAATAAAACCGCGCTCCAGGCTTTTAATGACAAATGTGATATTGCTATAAAATACTCATTACTAACTGTAAAAGGCCCGATAATTATTGCCATCATTATAAATAGGAAAAGTATCGTCATCACTGGAGAGTAATTAATCGTTATTTTTTTGTTTACCATTGAATAAACGCTCCAGGTAAATGCGCTTGCAAGGATAAGAAAATCGCCTTTATGTGTAATAAAACTCAATTCCGATATTTCTCCTTTGCTTATAAGCAAAAGCAGACCGGCAAATGCAATTATAATTCCTGATATTTTTTGCACTGTTAGTTTCTCTTTGAAAAAGATCGAACCAAGAATCGCAATAAAAACCGGAGCCGTCCCAATTATCCATCCAGTATTTACTGCCGTTGTGTACTGAAGCCCAGTGACCTGTATCCACAAATGAAAGGAGGCAATTAAAGCCAAAAGTACAATCCATCGGTGGCTTTTAAGTTTTATTGAAAAATCCCTTTTAGTGTAAATAGCAAAAACTGTGAGAAGTGAAATTGCAAAAATAAGTCTGAAGAATATTATCATTAAGGGAGTTAATTCTTCAAGAGCCACTTTTGTTGCAATAAATGATGTCCCCCAAAAGACCATTGCTAGCAGAGGTTTCCAGTACCGGGACAGGTTAGATTTCATCTGGATTTTTTAGTCTTCTTCGCTGATGTATAATTTTTCAAATCATAATTAATAGTTGTTTCGGGCATATCAAGTTTTACAATTTCAACACTGCTGTTCGTGTAAAACTCAGTTGCAAGTGTATCATGAAAATCCGAAAAAACAATCACTCTCCTTATCCCGGCAGCAATCAAAGCTTTCGCACATGTTGTACAGGACATATTCGTAATGTAAGCGTCTGCTCCCTTAATTGATATTCCATGCACTGCAGCCTGAACCAGAGCATTTATTTCCGCGTGATTTGTTCTCGCACAGTGATTGTCAACAATTAGGCAACCAACATCATCGCAATGAGGCTGTCCCGGAACAGAGCCATTATAGCCTGTAGCGAGAACGAAACGGTCTTTAACAAATACGCATCCGCAATGCATTCGCGGACAGGTTGAACGCTCGGAAGCAAGCATTGCCAGCTTTAGAAAATATTCATCCCAGGATGGGCGTTTATTCTTATTTTTCATATGTATTAGATATTTTTTCTGAAATATTTAATAATATAATAGTAATTAAAAGAAGTGACTAATTAAAATTATTTTATACCATAAATCAACTTTTTGATGATTTACACATCTATATATATGTATCATAAAACCACACATTTAGTATGAATTTCATTAAAAAACATTTTATAATAATAGCACTTTTAATTGCACCTTTTTTCATAACAGTCTCACATTCTCAAGAGAGCCCTGATACACTGTTTAGCAAAGCGAAGCTCTTAATGACGGAAGGAAAATATGAACAGTCCATTGCAATATTCAAAATACTGCGGGAAAAGGAACAGGGGAGTGCTGATTTATCTTATTATATAGGCCTAAACTATCAATCATTATCGAATTTTTCCAAAGCAGTTTCTTCATTTGAAGAAGCCTTGAGACTCGATCCTGAAAACTTAAATATTATGATACTGCTTGGAAATAATTACTTTTCCGCCGGACAACTAAACAATGCTGATTCATTATTAACAAAGGCTTTTTTACTTGATTCCGCAGACTCTCAGATCCTTCAATCTCTCGGAAAAATTTATAAACAGGAAAATAAATGGCATAAGGCGGTGGAAATTTATGCTAGACTTATAGAACAGGATTCCTCGAATAGTTTTTACTATGAGCAACTGGGTAATTGCAACTTAAATTTGAAAGAAATTGACGACGCAATAATTAATTATCAGATAGCTCACAGACTAAACCCTCTTAATCAAAATACAGTTATCACGCTTAGTCAACTTTATATCAATAAAGAAAATTACCTCTCAGCTACACGCATAATAGATGATGGTCTTAAAGTTTATCCTTCATCTTCAATTATATGGACGAAAAAGGGTGAAGTAGATTTAAAAATGAGCAATTATACAGATGCAATTACAGATTGTAAAAAGTCAATTAACTTAGGTGACTCTTCGGAGATAAATTTCCGAACCATCGGGGCCGGTTATTATTGGATAGAAAAATATGATTCTGCCATTGCATTTTTAAATAACGCTGTAAAAATAATGGAAAAGGATCCATCGGCTTATTTTTATCTGGGAATGTGCTACAAAGCGCTAAAAGAATATGATAAAGCAATCAAAAATTTTTCAATAGCTGTAGATTTACAAAGAAACGATTTTCTTGCCGAAAGTTTAATTCAAATTGGTGCGACATACTATGACAGGAAAAATTACCATGAAGCACTTAAATACTATCATGATGCATTGAGAGAAAACCCGGATAAGAACGAAATTATTTTTTATATAGCCGCCGTTTATGATCACTACTATAAAGACAAAACGGTCGCTATAAATTACTATAAGAAATTTCTCTCCGATACTGGCGAAAGTACTGACAAAAAGTTAATTGATTACGCGAAAGGAAGAATCAAAACATTGATTGAAGAAAATCACTTTAGCAAAGCAGCCAAATAAAAGTAATATAACGATCACCTCCCGAATATACTAATAAAAGGATATCCCAACTAAGCCTAACAAAGATCTTGACTCTTAATTACAGCCACGAAAATCTATTTCCTCTTATTGAAAAAG
Source organism: uncultured Ignavibacteriaceae bacterium (assembly GCA_964412105.1). GTDB lineage: Bacteria > Bacteroidota > Ignavibacteria > Ignavibacteriales > Ignavibacteriaceae > JAKAGZ01. The sequence goes on along the minus strand of CAYPNM010000029.1, from coordinate 8,724 downwards.
AAAAGGAAGAATTAGATTTCAATTTTAAGGAACCCTTTCGGATAGCATCCGCACTTTATATTTAAATCAGCCTCCTATGATAATTGAGCTGTCCGAGGTGATAATTCAAATGCCCCAATAGATGAATCAAGAAAAATTCTGTCCTCATCGTCTCTTTATTTTTAAGAACTTTAATAGGATAATCTTTTTTCAATTGTTGGTCTGATACCTTCAAAAGAGTGGATTTAATAATTCCAATTGTTTTATCTATATCACCTATTATTTCCGTGCGTGGAACATGGTTATCTGAAAACTCCTCATCCCGGTTTCTCACATAACCGCTATTACCCAAAATTGCACCAATAAAATGATTCAGATTTCCGAGCAAATGCAGTGTGAGATTTCCAGCTGAGTTTTTAATATCTCCTTTAACATCCCATATACGGTTTTCGTCTTTGTATAGGTTAATTTCCTCCTTCAATTTATTTAAATCTCTTTCAAACAGTTCTGAGAGGGATTGCTGTATCATACCTTCACCTTTTTATTTAGTTTTTACTCAATATTGCGTTTTTTCACTAAACGTTCAATCATAAACTTGTATTTAGAACTCAATTACCCGGAAACTTTTTCGATTTTAACTTTGTTTCTTTAAACCACGAGGACTTTAATGAAATCCTATTTTATAAATTTGTTTAAATATAATACATGGGCAAACCAAAGGGTGATTGACGAAATAAGCAATTCCGGGATAAAATATAATATAGTCATAAAAATATTATCACACCTGCTCCTTGCCGAAAAAACCTGGTTGCAAAGGCTAAAGTCAGAAAAGTATGATAACAAATTCTGGATCGATTTAAATCAGGATGAATGCAATAAATTAGCTAAATATAATGAAGTACAAATTCGTTCCTATTTAAATTCTCTTTCTGAAAGTGATTTTGAAACAAAAGTAAATTACATCAACAGCAAGGGAATTGAATACGCAAATACCATAACTGAAGTTTTAACTCATCTTTCTCACCACTCTTCTTATCACAGGGGACAAATTGCCAGGGAAATGAGACGGCTCGGGAAAGAACCTGTTTATACAGATTACATTGCATACCTAAGATAAAAAATCAAATATGTCACAATTGGTTGAAAAATATATAAACTCTAAACGACCCGGTACACCGGGTGTCATGATTAATGATTCGCTGGGTATTCTTTCACAGATCAAAACAAAAAATTATGAGCGGGTTTTTCATAAACAAAATATTCCTGGTAAAAACCCCCTATTATGGATAAACAATCCACAGCACTATTTTGCAAAAACAGATCTGAAGGACGATGACCGCTTAAATTCAAAAAGGATAAATGTCTTTATAAGCGGTTGCAGTAAAGACTACGCCAACCTCTTTTTTAAAAACAGCTATAGAACTTATAGAGCAGCAAAAGAGGCCGTTTTGAAAATGGATATAGATCATTTCGGGAAAAAATCAATTAGGGAATTAATACGTTATGGCGAAAAAAATGGTTCAATTAAAGAAATTGATTTCTCGGTTGAAAATAAAATAAAACTAGAACTATTTAAATCTGAATGTGCACATGGAAAAGAGCCGCAATTAAAATATTTCTTTAATGATCAATTTATGCCAGGAACAAGACTTTTTGTGTTCGTTGATAATTTAGGTAAATGGGCGGGGGCTATTCTAACAGCAAAAATTGATGATACACACATCAGGACAGATTTACTTCTACGCAGAAAAGATGCTCCAAAAGGAGTTATGGAGCTTCTCATTTATACAATATTTAACAAATTAAAATCGGAAAGCGCAAAGACCTGGAGCTTGGGAGATGTTCCTTATGTCATTTATAATAGCAAAATATTTTCAAGAGAATTTATTATAAACTTTACCGGCAGAAAATTACGATTTGCTTACAATTATCTGGGGCTGTATAATTTTAAAAACAAATTCAGTCCTGTATGGTACGATTCTTTTATTTGCACTAACTCCAGATATCCGATTTTATCTTTAATTAAAATCGCGCTTGTCAGTAATCTTATCAAATTGATATTTTACCGGCTGTTTAATTATAATTGATCTATCACTTTTTTAAGTTTACTTCTGACTTCTTCGGCAATTGAACCGAGCGATTCATTTTTAACAGCCTGCATCGAAGCAACAGGATCAACAGCTGAAACTTCGACCTTACCATCATTGTTTTCTTCAACAACTACATTGCACGGTAGCATAATTCCAATTTTGTCTTCAGATTGTAATGCTTTATAAGCAAATGGAGGGTTGCAGGCACCAAGAATTTTATATTTTTTAAAATCCACATCTAATTTTTTCTTCAAGGTGGCTTTAACATCTATTTCGGTCAAAACTCCGAACCCCTCTTCTTTTAACTTTGAAGTAACTTTTTCAATTGCTTTATCAAAATCTTCGGTTACTATCTTACTGAAATAATAACTCATTCGCTTTTCTCCAAATAAATATATTGATTGTTTATAAGATGCTTGAACTTCAGGGGGGTTTCAGTCAAAATGGATAATGCATAACGATCCGCCTTGTCAACAGACCTTTGCGATCCTTTGAGTTTACATCAATTTATCAATTTTTAGGATTAAATTAGGATCCGGACAATGACTTAAATAAAATCCCTTTTCCGAAGGAAGGCAAACACCCGGGAAATCCCCCCTTTTTCCAAGCATATCGTTAATTAGTTGAAAATGCAGGTGAGGCGGCCACCCAACATTAACAGAAGGATCACCCAATGCCGCTATTTTCTGGCCTTTTTTTATAGTTTTTCCTTCTGACAAACCATCCAGCGAATCCAAGCTCAGATGACCATAAAGTGTATAAAATTTTTCTTCATCAAGAATATGTTCAAGAATAATCGTTGGTCCGTAATCTCCAAACGCCGAATTATTTTTAAAGCTATGGACTTTCCCATCCAATGGAGCAAAGATTTCTGTTCCTTCTGCCGCAGTAATGTCAATTCCTAGATGAATTGATCTGTAGCCGCCGGCTGTTTTAAAAACTTCGCTCGTTCTATAAATAGATCGTTTTTCTGCATATCCGCCAACACCTACGGGGGTATTATTGTCCTTTAATTTACCAAAGGTATAATCAATAAAATTCTGAGGATTTGAGATATCCAGGTCCCTTATTTCTTCATTGGATTCAGAAAAATCGAACACAAAGACATTTGGATCATTTAAATTAAAGGGAACTATGTTTTCAAAACGATGTGTTTTTAATTTTTCTATTAAATGTTTGTTTGAAGCCATAACTTTAAAATTGATACATTTTAAAATTAATTTCCACCTAAATCAAATATTATTTAGACTTTTTCAGGTTTGATATCAAATTCATTTAAAAACCGAGTGTCTATTCTCCTGGCATTTTTACCGGAGCTTTAACTATTATATCACCAGCATATTTAAAATGAAGAGTAAATTGTGCTGAATCACCTTTCTTTAAATCCTCTTTTAGATTCATAACCATTACATGATAACCACCAGGTTTAAATTCAAGTGTAGATTTAGCCTGTATTGGAATTGCTTTAACCTGACGCATTCCCATCATTCCATTTTTTTGAAATGTCTCATGCATTTGAACCATTCTTGCAACATTAGACTTTACAGAAAGAAGCGTGTCCGCTTTATCAGTATTATTTACTGCACTAAAATAAAAAGCAGTGTTCATTCCTTTACCTGCCGGACGAATCCAACCATCTTTTACTTGAAGATTTCCCTTTGAGGTAAAATTTAACAACGAAATTAAAATAAGAAATATATACAATTGGGTATCCTATCTAATTCTATTAATATCTTTAATTAATTCCTTCCGGTTGGCGGTACTTCCTTTGTATTCAGCTCTTATTTTTCCATCCGGACCCATTACACTTATCCTGTCTGTATGTATAAAAAAATACGAAGTATCTTGTCCAACAATTGTTGTGTCGCCGGGCAAAGCATAAATGTTGCAATCTTTCAAAAGAGATTTTATTATATTTTCATTTCCGGTTAAAAAATGGAACTGGTCCGTATTTATTCCACGAACATTTGCATATTCTTTTAAAACTGCGGGTGTATCCCTATGAGGATCAAATGAAATATCCACATAAGCCACATCCTTTATCCCTTGTTTGTCAAGTTCCTTTTTAACCAAATTAATATTGTGGGTGGTCATTGGACAAATATCCGGACAATGGGTATAAATAAATCCGATTACAACTGTTTTTCCTCTATAGTCACCGGGAAAATTAACTACCGAACCATCGGAATCAACAAGAGTGTAGTTTTTATTACTTAAGTCATGAATAACATCCGGTTTGCTGCTACAACCAGAAATTACTAGAGCGATAATAAAGGCTGGTATAATAAACATCATTTTTCTCATAGGAAATTCCTTGCCTGGTCAGTAACAAATATACAACTTATCTTTACCTTAACTAACTTATTTTAGTTCCATCCAAGCTATTCCCCAGGCTCATAATTTAATATTGATGAAAGCCACTTTTCAGCTTCTTCAAGACTAATTCCTTTCCTTTTATGATAATCCATAACCTGATCCTTGCCAATTTTCCCAACTGTGAAATATTTGGATTCAGGGTGTGCAAAGTATAAACCGCTCACGGACGCCGCCGGATACATTGCATAATTTTCTGTCAGCTTTATTCCGGTAGTTTTTTCCACTTCAAGTAAATTGAATATAATCTCCTTTTCAGTATGATCCGGTTGTGAAGGATAACCGGGTGCAGGGCGAATTCCACGGTAACTTTCTCCTATTAGCTCCTCATTAGAGAGTTGTTCAGTCCGAGAATATCCCCAATATTTCCTTCTGATTAATTCGTGCAGATACTCAGCAAATGCTTCAGCAAGTCTATCAGCCAGAGCTTTGGCCATTATACTATTATAATCATCGTGGTCTTTTTCAAATTTTTCAATCAGCCTTTCAATTCCAATACCCGCCGTTACTGCAAACGCTCCAATGTAATCTTTTCTGCCCGATTCCTTAGGAGCAATAAAATCAGCCAGTGCAAGATTCGGCAATCCATCTGATTTGATAGTCTGCGTTCGAATAGTGTGCAGGACACGCTTAACGCCCCTCCCAGTATCGTCTGCATAAATTTCAATATCATCATGAGCAACTGTATTTGCAGAAAATATTCCAAACACGCCATTTGCAGTGAGTAATTTGTTATTAATTATCTCATTCAACAATTTATTTGCATCATCAAATAATCTTTTAGCCTCTTTCCCTATCTTTTTATTATTTAAAATATCGGGATATTTTCCTTTAAGCTCCCAGGTTTGAAAAAGGGGAGTCCAGTCAATATATTTTTTTAATGTTTCAAGTGAAAGGCCTTTTAAAACCGTAACCCCAAGAGTCACAGGTTCAGCAATATCAGTTTTACTCCAGTCACTTTTTAATTTATTTTCTCTTGCCTGTTCAATAGTTAGATATTTTTTTTCTTCCCTCTTTCTTAAATGATTTTCTCTGAGCTTTTCATATTCCTTCTTAATATCTGCTACAAATTTCTGACGGATATTTTTGTCTTCGTTTATTAAATAGCTTACAGCCGGTACACTCCTGGATGCATCCAGCACGTGAACTGTTGTGCCATTGTAATTCGGAGCTATTTTAACCGCAGTATGAATTCTAGATGTTGTTGCTCCGCCAATCAGCAATGGTATTTTAAAAGATCTTCGATCCATTTCTTTAGCAACATGCACCATTTCATCAAGCGATGGTGTAATGAGACCGCTTAAACCTATAATATCAACCTTTTCATCAATGGCTGTTTGCAAAATCTTCTCTGCTGGTACCATCACTCCAAGATCGATTACTCTATAATTATTGCAGCCCAGAACAATTCCTACTATATTCTTACCAATGTCGTGCACATCACCCTTTACCGTTGCCAACAAAACCCGCCTACCTTCGCTCGTATCGTTTGAATCAAGTTTATCTTTTTCAATAAATGGAATTAAGTATGCAACCGCTTTTTTCATTACGCGCGCACTTTTAACCACCTGCGGTAAAAACATTTTGCCCGATCCAAATAAATCCCCAACAATATTCATTCCGTCCATTAATGGACCTTCAATAACTTCAATTGGTTTTGAATATTGCCTGCGAGCTTCTTCGGTATCTTCTTCAATGTAGTCTACTATTCCCTTGACAAGAGCATGTTTTAATCTATCCTGAACATTCCCATCCCGCCACTTATTTTTCTTAATTTCAGCGGTACCAGGGGATTTTTCCTCCTGCTTGATAGTTTCGGCAAAATCAACGAGCCGCTCAGTCGCATCCTTTCGTCTGTTTAAAAGCACGTCTTCGACAAGTTCTAATAAATCCTTTGAAATTTCTTCATAAACTTCAAGCTGACCAGCATTTACAATGCCCATATTCATGCCTGCTTTTATTGCATGAAATAAAAATGCTGAATGCATTGCTTCACGAACGACATTGTTACCGCGAAAAGAAAATGAAATATTACTTACCCCTCCACTGACATTAGATATCGGAAGATTCTGCTTAATCCAGCGGGTTGCCTCAATATAGTCAACAGCATAATTATTGTGCTCTTCAATCCCTGTAGCCACGGTTAAAATATTAGGATCAAAAATAATGTCCTGTGGCGGGAAATTAATTTCTTCAGTCAATATTTTATAAGCTCTCTTACAAACACCTATTTTTCTCTGAAAATTATCAGCCTGGCCATTCTCATCAAAAGCCATTATTATTACTGCGGCTCCGTATTGTAAAATTCTTCTCGCACGTTCTTTAAATTTCTCTTCACCTTCTTTCAGACTAATAGAGTTTACAATGCATTTGCCCTGAACACACTGGAGTCCCGCTTCAATTACTGACCACTTTGAAGAATCCAGCATAATCGGAAGTTTTGCAATATCCGGTTCTGACTGAAGAAGATTTAAAAATTTTCTCATCGCCTCTTCCGAATCAAGTAATCCTTCATCCATATTAACATCAAGCACTTGTGCACCGCCTTCTACCTGATCACGCGCAATTGCAAGCGCAGACTCATAATTACCTGCTAAAATCAGCTTTTCAAATTTCTTAGATCCTGCAACATTTGTCCTTTCACCCACATTTATAAAATTAGAATCCGGACGCACGATTAATGATTCCAATCCGCTTAATCTCAAATACGGCTTTGTTTCAGGAATTTCCCTTGGCTTAAATACAGAAATCATTTCTGAAATAGCTTTGATATGATCCGGAGTGGTTCCGCAACACCCCCCAACAATATTAAAGAAATTTGCTTCTGCATATTCCCTCAATAAGGTGGACATAGTTTTGGGGGTTTCATCATATTCACCCATCTCATTTGGAAGGCCCGCATTTGGATAAATACTCACAAAACAGTTTGCAATATTAGATAACTCTTCAATAAAAGGGCGCATCTGTTTTGCACCGAGTGAACAATTTAAACCAACACTGAGCAAATTTTTAGTATGTGAAATTGAAATCCAGAAGGCTTCTGTAGTTTGTCCCGATAATGTTCTTCCACTTTGATCCACAATTGTTCCGGAAATCATTACCGGAATTTGGCTTCGGTTATTGTTCATATATTCTTCCACAGCATAAATTGCTGCCTTTGCATTAAGGGTATCAAAAATCGTTTCTATCAAGAGAATATCTGCACCACCCTCAATTAATCCTTTTACCTGTTCATAATATGCTCCTGACATTTTTTCAAAAGTAGTCGACCTGTAACCCGGATCATTGACATTAGGAGAAAGAGAAAGTGTTTTGTTAGTGGGTCCCAAAGCTCCGGCAACAAATCTTGGTTTATCAGGATTCTTTTTTATGAATTCTTCTGCAATTTCTTTTGCTATTTTGGCCGATTGATAATTAATTTCAAAAACAAATTCTTCTGTTTTGTAATCTGCCTGAGCAATTGAGGTCCCACTGAAGGTATTAGTCTCGATAATATCAGCCCCTGCTTCCAGGTAAGAGCGGTGAATATCCTTAATGATTTCTGGTTTTGTTATGCTTAATAAATCATTGTTGCCTTTCAAATCACAGGAATGATTTTTAAACCTTTCTCCTCTAAAGTCTTTTTCCTGAAGTTTATGCCGCTGGATCATTGTACCCATTGCGCCGTCAAGCACCAGAATTCGTTTCTTCAACAAAGCCTTCAATATTTCTAATTTTGATTTCATAATTTTCAAGCTTTAAAAATAAAAAACCTCTTCCAATGAGAAGAAGAGGCTTAAAAATTAATCTTCCTCTCATCTTTCCCCGCAAATTGCGGGGCAGGATTTAGCACCTGGCCCCCGAAGTATCAAGGCGGTTGCTACGGCATCATCGGGCCTGTTCCCTAAGCCGTTCTTGATAAGAAATAAATTTAAAAGAACCGTTAAAATCTCTATCAAATATATAAATTTTAGCTCGTTTGTCAATGTAATCAAGGGACTTGCAATATTCTATTTTAATCAAAGCTCAATATTCAGATAATGTCCTGATTTTATTCATATAAACAATTATGAAAAATTACGACGGATCAATTCGACAGTGGAAAAAGCATCAGACCTTGCGCGATAATTCAGTTATCCCGACAGCGTAATTGTTTATAGATTACCCTTTATGATCAATACACTAATTCATCACCCACTGGGGTTTGAAAAGCCAGGGGCTGAAATCTACCGTAAGTACTAAAAGCAAGTAAGACAATATCAGACAATTCTCAGGGATTAAAGCCATTGAAAGCCCAATAGTA
>CAYPNM010000028.1:0-44066 GCA_964412105.1 uncultured Ignavibacteriaceae bacterium | reverse complement strand
TAAATTTATTTGAGAGTAATATGATTAAAAATTATATAAAAATTGCTTTCAGAAATATCATGCGGCAAAAAGGGTATTCCTTTATTAATATCTTTGGCTTAGCAATTGCAATTTCCTGTGTACTATTAATGCTTTTGTGGGTGCAAAATGAACTGAGCTGGGATTCATTTCAGAAAAATAAAGATGTTATATACCGCGTTGAACAGGACCAGCCGACTTCAAAAGGAGCCTTTCACGTTAATCTTACACCATATCCAATGGCCGCGGCATTAAAGGATGAATTACCTGAAGTAGAAAACTCCGCGCGTTACGATTATCCGGGAACGATTTTGATGAAGTATAATGAAAAGGTTTTTTACGAGGATGAAGTAAGATGTGTTGATCCATCGTTCCTTAATATGTTTACTTATCCTTTAATTAAAGGAGATATAAAATCTGCTTTAAGTAACCCCTCATCAATGGTGATTACAGAGGATGTTGCTCATAAGTATTTTGGAAATACTGATCCTCTTGGTAAAGCTATCACGCTTGAAAACAAATATCCATTCACCGTTACCGGTGTTATGCAGAATATCCCCTCAAACACAAATCTTAAATTTAATATACTGCTTTCCTTCGATTTTATAAAAACAATAGGGAAGTATTCGGACAGATGGGGATATAATGAAATTACTACTTTTATACAGTTAAACAAAAACGCAAATGTTGTTAATGTAGAAAAGAAAATCACAAAAATACGCCGTGAACACGCCCTGGCACAAAACTCAAAAACCAGCGTAATTCCATTTGATTTAATGCCGTTAAAAGATTTAAGATTTTATGCTCGTTTTGGATATGGTAAAACAGTGGGCACAATACAAAGTATATATATCTTTTCATTTTTGGCTCTATTTATATTGATTATTGCTTGTATTAATTATATGAACCTTTCCACAGCACGCGCTGTGAAACGTTATAAAGAAATTGGCTTAAGGAAAGTAATGGGTGCGGTACGAAAAAATATTATCGGCCAGTTCTACAGTGAAGCAATAGTTATAAGTATTATAGCTGTATTACTTTCCTCGATTTTTGTAGAATTATTGCTCCCACTTTTTAACCAGCTTTCAGGGAAAAACTTTTCAAACGAAACCTTGTTGCAACCTTATTTCTTTGTTGCAGTTCTGGCAGTTGCCTTAATTACTGGCTTTGTTTCAGGAACGTATCCTGCATTATTCCTGTCATCATTTTCTCCAATCAGGATATTAAGGGAAAAATTTCAGTTTGGCGGCAAAAGTTCACTGTTCAGAAAATCGCTTGTTGTATTTCAATTTGCTCTTTCAGTTATGCTTATTATAGGAACCATTGTTATGCTTAAACAACTGGAACTTATGAGAAATACAAATTTAGGATATGATAAAGAGCAATTAATATACATTCCACTTAATAGTGAAACTAAGAATTCCTATTCTGTTCTGAAGGAGAGATTAGAAAGAGATCCGGAAATTCTTGATGTGACCGGGACATTGCAAATTCCTACAAATATGTCAGCTAATGGAGGCGGCGCTAAGTGGAATGACAAGGATCCAAATTTTAATCCGGTAATTGGCTTTGCTGAAGTTGATTACGATTTCTTTAAAACAATGAAAATTCAGCTGGCAGAAGGAAGAACATTTTCAAGACAGTTTGCTACGGATTCCACCAGGGCTGTAATTGTAAATCAGGCTTTGGCGAAAATGATTGATAATAAATCCGTAGTCGGTAGAAAATTTTCGTGGGGAAGTGAAAACACGATCATAGGTGTAATTAAGGATTTTAACTATTTGAATATTAAAAGAGGCATTGAACCTTTGGCAATTTATCTGGCTCCAAAAGAAGTGAATTATGCTGTCGTCAGGCTATCTGCAGGTAATGTAGTGGGGTCTTTGGACCACGTAAAACAGATCTGGCACAAGACTTATCCTGCTTTCCCATTCGAATATAAATTTTTTGATGAAGATTATGCTAAAATGTTTAAAACAGATGAACAAATAATGTCACTATTTAGTTACGCCGCTGTTTTTGCAATTATCATTGCCTGCCTCGGACTCTTGGGATTAGCATCATTTATTGCTGAGTTACGTACAAAGGAAATTGGAATTAGAAAAGTATTAGGAGCCTCTGTATCAGGAATAACATATGTGTTTTCCAGGGAATTTATTTTGTGGATAGTCGTGGCTAATATCATTGCTTGGCCTGCATCATATTTCATAATGAATAAGATCCTGGAAAACTATGCTTACAGAACAACTTTCAGCTTATGGATATTCTTATTTGCATTTGCGATTTCTCTATTAATAGCTTTGGCAACGATTAGTTATCAAACTATTAAGGCTGCAAATTCAAACCCGGTAAAAACTCTAAGGTATGAATAAGGAAAAATAATATGTTCAAAAATTATATAAAAATAGCATTCAGAAACCTGACAAGAAATAAACTTTATTCTGTAATAAATATTGCCGGATTATCAATTGGTATTGCGGGTAGTTTATTAATTCTCGTCTATGTTTCAGATCAGCTCAGCTATGAATCTATGCACAAAAATGCTGATAATATCGTAAGAGTTTCTGCAGGCTTTGGTAACGGTGATAATATTATGAAACTTGCGGGAGCGATGCCCGGAATAGGACCGGCTGCCGCAGAAGAAATTCCGGAAGTAAAAGCTTCAGTCAGGTTCAGAAAGAAATATAATGCAAAAGTCAAAGTGGGGAATAAGGAATTTATGGAGGACAATTTCTTCTTCGCAGATTCTAATGTCTTTAATGTCTTTACCTTTCCGTTTGTTGCAGGTAACCAAAGTACTGCTTTAAGTAAACCTAATTCTATTGTTATTTCGGAAGCAATGGCAAAGAAATATTTTGATAATGAAAACGCAATAGGGAAGGATTTAATACTGGATAATAAATATAATTTTACAGTGACCGGAATAATTAAAAATGTACCGCCTAATACTTATCTTAGATGTGATTTCATTGCGCCGTATTCAAAGGCAATAGAAATATTTAACATTAACAATCCCTGGATGAGCTGGGGAGAAGATTATACATTTCTTTATTTGAGAGATAATGTTTCTCTGAATGATTTAAAAAACAAACTTGATAAGGTCCTTGTTAAACACACTAATGAAAAATTTGCTAAGTTTTTAAGCTTTTATGTATTGCCGCTGAGAGATATCTATCTAAAATCAGATATGATTGGAGAACTTGGACCTAAAGGCAATATCAAATCTATTTACATTTTTTCATCGATAGCTGTTCTGTTACTTTTAATAGCCTGTCTAAATTTTGTAAATCTATCTACTGCGAGATCACTCCGCCGTTCAAAAGAAGTTGGCTTAAGAAAAGTGTTGGGTGCAAACAGGGCAGGCTTATTTAAGCAGTTCTGGGGTGAATCCATAATAATAACTTTGCTGGCAGTCTTTATTAGTTTAATCTTCTTTGAATTTCTTAATCCTGTTTTATTCAAATATTTCGATGTTAACATAACCGGTATAAATTATTTCAACTCTGACTTTTTCCTGATCCTGATCGGTATAATCTTCTTTGTAAGCCTTGTTGCAGGCATTTATCCGGCAATATTTTTATCAAAGTATAAACCCGTTGATTCACTTAAAGGGATCAGGGTACCCGGTTCATCGGGCGCGGGTCTCAGAAAGATGCTTGTAGTACTTCAATTCTCAATTTCAATCTTTTTGCTGATAGGAACCGCTGCCATTTATAAGCAATTGAATTATATGCTTACGGCAAATGCCGGATTTAATAAAAAAGATATTTTTATTGTCAGCTATCCGGCTTCACAAAAAGGCGCGGCTGATAAATATCAGGTTCTCAAAAATGAATTTTTATCTGTGCCGGGCGTTATGGATGTCTCGGGAGTTTATACATTGCCGGGTTCGGGCAATAAAGAGCAGCAATCGTTCAGGCTGAAGGGTCAGGCAAAAGATGATGCAATGACGATGCAGGCATCAGGAGTAGACTATGATTTTATTAATACGCTCGGCATAAAGCTGATTGAGGGGAGAAATTTCTCGGAGCAATTCGGAACTGATAAAGATGATGCTATAATAATTAATGAGACTGCAGAAAGAAAACTAGGTCTGAAAAATCCTGTGGGTACTGAAGTTTATATTCCGGGTGGTGGGAGAGAAAAACTGGTTAAAATAATCGGCGTTATAAAAGATTTTCACACCGCCTCGTTCCACGAAAAAATAGAGCCCCTCTTCCTTTATATAAACCCTGTAAGATTCTTTAATATAGCAATTAAGATCGATCCAAATTATACTAAACAGGCCTTAGCCTCCTTAAAAGATAAATTTAAGAATGTAATTCCGGACAAAAGTTTCAGTTACGAAACCCTTACGGAGCAATATAGTAGCCTCTATCAGTCTGATGAAAAAACAGGTTCACTAATAATGATCTTTGCAATTCTTTCAGTTTTAGTGGCATCAATGGGCTTATTTGGTCTCTCATCTTTTGCCACTGAGGTTCGTATGAAAGAAATCGGAATTAGAAAGGTATTGGGAGCAGATGCGCTTAAAATATCATTTTTGCTTTCAAAGGATTTTACCAAATGGGTGTTGGTGGCAAATATAATAGCCTGGCCGGTTGCCTATTATGCTATCTCAAAATGGCTGGAAGATTTTGCATACAAAACGGAAATGGGGATATGGATTTATATCCTTGCGGCTGCTGTCGCATTACTTATTTCAGTTCTAACAATCAGTTTTCAAAGTATTAAAGCTGCAAATGCTAATCCTATTGAGACTTTAAGATATGAATAGCCGTTTATCATATTTTAGTTATATGAATAGTACTTATAATATATATTCGTTTAAATAGACATTATAATTATATAAATATTAAGAAAATAGGAGATTCAGATGAGAGATATTTGTCTGCCTCTAAAAGACGTTGAAAACGATAAGCCTGTAGAGGTTATCGTAAATGTCAACGGTGAAAAGCGTAAATATAATTTCAGGGTTGAGACGTTTGACTGGAGCATAACAGATGCTGAACTGGCGGATCACCCGTATGATCCCTATACCCTGCGAATACAGAAACTAAGAGAAGCAATCGAAAAATATGACAAAAACTGGGAGGTTATCCAGATATTTGATCCCGGCAAAGACTCAAAAACAGTCCAGGCCTTATTCAGGTTAAGGGAAGGGAGGTTGGGGGGCAAAGGTGATAGGGTATAAAGGCATAAGGATAAGGAGGCATACTTTATACAATATACCCTATGCCCTATGCAATATTCCTTGTACCATATACCTCATAACTTAGCTAATTTGATAAGTATAATTTATTTACATGGCCAATAACATGATCAAACTTAAAAATATTGAAAAGTACTATTCCTCAGGCTTTATAAAAACATATGTATTACGAAATGTAAGCCTCGATATTAAAGAAGGTGAGTTTCTCACCATTATGGGGCCTTCGGGAGCAGGGAAATCAACGTTGTTGAATATAATAGGAATGCTGGATACTGCTTCAGATGGGGAATATTTGTTTTATGATGAAAATGTTACGAATCTTAGTGAAAAACAGCGTTCCGAATTTCACAAGCAGCATCTGGGATTTGTTTTCCAGAGTTATCATTTGATAGACGAACTGACAGTTTATGAAAACCTTGAAACTCCTCTTCTATATAAAAAAATAAAATCTTCACAAAGAAAGGGAATGGTGAGTGATATTCTCGACAGATTTCAGATTGTGGCTAAAAAGGATCTTTTTCCTAATCAGCTTTCTGGAGGACAGCAGCAGCTCGTTGCGGTTGCCAGGGCAGTCATTTCCGAACCCAAATTAATCCTTGCGGATGAGCCCACCGGAAATCTCAATTCGAAGCAGGGAGGGGAAATAATGGAGCTGTTCAAAAAGCTTAATGAGAACGGGACTACTATCGTTCAGGTAACGCATTCAGAAAAAAATGCGGAATATGGAAAAAGAATTATCAATCTGCTGGACGGTTGGATTGAATCTATCAAGTAATTAAAATCCCGCGCATTTTTATAGATTTGAATTAATTATCTTATTTTTATATTTGTTATAAGGGGATTATTCCATCTAAATAATAACGAGGGAATCATATAAACCGTTTCAGATTAAATATTTTAGTCAGGATTGTCTTAATAACATTAACAATTATTTTAGCTTTTCTGCTTCTTGATACCTTCAAATTTTATTTCGGCTTTGGGATAACCTGCCTGCTGTTGATCTATGAAATCGTTTCATTGTTCAGATTTGTGGATAAAACTAATGTTGAACTGGCAAGGTTCTTAAATTCAGTTAAATACTCCGATACTTCTCAGACATATATATCCAAAAACTTCGGAAAATCATTCGATGAACTCTTTTCGGTATTCCGGAACCTTACAAATAATTTATCTGAAACACGCAGCGAACAGGAGGTGGGGGATTTATACCTTCAGACAATCATTAAACATATCGCTATTGGTTTAATAACCTACCGAAAAAACGGGGAAGTTGAATTAATGAATAATGCCGCCAGGAAATTATTGAATGTTCAGTCGCTTAAGAATATAAACAACCTTGAAAGCAGTAATCGGGAATTGCATAAGATCTTATCGACAATTAAAGCAGGTGATAAATCCCTGGTCAGGATAGATAATAACGGAGAATCTAAGATATTATCAATCTTTGCGGCCGGGTTTAAATTAAGAGAGCGTGAATTTACTCTTGTTTCACTGCAGGATATTAAGAATGAACTGGAGCGTGAAAGATTGTCCAATGAGCTGGAAATTGCCCGGCAGGTCCAGACGAGATTATTGCCTGATGAAATTCCGGATGTAGAAGATTATGCCATCGCGGCGGTCTGTGAACCGGCAAAAGAAGTCGGGGGGGATTATTACGATTTTATAAAGATCGGGGCGGACAAAATAGGAATAGTAATCGGCGATGTTACGGGAAAAGGCCTTCCTGCTGCAATCTATATGACGCTGGTAAAGGGAATATTCCAGTCTTACGCTGAAAACAATGCATCTCCGGCTGATGTACTTATAAAAATTAACAGGCTTTTTTACCAGATCATTGAAAATGGAATATTCGTAACAATGCTTTACGGAATTCTGGATGTAAAAGAAAATAAATTTACATTTTCACGTGCTGGTCACGAGCTGCCGCTTATCTATAAAGCCGCTGAAAAGAAAGCATATTCCGACAAAACCGTTGGTATGGCTTTAGGCTTTGAAAAGGGAGAGGTATTTTCATCTTCGATTGAAGAAATAACGATAAACCTGGATAAAGGAGATACTGTACTATTATTTACTGATGGTGTTACGGAAGCTAATAATAAATTTAATGAAGAATACGGGAAAGATAGGATCAAGGATTTTGTTGAAGAAAACGGTATTCATGCTTCTGCAAAGCTTCTGGAATTATTTCATGAAGACGTTAAAAATTTCTGTCTCGGCACGGAACAATTTGACGATATGACAATAGTGGTTGTACAAAGAAATGACCTTTTATAGTAAGATAAAATTCTGATTTTAAGGAAATAATCGTATTTACAGGCAAAGCATACCTTCCCTAATACCTATAATACAATAATAATTTGTACAGTATATATTAATATTTTAATATATTTTTCTATTATTGATAAAATTGCAGGCGGACAAAATGAAGAAAATAATAGCTGCTGTCACATTTATCTTAGCCTTTTCGTCGATTACAATATGGGGACAGTCCACATCTTATAAATTGAATCTAAATATTTCCGTATCTGATTCACTAGCCAAATTGTTTAAAACCGACGGGCGGTTGATAATCTATTTGACTACAAATCAGCATGTTACTCCAAGATACGAAGAGGGGACTACCGATGAGAGCTTTGTGTTTGCAACAAATATTACCAATTGGAAAAAGAATTTCATCATTCAAACCGACACAATTAGAAATTGGATGAAAACCTGCAGCTGGGATTTCAGCAGTGTTCCTTCTGGAACTTATTATATACAAGCCCTATGGAAACAAAATAGATTAGAATCAATAAGCAATTCACCCGGGAATTTATGCAGCAGAAAAATTAAAGTGGACCTGGATAAATCACAGGACAAGGCAGTCACTATATCGGAAATAATTCACGAGAGAAAATTAGTTAAAACCGAATTACTAAAGTTATTTGAGTTAAACAGCAAGATCCTATCCGATTGGTGGAAAAGACCAATGGAGATAAAAGCAAGCGTATTGCTTCCATCAGGTTATTTCAAAAATCCGGACAAGAAATATCCCGTTGCGTATAATATTGCGGGGTACGGCGGACGTTACACACGGGTGAACTATCTTGTCAACTATAAGAATTTCTTCACCTGGTGGTCATCGGATAAAGCACCGCAGATAGTTATAGTCTTTCTTGACGGCAATGGTCCATACGGCGACAGTTATCAGATGAACTCAGACAACAACGGGCCTTATGGAGATATGCTCATCAAAGAGTTAATTCCCGATGTAGAAAAGAAATTCAGAATAATTGGAACTCAGAAAATGAGATTTGTGTACGGCTGCTCTACAGGGGGCTGGGTGTCCCTTGCGCTGCAATTATTATATCCTGAAGAGTTTAACGGCTGCTGGTCATACAGTCCTGACCCGGTAGATTTTCATCAACTGCAGCTTGTAAATATCTACGATAGTAAAAACGCGTTTTATTATAACAGCGAGTACACAATACCGAGTATGAGAAATGTTGACGGCCAACCATTATTTTCAGTTAAGCATGAGGTTATTTGCGAAAATGTTCAGGGCTATTCCAATACATACGTCACATCAGGCGAGCAATGGGGTGCCTGGAATGCTGTGTTCAGTCCGAAGGGAAAAGATGGATTGCCTGAAGCAATATTTGATCCTGTTACCGGCGCTATAAACAAGAAAGTCGCGGAGTATTGGAAACGGTATGATTTGCTTAACTATATAAAAGAAAATTGGACAACATTGGGTCCCAAAATTCAGGGAAAGGTTTATATCTGGGCAGGTGATATGGATAACTTTTATCTGAATAATGCTGTGCGAAATTTCGACGACTATATAAGAACTACATCAAACCCGAAGTCTGATGCTAAGATAGAATTTGCTCCTTTGCAGGGCCATTGCTCGAAGTGGTCTGATAAACAGGTCCTGGAGAAAATTCAGAAAAGAATTGATGAAATTGAAAAAGGGAAATAGAAAAGCAATCCAAAATAAATTAATAAATTGACCTGCCTGCCTTAATGTAAAAGTACCATCCTGACTTCATCGGGACACTCAGCAACCGATGTATATAATTTTATTCAGGTATCAAGCACATCGCGGTGTCCGAGTGCCCCGACAAAATTCACTGGAATTTTGTCGGGGTGTATCGAAGACACCGCCGTATGATAGGAAATCTCTTCCTATCAGGAGGCAGGGTAGGCAAATTCAACATCCAACATTCAACATTCAAAATTTACTACTCAGCCTTGTCCCGACTTTTCGGGATGGTTCTTTTGTAGCTGCCCGGTGGATAAAAAGATCTAATTATTTCTTGCCTTAGTTTAATTATTTCCGTAAGTTATTATATAAACAGGGATTCCATCCTCTATATAATTCATTTCTGGCTTTGGGGCTGGGGTAATTCATTGTGATATTTCCTTTGAGGAAGAAGGAAAATCGAAAATGAAAGGAATAGTTCCCGGACAAACAATTTCTCATTACAGAATCACTGAAAAACTTGGTTCAGGAGGGATGGGTGAAATATACAAAGCAGAAGATGTTAAATTAAAAAGAACTGTTGCCCTCAAATTCCTGCCTGCTTCCTTCTCATCTGATGAAGAATCCAAAAAAAGACTTATCCACGAAGCACAAGCTGCTTCATCATTAGACCATCCAAATATTTGTACAATCCACGAAATTGGAGAAACCGATGACGGATTATTGTTCATTTCGATGGCACTGTATGACGGTGAAACATTAAAAGACAGGGTTGAGAAAGGACCGATAGAAATAGATGAAGCAATAAAAATTACACTTCAAATATGCGAAGGATTGGAGAAAGCCCATAAGAATGAGATAATGCATAGGGATATTAAACCAGCCAATATATTTATTACCACGGATGGGATTGTAAAGATACTCGACTTCGGTTTGGCAAAGTCAAAGGGACAGACACAACTGACACAGATGGGATCGACAGTAGGTACGGTGGATTATATGTCCCCTGAGCAGGCAACGGGGAGTATGGTAGATAAAAGAACAGACATCTGGTCACTTGGAGTAATGTTTTACGAGATGATAACAGGCCAGAGACCGTTTGCAGGGGAATACGAGCAGGCAGTGATTTATTCAATTCTAAATACAGAACCTGATCTAAGTAATGTATCAAATGAATTAGCTTCAATCATAAATAGATCGGTTAACAAATCAGTAGAGCAGAGATATCAAAGCACAAAAGAAATGAAGTTGGATTTGGAATCATTAAAAGATGAAACCAAAATAAGGAGAAATTATGTACCAATAAGACTGTCGAGGATTAGTTTAAGAACAAAGATCATAGCAGCAGCAGCTTTGGTAATTATACTGACCCTTATATTTTATTCTTATCTAAGCGGATCAGAAGGCACCTCAGTTACTGAAGGCAAAAAAAAGATGATAGTTGTGTTACCCTTCAAGAATTTAGGTTCTGCTGAGGATGACTACTTTGCACAAGGAATGAGAGAGGCGATCTCAAATAAGCTGGCTGAATTAGGGAGCATAGGTGTAATTTCAAGAAGCAGTGCAGAAAAATTTGCAAATGCCAATAAAACTGCAAAGGAGATTGGGAAGGAACTGGGCGTAGATTATATAATTGAAGGTACTGTTCAGTGGGCAAAATACAAAGATAAGCCGAGCCGCATTAGAATAACTCCTCAATTAGTCAGAGTTTCTGATGACATTAATATCTGGTCGGACTCCTTTGATAGAGTAATTAATGATGTCTTTAGTGTGCAGAATGAAATAGCGCAAAATGTAGTGGATAAATTGGGTATCAAAATATTACCCCGTCAGTTTGCTTCCGAATCTCCGCCAACAAAGAACCTTGATGCGTATGAGTATTATCTTAAAGCAACCAGGGCAGAATTTGCAGCCATAGGTGCTCACGAATCTGATTTTTTAAAAGCCATAAATCTTTATAATGCAGCAATCGAACTAGATTCCAACTTCGCTGCTGCTCACGCCTTGGTATCTTCGGTATATATGGGGCTTTATTTTTATATTAAAAGGGATCCTGCAACCTTAGAAAAAATTACCAGGCATTTGCAAAAAGCAAAAGAACTTAATCCCAATCTTGCAGAGGTACACATGGCTCAGGGTTTTTATTATTATTTCCTCCTTCCAAATGGATTACCAAAAGCAATGGAAGAATTTAAGAGAATATTGGAAATACGACCAAATGATGCCGAAGCAAATTTTACAATAGGCCTAATCAATTTTCTTTTAGGAAGATATGATTTGGAGTTGCCCTTTGTTTTAAAAGCCTTTTCATTAGACCCATTGAATATCAGGTATGCAAGATCAACTGGAGATTCTTATAATCATCAGCGCGATTATAAAAGTGCGGAAAAATATTATAAACGGGCAATTGAATTAGCGCCCAATGAAAATGAACCATTCTTTCTTCTTGCCAACAATTACATCGATTGGAAAGGTGATACAAAACTGGCAAGAGAGACAATCAAAAATATTAAATTTGAAATAAAACAGTGGTACTTAATACGCTTAAACATACTTGATAGAAATTTTGAGGAAACTTTGAGACAATTAAAGTCTTCAAAGAAAAATAAAGATACTTTCTTTGAGTTTATTCCTAATTCCCAAGCGATTGCTTTGGTTTATAAATATTTGAAAAATGATAATCTATCAAGAATATATTTTGATTCAGCAAAGACCGAATTAGAAAAAAAGATCTTGGCCAACCCTGAGGATATTCGTTTGCCCGTGTCTTTATCTATAACTTATGCAGGATTGGGCGAGAAAACTAAAGCATTCGGCGCATTTAACAAAGCAGTGGAATTAGCGCCCAAAAATGTTGAAATATTACCAATAAATACCCAGAAAGCT
Source organism: uncultured Ignavibacteriaceae bacterium (assembly GCA_964412105.1). GTDB lineage: Bacteria > Bacteroidota > Ignavibacteria > Ignavibacteriales > Ignavibacteriaceae > JAKAGZ01. Next base: position 31,986 of record CAYPNM010000028.1, on the reverse strand, counting down.
TACCTGGCAAAAATATATACTATGCTTGGCGATTATGTTAATGCCTTAAAGCAGATTAATTATCTGCTGGCAAATTATGCAGATTTTTCTGTAAACATATTAAAACTGGATCCGCTCTATGATCCTTTACGTGATCAAGATGGTTATAAAGCAATCATTGATAAGTATTCAAACAGGATGGATTAATTGTGTTGATACAAACTTAAATAAAGAAGGTTGATTTAAAGTGAAGGGGATTATTTCAGGACAAATAATTTCGCATTACAGAATAACAGAGAAACTCGGCTCAGGAGGGATGGGTGAGATATATAAAGCAGAAGATATTAAACTAAAGCGAACTGTAGCCCTTAAGTTTCTTCCCGCATCATTTTCATCTGATGAAGAGTCCAAGAAAAGACTTATCCACGAAGCACAGGCTGCTTCATCATTAGACCATCCTAATATTTGCACCATTTATGAAATCGGTGAAACAGATGATGAACTATTATTCATTTCAATGGCCTTGTATGATGGAGAAACATTAAAGGATAAAATAGCAAAGGGACCGATAGTTATTGATGAGGCAATAAAGATCACACTTCAGATATGTGAGGGATTAGAGAAAGCGCATAAGAATGAAATTATACATAGAGATATAAAACCGGCCAATATATTTATCACAAATGACGGAATAGTAAAGATACTCGACTTTGGACTTGCCAAGTCAAAAGGGCAGACACAATTGACACAGATGGGATCAACAGTGGGAACGGTGGATTATATGTCCCCTGAGCAGGCAACGGGGAGTGTGATAGATAAAAGAACCGACATCTGGTCACTTGGAGTGATGTTTTATGAGATGATAACCGGTCAGAGACCGTTTGCAGGGGAATATGAACAGGCAGTGATCTATTCGATCCTAAATACAGAACCTGATTTAAGTAATGTATCAAATGACCTGGCCTCAATCATAAACAGATCAGTCAACAAAACAGCAGAGCAAAGATATCAAAGTGCTGAGGAAATGAAATTAGATTTGGAATCAATAAGAGATGGATCTAAAACAAAAACAAGCACACAGCGATATCCATTACCTATCAGACTGCCGAAAATTAATCTAAGAACAAAGATAATGGCCGCAGCTGTATTAGTGATTGGACTGGCATTAGTCGTTTACTTTAATATGACCAAATCAAATGCTATTGTAACGTCAACACCTGAAAGAAAGATGATAGTAGTGCTGCCGTTTGAAAATCTTGGTTCACCAGATGACGACTATTTTGCTGAGGGGGTAAGGAATGAAATATCCAACAAATTATCATCAATAGCTTCAATTGGAGTTATCTCCCGTAACAGCGCGGAAAGGTATGCAAAATCAAATAAGACTACAAAAGAGATAGGAAAAGAATTAAATGTAGATTACATACTTGAAGGAACAATACAATGGGCAAAGAGCAAAGACAGGGAAAGCAGAATAAGAATTATTCCTCAGTTAATCAGAGTGTCGGATGATGTAAGCATATGGTCAGATTCTTTCGATAAGGTTATAAAGGATATCTTTAATATCCAAAGTGAGATAGCAGAAAATGTAGTGGAAAAATTGGGAATAAAATTACATCCGGGTCAAAAAGTGACAGGACCTCCCCCAACTAATAACCTTGAAGCGTACGATTATTATCTTAAAGCTTTAAAAATTCAATATGGTTTTTCAAGCGGTGCTAATATTAAGTTTTGTATAAAACTTTACGAGCAGGCAATTAAACTTGATCCATATTTTGCGGTTGCTCACGCTCAATTAGCAATAGCTTATAACGGATTATTTAAGTGGTATTGGGACAGGGACAGCCTGAATCTGAAAAAAGCATCTGTGCATTTTCAAAAAGCAAAAGAACTCAATCCTGATATTGCGGAAATACACCTTGCACAGTTTTTTTATTATGCATGGTTTACAAAGGATTGTGAAAGGGTATTCGAGGAATTAAAAAGAACATTGGAAATACAGCCGAATAATGCTGAAGCCCTTATTCATATAAGTGGATTTTATAGGAAAGAAGGTAAAATTGTATTGTCGAATCAATGTGTTGAAAAAGCATTACAATTAGATCCTCTGAATGCACGCAATTTCTGGATGGTGACACTTGATTACAATAATAAAAGAGATTATGTAAATGCAGAAAAATATTTGAAAAAGGCAATAGAATTAAGCCCCAATTCAAGTGAGTTATTTGTAAATCTGGCTCAGAATTACCTCAATTGGAAAGGCAGTACAAAACTGGCAAGGCAAACAATCCGGAACATCAAAGATGATGAATATTTGGAAGGTACATACAACATTATCATTTACCTAAATATTCTTGACAGAAATTTTACTGAAGCTTTGAAACAATTAAACAATTCTAAAACCCAGTTTGAAAATAATTATAGCAATTATATACCAAATTCTTATATGATGGGGCTTATATATAAATATATGGGGGAAAGAGAACTTTCTAAAAAGTATTTTGATTCTTCAACGGTCCAATTATTAAAAATTCTAAAAATGAAACCGGGTGATAATCGTCTGCATTTCGCTCTGAGCAAAAGCTATGCAGGATTGGGAAACCTAAAGGGGGCAATTAACGAAGTTAATCGTGGCATAGAATTAGTTTCATGTATTGATGGAAATAGCAATTTTATTCGTAGTAGCTCTTTGGCTCCTGTTTATATTCTGGCAGGAGACTTTGATAATGCATTAAAGCAAATTAATTACTTACTAACAAATCCAACTGGATTTTCTGTCAATATATTAAAGCTTGACCCCTTATACGATCCTTTGCGAAAATTACCAGGCTATAAGACAATTATTGATAAATATTCTAAGCAAAGTGTAGATTAAAATGATATACTAATCGAAGGAGGGAAATAAAAACCGATAATGAATTTATTATAGGATTCAAAAGAAAATATTGAAATTATTAGGGGGGTTATAATGATAAAAAATATAAAATCGTTTTCTCTTTCAACACTCTTCAAAACTGTTGATCCGTCCGCAAATTTTGGGAATACCTTCATTAAGAATATATTATTTACTTTCCTTGTATTGTTATGTTGTGCGGCATTTATTGAGGGACAACAAAGTACAAAGATAAGCGGAACTGTAACTGATAAAAACGGTATAGCATTACAAAATGCAAATATATTTATTCCTGTACTGTCTTTGGGAGCATCAACGGATTCAAATGGCAAATATGAATTTACAGTACCTGCAGATCAATCGAAAGGTCAGACTGTCGATATGACAGTTAGGTATGTCGGTTATAAATCTCAAACTGTATCAATAACTTTAACTGGTGGTCATATCGAACAAAACTTTTCCCTGGAAGATGATGTTTTCCGGAGTGATGAAGTCGTTGTTACGGGCATTGCATCTAAAACAGAAAAATCGGTAGCAGAAGTTTCAGTGTCAAGAATAAACGCTGCTGATTTAACGAATACAACAACATTTCAAACAATGTCTCAATTGGTTGAAGGAAAAATCTCAGGAGTTCAGGTTACATCTTCATCAGGAAATACTGGCGGCGGTTATAGATTTTATGTAAGAGGTGGAGGGGGCTTAAATGGTGATGAGCAGCCCATAATATATATTGATGGTGTTAGGGTTGATAATGATGAAATTCAGGGTGCGGGGGCTGGCGGTCAGGGTATCAGCATGCTTGCTATGCTCGATCCGGAAAATATTGCAAGCATAGAAGTACTAAAAGGGCCTGCTGCTGCCGCTACATATGGTACAAGCGGATCCAACGGAGTTGTTCTAATTACAACTAAAAGCCGCGCTCCTGGATTAGGTGGACAAAGGCCGCTATCAGTTAAATATAAATTTGCCTACGGTTTAAATACACAATCTTATAAATATAAAACCAGCGATTTTATATCGGCAAACGATGCAAATGCAATTTTCAGGGATGGGGTAATCAGACAGAACTCTATAAATGTGTCAGGCGGTTCAAATTTGCTCAGGTATTATGTCTCCTTTGATGATCGCAGCGAGGAAGGAAATATTATAAATAATGGACTGAATAGAAGAGCTTTAAGAGCAAATATAACATCTTATACAACTTCAACATTAACATTGAGAGCTTCTTTAGGTTACAGTTTTACGGACATTAACAGGCCACAAAATGATAATAACATTACGGGTTTTTTGGATAATGTTCTTGCAGTCCCTACTCCTTATTTGGATTTTGACAGCACTTTTATTGTCAGATCAAAAGATCAAAATTCTATAGGGTCCTTAACCGGAGGCGTACAAATTACTTATACTCCAATAGATAAATTAGAATTCTATTTTAATGGCGGTGTTGATCACAACAATTACCGCGAGGATGAAACATATCCTATAAATTATTATGTAGCCGGTTGGAAGACGGTTTATAATAGAGAAAACAAGCAGGTTTCATACGATTTCAACGGTAGATATACATATAATATAACATCCGGATTGCAGGTTACATCAATTATAGGTGCACAACTTTATGATAGAGAGAGCAATGAATCCTGGATATCATCACAAGACTTTGCTACAGATTTAATTATGCAGGTTGGAGCAGGATCCAATGTAGTTGATTATGGAGAATATTTTCTAAACAGGAGGGAAGCTGGAATTTTTACCGAGCATAATTTGTCATATAAAAACCAGTACTTTTTTACTTTAGGCCTGCGAGAAGATTTTTCCAGTTCCATTGGGTATGAAGCACCAAGCATATGGTATCCCAAAACTAGTTTTGCATTGCGGATGGATAGGTATAGCTGGTTTCCTTCTAATCTGTTGAATTTATTTAAATTGCGTGCCGCCTATGGAGAGAATGGGCAATTACCAGATGTGCTAGCACCTATACCATTTCTTTGGGGAGCAACTACGGGAGGATATGGTGCAGGAGCAACAATTGTCAATATTGGAAATAATTCTATAAAGCCGGAAAGAATTAAAGAATTTGAAATAGGATTTGATGCCGAGTTTCTAAAGGACTATTCTCTGGAGTTTACTTATTACAGGCAAAATGCTTCTAATTCCATCGTCTATAAATTAGAATCTCCTTCTACAGGATTAACTGAAAGCGGTATCCCATTTAATATAGGAGGAGTGAAAAACTGGGGTCTGGAGTTTCAGTTTCAAGCAAGTTTGATTAGATCCAAAGAATACGCACTTGATATGGGTTTGATCTGGAATTATCAGAAAAACGAAGTCACTGATCTTGGAGGAGCTGAACCTATTTATGATGGTTTTGATGTCAATGTAATTAAAGAAGGATTGCCTAAACACGAATTTTATACATGGAAAGTGCTGGGCGCAAATTTTAATCCTGACGGAACTTATGCCGGTGTAAATGCAACGCAAGATCGGGTAGACTTCGGAAATCCCATTCCAAATCATACCGGTTCCTTCTCCATTAATTTTAAGTTTCTTAAGAACTTTAATTTCTATGCGCTTGCGGGTTGGACCCTTAATAGAAAGATGTTAAACTTCACGAAGTTATTTGCAGCTCAAGTTGGTATTGTGCCTGAGTATAATACATTGGAAGCTCAATTAGGATTAACTGCTGCCAATCCTGAAATTATTCGTTTGATACCTGGATCGCCTGAATATATTAATGCCGCAAATAGATTTTCACAAATGGATTATAGATACCTCGGGAATTATATTGAAGATGCAGCATATCTTAAAATAAGGGAGTTAAGTTTAAGCTACAGCTTTAAAGATTTATTATTTCAAACAGGATACGATTATATAAAGGATATTGTTGTGGGTATCTCTGCATTGAATGTGTGGACTTTCACAAATTACTCGGGAGCGGACCCAGAAATTAACTTTGACGGCAGCCGATCGTTATCAAGAGGACAGGATTTCTTAACTCTGCAACACCCAAGAGTCTATAACTTTTGGGTTAGTATTGGATTATAACGAGGAGATAATGTTATGAAAAAATTAGCTTTATTCTTTCTGCCAATAGCTTTATCATTAGCTTTTATTTCGTGTAAAGACTATGTAACAAATGTTGAGCCGCTGGTAACTGCAGTGGTTGACTCACAATTAAATACAGAAGAGCAAATACCATTTGTAGCGAAAGGAGTAGAAACACGTTTTGCCTTTGCATTAGGGCAAACTGATGTTTGTGCAGCAGGTTTATCGGATGCTTTCATTTTTCCGGATAATCTTTCGGGTGCTACATTCTCTTCTTTTATCGAAATTGATGCCGGAGAAATTCAGTTAACGAATAATTCAGTTGATGCTGCTTATACTTCTGTAGGGCAATTCAGATTTTATGCAGATGACTTGATAAAAAGGACAAATACGATTTCATTTTCAGATACAACTGTTAAAAACAATGCACTGTTCACCGGTTATTTTTATGGTGGGTATGCACGGTATTTGTACGCTACATTTTTTGGATTAAATCCGACTCAAGGCGGATCGCCTATAGATAACAGCCCATTTATTGCTTCAGGTGAAATGTACGATTTATCAATTGAAAAATTTAAGGAATCGCTAAAATATGTATACGATAATTTGATGATAAGAACGGTCAACTCGATTATTGCAAGAGCTTACTTATATAAAGGTGAATATATTAACGCGGCGACTTTTGCGGAAATCGGGATGGTCAGCGGTGATGCTCCATTCCAGGCTTTACACAATTCTGTTCAGGATAATTTTTGGTGGGAACAAGCTGGGGGTTTACGCAAGCAGTTTGTTACTGATTTTAGGTTTAAAAGCTATATAGATGCCGATCCAAATGAAGTCAACAGGATTAATTTAGATTCGATAAAGAATAATAACAATAAAACATATTATTACCAGATAGTTTATCCTGAAGACATTTCCCCTCAAAAAATTATTACGTGGCAAGAAAATAATTTAATGCGAGCAGAATTAATTCTTCGCGGTGCAGCTTCAGGAGATGCATTAGGATTGGTAAATGAGGTTAGAGCTTCTCATGGAATTGTACCTCTTACTTCGGTTGACCTTGATGTGATCTATATTGAAAGGGATAAAGAATTATTTGCATCCGGCAACCGGCTTGTTGATGAAAGAAGATTTAATAAATGGCATCTTGGGCCCGGAACCTGGCAATATCTACCTGTAACTGAAAGTGAAAGGAATGGGAATCCTAATATTAATTAATTGGGACCTTTTGAATATAGTTTTAATGAAAAAATAGAAATGATTTCCTTAGTTCAGATATTTATTTGATTGATATTATTATGTGCAATTAAATACTATGAATAAACAAAACGAAAAGATAAAAGAGCTTGAAGCCCAGATATTAAAGATGGGGTCTGCGATTACAGAATTAACTATTCTAAATGAAATTGCATCTGCTATCAGTTCAACAATGGAATTGAACAGGCTTACTGATCTAATTCTGCAAAAGTGTCTCAAACATATTGAGGCTGAGCAAGGTTCAGTAATGATTTTTGATGAGAAAGATAAAGTAACGCCATTCCATACTATGATAAGAAAAGCTGATGCTTCAACTATCCGGAATCCTTTGAGGTTTGACAGTCAACTGACTGGATGGATGTTAAAAAATCGACATCCTCTTTTGATTAATGATTTGAAAAAAGACAGCCGGTTTAAGATTAATTCCGATGAGCAATCATATATTAAGTCATTGATAAGTGTACCGCTGCAATTCAAAGGCAAAATGATCGGACTTATTTCTATCTTTAACAAAAAATCGGGTAAGGAATTTACAGTGGAGGATCAAAAACTACTGGCTATAATTGCAGCTCAATCGGCCCACGTTATAGAAAGTGCAAGACTGCTGGAAGAGGAGAAACAATTATTCCTGATGCAGGATGAATTAAAAAAGGCAAAGGAAATCCAGGATAACCTGCTTCCTAAAGTTATTCCTAAAATAGACGGCTATGATATAGCTTCATATATTCTGCCTGCAAGGGATGTTGGTGGAGATTATTATGATTTCATTCAACTCTCTGATAGTGAAATTGCAATTTGCATTGGCGATGTTTCAGGCAAAGGACTACCTGCAGCACTATTAATGGGAAATCTGCAGGCTACAATACGAGGGCAGTGCATAATTCCTTCGTCGTGTAAGGAAAGGATAATTCGAGCAAATAAACTGTTATACCAAAGTACTGACTCATCAAAGTTTGTGACATTCTTTTATACAATCCTGGATATTCAAAAGAACTGTTTATGTTATTGCAATGCGGGGCACAATTACCCGGTTTTGTTTCATAGAGACGCGAGCTATGATTTCCTTGATACAGGAGGGATTATATTAGGCGGAATTTCAGATTATCCTTTTGAAGAGAAAATCACACAACTCGATAAGGGTGATTTATTATTGCTTTATTCCGATGGAGTGTCGGAAGCAATGAGTTCGAAAGAAATTGAGTTTGGTGTGAATAAGTTAATAGAGATTGTTAAAAGCAATTTAAGTCTTGGTTCGGGTGAGCTGCTTGAACAAATAAAGGAAGAAATTAAATTACATACCAGAGGTGCTGCTCAATCGGATGATATTACTATGGTAATTGTAAAAAAGGGAAGTTAATGTTAAAGATATTAACATTTGTTTTATCAGGTTCAATAAATAATTGACAGGTAATTATAGGTATAAACGGATATGAATTACGATGAAGACTCAAAATATGTTGAGGAATGTCTTTCGGGAGATGTAAAAGCATTTGAAAAAATAGTTGATAAATATCAAAAAGTAATATTCAGATTGGTAATGAGAATAGCAAATAATTATGATGATGCAGAGGATATTACACAGTCGATTTTTATTAAAGTTTATGGAAAACTGGATACATTCAATCCGCAATATAAATTTTACAGCTGGCTTTATAAAATGGCTGTAAATGAGACCATCAATTTTTGCAATAAAAGAAAGAAGTCGAAGTATCTGAAGGGGAATATAATACAGAGAGAAAAAAATCCGGCCGATATTGCAGATACAGATGATATAGACGAAAAGATTCAATCTGCAATAATAAAACTGGATATGAATTACAGAATTCCTCTTGTTCTTAAATATTTTATGAGTTACTCGTATTCGGAGATTGCAGAAATATTAGAAATTCCGGAAAGGACACTAAAATCAAGGTTATTTACCGCGCGGCATCTCTTAAAAGAAGAGTTAATAAAAAATGGTGTGAGATTTAATGGTTTGGGTGTAACTCAAAAGGTTAGCAGGGGAAAACATAATAATGTAATAACATTTGATAATGGGATCCCATAATAAAATTAATTGGTAATTCATTCAGTATTCCCTTTGAGAGAGTGGGCGAGATTGAAAATGAAAAATATATTTCCCGGTCAGATAATTTCTCTTGAGAGGATTATGGAAAAGTTCGATGCAGGCAGGATGAGCGTAGTTTACAAGGATGAGGGCACCAGCCTTATATTATGCTTTTAATAGATTCCTTAACCAGCCAAACAAACCTTTCTTTTCTGATACAAGGAATGAATTAATGATTTCTGCGAACTCAGGAGTTCTTAAATAGCCGAAAGATTTATGAGGATTACTTATGCCGTCATAGGTGTAATTGTTTTTTACGATCTCATCAATTATTTCACGTCCCTTTGAATTCCTTAAATAATATTTTGAAAGAGTGTGATTTATTGCTACCTGGTCTTCCAGATCGGCTAAATTGTACCAGTTGCTTATAATATTATCAGGCACTGTAAATTTATTTATCGATTTTTCCTTTAATACATCTTTATATTTATCAATTACATATCTCTGTCCAAGGGGAGAGCCGATGCTGACAAGCGTATCGATTTTAACATCAGATGGTTTTTCAAACAGCGCATCGTGAACAATTATTGAGCCCATTGAATGCGCAATTAGAAATATTTTTTTGCGGCTGTGCTTTTGCAATTTATCCAAAAATCTATTGATAATTGCGTCTTTAACGAGCAGCTTTTCGCCTTTCACTTCTATATATTCAGGGGCATAATAACTCGCAAGATCCTTCATATGCCGATGGATAAATAATTCAGTAATTGTTTTATTTTCCAGCGACAGTAAACCTTTTATCATTAATCTATCATAATATTTTTCGAGGTATTCTATGGCTTTTTGCCGGAATCCCACCGGTTTTATGATTGGTTGTGATTCAGGAAAATATTTCTCAGCCATAAATAGAGGATCATCACGGTCAACAACATCCGGATCAAGCGGCTTTTCATGAAGCAGGTCGGCCCAGTAGACAATCTCAAATTCGAAACTACGCGATGGATAGTTATATTTTTTCAAACCTTCCAGTATCGATTTCCGCCACCAGTCCTTTAGAATCTTCTTGGAAGGTTTATTTCCAATTCCGTGTATTCCTATTACTATTGTTTTCATAAACTAAATTTGGAGTAGTATTATGAGTGCCATTTTATAAGAAAACCCCCGTTTTGACTTTTAGTTTAAAAATCCATTTACTTAAATTAGTAAAAGCTTTAAATCAATGGAAATATCCGGGATACTTTTATGAAAGAAATTTCAACTCCTGAGCATATACGCAATACGGCCTATGCATTCCAGGAAAGCCGTGTTTTGTTATCAGCTATAGAACTTAAATTATTTACGGTATTGGATAAACATTTGCTGCATTCAAATGAAGTTGCTGAAAAAATTAAATGTGATGTGCGTGCTACAGATCGTATTATGAATACTTTGTGCGCAATGGGGTTATTGAAAAAAGTAAAAGATAAATTTTATAATACCGATCTTGCTGCAAAATGCCTGGTGGAAGGGAAACCTGATTTTATGGGGGGACTTTACCACACGAACCACCTATGGGATACGTGGACCTATTTAACTGAATCTGTAAAACAGGGAAGTGCGTACTCAGGTGAACAAAACAAAGAGGAGAAAGGAAATTGGGTTGAAGCGTTTATAGGCGCAATGCATTACAGAGGAGTAAAACAAGCCCGAATAATTGCTGCTATGCTGGATCTTAAAGATGTCGGGAAAATGCTCGATGTTGGTGGGGGTTCGGCAGCTTTTTCAATGGAACTTGTAAGAAAAAATCCTGCAATCCAGGCTATAGTATTCGATCTACCACACGTTATTCCTCTTACAAAAAAATATGTTAAAGAAGCAGGATTATTAAATAATTTCAGTTTTCTTGAAGGAAATTATTTGTCAGGAAATTTTGGCAGCGGCTATGATTTAGTGCTTTTATCTGCTATAGTACACATTAATAATTATAAGCAAAATGAAGAATTAATAAATAAATGCGCAGATTCGCTGAACAAAAATGGTAGGGTAATTATCAGTGATTTTGTGATGAATGATGACAGGGTTACTCCACACCACGGGGCAATGTTTTCTCTTAATATGCTGGTTGGAACGGAATGTGGCGATACATATACTGAAACTGAAATGAGAAAGTGGATGACTTCCGCAGGTCTCTCAAATATTGAGAGAAAAAACACCAGCTTCGGCTCAGATTTAATTATCGGGACAAAATAGGGATAGTTTGCTAATAAATTTCCTCTTATAAAATATTGCCAAATTAACGTAGTTTCCTAATTCCATTTTATGCATCGAAAGATTATATGGCATTCTGAATTTATTTCAGAAACTGCAAATATTTAAAAGATCCCGAAACAAGTTCGGGATGGTAGAATCAAGATTAAGCCGTACATAATTTTTACGTAAAAAGTACGTTACTTTTTACAGCCTTCCTTTTTATCTTTTCATAAAAATATTTCATCAAATAATAGGGTATTGTTATGAATCGTTCGAAGCTGTTTATGTTCGCAATATTTCTCGCTTTTGGTGCCAGTCTTTATGCACAAAACAATAATTCAAAATTTGAAGACGCAAATAATCTCCTGAAAGAGAAAAAGTATAAGGAAGCGGTCATCGCTTACAATGATATATTAAAGACAGATGAAAATAATACTATGGCCTGGTACTACCTTGGATCGGCCGAGTATAACCTTAAGAATTACGATAAGGCAATAACGGCTTATCAAAAAGCAATGAAAGGTCTCAGAGGACCAATAGCAAGATACAACATAGCCTGCGCTTATGCATTAAAAGGAAATAAAGAGATGGCTTTAAAATATCTGCAGGAAGCTGCCAACAAAGGATTCGGACTATATCAAAAGATGACGTCAGATAATGATTTAGATGCAATCCGGAATGAAAAAAAGTTTAATGAGATATTAGAGAAAGTTAAAATCAATGGGAATCCCTGTCTAGCAAGGCCTGAATACAGGCAATTTAATTTTTGGATAGGGAATTGGAATGTTACAACCCCTACAGGACAACATGCGGGCGACAGCGAAATTGATTTAATGAATAACGGCTGCACTATCATTGAAAATTGGTATGGAGCAAATGGTTTTGAAGGGAAGAGTTTCGATTATTTTGATACAACTGATAATAATTGGCATCAGTTCTGGATTAATCAAAATGCAAAGAAGACTACTTTTGAAGGGAAATTAGAAAACGGCAATATGGTTTTTTACAGTTATGATCATGTTAAGGATAAAAACAATCCATTCCTTAGAAGATTGATTTTTTATAATCTGGGACCAGATAAAGTCAGACAGTATTCTGAAAAATCTACGGATAATGGGAAAACCTGGAATGTCGAATATGATTTGACTTATTTAAGGAAGACTAATTCGAACTGATATTTCTTTTTTTCAGGAAAAAATCTTTGAGCAGCTTTTCGCTTTCTGTGGAATAGAGGCCCGAGAAGAGTTTTATTTTGTGATTATATTTACCTTCTTCAGCCAGGTTATATAAAGATCCGCAGGCACCATATTTAGGGTCGAAAGAAGAAAAATATATTGAATTTATTCTTGCATTCAGAAGCGCACCCGTACACATAATGCATGGCTCAAGGGTTACGTAGATATCACAATTATTTAACCGCCAGCTGGAAAGATGATTTGAAGCGGCGGTGATTGCTATCATTTCAGCGTGTGCGGTAGGATCTTTTAATTGTTCTGTTTGATTATAACCTCGCCCGATTATCATATTTTTATGGACAACTACAGCACCAACAGGAACCTCGCTAGTTTCCATAGCTTTCTCTGCTTCCTGCAGGGCAGCGAACATAAATTTGTAATTGTCTTCAGAGAAAATCATAATGAGTTAAAACTCTAAATTGCAATACTTGTAATTATTTGTTACAAATATACTGCCCTGATTATTTCTATCCAATGGGGATGTGTTACGCAAGGGAGTTGAACGTTCATTTGGGAAATTTATTGCTTATTAAATATTACCAGGTAAAATCTATGCATCTCCGGTAAATAATAATAGCATACCGATTGAAGCTGCAGTAAGTGCGCCTAACCAAATAAATAAAAACTGTGTGGGAAAACCATCCGCAATCCAGTGCCAGATTAAATATAATGGCGGACTAATAAAATTAGTTACAAGAACAACTGCCAAGGCCAAACAGGTCCCGATTTTAGATGATATATATTTATCTTCATAAATCCACAGAAGTATATATGTGTATAAACAGGCAGTGCATAGCAACCAGCCGAAAATCTTGAAATATAACTTCATATTGCCCCTTTTTATTTTGAGCTTAAGTCCCAACCTGGAATTATTACTCAGCTAGTCCCCTTATGCAATGATGAGGAAAGAACTGCTATTAAAAATTATATAATCCAGTTATTTAATGCAATAAAAATTAATACCCTAGAGTTCAGAAAGTCGAGATTAGAAATAAGATATTAAATAAGGGAATTATACTGGAGGTTTTAAAAGATTTCAACTTCATTGCCTGGTGAGATTATTCATTGATCTCCGGCCAAGCGGAATAAACCCCGTCAAAGGCTCTATCCAGTTAAACCACTGACGAATTAGCGAATTTCAATTAATGGTCTTCTTATAACGGGATTTCACATATCAATCAAAAATCCCAATTTCCAAATATATTAGTACGCCCGGAAGGACTCGAACCCTCAACCCTTTGATCCGAAGTCAAATGCTCTATCCAATTGAGCTACGGGCGCAAGGAAGAAATTTATGAATTGTGAATATTGGATATCAACTCATATTGAAAAATCCAAGATCTTAGTGGTGCACCCAGAAGGATTCGAACCCTCAACCTTTTGATCCGTAGTCAAATGCTCTATCCAATTGAGCTATGGGTGCAGAAATAAATTGAATTATTAAATATACTACTTGCCTACTTTTTTTACAATGAAGAGTATTTACTTAAAATCACGACATTTGGTTAAAAAAATTTAATTCTCGAATTGTACTTAAAAATTCGTGAATAGATTAAATTTTTTCATATTTTTGTAACAATTTACAATAAAAATTTAGGGTAGCCATTATGTTCAAAGGAGCAGGAACAGCAATCATAACGCCTTTTGATAAAGATCAGAATGTTGATTATGCAGCTCTGAAAAAAGTCACAAAACATCAGATTGATAATAAAATAGATGCAATAATTATACTCGGTACAACCGGCGAAGCTCCTGTAGTTGAAGCAGATGAAAGAAAGAAAATTACCGAAACAATTATGACTGAAGCAGCGGGTAAATGTAAGATAATAATTGGTACAGGAGGAAATAACACTAAAAAGGTCGCTGAGCTAAACAAATCTGCTGATGAATTCAAACCGGACGGACTATTGATTGCAAACCCATATTACAATAAAGGAACTCAAGATAGCCTGGTTGAACATTATAAATATATTTCTGAAAGAACTTCAACATCTATTATGCTTTATAATGTTCCCTCGCGAACAGGAATGAATTTACTGCCTGAAACTGCAGTTAAAATTCACGAGAACTGCAAAAATGTTGTGGCAATTAAAGAAGCGAGCGGCAGCATTTCACAGATTGCACATTTATGCTCAATTAAGCCGGATACCCTAAGAGTGTTATCGGGAAATGATGATCAAACTCTGCCTATATTGGCTGTTGGCGGAGATGGCGTTATATCGGTTTTCACTAATGCATTTCCTGCACAGATGAAGAAATTGACAGATGCATTTTTTGCAGGAAAAATATCCGAAGCCCAAAAATACAATAATATATACCTTGAGATGATGAATGCATTATTTTTTGAAACCAGCCCGGGACCATTGAAATACATTATGAATAAAATGGGGCTCTGTGAAAACGTTTTCAGGTTACCTCTTGCTCCAGTCAGTAAAAAGACCGAATCAAGACTGGATGAGGTTTTTGAAAGATTTTCAAAACTAAATTGACATAGGACTATGAGTGAAAAAATCAAATATGGCATAATCGGAGCAAGTGGAAGGTTGGGGAGTGAGGTGCAAAATGTATTTAGAGATAATAATTACGAGCTGGTTTTCAGTTATGATATAGAGGGTGAAACCCGAAAGGGAAAACCCGGACTATTAATAGATTGCTCACTGCCTGAAGTTTTTCCCAAAACCATTAATTATGTAAACGAATTTAATGTTCCTTTAATTGTTGCAACAACCGGCTTAAGTGATGATAATATAATCGAATTAAGAAGATTGTCTCAAAAGATTCCGGTTGTTCAAAGTTATAATTATTCTACAGGCATTCAGATATTGTTGAAATTAATTGAAGTGGCAAATGAAAAAACAAAGGACTGGGATGTAGAGATTAGCGAAACTCATCACCGGTTCAAAAAGGATAAGCCTTCGGGCACAGCGAAAATGATCAAAAGTATATTTAAGGATCGGGATGTAAATACATCTTCCTTTAGGCTAGGAAATGTTTTCGGGGAGCATAATGTTAGTTTTGCCAGTCTCGGTGAAGTTTTATCAATTAAGCATAGTGCCACCTCAAGAAGAACTTTTGCTGAAGGGATTTTAAAATCAGCTGAGTTCATAAAGAATAAGAGAAAAGGTTTTTACTCATTTACTGAAGTTATCTTTCAAAAGCAATAAATTATCAGGTTAATATATGGACTCATATGAAATAATAAATTATATCTCCAGTTCAGTTAAGAAAACTCCAGTTAAGATATATTTACAAGGAAATTTAGATAAGATTAATTTTAGTAATTTCGAATATTATGGCAATGAAAAATCAGGTATCCTGTTTTGCGAATTAAAAGATTTCAATGAGTTTTATGAGAAGAACAGGACAAATATTTCAAGGTATAGGACTGAGATTGAAATGAGAAATTCGGCTATTCCGCTTGCCGATCTGACAAAATATAATGCAAGAATAGAACCGGGAGCAATAATTCGTGATCTGGTTGAGATCGGAGATGGATGCGTAATTATGATGGGAGCAGTATTAAATATTGGAGCAGTTATTGGAGAAAAAACTATGATAGATATGAATGTTGTGGTGGGGGGAAGAGCGATTGTTGGCAAGAATTGCCATATAGGGGCAGGAACTGTCTTAGCAGGCGTAATTGAGCCGCCAAGTGCTGATCCAGTGGTTGTAGAGGATGATGTATTGATTGGTGCCAATGCTGTAGTGCTGGAGGGAGTGAAGATAGGAAAAGGAGCTGTAATCGCTGCAGGATCTGTAGTTGTGAAAAATGTTGAACCATATATGGTTATGGCAGGCGTCCCAGCAAAACCGCTAAAAAGGGTAGATGATAAAACACGAGCCAAAACACAGCTCATGGAAGAGTTACGCAAATTATGATCCGGGAACAAGGTTTTGAATAAGATTATAGTTCAGAAATATGGTGGCAGCAGTGTCGCTGATCCCGAAAAAATAAAAAAAATTGCGGCAATGGTGGCTGCCGTTAAAAATGAAGGATTCGGGATCGCAGTGGTGGTATCGGCAATGGGTAAAACTACTAACTCGCTTATCGAATTAGCTCATAGTGTCTCTTCAGATCCTCCCAAACGTGAAATGGATATGTTATTAAGTGCCGGCGAAAGAATTACTATGTCTCTTTTGTGTATGGCTTTGAATGATTTTGGTGTTGATGCAATTTCACTTACAGGCTCACAGTCGGGTATAATTACAAATGACAGGCATACGGATGCCAGGGTTATTGAAGTTCGGCCAATTCGTGTTCAGGATGAAATGGCAAAAGGGAAGGTGGTTGTCATCGGGGGATTTCAAGGCGTAAGTTATAAAAGAGATATAACCACTCTCGGGCGCGGAGGCTCAGATACATCTGCAGTTGCTCTTGCAGCGGCTTTGAATGCTGAGAGATGCGAAATTTATTCAGATATAGACGGCATTTATACAGCTGATCCGGCACTGGTTAAAGAAGCAAAACATCTTACAGAAATATCTTACCAGCAAATGCAGGAAATGAGCACTTCGGGTGCAAAAGTACTGAATGCACAGGCCGTGCAATTTGCGAAAGAAGCTGGAATTATTATTTACGCAAGAAGTACTTTTAGTCCCGGTAAGGAGACAGTTATAAAAACTATTTCTTCCGGAGAAACGAAGGGGATTAACGGTATAGTTCATGAAAATGAAGTGGTGAGAATAATTCTTTCATACAATAAGGAAGATAAAGAATTTTATGATCTCCTTAAGCTGCTTGAAGAAAAGCAAATCAGCATAAAAGAATTAAATGTTACTGAAACTGAAAAAGAAAGCATAAAATCAAAAGCCTCGTTTGTTGTTTCATATAAAAATATTTATGGGTGGGAAAGCTTTAAATCCAACCTCGTGAATAAATTTAAGAATAAAATTGAATTCGATTATGATCTAAGCGCATTATCAATAATTGGTGAGGGATTAAACCGTAATAATGGGATACTGCTTGAGTCACTCAGAATCTTTGATAGTGAAAAAATTAATGTAGCCGGTATATCAACAACTTCGTACAGGTTGTCGTTTCTTGTTCCTAAAAATGAACTTGAAAATGGAGTAAGGCTTATGCATAAGAAGTGGATTGAAGAGCAGGTCTGATTTTTGACGACAATAGTACAAAAATATGGCGGCAGTTCAGTAGCCGATACTAACAAAATCAGAAAGATAGCTGAAAAGATTTCCAAAAGAGTAAATGAAGGTAATAAACTTGTAGTTGTCGTTTCGGCAATGGGTAAAACGACGGATAATCTTATAAGTATTGCAAAAGAGATCACAAGCAATATCGTTCCTAGAGAACTGGATATGCTGCTTACTACGGGAGAACAGGTTACTGCGGCGCTGTTGTCCATAGCATTAAATGATATCGGAATTAAAAGTAAATCCTTGAATGCTTTTCAGCTTGAAATATTGACCACGGATGATTTTAATGCAGCCAGAATTAAGAATCTCAAAGTTGGTAAACTTGAAAAATATTTGACTGAGTTTGAAGCAATCATTGTTACAGGATTCCAGGGTATTACTGAAGAAGGAGAGATCACTACATTAGGAAGAGGGGGTTCGGACACATCCGCTGTTGCGCTTGCTGCAGCTATGAATGTGGGTTGTGAAATATACAGTGATGTAGCAGGAATTTATACCGCTGATCCTCGTATACATGCAGCTGCAAAAAAATTAAATAACGTAGCTTATGATGAAATGCTTGAAATGTCCAGTCTTGGCGCAAAAGTGCTTCATAGCCGATCAGTGGAAATAGCAAAAAAGTATAATATTAAAATTTATTGTGGTTCAACTTTTTCAGATGAGGAGGGTAGTTACGTGGTTGATGATTATTTGGAACAGCCCAGCGTTACCGGATTAAGTGCAATGGATAAACAAACGCAGGTCACTATTTCTAAACTCCCGCTGGATTATACTATCGTTCACGATATTTTTGAAAGTGTGGCCAGACACGGTTTAAACGTCGATATGATTTCTGTTATCAGCAACAGCGGTTTGAATGTTTCCTTTACAATAATTGAAGATGAAAAACACAATTTTCAGCAGGCTCTTTCTGAAGTTCTTCAGGATTTACCAAAATTAAATATTCAGTACCACAGCGGTTATTCAAAAGTATCAATTGTGGGAATTGGTATGAAATCAAGCAGCGGTGTTGCAGCCAGATACTTCAATGCATTGAAAGATATTCCTGTAAAACTTGTAACAACCTCTGAAATAAAAATATCCTGCCTGGTTGAAGAAAAATATAAAAATGATGCAATGCAGGCTTTGATCAAAATGTTTAATTTATGAATTATGAGCTTAAACCCAATAGAATTACGACATACTTTGCACAAAAATCCTGAATTATCTTTTAACGAGATAAGGACGACTCAGTTATTGATCGATAACATTAAAGGTTTGGATAACTTTTCCAAAATTAAGATTCATACTCCCTATAAAACCGGTTTATTAGTAGAATATAAAGTAAATGACGGCAGTTATATATTATACCGTGCTGATATTGATGCTCTTCCAATTATGGAAGAAAATGAAATTGAATTTAAATCCACCAATAATTGTATGCATGCATGCGGACACGATGTTCACACTTCTATTTTATATTCTTTTTTGACCTATGTAATCAAAGAAAGTATTAATCAGAATATTCTTTTTCTTTTTCAGCCCGCTGAAGAATCCGGCGGCGGGGCAATGGAATTTTATAAAACAGGAATTTTTAATTCCTACAATATTGAAAATGCGTTTGCTTTGCATGTAACAGATGAATACGAAGAAGGCGCCGTAGCAAGCACGAAAGGAGTTTTATTTGCCTCAGCACTTGAGATTGATATTCATTTTATAGGTGTCAGCGCACACGTCGCATTTCCAAATGAAGGCAAAAATGCGTTTAATGCAATGAGAAAATTTCTTGATAAAATCGATGAACAGGATGAACAAAGTAGTGAGCCGTTCATTTTTGGGATTGGAGTTTATAATGCAGGAAATGTTAGAAACATTGCCCCTGGCAGTGCTATGTTAAGTGGAAGTATTCGCGGCTTAAGTCAACAAAATGTAATCAATTATGTAGAAAACCTTAAGCTAATTCTTAACAAACTGAAAGAAGAAACGGGAGTGGATTCTGCGATTAAACTGGGTGCGCATTATCCTGAAGTTATCGTGGATGAAAAATTATATAATGGTCTGTCCGAAAAATTATCGAATAAATTTAAGTTTATTGATTGCGGTTATAAAATGACGGGTGAAGATTTCGGGTTCTTCTCTCAAAAATTTCCTTCTTTTATGTTTTGGCTTGGCACTTCACAAGGAGAGAGATTCGGTTTACATAATCCAAGATTTCTTCCTTCCGATTCAGTAATTGAAAGGGGCACGAATGTTTTTAAGGAAATTCTCCTAAATCAGATGAAGGCATAATCGGTTAAATCTGATTTAGAAATTCGGCTTATTCTTTGTCTCAATTTGATTCCATCTCTCAAAAAAGAATAATGAATATCAGATAACTGCTTCATTTATATAAAAATAGAGCCAACATTCCATGGCATAAGATTTGGCTAATCAGATTTGTTGTTGACTCAAATCTACTATTAGCGATCCATTGCCGCTGAACGGAGGAGTGGGGAATAAACCCTGGAGGGCTCTTCTCTCTCGCGGCAATGTTTTTTAATTCACAGATTTAAAGTGATTGGATGTCCTGAAGTTCTATTTTCAAGTTTTTTATAATAGCTTAATTTTAAATGAATTGCAGGTTGGTTGATTGTTATTTTCTTTTTAAGAGGAAATATTATTAGATTTTCCTGTTCATTTGCCATATGAAAGCCATCTTCATCCTCCCAACCAACGGGTGAACTCTCTAATAATAATAGTATTATTAGAAAAAAGATGACACAGAGCCCCAGATATATCTCTAAAAACAGCATATAAGTAAGCCTAATATTAGAAAATAGTTTAATCAAAAAATTAGGAAAATTAATTAACTAAATTATGGTGGTATTGTCAATAAAAAAATTAGGCGATCCTGTCTTTTGCAAACCCATTCAAAATTACGTGGGTGAGGGGGTGAACAATGTCTAAACTAGTTTTAAGATAAAGATGATAAGAATTGAATAAAAAGAAATAGAGATTAAAAGAAATGAGCCCAGAAAAAGCTGATTTTCTATTTATTATCCAGCTTTTTTGATTGATTTAATTTGAGTCGAATTGCGAATTGATTGATCGTTTCTTTCATTTTCCTTTCCCAGATGAAATCCATTTTTATCTTCCCAGCCGGTGGGAGCGGTTTTTAATAATATAAGTGTTATTAGAAAAAAGATAATACAAAGCGCTATATATATCTCTAAAAAGATCATTTAATTACGCTTACTAATAGAAAATAGTTAAGTCAAAATTTAGAGAAATCAATAAACCAAATTATCGAGATATTGTCAACAAAAAAATTAAACCTATATTCAAATTACTCTTCTGTTACATATTCACAATTCTTTGGAATTTCAGGATGCGCTAGCAGCGTTTCTTCCTTCAACAAAGCAACTTTTCCAGGCTCCATGCCTTTTTTCTTAATTACATATTTCTTAAATGTATATGAGACAGGCGCCAGTCCGGCAGTTTTAGCTTTGCTATGAAATGCCGCAATTGATGCCGCAGCCTTTAAAATGTTTTTAGGAACTGCTTCTTTTGTATTATCAACTCGCAAAACAGCGTGTGAACCCGAGACTCCACGCGCGTGAAACCAGTAATCATTTTGTCTTGCAAATTTTGTTGTTAACAGGTCATTATTCCTGCTATCTTTTCCAACATATAAATGATATTTGCCTTCGAGCAGGTAATGTTTAAATTTTATCTTAATATTATCTTTTTCAGGCTTCTTATTTTTTTGTTTGATTTTTAATTCCTTCATAAGCTCATTTATTTCTTCAATAGTTTCACATTTGGTAATTAATTCTCTTTTGTCATTTAATTTTTTAAATTCTGAAATGGCTGATTTCAATAAGGTACTATTTTTCTCAAATCTGATTTTTTCATTTCTAGCTTTTTCAAAATAATAATCTGCATTTTTTCTGGGAGAAAGATCCGGCATTAATTTAATAATTATACTGCCTTTCTCTGAATAAATATCTTCAACATCTATTTTATCCATTCCTTTTCTAATCGAATTTATATTTATTAATAAAAGATTTCCAATATTGTGATACTCATCTTCTTTACTTTTATTGTCGAGCTGGTTTCGCAGTTTATTTATTTTGGAACTCGTTTTCTCCAGTTCTTTTGAAATATGCTTTACAACAATATTTTTCCCCCTGGTAAACTCGTCCAGGAAATAATGCTTGCTGAGAAAGAAATTCAGCGCTTCAATCAGCTGATTAAATTCCTTCTTCTTTGTAAAAGGAAATATGCGGAATGTTGAAGGAGCAATATGAACTTCATTGGTAGAATCTTCAATAAAAACTGATACAGGCTTATTTTCTATCTCGGCAATGATCTCTTTAACATTAGAGATTAAATCATTTTTTCTTCTTTGTGCTTCCATTATTATTTCTTTGCCTATAACAGGGAATACTTTTTTCAATTTATCAGCTGAGAGGGAAGTGGTACCAGATAAACCTTCAATGCGATTAAAAATATTGATAAAATTATGATATTTTAACTCCGTTAGAAATTTATTTTCAACCGCTCCTTTTTCATTCTTGAAAGAAAAAATATTTCCGATATCATCAACCAGATGCAGGTTTGTATATTTTCCCCTGATTGTAAAATAAATTGAGAACTTTTCAAAAGTAAATTTCACAATTCTGTCGTCTTCTGCAATTTCAATTAGTACAAGTTTGGAAGGGAGATATTCTGTAAAAAAACCAATGGTATTTTTTTTTGCTCTGCTGAATGATTTTTTCAGATTAATATATGGAAAGCCCGGCTCAACAGATACTTCAAGATACATCTTTTCTGCTGATTTAATAAACTCTAAAACAATCTTATTCTTTTCCTGAGAAAAAGCTGTTACCAGTGAGCAACTTTCCAGTTCTTTGTTTAATTCTAAAGCAAGCCTGTTAAGGGAAAAGTAATTTTTATACATACTTATTAAAATAATTGCAATTTAAAATAAAAAAAGGCTGAATTCTCATTCAGCCTTTTTTTTGAGTAATTTATCTTCCTTTAATACGGTGAGCCGGTTCTTTCAGTCACCACAGCATTAAGGGATTTAATTCTTGAGAAAATCCAGACACCGCCGATAAAAGCGGCGACTGTCAAAATCAAAAAGAAAATTCTTTTATCATCAAAACTATCCCAGAAACTTGCCATAATTCCTGCAGCTTTTCCACCAAGCGAAGTGGAAAGGAACCATCCTCCCATCATTAAAGCCGTTGTTCTCGGAGGAGCAATTTTTGACACAAGTGATAAACCGATCGGGCTCAGGAATAGTTCGCTCACCGTAAAAATACCGTATGTTAAAAATAGCCAGAAAGCCGCAGTTTTATGGGTATAGACTGAAGGAACGGACATAATTGCGAAAACCATTACAAGAGAGGAAATACCGGAGATAAACATTGCATATCCAAACTTTCCGACGGTGGTTGGTTCTTTATCTCGTTTAGCAAGCCAGGTAAAAAATCCTACTAGCAGCGGAGTTAACACAATTATGAAAAACGGGTTAATCGATTGAAACAACTCCGCATTGGCAAGTTTGATTTCTTTACCGGGCGGAGGCCAGTCGGCTTTCGGAAGGTTGAAAAAATATGGATCGGGTCCCATAACCATTACAGGGTTACCGTTAGCATCCGTAATGGGGGTCAATGTTGAATCAACTTTTTGTACCTCGCGTGGTGTTGTGGTAACACTTTGAAGCATATCAATTGCATTTGCGGGCTTTTCCAGTATACCGGATATCTCACGGTTCGTATAGCTCTGTGCCCAGATTGTAAGTCCGGTTGCATTCTGATTATAAATGGTCCAGAAGATAATGGATACAGCAAAAATAAATAATAAAGCCCCTACGCTTCTTCTGTCCAGGTCACGTGCTTTCCAGAAGATTGATACATAAAATGCAATAACGGGAATGCAGGCAAATATAAAAGCATCGTTGGAATTAGAACCAAAGATATTACCGGGAATTACCCACCCGAGAATTGCAAAAATAATTGCAGGTAAAAAAACATATAAGAATATGCCTTTCATTGGCATATCTTCTTTCTGCATAGGCTTTCTTACATCGGCGAATTTTACATGTTTTAAACCCGATGTTAACCACAATAGTGCGAAAATCAGTCCAACACCGGCAGCAGCAAAAGCATAACCCCAACCGTAATTATTCCTTAGATATGCAGCAACAAAGTTGCAGACTAATGCCCCTATATTAATTCCCATATAGAATATATTATATGCATTATCTTTGAGGGCTTTAAGTTCATCCTTGTTGTAAATAATGCCAAGAAGTGTGCTGATATTCGGCTTAAAGAACCCATTACCCACAATGATTATTCCAAGGGAAATGTATAAAGCAGTATCACCGGGAAAGGCGAGTCCAAAGTAGCCCAATGCCATCAAGGATCCGCCAATGTAAATTGATTTCAAATATCCAAGGTATCGGTCGGCCAACAATCCACCAATGAAGGGTGTAAGATATACAAGGGCAATGAATGATCCGACAATATCGGCTCCTTTGCTAACATCAAAACCTTTTCCACCTGTAGTAGAATCCGTTAGATAAAGGAGAAGAATTCCTACCATAAGGTAATATCCAAAACGCTCCCACATTTCAGTAAAGAATAGGACGTAAAGCCCTTTTGGATGTTTCTTAAACATTACATAACCTCTTTGGATTGTTGTAAAAAGATATGCTTTTTATTTCTTCCGCTAAAATAATTATTCAAGTTTGGGTGAAACTCTGATGTGAAAATAAGTGTAAAAACTACTAGATCAATATAATTTAATTTTGTTTAGATTCATAATAACAATTTTTGTTTTACCAATCACTTTAACTAATGCCATTTAAGTTGTATAAGAAAACATCATTTGATATATTACTACAATGAAAAATATTCTAAAAAAACCATTTATAAGAAAAAGTTTATATGTTTTGGCAGGATTTATCCTATTTATCCTGCTGATGAACAATGTAGTTATGCCCTGGTATGTAAATTCTCCTGAAAAAGCAGTTCCCAAAGTTGTTGGATTGGATGTTAGTCAGGCAGAGAAAATTTTAGATGACAGTGATCTTGTGGCTGTGATAGCCGACACAACCTATGATGCAAGTGTACCCAAAGATCATGTTATACTGCAAAGACCTAATTCTGGTGAGATAGTAAAAATAGGAAGACGAATTTACCTGTTTGTAAGCGGTGGAGAACCCATAGTTTCAGTTCCAAATCTGAAAGGTAAATCAATTCGCGATGCCAAATTTGCCCTTGAAAGGCTGGGACTTTCTCTTGGCCAAATTGAAGATGTTCCTTCGGATAATCCCAGAGATATGATATTTGATCAGCAATATGCTGAAGGCACCAAGCTGCAAAGGGGAGCGAGAGTTGGAGTTACAATTAGCGTTGGCAATGACGAGGGTTTATTATCTGTACCTGATTTGATAGGAAAATCCCTTGTTGAAGCGCAAAAAGTTCTTGCTGATAGTAGTCTGAATGTCGGGAAAATAAATTACCAGAGTTCGTTTTCTCTTTTACCAAATACGGTTGTAGATCAGTACCCAAGCAAAGGAAGTAAAGTTAATCCTGGTAGCAGCGTGGATTTGTTCGTAACTAAAAATTCAGATTCTCCAAATAAATAAGAAGTTAAATATGGCACGGCTTGCACCATCAATATTAGCGGCGGACCATTCCAATCTTGCACAGCAAATCAGGCTGGTTGAAATGAGCGGCGCTGATTGGATACATTGCGATATAATGGATGGTCACTTTGTTCCGAATATTACATTTGGTCCGATAATCGTTAAAGCTGCTTCCCGATCAACAAAACTACCACTGGATGTCCACCTGATGATTGAAAACCCGGATAACTTTCTGGAAGATTTTATAGAAGCAGGAGCAAGTTCTATAACAGTTCATCAAGAAGAAGTAATTCATTTAAATAGAACAATAAATAGAATTAAGGAACTCGGTGCCAAAGCAGGAGTAGCTTTAAATCCTTCAACACCGGTAAGTACATTGACAGAAGTTGCGGATATTATAGATCTCGTTTTAATTATGTCAGTAAATCCTGGTTTTGGCGGACAAAAATTTATAAATAATTCATTAAAGAAAATCAAAGAGGCAGTTGAACTTCGCAAGGGACTAAAGGCTAATTTCTTAATTGAGATGGATGGTGGAATTAACAACAAAAATATAAAAGCTGCTCTTAATGCAGGATGTGACGTTTTTGTAATCGGTTCATCGATCTTTAAAGAAAAAAATATTTCCGCTGCAACTGCAGAGCTGGCTAATATTATAAAATAAAATCTTCAATGAACAGACTGAGTGTGATTAGAATTATTATACAATTTAAAAAGTGACTTAATGTCACTTTTTTTTATAAAATTACGGTGTAATGAATTGATCGTTCAGATTATAAAACTTTCAGATTTCCGAATTTATAAAAGATATTGTGATCAATACAATATTAAAGGTGATCATTCACATAATTATTTCGGCCTTGAGATAAGAAATATTAACAATGAAATATTAAGTAAGCTGGAAAATGTTTATTCAGATAATGAGAGATTTGGAAATATTATTAATAGAGACATATCGAGTTTATTTTTAGCAGGGTCATTAAAGGAATTTAAGGAATTTTCAATAATATTCGCTGCAAATGTTGCGCAGAATTCCGGGGAAATAATTTTAGAGACAATAAGAAGATACGAAGAATATGAAAATAAGGTTTACAAAATTGGAGAAGAAACTTTCTTATTTGACAAACCTTATGTAATGGGAATTCTAAATGTTACAGATGATTCTTTTTCTGATGGTGGCAAATACTCAAAAACTGAGGATGCTGTCAATCATGCTATTGAGATGCTGGAAGATGGTGCAGATTTTATAGATATTGGTGGTGAGTCAACACGTCCCGGTTCTGATGGTATTGCAGCGGAAGTGGAAATTCAAAAAGTAATTCCGGTTATAGAAAAAGTAATAAAAGAAAGACCCGATGCAATAATTTCTGTTGATACTACAAAAAGTCTTGTTGCTGAAGAAGCACTGAAAAGAGGTGCAAAAATAGTTAACGATATCAGTGGATTCAATTTCGATCGCAAAATTATAGAAGTAGCCCAAAAATATGATGCTGCCTATGTGCTGATGCATATGAAGGGAAGACCTAAGGAAATGCAGGTAGATCCCTATTACGATGATGTAATTGCTGAGATTTATGATTTTCTTTTGGAAAAAACAGAAATTCTCGAAAATGCCGGACTTTCAAAAATATTTGTTGATCCTGGAATAGGATTTGGCAAAAGGATAGAAGATAATTTTGAAATTTTAAGAAGACTGGAAGACTTTAAAAGTCTGGGGTATCCGGTTTTAGTCGGGGTATCAAGAAAATCTTTTATTGGAAAAACATTAAATTTAGACCTTGATAATAGAGATAATGCAACGTCCATAGTTGATTCAATTGCGATTAAAAACGGAGCAAGAATTATAAGAACTCACAACGTGAAAAATGGAGTACAGGTCTGCAAATTATTAAAACAATTAGCTTAACAACAAATGTTTGAACTTTTCAAAGTTGGATTTTTAACAATTTCATTCACTGACCTGATTGATATCTGCATAGTTACGTTTATCATTTATAAGCTTTATAAATTATTAAAGGGAACTATTGCCGCTCAGATTTTCATTGGGCTGATGATAATTCTTGTTATATCATTTATATCTCAGGCAGCGAACTTTAAAGCTCTAAGCTGGTTGCTAAAATTAATAACTGATATCTGGGTAATTGCATTTTTAATACTGTTCCAGCCAGAAATAAGAAGATTACTTGTAATAGTTGCCCGGAATCCATTCTTTAAAATGTTTGTTAAATCGGAGTCATCTGAGCCGGCATCAATAATTGCAGATGCTGCATTTGAACTTTCCCAGAATCAACACGGTGCGTTGATGGTATTGATTAAATCAACAGGAATTCGGGGTTATACTGAAACCGGAGAATTGCTAAATGCGAAACTTGGCGTAGGTTTACTTAAATCAATTTTTTTCCCACGCTCGCCTTTGCATGACGGCGCTGTTATTATAAAAAATGATACTATAGAAGCCGCCCGCTGCACATTACCTTTATCGTTAACAACAAATGACAACGGCGAATCACTTGGTATGAGACACAGAGCCGGCCTTGGAATTTCTGAGCAGGCGGATGTTTTGAGCGTGATTGTTTCAGAAGAAACCGGAAGTATTTCAATTGCGGAGAATGGCCTTCTTTCAAGAGGCCTGTCTAAAGATGCTTTGAGAAAAAGACTGGCTATAGCGTTTAAATCTCCCACGGTAAAAGGATGGAAAGGTATATTTGAACATTATATCAAATCAAAATAAAATATGTGCTGTAATTCCTTTTTACAATGAGGAGAAAACAATATCTGACATTACAAACAGAACATTAAGGTTCGTAGATACTGTCATTGCAATTGACGATGGATCAACGGATAATTCATATGATAACGTTAGTTCTATTAAAAATGTCATTTTGTTAAAGCATAAAAAAAATGAAGGGAAGGGGAAGGCATTGAAAACCGGATTTGAGGCAAGTATTCAAAATAATTTTGATTTGACTTTAACTCTTGATGCCGATCTGCAACATCCACCGGAGGAAATACCAAAATTTTTAGAAGCTCTATCGTTTTATGATGTAGTAATAGGGAACAGATTAAATGATCTTTCTCAGATGCCGGTTCAGAGAATCCTCAGCAATAAACTTTCTTCCGGTTTATTAAGTCTGAAAGCAAAAAGAAAAATTTATGACAGCCAGTGTGGTTATCGAGGATTTCGTACAAAGATATTGAGCAGTATATTGCCTCATTTTACAGGATATGAAGCTGAAAGCGAAATGATAATATTGGCTGCCAGGGAAAATTATAAGTTAGGTTTTGTTTCTATTCCAACAATATACGGAGAAGAAAAAAGTAACGTCAGACCTTTTAATATTATGGCGGGATTTATCAAAACTTTATTTATTTGATTTGGTATGGCAAAAACTAAAAAATGGGAAATTAAAAAACTTCAAAGAAAGCATAGCCTTAAAAAATCATCTCAGATTGTTTTAAAGAATCGACTTAACACTGTGACAAAATCGGTAGCCAAATACCTTGCTGATAAGAGTGTTGAAAATCTTCATTCTATGAGAATAGCAATCCGGAGATTGCGTTATGGTCTTGAAATTTTCCTTGTATGCTTTGAGAAAAAAAATTATCTAGCATTTTATGATTTAATTGTCGATTTGCAGGATCAATCCGGACTTGTCAGAGACATGGATATATTGCTTGAAAACATAAACAGGTTGAAGACAGAGGGCGGAATAGAAAATCTGATAGATATGGAAAAAGAAATTATCAGTAAAAGAAATATTCTCACCAAAGAACTGGAAATAAAACTGAGGCAGTTCCTGCAGAACGAAATAGTTAGAGATTTTAAGGTTATATTAGCTTAAATTAGCAGTTAAATGATTAAAATGATCAAGCGCGGAGGTAAGTATGAAACTTAAGTATTTTTCACATTCAGCATTTCAAATTACGACCAAAAATGGAGAAAAAATATTAATAGACCCATTTCTTGACGGTAATCCGACTTCTCCGGTAAAATCAGATGATGTTAGCGCAGATTATATAGTGCTTACTCATGCACATGGAGACCACATTGGTGATACTTTTAAGATTGCCAAGAAAAGTGATTCAACGGTAATTGCGGTAAATGAACTGGCTAATTATTGTGCTGAAAAAGGCGCAAAAGCTCATAATATGCATATTGGGGGAGCTTATAATTTCCCTTTTGGAAAAGTTAAATTTACAATTGCTCATCACGGCTCACAAACTCCTGACGGTCAATATGCAGGTGAACCGGCAGGTGTTCTGCTAACTATTGATGGCAAAACTGTTTATCATACTGGTGATACAGGCTTGTTTTATGATATGAAACTTATTGGAGAAATGAATCCCGTAGATTATATGCTGGTTCCGATCGGAGATAATTTTACCATGGGCATAGATGATGCTGTTAAAGCTGTTGAGCTTGTAAATCCTAAGAATGTTATTCCAATGCATTATAATACTTTTCCTGTCATTAAAGAGGATCCTGCGGCTTTCAAATCAAGAATTGAAAAAACAGGAAAGAAGTGCAGAGTGTTGAACTTTGGCGAAGAAATTGAATTGTAATTGATGCCGACATAATAAATTAGGCACTACATATGATGGATTAGTGGGCAGCTATATTTTTGCTAAACACATTTATATAGCTTAAATTTCCCTTTAAGAGTTAATCTATCTTTTCATAATTTATTATAATTCAGGATTTAATGGCGAAAGTAATTTCTGTTGCAAATCAGAAGGGTGGAGTTGGTAAAACTACAACTGCTATAAACCTTGCATCCTCACTGGCTGCTGCTGAGAAAAAAACATTATTAATCGATATTGATCCTCAGGCTAATTCCTCATCCGGATTGAGTGTACATAATCATACTCCGTCGGTTTATGAGGTGCTTATTGGAACCCAGAAAATCGATCAAGTGATTGTTGAGACCTATATGCCATATCTGGATCTGCTGCCTTCCAACATAGATTTGGTCGGTGCAGAGATAGAAATGGTTGACATGGAAGACCGCGAAATGCTGTTTAAAAATGCTATTTCTCATATTCGCGACAAATATGAATATATACTTGTGGACTGTCCACCTTCACTTGGATTGCTAACATTGAATTCGTTATCAGGATCTGACTCAGTTATTATACCTGTGCAGTGTGAATATTTTGCACTTGAAGGATTAGGACAACTGCTCAATACAATTAACATTGTAAAGCAGCATTACAACAATGATCTCACTATTGAAGGGGTTGTTCTCACTATGTTTGATGTAAGGCTGAGGTTGTCGCAACAGGTGGCTGAAGAAGTTAGAAAATATTTCGGTGATAAAGTATTTAATACTATTATTCATAGGAATGTAAGAATATCAGAAGCTCCGAGTTTCGGCAAACCGGTTATTTTGTATGATGCAATATCAACCGGAGCCAAAAATTATATTGAACTGGCTTCTGAATTGTTGGAAAGAAATTCAAACGGTATAAGCCAAAATATAAATGAGTAAAATTAAAACAGGATTAGGCCGCGGACTTGATGCGTTGATAAATCCCAAGGGAATTAAAAATGCTTCACAAACATCTGCCGATTATTCGGACTTAAGAAAAGATGATGGCGAAAGCATTGATGTTCTTGCTAAAATACCGGTTAATCTGATATCATCAAACCCTTTTCAACCAAGAACAAGCTTTGACCCTGAAGCATATGATGAACTTAAAAAATCTATTTTGTCTAATGGATTAATTCAGCCAATTACTGTAAGGCGTTCAAGAGATAACAAATACGAATTAATTTCAGGTGAGCGTCGGTTAAAAGCCTGTAAGGATATTGGATATCGTGACGTTCCTGCTTATATAATAAAGGTAGACAGTAATGAGGCAATGCTTGCCCTGGCCCTGATTGAGAACATTCAACGTGAGCAATTAAACCCAATAGAAATTGGCCATGCTTATAAACGGCTAATGGAAGAATGTTTTTTAACACAGGAAGAAATTGCCGATAAAGTAGGGAAGGACCGTTCTACAATAGCTAATTCTATCAGATTATTAAAATTGCCCAAAGAAATTCAGGAGAGTCTCGTTAAGAATGAGATTAGTGCCGGTCACGCTAGGGCAATTATAAACCTTTCAAAAACTTCTCTTCAATTAGAAGTCTTGCACAAAATAAAGGAAAATAATTTATCAGTCAGAAAGGTTGAACGATTAGTAAAGAAATTACTTTCAGAATCAACTAATGATAAAAAATCTGTTTCTTTTAAACCAAAGACTCAAACACATATAACCAGCCTTAATGATATGGAGGATAAACTTCGTAAAATTTTTGGTACGAAGGTAAGCTGTAAACAGAAACAGGACGGATCAGGTGAAATAGTTATTGAATATTATTCAAATGACGAACTGGAAAGATTATTTGAACTTTTTGAAATTATTGATAAGTAATATAACTAAAATTTTTGTAATTATTCTTCTTTTGCAGGCAGCTAACTATGCACAGGAAGATACAGTCAAAAATCAGAATGAAAAAACGGCCGATACTGTTTTT
>CAYPNM010000027.1:35490-46895 GCA_964412105.1 uncultured Ignavibacteriaceae bacterium | reverse complement strand
CTTCGTTGATCTTACGACAGAATTGCAGAATGAAATTATCAAGAGAACTGAACAAGTAGTGAATTAAGGATTACGCAAATCCTAATTTCAGCCGGAGGATTTTACCCGATTCTTAAGCCATTATGGTACAATAAAACCGGTTTTATTACTATGGCTGGCCTTTTTATTGTAAAAATTCTTTGTTGATATCAATCTATCGCATTGTCAGAATAAGGGTGCAAAAATTGCACACAAGGTACATTTTTTGGATACTGTGCCGTTAAATATCTGCTAAAATTCTATTTTTTTTGAACATTTATATAACAAGATAATGGCGCACTTTTTGCATATTTAGATGATTAAGCTGTGAATAAAAACCAAAAAAACGGAGTCAAAATAATGAAAAATAGAATGCTAATTATTAGTCTTGGCATTTTGATGGGAATTTCTATTGTGTTTTATAGTTGTTCAAATACTAATAATCCAGTTGCAACTACTGGAGGCACCGGCATTATGAAAATAAACATGATTGATGCTCCAGCTAGTTTTGATACGGTTAATATAAAAATTGATAGCGTACAAGCTCATATATCCATTGCTAACGACAACAGCGGATGGATTACTCTGAACAATTTTCCATCAAACTATGATTTAGCAAGTCTTGTAAATGGTAATAGTAAAGTTATTGCGGAGGATACTTTGCCAGCAGGCAAGTATTCGCAAATAAGGTTATATCTTGGAACTGGCGACATAGACAACTACGTAGTATTGAAGGATCAAACGGAGCGACTTTTTCTCACTACTCCAAGTGGAACCCAGAGCGGTATAAAGCTTAATATTGATGCAACTATAAAAGCAGGAATAACATATGAACTTACAGTTGACTTCGATGCGGCTAAATCTATTGTTACTACGGGTTCGCCAACAAGCCCCAAGTATATTCTTAAACCGGTTATAAAAGTAGTTACTACAGCTACAACCGGAATTATATCCGGTGTTGTGTTACCCGATACAGTATCAGCGGATGTCTGGGCCGTTCTTAATGGAGATTCAACCTCTACTTCGACAGGTGCCAGCGGCGCATTTAAGCTGTTCGGTCTATCCCCGGATACATTTATGGTGCATATTATTCCTCTTGCTCCAAATGATGCATTTTTCAAAGATACAACAATTTCTAATGTAGTGGTTACGGCTGGCAGTACAACGGATCTAGGTACTATAAATCTTACTGAGAAATAAATTTTAGATTTAAATGACAATAAAAAAAGGCTTGATTAGATCAAGCCTTTTTCATTTTTATTTGTAATATTATCCAGGAAGATTTATTTCAAGCCGGAATTTTAGGGATCATTTATCCATTTCTACCTGTATTCGATAGTATTGATATGTATACACACACATTGATAAGGGAAATTTCAAGATAGTGATGAATGTTTGAATTTTGCAAAATGCATTTGAGTAATATTAGAGTGAGTATTGCAGCTCAGTATTGTTAAGTATATTGAGCTACAATAAATTTTAGAAATAAAATTTCACGCCTACTCTCATCATCATTCCGCTCATATCAAATTTTCTTTCAAACGTTTTGGTCTGGCCAAGACTATTTTGTGCGGTAAACTGCCAGCTGGGTTGAGAATAATGATAGTCTATTTCCAAAAAACCGTCAGACCTTTCACCGAGTTCATAACTAATTCCACCGCCCAATCTCCAGGCAAAATCGAAGGCAGCTTTAAATTCATCATTATTCGGATTATCATAACTATGATAGTACACAAGCAACATTTCAATTCCAGCACCTCCGGTAATAAATGCTCTTGTTCTATCTGCAACATACCATCCACCTGTTACGCTAACCATTACGGGAATTGCGTGAAGGTTTGTTTTTGCTCTCAGTTCGTTAAGAGTGCTGTTGGGACCGTAAAAATTATTAAAATCATTAACAAGAGTTTCATCAACATAGGTTTTGTGAAACCAATCAGCACTGTAACCATAGGAAAATATCTCATCTATATTTTTACCACCTTCGTATCCGATAATAAAACCTGTTGATGTGGCGCCAGGACTAAAGAATCCTATTTTAAAGCTCCCGTATTTCCCTTGTGCGTTAATTGAGAAGGGAACTGCCAGCAATAGTAATACGAAAATCTTTTTCATAATTCATCCATATATATTTAATGATTTACAAGTAAAAACAAATTGAATGCCGAAATATCGGAGTTTATATCTATTAAATTTTGCAATATTTGTATTATTATGTACTAAAATATAAACAATCGAATTCTGTGGATGAATAGTAAATAATACACCTTAAATTAGCCATAAATAGCGGGCTTTATTATTTTTAATGTGTAAATATAAAATTTATAAAAATGAAAGTTCTTTAGATTATGAATAAAACAGTGACAATATTTTCAATAATGTTTTTAACAGGATATTTGACATTAAATGCACAGACTTATACAAAAGAAAATGTTAATACAGTTTCTTTTGTGGACCTAAATAAATATGCAGGCAGATGGTATGAGATAGCAAAAATTCCAAACAGCTTTCAGAAAAAATGTGTCAGAAACACGACAGCTGAATATAAATTACGTGATGACGGTAATATTGATGTAATTAACAAATGTATTGAAGAGGATGGGACAATAAATGAAGCTGAAGGCCTGGCAAAAGTAGTTGATGAAAAAACCAATGCAAAGCTTAAGGTAAGTTTTGTGAGCATATTTGGTATTCACCTCTTCTGGGGGGATTACTGGATAATCGGACTGGATAAAGGTTATGAATATGCAGTTGTGGGACATCCTACAAGAAAATACGGGTGGATACTCAGCCGAACTCCTAAATTAGCTAAAGAAAAATTGCAGGAAGCTTATTCCATATTACAAGATAATGGATATAATCTGAAAGATTTTGAGATGACAATTCAATAGTTCCTAGAATTTTACTACTACGATCGTTAAATCATCATAAAGATGATTTTTATCAGAAAAGTTCAGTATTTCCGTAATTATATAATTTTTAATTTCACTGGATGACATTTCTTTTGTATTAAGCCCTTTTAGCAATTCCTCAAGCCTGTTCTCTCCAAAGAATTCTTTTTTTCTACTCAAGGCTTCGGTAATCCCGTCAGTTATAAGTACAAGCACGTCACCTTTTTTAAGGTTCAGCTTATTTTCGGTATATGTGGCATCTTTCATCATTCCCAATGGAAATCGCTGGCCATTAGATTTTATTATTTCAATAGTCCCATTTGATTTAAGCATCGGATTAGGCATGCCTGCATTTGTAAATATAATTTCGCCCGATTTAACATCTATCGATAAAAGAATTACTGCCGTAAACATTTGCTTATCGGTTTTATTATAAATCGGTTTATTTACCATTGTGAGCGTATCACTCACAGATTTTGATTCATCAGCCTCAGCAATTATCATTCCGCTCGCCATAATTGCAGTCATAGCCGCCTTCATTGCTTTACCTGAAACATCACCGACCATAATTCCAAAGTGTGAGTGCGATCTATCTATCCAGAAGTAATCAAAAAAATCACCGCCAACTTCATTTGCAGGTATACTTACACCAGAAATATCAAGTCCTTCAATCGCAGGATCACATTCGGGCATAATTGAAATTTGAGCATCGTGAGCTGTTTTAAGTTCTGCTTTTATTCTAATATTTTTTAACCTGGATTTGTAAGTTATGAGTCCTACAGCAAGGAAAGTGATAAATGATAAAGCCATAAACCACCAGGTTCTCCAGAAGGGAGGAGTGATAAGAATACTAATAGCAGCACCTGTTTTGTTCCATAAACCATCACTGTTGGAACCAATTACTCTAAATGTGTAATTGCCCGGCGCAAGGGTAGTATAGCTAGCATATCTTTTATCTGATGAAGTAAATATCCAGTGCTCATCCAATCCTTCCATTTTATAAGCATATTTATTTTTTTCGGGTGCACTATAATCAAGAGATGAAAACTCGAAAGAGAAGAAATAATCTTCGTATGACAATTTAATCTCCTTTAACTCTGAAATAGGTTTCGCAGTATAAACTTCCCGATTAAACTTTTGAAAAGAGGTTATTACAACAGGGGGGCTAAAATTATTTCCAGAAATATTTTTTGGACGGAACGAATTAAATCCGTTTATACCCCCAAAGAACATTTCCCCGCTTTTGCTTTTAAAATAAGATCCGCCATTAAATTCGTTACTTTGTAAACCATCAGAAACCGTATAATTTGTAACCTTATTTTTCACCGGATCAAATTTTGAGAGTCCCTTACTGGAACTTATCCATAAATTATCATCTTCATCCTGCAGAATTCCATAAATTGCGTCGCTTATTAATCCGTCTTTAGTTGTAATAGGACTAAATTTTTCACTGACAGGATCAAACCTAACCAGTCCGCCACCATAAGTACCTAGCCATAGTATGCCCTTTTTATCTTCCAGTATAGAAAAAACGTAATCGTTATTTATTGAGTTTTTATCATTTGGATTGTAGCGATAGGACTTGAAAGAATTATTCTTTCTGTCAAACTTATTCAGTCCACCCCCTTCTGTGCCAATCCAGAAATTGCCGGCTTTATCTTCAAAAATAGTTCTTACAAAGTCATTGCTTAAAGAATTCGGGTTATTTGGCTTATTTACATAATGAATAAAGTTATTTTCTTTTCCATTGAATTTATCCATTCCATTACCATAAGTGCCTATCCAGATGTCACCGTGCTTATCCTGATAAATGCATCTTATTTCATCGGAAGCAAGGCTGCCTTTATTTAGAGGATTATTTTTGTAGACAACGCATTGTCCAGTTATTTTATCAAACCTATTCACTCCACCGCCGTTTGTTCCAAGCCACAGGTATCCTTCTTTGTCTTCAATAACCACCCTTATAATATTGGAGCTAATGCTTGCAGGATTTTTTCTGTCATTCACAAAGTGTGTATAGGTATTAGATTTTCTGTCAAACCTATCGAGTCCACCCCCATGCGTGCCTATCCATAAGACGCTATCGCTGTCCTGATAAATTGACCATATTATTGGATGACTGAGGCTGTTTACTTCATTTGGGATATGTGAGTAATGAAAAAATTCTCTGGCCCCTCGTGCAACTTTGTTAATACCGGCTCCATACGTTCCTATCCACATAATACCTGATTTGTCTTTATAGATCGCTCTAATTTCATTATAGCTCAGGCTGCGTGAATCCTGCGGATCATTTGTATATGTGGTGAATTTATTTTTAGTAATATCGTAAAGACTTATTCCTCCACCGTTGGTCCCGATCCACAAATTTCCAACATCGTCAAGGCAGAGAGCATAAATGTCATTATTATTTATAAATGCTTTTTTATTGTGTATTATTTTGTAGTAGGTGAAATCCTGGGATTTGCTGTTACTATCAATCAATTCATATAATCCGTGATCAGAACCAATCCATAAAGTTCCATCATTCCCCTGACAGATTGCACGAATCATTATTTTATTAGTGAGATTATTTTCTTTATATAAATATCTTTCAGCTTCAAATATGCCACTATCAATATTCTTTTTTGAAATTTTGTTTATGCCATTGTCAGTTCCCACCCATAGGTTTCCATCCCTATCTGTAAATAATGAAAATACTGAGCTGCTGGTAAGACTTTTATTGTTCTTCGGTTCATAAAAATATTTTTTGAACTTATAAACATTGTTGTCCGGATCATCCAGGACTAACTTGTTTAATCCATTATCAGTGCCTACCCACAGGTTTCCAGACTGGTCTGCTATTATGCAATTAATGTTGTTATGGCTGAGGCCTTCAGGGTCATTAATATTCTGGTGAATTCTTATTATGCTTTTTTTTGATTGATCGAACCTATTTAATCCTGCATTAAAGGTTCCTATCCAGATGATACCGTTTTTATTTTCGTACAGGCAATTTATATCATTGTAACTTATGCTATTGGTATCGTCCGGATTATATCTGTAAATTAAAAACTTATAACCATCGTATCTATTCAGTCCATCTTCGGTACCGAAGTACATAAAGCCTTTTCTATCCTGCAGAATGCATTTAACAATACTCTGGGATAGACCGTGCTGGAGAAAAATTTGCTGGAAAGTAACATCGCTTATTTGAGCAGTCAAATCGGCGGGAATTAATAACAGAGCTGCAATTATAGTATATAAGATTGATGGTCTGAATTTGCGTGCCAGGATATTTATTATGGCATTCATTTTTCCCCCACGCCTATTTTATTAAACTAAAATAATATAATGTTCTGTTTTCACAACCAGATAAACCTTTTAGCTTCTAAACCAGACACAGTGAAAAATTTCTGAAAACACAATCGAAGAATAGGGTATCAAAAAAATCTGCTTAATTATAGTGATAAATAATTAATCTTGCAGAAAAATTAGGATATTAGGTACAAATTGCTTTTAATTGGTAAAAATATTTGCTAAATACAAAAAAGTGGTAGCCGTTAATCACAATTTTCTGGAAATATTGCATATTTTAATTAATTTTTAAACTTATTATATAAAAAAATTGTCAATAATATATATTAAGTACTAAAGGAATTATTATGCCCCGTTTTTTAGTGAGCATAATAGTAATCCTCTTGTTTTTTTGTAATGTTTCAGTAGCACAGCAGCAACAGGGGATTTCTACTAAAACCACAATATCAGGTGGAGTCTATGATGCAAATGATGGCTCACCAATTATTTACGCAAATGTAGTTTTGCTTAATGCAAAAGATTCATCGCTTGTTAGGGGAACCACAACAGATGAAAATGGAAAATTTATTTTAGGATCAATCACATCCGGTAGTTTTCTACTAGATGTTCAATTTGTTGGTTATGAAAAGCAAAGACTAAATATTTTCGTTTCATCCTCGAATAAGAAAATCGATCTCGGTAGAATAAACCTGAAGCCTTCTTCGGTGCAACTAAAGGATGTATTGGTTGAAGGACAAAAGCCTCCCCTGACGTATGAAATAGATAAAAAAGTAATTGATGTTGATCAGATGCAAACAGTTACTTCAGGGAATGCGGCAGATATTCTGGAAAATATTCCTTCTGTTTCCGTAGATATCGATGGAAATGTCAGCTTGAGAGGAAGCAGCAATTTTACAGTGCTGATTAATGGCCAACCATCTGTTATGGATGCGCAAGATGCACTTCAGCAGATACCGTCGAGCGCTATAAAATCCATTGAGCTTATGACAAATCCTTCCGCCAAGTATGATGCCGAGGGCAATGCCGGAATAATAAATATCAAATTAAAAAAAGATGATAACCTTGGATTTAGCGGGATAGTCAATACAAATACTGGTCTGAACAACAAATACGGCGGCGGTTTTATAATGCAGTATAAAACGCCATCGCTTAATTATAATTTCAGCATTGATTATAACAGGAGAACCTACCCTGGTACAAGCACCCAACAACAGCAATTCTTACTGAGTGGAAATAATTCTTATCTAAACTCTGATGGTACGCGTAACAGAAACAGAAATTCATTTGGTCTAAGGGGAGGGCTCGATTTTAATCTTGGCGAAAATAATATTATCAGTATCGGGGCCAGGTATGGATCCAGAAGCGGTGGAAATAATTCTGATCTGAATTATAGAGAATGGTCAGACTCCAATCCTCAACCAAATTTTTATTATAGTACAAATCACCGTGAACGTTCTGGTTCATACTATGCTGGAAATATAAATTATAACAGAAAATATAATGATGAGGGGCACTCTCTTACAGCTGAATTTTTTATGAGTCATCGCAACTCCGATGAATTGACATTATCGGCAGAAACACAAAACAGTGCTCAAATAAGCGGGAAAAAAACAACAGAAGCAGGTCCTTCAACAGAATTTAGGGGCAAAATAGATTTTTCATTGCCTCTCGGTGAAAAGAGTAAATTTGAAACCGGTTCTCAAGGAGAAATAAATATTTCACAGGATGGAAATAAATATTATGAATACAGCACCGCAACCGGTAAATATGAATTTCAATCCCTCTTTAGTAATATAACAGATTATAACAGGAGAGAACTTGCAGTCTATTCAATTTATTCAAATGAATGGGGTAATCTTGGTTTCCAAGGAGGAGTAAGGGGAGAATACACCTATAGGACAATTGATCTGACTGCGAATAATCAGAGTTTTTCAATTGACAGATGGGACTTTTTCCCGACATTGCATAGCAGCTACAAATTTGAAGGCGGGTCACAGTTAATGGCGAGTTATACACGCAGAATTGACCGTCCACACGGCTGGCAGCTTGAACCATTTGACACCTGGATGGATGCGAACAATGTTCGTCACGGCAATCCGGCATTGCAACCGGAATTTATAGACTCCTATGAATTTGGCTTCCAGACTTTTATCGGGGGGATTTCGTTCTCTAATGATTTCTATTATAAAGTCAGTCACAACAAAGTTGAACACGTTCGTTCTGCTTATGCAGATAATGTTACATTAATTACTTTCGATAATGTCGGGCAGGATTATTCATTGGGCAGCGAATTTATGCTGACCTTTGATCCTATAGTTAAGGTATGGAATATAAATCTTACGGGCGATATTTATGATTATAGAATTAATGGAGTTATTCTTAACGAACCATATGAAAGAAAAAGCTTTAACTGGAGCACAAGATTCAGCAATAAAATTAATATTAGTAATTCAACTACAATGGAATTAAATGTAAGATATAATAGTCCAACCGTTTCATCGCAGGGTAGAAGGGAAGGATATTTTAGAACAGATGCAGCAATTAAAAAAGATTTCCTCGAGAAGAAGTTATCTTTAACTCTGCAAGTAAGGGATTTGTTTAAAACGGGTAGGTGGGAATTTACTTCTCAGGGAGCCGATTATTTTTCATATAATTATTTTACACGTGAAGCCCCCCGGGTAATGTTGAACATTAAATTTAATTTCAACAATTACGAAGCTGAAAAGCAACGAAATAGTAATAATGATGGTGGTGAGCAACCTCAGGAATTTTAAATTTGGAACAATCCTGAAGAATCTTAATATTTATCAAATCATAACGGCTTCATTTTCAAAAGGAATATCTGCTAGATTAATTTTAGGATGCTTTTCTTTAAAATAATTCAATGACCAATCACTTGTAAGGAGGAGGACAAGTCTTTCATCCGAATCCAACGCGAATGCTGCGCCGGCAGGTAACACAATTTGATTAATTTCCTCTTCTGAATGTTCAGGAGAAATCCATCTCAGTACTTTCCAGTTGGTCTGTTCCATCCTTGATTCTGCCCCGTATTCATCCTGTAAACGGTATTGAACAACCTCGAACTGCAATGGTCCTACAGCTCCAAGCAGTGGAATCTTTTGAGCTGAATTTTTGAGCTGATATGCTTGTATAACACCTTCCTGCAAAAGCTGGTCCAGCCCATCGCGGAATTTTTTATAATTAGAAGGATTTGGATTATGCAGAATTACAAAATGTTCGGGAGCAAATCTCGGGATCTCCTTATAAACAATATTTAGATCCTCAGTAATTGTATCTCCTATCCCAAAGTTTGAATTTCCAACGAAACCGATAATGTCACCAGGATATGCTTCATCGATTGTCTCTCTATCCTGTCCAAAAAGTTTTTGAGAATTTGATAACCTGATCTTTTTTCCAGAGGATGCATGGAATGCCTGCATATCGCGTGTAAATTTTCCGGAGCAAATTCTCATAAATGCAATCCTGTCCCGGTGCTTTGGATCCATATTTGCTTGTATTTTAAATACAAAGCCTGAAAATGTATTGTTTTCAGGAGTAATAATACCTGCAGCGCTATTTCTAGGAACAGGAGGGGTAGCGTAATCTAAAAATCCATCCAGTAATAGCTGTACTCCGAAATTATTCGCAGCGCTTCCGAAAAATACGGGTGTTTGTTTCCCTTTTAGAATTAATTCGGGGTTAAATTCTTCACCTGCGTGTTCAAGCATTTCAAGCTCTTCGGCAACCTGCTGATAATTATTTTCGCTTAGCCTTTCTTTTACAAAAGGATCAGTAATACTATGAATTGATACCGGAGCTTTGAATGCATTACCCGTAGTCTTTTCAAAAAGATGAATCTGTTTATTTCTTCTATCATATACTCCAGTAAAATCTAAACCTGAGCCGAGAGGCCAATTCATTGGATAAGCCCCGATTCCCAGTATACTTTCAAGTTCATCTATTAATTCAAGCGGATCACGGGCCGGGCGGTCAAGTTTGTTCATAAATGTAAAAATAGGAACATGACGTCTACTGCATATCTCAAATAATTTTCTGGTTTGAATTTCGATTCCTTTAGCTGAATCAATTACCATAACAGCCGCATCTACGGCAGTTAATACTCTGTAGGTATCTTCAGAAAAATCCTGGTGACCGGGAGTATCAAGCAAGTTAATTTTATACCCCTTGTAATCGAATTGAAGAACAGTCGAACTTATCGAAATCCCTCTTTTGCGTTCCAACTCCATCCAGTCGGATGTCGAAGCTCTTTGATTTTTCCTCGCGGTCACTGAGCCCGCCAGTTGAACGGCTCCACCATAAAGCAGGAATTTTTCAGTTAAGGTTGTTTTTCCCGCATCAGGGTGAGAAATAATTGCGAATGTTCTGCGTCTATTAATTTCTTTTATATTGCTCATTTTTTTTAAAATTCTCTTGGGTTATACTAAAGGTATTAAATAACAGGGAGGCTGTTCTAATAGAAAAAGGTCTTGAATTCGGGATTATTTTTAATGATATATATGATCATCTTGTTTGAGTTGTTCAATCATTATTTTGAATTTAAAATTTAAAAATAAGCATTTTATGTTGCTATTACAAAGCATTCAGATTTTGTATATCATCTCAGTTCTCAGTAGTTGAATTAAAATCAGGATGCCTGCGAATTACAGCGGCAATATGCTTAACACTCTCGCAATTCCACTTCATGAAATTCCGGATTCATAACTTTTTGTATGCTCCTATGAATGTTAAAAAATCAATGATTTATGCGGTTATTGTGTAATTCTATCGATGATAAGGGCTGCTGCTAAAGCTACTGTTTTGGTAATTCCACAAAATGCTTAATCAAGAAAGGCATTAGAACTTATTGTGAAGACTCGAGAAGGCTATATGGAGCGTTTTCAAAGCGTTTTCAGAGCGTTTTCAGAGCGTTTTCAGAACGTTTTCAGAGTGTATGTGGATTATAAATGAAACTCAATTGCGGTAAAAATCTATATAATTTCACATCCTTCCAGCCAAAGGCAGTTTCAAACTTCAGAATAGCTCAAGTTTTGGGTCTTGAGGCTGGTTTGAATTATTTAATATTATGGAGGAGGTGATTATATTTTTAATTGGTAAGCTAATGGAGACAAAAGTAAATAAGGTATTGTCAAATAATAATGATTGCTATTTTAATTTTGATAATTTATTATGCCTCAGCCTTTA
>CAYPNM010000027.1:0-35390 GCA_964412105.1 uncultured Ignavibacteriaceae bacterium | reverse complement strand
AGAGCTAAAAAATGTTCTATTTTTCTATATTTCAAACAGTGCACTACCTAAGGCATGGAAAGCAGGACACAACCGGATTATTTTAATTTGATTTATTAAAAAAATGGCTATTGAATCAACATATGAAAAAGCCCTGGAGTTTGCAATAAGTCATTATGAAAATTTCCCTGTAATTTCATTTTTAATACGAAAAGAACTTCGTAAAGATGTTGCAATTATTTACTGGTTTGCCCGTACAGCCGATGATTTTGCGGATGAAGGAAATGTCCCAGAAAAAGTGAGACTGGAAAATCTGGATAATTTTGAAAAAAGATTAACTAATTTATTGAATGGAAATTTTGAAGATGCATTTGACTATGCTCTAGCGCAGACAATAAAATCAAGGAGATTATCCCCAGTATATTTTTATAATTTATTAAAGGCGTTTAAGCAGGACGTGGTAAAAAAACGATATGAGAGCTTTTCTGAAGTTCAAAATTATTGTAAAAATTCGGCCAATCCAATTGGCAGACTTATATTAGAATTATTTGACATCAGAAATATTGAAGCATTACAATTTTCGGATAATA
Source organism: uncultured Ignavibacteriaceae bacterium (assembly GCA_964412105.1). GTDB lineage: Bacteria > Bacteroidota > Ignavibacteria > Ignavibacteriales > Ignavibacteriaceae > JAKAGZ01. The sequence continues at coordinate 34,821 of CAYPNM010000027.1, read as the reverse complement.
TCTGCACTGCATTGCAATTGACCAATTTTTATCAGGATGTTGCCATAGATTATGAAAAAGGCAGGATTTATTTTCCTAAGGATGAAATGAAAAACTTCGATGTAACAGAAAATATGTTTCAGATGAATGAAAATAGCCGTAATTTAAAGCAGCTTGTAAAATTTAATGTGGACAGGACAAGGCAATTATTCGAACAAGGGCGAGGACTATTCAGCTTTTTGGAGGGGAAGTTAAAAATTGAAATAAAATGGACTGTATTTGGCGGAGAAGCTATTCTTGAAAAAATAGAGAAAAGCGATTTTGATGTATTAGGTAATAGACCTGAGCTAAACAAAACTGATTTTATCAGACTTTTTTTTAAATCAATAGTCTAATGGCAGAAGCAGCAAGAGAAATAGCCAAGAAAAGTAAAAGCAGCTTTTATTATGCTTTTAACATGTTGCCGGTCGATAAACGAGATGCTATGAATACGGTTTATGCATTCTGTCGTCAGACTGATGATATTATTGACGAGGGGAATGAAACTAGTGACCTTAAATATGAAAAGCTCCGTGGATGGAGGATAGAACTTCAAAAGGCGTTCACCGGTAATTCCGGATATCATCTCTTAAATAAACTAGCAACAATAATTCTAAAATTTAATATTCCTATTGAGCCGTTTTTTGAATTGATTAAAGGAATGGAGATGGATCTGAAGAATAACCGCTACCTTACTTTTCAGGATTTGCAGGAATATTGTTATCGTGTTGCTTCAACGGTTGGGTTGATGTGTATAGAAATCTTTGGATACAAACATAAATCAACAAAAGATTTTGCAGTAAATTTAGGTATTGCACTTCAGCTAACGAATATTCTCAGAGATATAAAAAAAGATGGTGAGAAGGGTAGAATCTATCTACCACAGGAGGACCTTATGAAATTTGGGTACTCTGAAAAAGAATTATTAAGCGCTACTTATAATATGAATTTTAGGCAGATGATGGAATATGAAGCTATGAGAGCAAAGGAGTATTTTGATAAGGCAAACAAGGCTCTTAATCTGGACGACAAAGCATCCATGTTCGCAGCTCGTGCTATGCAACACATTTATGAAAGAATGCTAAATAAAATTATTAATGCTGACTATGATGTATTTCGTAAAGATATCAATGTTTCGAAACTTGAAAAAGTTGGAATATCAGTCGGTGTATGGGCTAAATACAGTTTAGTCTATTAATGAAAAAATGTCTCGTTCTTGGCGGCGGATTCGCCGGTCTCACCTCAGCAGTTTATCTTTCCAAAGCAGGCTATAAAATTGAACTAATCGAAGCTTCACCCAAATTAGGCGGTCGTGCTTATTCTTTTAAGGATACAGAAACGAATACAATTATTGATAACGGGCAGCACATCCTAATGGGGTGTTATAAAGAAACCCTTAATTTTCTTAAACTAATAAATGCTACTGCTAATTTGGAATTTCAGAAACACCTGAAAGTTAATTTTGTAAAAGAAGATTTTCGGCTTTACCCTCTGGAGGCTAAAGGAATATTTTACCCGCTTAATCTTGCTTTAGGGATATTAAGTTACAATGCTTTATACGTATCCGAGAGGTTAAGATTAATTTTACTTTTCTTAAAACTTCCTCTTATTCCGTCGAAAGACTTGAAGAATCTAACTGTTTACGAATGGCTAGAAGGAGAGAAACAAGCAGAAAATATTAGAAAAGCCTTTTGGGAAATACTTTGTGTCGGCGCATTAAATACAAGTATCAAGAAGGCTTCTGCGGTTACCTTTGTAGATATTCTTAAGAAGATATTTTTAAGAGGGAGCAGGTCAGCAACTATTGTATTACCAGCTAAAGGGCTTTCAGAAACCTACTGTATCAATGCACAAAAGTTTATTGAACAAAATAATGGGATAGTCTCTTTTTCAGAAAAAGTTGATAGCCTGCTATTTGATTCAGATAAGCTTGTTAAAATAAAGACGTCAAAAAGGATCATTGAGGAGTTTGATTTTGTAATTTCTGCTTTGCCTCTTTCTGCTTTTGAAAAGGTGGTCAATGATATACGAGTATTTACCGATCTGAATTTAACATATTCATCTATACTTACTTTACATATCTGGCTGAAAGAAAATAGGCTGAACAGGAATTTTTATGGTTTGATAAATTCAAGAATACATTGGGTTTTTAATCATATTTCTCATATCACGCTTGTCATCAGTGATGCAAACGATTTGATGGAATTATCTAAAGAAGAGTTAATTGAAATTGCCGGTAATGAATTGAGCAAGTTTATGAATATTCCACGGGATGAAATCATCTCATATAAAATCATAAAGGAAAAAAGAGCAACATTTATACCGTTAAATAATATTCTGGGCCAGAGACCACCTTCGGTTACAAAATTTTCTAACTTCTATTTGGCCGGAGATTGGATTGAAACAGGTTTGCCTTCTACTATTGAGAGTGCTGTGAAGAGCGGCAGAATCGCAGCGGATTTAATTTCATCAAAATAAAAGACGTAAAATATTGCGCCCTTGCAAATAGAGTTATAGACCCTGCCGATCTATCATATATACCAATATTGCCATAGCCGCTGAACCAAGTTCAAATTCCCTTGGATGAATTATTGAGAACCGATCATTATCAGAATGATGATAATCAAAGTACCTCTGTGGATCCGGCACGTAACCAATTCGTGCGATTGCATTTTTTATTTGACCAACGTCTTCACCACTTCCTCCTTTTTCTACCCAATCAATACTGGATTTCCTTAGGATAGGGAGCCAGCTCCGGAATTTTGCTATTGTGGTTGAATCAGCATCTATTGAGAATCCTCTAGGTGTTCCACTTCCAGCATCGGCTTCTATTGCGGCAAGGGTTTTTTCAGGAGCGTCTTTTGCATATTCACCATATTTTAACGCACCCTTACTGCCATTTTCTTCATTAATAAAAAATACACACCTTATAGTTCTCTTAGGTCTTATGTCAAGTCGCTTAAATAAATCGAGTACTTCCATTGATTGCATAATGCCAGTGCCATCATCATTTGCGCCTACTCCTTTATCCCAACTGTCTGAATGGCCTCCGACAACAATTACCTGATCAGGGAATTCAGTTCCTGTAAGTTCACCAATTAAATTATATGATTGTGTATCTGGCAGAGTTTTACAATTCAATTTTATATTTACCTCCAAATGCGGATCTTTTTTTAAAGCGTTTGAAACAAAATCTGCATCCTGATATCCCAAAGCCACGGCGGGAATTTTTGGTAAAGTATCATTATAGATCATAACGCCTGTGTGCGGGACATTATCATATTTCGTGGTTATAGACCTTATCATTACACCTATAGCGCCCTGCTTTGCAGCTTCAACAGCTCCGAATACTCTTTGATCCACGGCTTCGCCATATCCTCTGAAAGTTTCAATTATTCCCGGGTCGAGCGGACGGCTCATAAAAATAATTTTGCCTTTAGCTTTACTGCCAAGAGCCTTTAGTTCATCGAAATTCTTAACTTCAAGCACTTCTGCGGTAATTCCATTTTTACCTGTTCCTATACTTCCACCTAATGTCGCAATGGAAAGTTTTCTGTTCTTAAATAATTTTGATTTCACAATTTCAGCCTGCTCAATATTTCCTCTTATCCAATGAGGGACCATCACCGGCTGCAGCCATACCTTATCAAAACCTGCTTCCTCCATTTTCTTCTTGGCCCACATAATAGCCCTCAAAGAATTTTCGGAACCACTTAAGCGGGGACCTATATCCGTTAACTCTTTTAATAAATGATACCCCTTTCTTTCAGTTAATGCACTACGCACAAACTGGTTAGCAACCTTAATATCCTCTCCGATATTGCTATCTTTATTTGATTGCGCAAAGATATTGGGTGAGAAAATAGGCAGCACGCTTAAGCTTAGAATGCAGAGTATTTTAAAGGCAATATGTTTCAATGATATCTCCGTTAAATTTGAAATTGTCCGTTTTGAAATGGACGAATTTACAATAATTTTTGAATTAACTAAAATAACTCAAGTCGACTGCTAGATACAGTACCGATAATGAAAACCGTTGAAACGATTAAAAGACCTCACCTTTGCCTTTAATTAACCCACGGCTAAAGCCGTAGGTTAACCTGAAAAATAGTTATTAGTAACCTGTTTAACGCATGTCTGCCCTGCTACGCAAGAAGCAAAGGCAGAGTTTATTAGAGTGAATAGTCAACTAGCGCAAAATAATTTTGTTATAAGTGATTTTAGATTACAGGATTTTATTAGCTTGTTTCCGGTTTTGAAGGTATTAAATTTTTTACCAGCCCGGAATATTTGCGCTCAATTTTAAAGCCAAACCTATAAAAATATTCGGGTCTAAAGAATCCTGTAGTAACATAGCTGATATGATCATCGCGCAACCGATTGAACAACTCATTCATTAGCGCTTCACTGATACCTTTACGTCTGTAGCGATTTGAAACAACTATTTTCTCCATGTGTGCAGTTTGTTCATCTGTACGAAAATAAAATAATCCGCCAATAATGTAACCACGGTCAGAAAGTGCAACCAGGAATTGATGTTCCGGCCTGAAATGTACAAGCAGATTGGTCTCAATAAACAATTGATGAAGTCTTGATATTTCCTTAGGTGATACAGGATTGCGAAGCATAATAATTTTACCATCACTATCTTCAACCTGAATCACCAGATTAGCTGTGGCAAAGCTTTCGCTTTTTATTTTTATCAGAGTTGCTGAATCAGTGGGCTTTAGATGAGGATAGCTTAACCTAGTGAGGAAGAAATCTTCTCTTTCGGTTAGCTTAAATTCGCTCTGAATACCAGACAATAAAGTTAAGGTTTCTGCCTTAGCAATTTTGCGTTCGTGTTGCTTTATTACTATATCTTTCAATGACCTTTTAATCTCCTGATTGGAGGAAGCAAAAATTGTTTCGAGAAAAAATCTCGTACGAGCTTCGGGATATTTTTCTTCAAGTTCAAATATCCGGTAGGTATCATATAATTCGTAAATCATTTCGGCCTGAGCAGCAAGAGCCGCATCCTTATTGAGTTCAAACCATCTAAGAAACCTTTTTATTGCAAAAAATAGTCTCTTCGGTATGAATCCATTTAATTGTACGTTTCCAATAAACAGGTCAATTCTTTTAATTACTTCTTTTGTACCATCAAAAGTGTGAGAAGCTATTAATTCTTCTTTAAACTTTTTCAATAATTGTAATCCTACATCCTCACCTTCCGCATCTACCACTCCGGAAAAAACATAATTCCAGATAGATAATTTTTTAAGAAATGGATAATTATCTTCAGTTGCTTTAACAAAAAAGTTATAGAAATTATGAAAAAAAGTAAGTGGTGAATTTGATTTAACTCTTTCTGAAATTGAAACAAGCCTTGTCCCTGTTTGATAATCGTGAGTAGGAATTATAATATTCATTGGAGACGGATCGGCTAGTTCCAGTTTATAGTCTGATAATTTCCAAAAATTCAGATAAGACGTTACGGCACTCCAGACAAAATAAGGCCATAAATTAAAGAGTCTCTTTTGTGTAGTTTCATCTTTCTTGCGTGATTCTCTTTGAAGAAATTTTGCAACGGTTTCGCCAGGCACGAATTCCTCAGTCCATAGGTCATAATCCTCCCAATATCCGCCGAAATCTTCCACCAATTTTTGCCCAGCTATGTTGGAGCCCGCCAGCACAAGCCAACTTATTTCTTCCTTAACACTCTCAGCAGGCAGATTTTTGTTGAGATTTATTACGATATCAAAACCTCCCTGGTAGCGTGTCTGGATGGTTATTCTATAAACTGATTTTTCGTGGTGGGTCCCCAGATGACTTATCCATAATCCGCCAGGCAAAATATTATTTAATCCGACAAGAGTACCTTCAGAAAATAGAAAGATAGCCTCACGGATTAATGATGTTTCTGTAATTGCTTTAACGATTTTAGCACCGTCATTTCTATCAATACCTTCTTCAAGAATTATTACGTCTGACCATTTGTATTCAGCGCCTGTTTCTGCGTCAACTGCTATACTTGGATTTATCCCGAGCCATTTTCTGAAGCCTTGCAGCATTTCCAATCTTATCTTATCGGCATATTCGACAAATTCTTTCCAGTCTTTGAATAGTTTATAGTACATGAAAATCTGACGAATCCTTTTATAGCTAGTCGGATGTTGAATTCCGTATTCGCCAAGTAATTCAAAAAGAGAGGGGATAGGAGTATTTTCTAGCTCATTGTAAATACTATGAATTTCGATTTCTTTTTTCAGGATTTGCTCGATAGCATTGAGATTTTCATCCCCACGCGAAGTTTCTACAATCATGTTAATAATTGTTTTATCCAGCAAATCATAATTATATCTTAGATATATTCCCGCAAACTCAGAAAGACTATTTCCACGAAATTTAATTAAGCCGGTTTTAAATAATTCGCGTCTTATATTAAGCAGATCGGTCAGACCCGGTTTTTTTATTAAATCCAATACCAGATTAAAGTGTGGATTCGATTCATCTTCAAGAAATATTTTTAAGTATTGCAAACCGAGAAAACCATCATTTTCCTCTGTTGATTCAAGTAATAAGACGGCAAGGTGAATTCCTAACAGGCTATATTCGCCCGAAGATAGAAACGCTTTAATAGTTTCTCTTGTTTTGTCCCCAGATTCAATAACAGAAGCTTTAGAATGAAAGTTTATTCTACCGTCACTTTTGGTTTGCCTGAACCACTGAAAAATTGATTCGCTGCAAAATTCAAAAAGTCCTTTATTACCCAGCCAATAAATCGGAGAGATAAATATTTGCTGTAAATCAAGAAACGGAGACGTGATTAAATAGTTAAAATCACCTATCCTAAAAATATTTTCGTCCGCCACGCTCTTTTCAATTTTTAAAGTAAGTTGAAGTTTAGGAATTGATATTCCATTTTTTAATGCCACAATATCTCCACTCAGGCATCCTTTTTCTCTCAGGAACCAGTTTGGAATCCTAATTTCTTTTCCTAATATATTTATGCTTGTATGATCCTTCACATACATTGATTCAATTTCATCAGCAAAGTTTTTTTCTATTGCCCTCCTTTTGTAAGTACCTTTAGGTGTAAGTTCGCCGAATTTATCACTAAAGGGTCTGTTTATAATTCTAAAGTTGACAATCCTTTCAAATGGCGCAAGAAATTTATTAACAGTTACAATTGCCGATGAAAAATATTCCTGCATTTGCTTTTCATCCATATTTTTAAGAACAGAATTATCATCTTCATAATTGGGATATATTAATACAGTATTGAAAGGCCTGTGATCGCCTGCCAGAAACACCTGTTTAACGGTATTGAAATCCCTGAAATAGTTTTCTATTTTTTGCGGCGCAACTGTTTCCCCTTTTATATTTTTATAAATTTCTTTTTTCCTATCGATAATTTTTATGAATTCATTTTCGTCCATTTGCATTATATCGCCTGTTGGGAGCCATCCATCAGGAAGGAAGGTCTCTTCTTCCTTTTCTCCGAAATATCCTATCATTACATATGGACCGCGAATTAAAATTTCCCCATCATCCGCAAGCTTTATTTCCATACCAGGAAGTGCTTTTCCCAGAGAATCAGGAATATATTTGTGAGGTGGGGTCATTGTAATTCCACCGGTTGCTTCTGTCATCCCAAAACCGCTCATTAATTCAACTTTATATTTCTGAAAGAACATAAAAACATCCGGAGAGAGATAGCCGGCTGCAGATAAGCCCCATTTTAATTTTCCACCAGTAATTTCAGTAACATTTTGCTGAATAATCTCTTCTTCCTCAATTTCAATATCAACATGTTCAGCAATATATTCATAAAGCTGGACCCATTTTTTTGGAATGCTAATGAATATTGTCGGTCTAACCAATTGCATATTTGAAATCATAGTTTCTATGGAAGGATTTTCCATAAACACATATTCAGCTCCCCAAAAGATTGTGCCTACCATTTCAAACCATCTGCCAAAAGTATGATAAAGAGGTAGATAAGCCAAAAATTTATCTTTATCTCCGATTTCAGGAATTGCCAGTGCCCGGCAAAATCTTTTATAAACGATATTTAATTGGGAGAACATAATACCTTTGGGGTCACCCGTAGTTCCTGATGTATACATAATGCTGGCCAAATTTTCCATATTATTTTTATCCACTCTTTCGTCAAGCAATGAATCCGGCTCAGAATCTCCGAGTTTTATAAATTTATCATATGATATTACAAGGCTGTCACTGCTGCTACCGTGTCGCAGGATTATTTTTTTCAGATGTTTTAGTTCATCCTTGATTGATTTTATTTTATGGAATTGTTTTTCATCGGATACAATTATTATGGGAGCCTTTGTTTGATTTAATATAAAAACCAAGTGCTGAGGGACTGAATTTGCAGGAATCATAATATTAATAATTCCATTTGTCAGGCAGGCCAGATCAAGCACAGCCATTGATAGTTCATTTTCCATCAAAAAAGCAACACTTTCACTTTCCGCATTGATTTCATTAAATAATTTTAGGATAGATTTAGCGCAGATTTTGGTTTTTTCATAGATGTCAACCCAGCTAAATTTGTTTTCAACACTTCCATTAAGTAATGTAAAGACAGCACGGCTGCCATAGTCTTTAACTCTCTGTCGCAGAATGGAATTTAAATTGTAATAACTTTTCAAAATCAGTTTATGAATCAGGCCTTCCCATTTTTTTTGTCCATAAATTCTTGTTAATAATTCCGGCAAGCGGAAGAGATCGAGAAATGAATGAGTAATGTTTTTCAGGCAGGTATAATTTTGTCCCTGAGTATTTGATAATTTCTCCAGGAGATAATTCCCAAACCGGCAATAAACATCTGTATTTATTTTATTCATTAAATCATATGCAATCTGAGAGGGAAATATGTAAGCAAAAATCTCATCCCATCTTTGAATTAAGTCAAAGTCATTACCGAATAAATCATTTTCACAAATTGCATTCAGATGTTCCTCGATGGCGAATAGCAGAGATCCTAGTTCCTGTTTATCAAGAGCTGCTTTACCAGCAAGTAATTGTTCTTTAATCTTATTAATTTCTTGGGGTGTTACCAAGCCAAATTTTGAATCATTCATAAATTTTTATTGTTAAATTATCACTATACCCAGCTCACGTAAAATAGTAAAAGAAAATATAAAATTAAGGATAAATAAAAAAAGTCCGGAACTAGAACTGTCTAATCCCGGACCATTTAAGAACTGGCTGCAGAAATACCTTACTTGGAAGTCTGCAATTCTTTTTCTGTTATTCCTGCAAAATCTTCCAGCATTGCAGTGGTAATAGATTTTGGCCTTTCAATCGGATAACCCAAAGCGCGATCCCAAATAATATTTGAAACCACACCCAAAGCTCTTCCAATTCCGAAAAGAACGGTGTAGAAATCATATTCCTTCAGGCCGTAATACCATTGAATAACTCCTGATTGAGCGTCAACATTTGGCCACGGATTTTTTGCTTTTCCCTGCTTTTCAAGAATTGGCGGTGTTACTTTGTAGAGAACATCAACATATTTAAAGATTGGATCATCTTTAAGATGTTTCAGGCAGAATTCACGCTGTGCCATATAACGCGGATCAGTTTTTCTAAGTACTGCGTGACCAAATCCTGGAATAACCTGACCAGAATTCAAAGTATCCCAAACAAATTTTTTCATTTCCTCTTCGCTTGGAACTTTTCCACCCATCTTATCCATAACACCCTGTATCCATCTCAAAACTTCCTGATTAGCAAGACCATGCAGAGGGCCGGCCAAACCATCAATCATTGCTGATATGGAATAATAAACATCCGATAAAGCAGAAGCTACCAGATGGCCGGTGTGAGCGCTTACGTTACCACTTTCATGATCGCTGTGGAGAATAAAATATAAACGCGCAACATCATCATATGGTTTTCCAATGCCCATCATATGTGCAAAGTTGCCGCCCATATCCATATCCGGATTTGCCTGGATAATATCATTGTTTTTATATTTTAGTCTATAGATGAAGGAGGCAATTCTTGGAAGTTTAGCCAGCAGGTTTAGTCCGTCTTCATAGTATGGATCCCAGTAATCCATTTTACTCATTCCTTCGTTGTATTTTTGAACAAAGACAGATTCCTTTTCCATTGCTAATATGGCGGCAGAAAACATCACCATTGGATGGCTTTCAATTGGCATAGCACGAAGAACATTAAAAACATAATCCGGAACGTGTTGTCTTTTTTTAAATTCTTCTGCCACTTCCATTGCATCTTTTTCAGAAGGAATATCACCTGTAAGTAATAAATAAAAGAAACCCTCGACATAAGGCATTTCTCCATCTTTAGATTTAACCTTGGGTAGTTTTTCCAGAACCTCAGGAATTGTATATCCTCTGAATCTAATACCTTCGAGTGGATCAAGGTAGGAAATATCTGTGGTAAGGCATTTAACTCCTCTTGCCCCGCCTATAGCCTGTTCTATGGTAACTTCACCAATTTTAACATTACCATAGTCTTTAACCAGCTTTGAAGTCCTAGGGCGCCAGGCTTCAATTTTGCTCTTAAGTTTTTCCTTTAATACGGACATTACTGCCTCCATAATTGTTAAGTTTTAGTAATATCAGGATATTAAAGAAAGGATCAGTTGTTATTGCTCTATGAAGAAATTTATTATGGTCTGCTTCAGCCATTCAGTTTAACCTGACTTGACAATACTGCTGAGGCATTATTCATAGCCTTCTATCCCCCCCAATCCCCTTTAATAATTCCTTATTTTATCAATGTAATTTTAACAAAAATATGAAAGAAATGAAACATAAATCTTTATACACATTTAACCTTGAGGGAAAACAGTGGATTCTGGTATATACTGTCATTTATAGCAATTACTTGAGAATTATCACAATTCATTTTAGCTTATGATTCTACAATTTGATCAAATAATTATTATAAACTAAAGTTGAGCAATATTATGGACGAGAAAGCACTTTATTATATTGAAAAGTTAAAATTGATGAAACATCCTGAAGGTGGTTATTATAATGAAATATACAGATCTGATGAAATATTTAGTGCATCGGTTCTGCCTGAACGTTATATTGGTGACAGAGTTTTCTCTACTTCAATTTATTTTTTGCTTGAAGGTAAACAATATTCAGCCTTTCATAAGTTACAGTCAGATGAAATCTGGCATTTTTATGATGGCTGCCCAATTAGAATATATACAATTACACCGGAACAGAAACTTGAAGAAAATATTCTTGGAGACGATATAGATAAAAATGAAAATCGTCAGGTAGTCATTCATAAAAATTCCTGGTTCGCTGCCGAACTTGTTAGTAAAACATCATTTGGATTGATGGGGTGTACGGTTTCACCTGGATTCGATTTCCATGATCTTGAAATAGGCAAAAGAGATTACCTTCTGAAGAAATATCCAGAATATAAAGATGTAATTATTAAACTGACAAATGTTTAGAATTGGTTAAAAAATGGTATATTAATTGCCCTGAATTACTTGAAATTTTACATAAATTTCAAATACTGTATCAATTTACGTCGGTTTAATGTGTTTGAAAATTATTCGTTATTTCTATAATTTTTAATAATTTAAAATGGAGGTAGTATAAAAACTTTCTACAATTTAAGATAATCTTCTAACAATATTTTTTTAGGTTACTCTATTATTCGTAAAATCTTATATTGGTTGAAAGAGATCTTCAGCGCTGCCTTTGTATTTGCTATTTTATTTTATGTAGCAATAAATTTAGGTTTTAATTCTTCGGATAGTGTTAGAATAAATCCCTCGTTGTGGATACCTGCCTGTATAAGAATAAATTCATATCTTGATAAATATGAAAAACAAATAAACAATTCTGCTGAAGTTCATCTAGATTCATTTAACACATACAATAAAAATCTGACCGGATCGGGATCTTCAACTAAACTTGATTCGATAAGGGTTATCCCTGATTCCTTAATCACCAAGAAAGACTCTACTAATATTAAACCTGATTCGTTATTTTCAAAAAATGATTCGCTAAATGCCAAGAAGGATACGCTTGATGCTTATTCTCAGGATTCTACGTCAAGAATTCAAAATTTTCATTATGTAAGACATCCATTACCAGTTTCAACATTAGGAAAAGGCTATCTTCCGCGGTTTTATGCTCAACCAGCACCCGGAATGATTACAAGATCAGTTCAAATTGACTCAACGGGCAAATATGTCCTGATAAAGGAAGAAATTAATGGTGCCCCATATAAAACAATATTAAGGCTTCCACTGAAAGAGTATATTGATCTGCAACTTGCTTTAAATGAAAAGGAAGATTGGAAAAAGATTGAAAATAATTATGATTTTAAGTCCTCCAAAAAAGAACTGGGACAATTAATTGAAAATATAACAAATTTTGAAATACCTCTCCCGAGTGTTGGTGTTTTAAGTATTTTTGGTCCCAAAAAAATCAGCTTAAAAATTGGGGGAGCGATTGACATACATGGTGCCTGGACAAATCAAACTACCGAAGGGGTTACAACTTCATTGTTGGGGAACACAAGAAATGAACCTGATTTCAGTCAAACCGTTCAAGTAAACGTTGACGGAACAATTGGAGATAAACTAAATATAAAAGCGGATTGGAATACGGAAAGACCATTTCAATATGAAAATCAATTAAAGATTAAGTATACGGGCTACGAGGATGAAATAGTTCAGAGTGTTGAAGCAGGTAATGTTTCTCTTCAGACCTCACCATTAGTCGGCGGCAGTGAAGCTCTTTTTGGAATAAAAGCTCAATTTAAATTAGGTCCACTTACACTTACGACGCTTGCCAGCCAAAAGAAAGGTCAAATAAAAACGATAAATGTTAGCGGTGGAGCTACCTCATCTGATTTTAATCTGAGGGCATATAATTATTCAACAAATCACTATTTTCTTGATACTCTTTACGCCAGCCCTACATTACATCTGTTCTCTGATTACTTTGGCAGCGCAACCCCAATTATTAATGAGCATTACAGAGTTACCAATATAGAGGTCTGGAAATCTGTCAGCACAACCATAATAAATACTTCAAATGAGAGGAAAGCAAACGCTTATATAAACCTGCCTCCAGTTTCAGCCGGGCAGACCTATCCAGACAGCCTGCGGGGTGATATTCTTCCTGTGCCAGGGCAATCAGAAACCGGACGTTTTGTATTGCTGACTCAAGGAACTGACTATACCCTTCATCCTGAAACCGGGTTTATTTCATTCAAAACTCAAATTCAGGATCAGGACGTGATTGCTGTTGCATATAGAGTTGAAAATGGGCCCGGTCCTGCAGATGATTCTTACTATGGTGAATTTCTTGCAAATTCAAAAGTTGATACGACTCAAAGATTGGTTCTAAAGCTGGTAAAACCTGCGAACCTTCAACCCCAATTTAAGCAAGCGTGGAAATTATTATTAAAGAATATTTATCCCGTTGGGGGATTAAACATTAAACAGGATGGCTTTCAATTAAATATAAAATATGAAAGTCCGGGTCAGGATCCAGTGACACAATTGAACATTGGTGGAAAAACTATTAAACTTTTAAATGCATTTGGATTGGATAATGTAGACCAAGCGCAAAACCCTACTCCTGATGATATATTTGATTATCGTGTGGGTTTAACTATCATTCCAGAAACTGGAGAAATAATTTTCCCCTCGCTGGAGCCTTTTGGAAAGGATATGAACACGGAGATACCGGATTCTTTGAGGTATCAGTCTATTTATGATACGACCAAGACCTTTGCTCAGCAAAATACTACACAGGATAAATGGGAGATAACCGGTAAATATTCGGGAACATCAAGTTCTACATATCAGCTTGGATTTAATATTGTTGCGAATTCAGTGCGAGTTGTGCTTGATGGCAATGAATTGAAAGAGGGCATAGATTATACTGTCGATTATAACATAGGGTTATTAACTATAAAAAAAGATGCGGCATTAGTACCAGGGGCTAACCTGCAAATTTCTTATGAACAGAATGATCTATTCCAGTTAGCTTCAAAAACACTTTTAGGTGCAAGAGGTGTTTTTGACTTTTCAGATAAAACGAAACTTGGTTTTTCTCTCTTGAATTTGAATCAACAATCACTGAACCAGAAAGTAAGAATAGGTGAAGAGCCCTTAAGCAACACGATTTATGGTCTTGATTTTAGCACCAGTGTTGACCTTCCCTTTTTTACGAAGCTGCTGGATAAAGTATTTTCAACGAGGGAAATGTCAACAATGACATTGTCGGGTGAATATGCATACATTAAGCCGGATCCAAATACTATAAAAAGTACCATTCCGGATGACAACGGAGAAAGTATTGCTTACATTGATGACTTTGAAGGCTCAAAAACTATAATACCAATTGGGGTTAATTATACTTCCTGGAAGGATGTTAGTCCACCTGTCGGTTTAACAAATCTTCCCCCTGGAATTACTCCACGGGAAATGATGGACTATAAAGGAAAAGCCTTTTGGTTTTCGATAACTCCTCCTGATGTCAGCGTTCAGGAAATTTGGGGTACAAGAAAAAAAGTAGCCACGCAGGATCAACAGGTTAGTGTCCTGGACTTTGTATTTATTCCTGATACACCAGGCGCCTATAACTATTGGCCTAATCTTTATACAGATAAGAGTAAGGATTGGGGTGGAATGATGCAGGAACTGTCATCCACTGCAAATAACCTCGTTGAGCAGAATGTTGAGTATATTGAATTTTTAATGAATTCCCGTTTTGCAAGCAATAATGATACACTTTATGTTGATCTAGGCAGAATAAGTGAAGATGTTTTGCCGAATAATAAGCTTGACGGTGAAAGTAAATTGGGACTCGATGTTTTAAGGCCAGGAGAAGATACAGGAATTGACGGACTTACTAATTCGCAGGAAGGGGACACTACGAAAAATGCCTATTTGCAGGGGAGGGCTCCGACTAATAGTAATAAAGCTGATCCGAGCGGCGATGATTTTTCCTTTAATCAAAACACAAATGGAGTTTTAAATCCATTTAATTATTTTCATATAAATGGAACAGAGGGAAATGCTGTATTAACTGATATAGGGAGGATTCCCGATACAGAAGATCGCAACAGAAATGGTAACCTTGACCTAGTAAATAGTTTTTTCAGATATGCAATTCCAATAGATACTACACCAAATCCAGCTGCTTCCAATGGATTTGACAATAAATTTATTGCAGCAAAGGAAGATAATGGATGGTATTTATACAGGGTACCTTTAAAAGACACGTCACAACAAATTGGTTCACCAAGTTTTTCCGATGTAGAAACAATAAGAGTATTTGCTACTAATGTCACATCTGCAATGAGATTAAGAATAGCCGAATTTAACCTTGTTGGCAATCAATGGCAAAAGGTACTTCCGCAGGATTCATTAATGGAAGTTTCCGTAATAAATGTTGAAGATAATACAAACTATTCGAGTCCTCCCGGAGTGTTCCAGGAGAGGGACAATACAAGGCCCGATCAACAGGTTTATGGAAATGAGCAGTCTTTGGATCTAATAATAAAAGATCTTCCAAAGGGTCAGGCCCGAGAAGCTGTAAAATATATGACGGCTCCACTTGACGTATTTAATTATTCAGATATGAAATTATTTATTCATGGTGATCAGAACACGGGCATTAATTCTGTTTCTTCCACAAGTCTTACAGACTATAATTCTGAAGTATACTTCAGGTTTGGTACAGATACAAATAATTACTATGAATACAGAGAGCCGGTAAGACCTGGCTGGAATGATATAGATATCAAGTTTAGCGAACTTACTTCAATAAAAGCAAACCGTGATTCTGTAACTCAGTTAGTGCGGGTTCCGGTATCCGGCACTACTAACAGTTTTTATGCAGTCAAGGGCAATCCGACTCTTACTTCAGTTAAATTTTTGTTAATTGGTATATATAACAGAGGCAGCACAACTCAAACTACGCCAATCTCCGGGGAAGTATGGGTTAATGAATTAAGAGTGATAGGTGCGGATAATCATCCAGGGTGGGCATATAGTTTTGCCTCTACAATGAAACTAGCCGATTTGGGAACGGTGACTTTTAACATGCAGGGCAGGAGTCCATATTTCCATCAGCTTTCAGACAGTTTTGGAAGCAGGATAAAAACCAAGAGCTGGTCTGTATCTACAGATATTGATGTATTGAAATTACTTCCATTTAATATGCCGGGCAGCTCATTCAGGTTAAGTTATTCCCATAGTGAATCTTTGGGTGAACCTCTTTATCTGCCCGGTACCGATATACTTGTTACAGATGCCGCACAAAGATTAAATGCTCTTGGAGATAGCAGTAGAACAGGTATGACAGGGGCTCAGTTAATTGCCCAATCAAGAACATATAATACATCTGACACATGGAATGCATCAAGTGTAAGATTGAAAATTCCTTCCAATTTATGGTGGATACAAGATACATTTAATTCTCTCACTTACAGTTTTTCGTACAACAGAACTTTTGCTACAAGCCCCACTATTGCATCAAATAGCGGGTGGCGATGGTCTGCAAATTTAAACTACGGATTAAGCCTTGGTCCCGATTACTATTTCAAACTTGATGATATTCCAATTATAGGTTCTTTGATTGATTTGTTTTCTGATTATAAAGACGTCAGGTTTTATTATTTACCCCAGTCTATTTCGTGGAATATTACTGCAAACAGGTCCAGGAATACAAATATTCCGAGGCAGCAGGGAAATACTCCGGAAATTCCTATTATTTCAAGAAATTTTGTCACTTCAAGGGGGTTGAATTTGAATTGGAGATTAAGCGATGGGGGATTCTTAAATCTGTCTACCAGTTATAATTTATTAATTAATTCCTCACTGGCAAATCTTGAGACTGATGCATATGGAAATCAAAGAAGCGAAAGTGAGATCTGGTCGGATATTCTTTCAGGTAAATTATTTGGAAAAGACTACCAGTATCAGCAGTCAATAAATATTAAATCAAATCCAAGGCTCCCTTCAATCTGGAATATAAATAAGTATTTTAGTATTTCAGCCGACTACACAGTTAATTATCAGTGGAATTACGATTTTCGTCAGACTGAATTAGGCAGAAGTGCCGGATATAATAACAGGACAACCTTTGGTTTAACCTTAAGATGGAAAGATCTAACTGATCCATTGTTTATGTCCGCAGAAGAAAGGAATAAGCAGCAAGCCAAACAAGGGAACAATTTGCAGCCCAATAGGGCTTCCAGGAGCGGAAGGTTGAGAGTAATAACCGGGAATGAAGCGATAGATTTGAGTAATATCTTTAAAAGTAAAAATACTAATGCACAAAATGATAGTTTAAAAATTGCTGAGAAAGAGGAACCCACAGTTAATCAGCCAAAGATGTCATCCTTAAAAAGGAGTTTATTATTTTTGAGAGATGTTGCTAAATCAGCCTTGTTTGACTATGAAACAATTAATTTTAATTTCAGCAGTCAAAATACTGTTTCAGAATCAGGTTTGCGTTCGAGCAAGACCGGGCTTTTAAACTTCTTTGGTTTTTCTCAAGATCCCACCAACGGTCCTTCAAGGGCCTTCATGTTTGGATTAAATCAATATGTCGGTCCAAGAGCAGCTAATGGAAATTTGCAAGATGTGTTTTCTCAGCAAAATTCACTAGATTTTGGGACATCGCGTCCACTCTGGAAAGGTGCAAAACTTGATCTTAAATGGAATGTTGGATGGACAATAAATAAATCCACTTCATTGACATCCGATCAGTTTGGAAATACAACTGTTTCATATATTTCAGAGACTGGAAGTTTATCGCGATCATTTTTATCATTACCGCCGGTATTGCTATTTAAGGGATTTAATAACGGAATTCAAAAAGTACATGATCTATATAATCCAAATGCTTCTGATCCAAACGCAAATTTATCAAATGCATTTATAAAGGGATTTGAAACTTTGCCTCTTGCCGGTAATCTTAGTTTCCTTAGCACCATTTCCAAATATATCCCAAGACCTAACTGGCATATTACGTGGGATGGTTTACAAGACCTGCTATTCTTTAAGAAGATTGCAGATGATATATCCCTTGATCATGCATACACTTCCACCTATACTGAAGGATGGTTGATAACTCCTGACGGCCAGAAACAAATACAAACTCAACACGTTGAATATGGTTTTACACCTTTGATGGGTTTAAATTTTACTTTTAAGAAACTGTGGAATGGTTCTCTGGTTGCCAGTATAAAGTATTCTACGCGGACCAGCTATGATCTTGGAATTTCCACAAGAAGTATAATAGAATCATTTTCCCAGGATATAGGAATTACTGCTGGATATTCAAAATCGGGATTTGAAATTCCGCTTTTTGGTGTCTCTTTAAAGAATGATATTGAATTTAATATGTCCTATACAAAATCTGTAAACGAAAGCACAATTTATGATATGACAAATTGGAATCCTAACGGAGTTCCACAAGACGGCACAACAACTACTATTGTAGGTCCAACAATAAAGTATACCATTAGTTCAAGAGTTCAACTTTCAATCTTTTATACGAGAACAACGATTACTCCACAGGGTGCATCCAGGGTACCACCATCGGTTCAAAACCAGGCAGGCCTTGATGTTCATATAAGTATACAATAAAATTGTATTATATTTCCGGTCTGAAAAATATAATTGTAATTAATCTCTGATTTGCAAAAATGGAAACAAAAAAAATATTATGGGTAGATGACGAAATTGAACTGCTTCGCTCTCATGTGATTTTTCTTTCTGAAAAAGGTTTTGAAATAGATACGGTTACAAATGGAGAAGATGCAATAACTTTAGTTAAAGGGAAGGATTATGACCTTATTTTCCTTGATGAAATGATGGCCGGTAAAGGCGGACTTGAAACGCTCGGGGAGATCAAAGAGATTGATCCTAATATTCCCGTTGTTATGATTACCAAAAGTGAAGAAGAATCATTAATGAACGATGCAATAGGAAGCAAAATCAGCGATTATCTTACCAAACCTGTCAATCCAAGTCAAGTATTGCTTGTTTGCAAAAAAATTCTTGAAGGCAGAGAAATTTCCGGACAGTATGTAGCAAAAGATTACCTTCAGGATTTTAATAATATTTCGCAAGCTTTGCAAGACAACCTTTCTTATGAAGAATGGATCGATATTTATCTTAAACTTGTTAATTGGGATCTTGAACTAGACTCACATTCGGAAATTGGTCTCAGACAATCTTTAAATGAACAAAAGAAAGAAGCGAATAAGGAATTTTCAAAATTTGTTGAGAGGAACTATAAAGATTGGGTAAATAATATTGAATCTGAAAAAAGTCCTACACTATCTACTCAAATTATAAATAAATATGTAATAAAATATTTCCGGAATGAAAGTGATTCGATTTTTTTCTTTGTGCTTGATTGTCTGAGGTTAGATCAATGGTTGTTAATGGAGAGATTATTAATTAACGATTTTAAGATTGAAAAAGACTACTATTATTCCATTCTTCCAACAGCGACTCCATATTCGAGGAACGCTTTATTTGCGGGATTATTCCCATCTGAGATTGAAAGAAATTATCCACAATACTGGGAAGGTGGCGGGGATGATGAGAACAGCGTAAATAAATATGAAAAAGAGTTACTGCAGCTACAATTAGATCGAAAGCGGATAAAACTTAAAAATGAATTAAAGTATATAAAGATTATTGATCCTGAAGTCGGCAGAAATTTTGAGAATAATATAATGTCATATCAAAACACACAATTCACATCAATAGTTGTAAATTTTCTTGATATGATGGTTCATGGAAGATCAGATTCCGATTTATTAAAAGAAATTGCTCCTGATGAAGCTGCGTACAGATCGCTTACTAATACCTGGTTCAGTCATTCTTCATTGCTAAGCACATTTAAGGCTCTTTCTAAAATTAAGAATGCCAGAGTAATAATTACAACTGATCATGGTAGTATCAGGTCCCTGAGGGGTGCTAAGGTACTAGGTGACAAAGAAGCTTCGACAAATTTAAGATTTAAATATGGAAGAAATCTCAAGGTTGATGATAAGCACGCTATTTATATCAAAAACCCGGCAGATTATAAGCTGCCAAAACGAGGGGTTACCATAAATTATATCATTGCCAAAGAAGATTATTATTTTGTTTATCCTACAGATTACCATAAATATCTGACATATTATAAAGACACTTTTCAACACGGCGGAATTTCTATGGAGGAAATGATTCTTCCAGTAATTACAATGGAACCAAAATAAAGTGAAGTACCCATATTCTTTGAAAATTATAACTGAAGCAGAGACAAGAAACATTGCGCTCGAATTTTCAAAAGATCTTCAGAAGGGGGATGTTGTTGTTCTAAACGGCGATTTAGGCACGGGTAAGACATTTTTTGTTAAAGAAATAGGAAAAATCTTCGGTATTAATAGTGTTTCAAGTCCGACTTTTGCATTAGTAAATGAGTATTCAGGCAGAATTAAGATTTACCATTTGGATTTCTACAGGATTGAAAAATTGGAAGAAATATTTGACATAGGTTTTAATGATTATATAAATGATAACGAAGCCATAATGTTTATTGAATGGGGTGAATTATTTTCTGAAATTCTGCCACATAAAAGGTTTGAAGTAATAATTAAATTAAACGAAGATTTCTCAAGAAGCTTTAAGATCAATAGATATGACTGAAGATAAACCAATCCTAGCAATTGAAACATCAGAATCGCTTTGCAGCACAGCTGTATATCTTTCTAATGAAAGATATTTTCAGTCTATAATTAGGGATAAGCTTTCTCACGCGGAAAAATTGATTGACTCGATAGAATTTTCATTAAAAATATCGGGATTTGAAATCGGAGAATGTGGCAGCATAGCGGTTTCTGCGGGGCCAGGTTCATTTACTGGTCTAAGAATTGGGATGTCTGCTGCAAAAGGTCTCGCATTAGGTGCCGAGCTACCGATTATACCTGTACCTACATTTGAAGCTATGGCGTTACAAATATCAGAATATTTGGAGGAGGGAAATGAGTTTATAGTCGCTAACAAGGTGAACTCAGAGGAAGCATATTATGCTAGTTTTAAAGTTATTGCGAATAAGGCTATATTTGTGGATAAATTAAAGGTAATAAAAAAGTCCGATTTCCAAATAAATACTAGCACATTAGTATTCGGAAACGTATTTTGGGAAAACAATATCAGGAATAAGATAAATTGGAACGTAACGGCTCCAGATGCAGTTCACGTTGCCAGGTGGGCAAAGACTTTCGGGCAAAAGCTGGCAACAAATGATTTTGACTATTTAGAGCCCGAATACCACAAGAATTTTGTAATAAAGGTGAAAAAACGTGCTTAGAAAATTAATAATTCTTTTATTATTTGTTTTTCCAATATTTGTGTTCAGTCAAACACTGCGTCCAAAGATTTCGGTTCAGTCTGTTGAGCACGATTTTGGAACTAATCCCGGACCTTTCACTTTTATCATTTATAATGGGGGAGGAGGGGTATTAAAGATTGAAAAAGTCCATACAACCTGCAGTTGTGTAACTGCAAGTCTTGACAAAAAGGACATTGGAATTGCAGATTCTGCGAAATTGACTGTTAATTATTCGGCAAATCCTAATAAAAAAAATGGAATCGAATTCATTTATGTAACCACAAACGATGAAAATACGCCTGTTTTAAGATTGACAGCGGCTTTTAATAAAGAGGTTCCTCCCCTCATTTTCCCAAATTTACCAAGTACAGATTCAATAAAGACTAAAACCAGGCCTCTTAGTTCACCGGAGATTTATTTTCCAATAAAATCACATGACTTTGGAAAAGTAGTAAAGGGAAACGTGGTTGCGTTTAATTTCACGGTCGTTAATAAAGGTAAATCTCCTCTGAAAATAAGAAGAATAAGAACTTCCTGCGGGTGCACAGCAGCAATAACTGACAAAAATATACTTGCACCAGGAGACAGCACAACAATTCATACTGAATTTGATTCATCAGCGGAAGAAGGGGAGGTTCACCGCTCCATTGAAGTTTTATCAAATGACCCTTTAAATGAAAAGGCTATTTTAAATATTTACGCAGAAGTAAAACCCGGATCCAAATAATGTCGTGGTTTAAAAGATCGAAAGAAAATATTTCACCTGATTCACAAAAAAAAGATCTACCTGATGGTTTATGGGAGAAATGCCCAAGTTGCAATGAGATTATTCATAAAAAGCAGCTGGAGGCCAATCTCTGGACGTGTGTTAAATGCAACAACCATTTCAGGATTGGAAGTGAAGACTACTTTAAGATAATTCTTGATAAGAATACTTTCAGAGAAATGGATAAAAAGATGAGATCGGGAGATCCACTAGATTTTGAGGATACTAAGAAATATAAAGAGAGAATTCAGGAAACGATAAAAAAATTAAATCTTTACGATGCAGTACGAACAGGAACCGGTAAAATCAACGGGATGGAAGTTGCTATCGGATGTATGGATTTCAAATTCATAGGCGGAAGTATGGGATCGGTAGTTGGTGAGAAGATTGCCAGACTTATTGATAAATCATATAAGAGCAAGATTCCCCTTATAATTATTTCCGCTAGCGGTGGAGCACGAATGATGGAGGGAGCATTTTCACTTATGCAAATGGCAAAAACAAGTGCCCGTTTAGCACGTTTGGCTGAAGCAAAAATTCCATTCGTTTCAGTCCTTACAGATCCAACAACCGGTGGAACTACTGCCAGCTATGCAATGCTTGGAGATATCCATATAGCTGAGCCTCAGGCCTTAATAGGTTTTGCTGGGCCAAGAGTGATTAAACAAACTATAGGAAAGGATTTGCCTCAAGGTTTTCAGCGTTCTGAATTTCTGTTAGAGCAGGGATTTGTCGATATTATCTCTCATAGGAAAGATCTTAAGTCTAATATTTATAATGTTTTGACATTATTGACCTGAGGCCGCTTATCATAACCATTTCTACAGTCGGCAGAATACAAAAGAAGGTAGATGAACTAAGGAAACAAGGCAAAACTATAGGTTTTGTTCCTACAATGGGCTTTCTTCACGAAGGTCATATTTCGCTAATCAGAAGATCAAAAAAGAAAGCCGATATAACTGTAGTTTCCATTTTCGTTAATCCAACACAATTTGCTCCTAATGAAGATTTTGAAAAATATCCCCGTGATATTAAAAGAGACAAAAGACTTTTAAAACGGGAGCAGGTTGATATTTTATTCTGTCCCGACTCATCTGAAATCTATCAGCCTGAATTTCAGACTTACACTACAGTCGAAAGAATAACTAAAATTCTGGAAGGAGCATTCAGACCGGCACATTTTCAGGGAGTAACTACAGTTGTTTCGATTTTATTTAATTGTGTAAAGCCTGATTTTGCTTTCTTCGGGCAGAAGGATGCTCAGCAGGCAGAAATAGTGCTAAGGATGGTTCAAGATCTGAAGTTTGATATAAAAATTATAATTTGTCCGATAATCAGAGAAAAGGATGGATTGGCTTTGAGTTCCCGTAATGTCTTTCTTTCTTTTTCTGAACGACAGGATGCGCTTGTGTTGAATAAATCTCTTAAGTTAGCTGAGAAAGTGATAAAAGAGGGAGAAAATGATACAAAAAGAATTCTAACTGGAATGAAATCGATTATTGATTCAGTTCAGTCTGCAAGACTTGATTATGTGAGCATTGTAGAGAAAAAATCCTTTAGTGAAATTAAAAAGCTTAGGGGAGGAGAAAAATATTATGTTTTAATCGCCTGTAAAATTGGGAAAACCCGCCTCATAGACAATTTAATTGTAAAAGCCTAAAGTCCTACATTTTTTTCATAGATTGCTTTAATCCCAAAAAGGACAAGCGCCTCAACAAATTTATGTTTGATCTTCAAGTATGGAACGATTTTCGGGGCATTACCGCCTGTTAGATAGATATGAATATTCTCCGGTTTTCTCTTGGCTTTCAACTCTGAAAAGCTTTTTTCAATTAATCCGATAGTAGAATTTATTACTCCGCTTGCAACAGATTCCTTTGTGTTTTTGCCTATCAGCTTTTTATATTCCGAAGCCGAAATTACCGGAAGCAATGCTGTTTTATCGTGAAGAGACTGACTCATCATTTCAAGGCCAGGGGCAATTATTCCACCTTTGAAAATACCCGGATATTTTACAAAATTTATAGTTGTAGCAGTTCCAAGATCGACAGAAACTATTACATCATTCCTGCTATAATTCTTATATTTTTTTGTTCTTTTAAATAGATAAAAAGCTCCCTCAGCAGAGCAAACCCGATCTGTGCCGAGATTCTCGGGTGTTGAATAATCAATTCTGAGATTGAATTTTAAATTATCACCTACCATAAGAGGAGAGATATTGAACTGCTGCTTTAGTAAATCAGATAATTCTTTTGATTTTTCAGGTACTACTGAACTAAATGCCGCTGCTGTTAAATCTTTGTGTTTGTAAAAATCAATTAGATCACTAACTAAAGTAGTAACTTTTTTAAAAGATATTTTATCTTTTGTAAAAATTGCCGATTTAATTCTGGTATTTCCTATATCGCAGGCTAAAAGCATTATTGTACACTCACATCACCAAAATGAATCTTTTCAATCTTATTGTCTCTGGATTTTAAAAGAAGGAATCCATTTTCATCTATGTCGTCAAAGATGCCATATTTTGTGTTGCCATTTTCGCTAACTTCAATTCTTTCCCCGATCATTCGGCAGCGTGATTTCCAATCTCTAAGTATTACTTCAGGTGTTGTAGAAAGTTTACCTAATAATTCTTCAAAAATGTTAAGCACATCAGCGAGTAATCTTTCCCTTTCAATATTTTCATTCGTTTCGATCTTAATAGAAGTTGGAGGAATATTGAAACTTCCCTGGAATAAATTTTGATTTACATTTATACCAATCCCGATTACCAATCTTTCGATTTTGCTTCCGAGAGATGATGCTTCAAGTAAAATTCCACTCACTTTTTTGTCTTTAATCAAAACATCATTTGGCCATTTTAGATTGGTATTTAGTTGAAATAAGTTTTCAATTGATTGGGCCACTGCAAGTGAAGAGGCCAGATTTATGAGGTTTACTGTTTTGCCCAGATATTTTTTGTTTGACAGCAGTATTGAAAAAGTCAGATTCTGGTCTTTAGCACTGTGCCAGATCCGTTCCTTTCTACCTTTTCCTTTAGTTTGTTTTTCAGCAAAGACAACCGTACCATCAGGAAGCTTTTTATTATCAAGCAGGTAAGTGTTTGTTGAATCTATCTCTTCAGCATAAATAAAATTTCTACCAATTATGTCGGTATTTAATTTCAGATCAAATTTTTCAATTTCAAGCACGCTCTAAACCTTTAGCTTTAATAGATTAGAATGTCAGTGTTTTTGTCATATTTTAACTATTTACTGACAAAATGTCAGGTCATATGACAAAATGGCAGTCAGGAGATAAAATACAATATTCTTATAATTTATTGTAATATAATAATTTAGAGGATTCCTCAATACTGGCACATTGATTGTAATTTCCATGAAAACAAATTAAGTAAATCTATATAAAGGAGAAAACATGACATTCATTGAGTTTGAACCAGTAGTAAATTTTGAAGAATTAGATGATAATTTATCGAGCATTCTTAAAAACTATGCAATTGAAGATTCCACATCATTTAATTCTTTTAACCCTAAAATAGACATTTCTGAAGATGAAAAAAATATCTATTTGGAAGCTGAATTGCCGGGTGTAAAGAAAGAAAATATGAAGATTAAACTTGAGGATAATAAGCTGACAATTTCCGGCGAAAAGAAAAATGCTAATGAAAATGATAAGAACAAAAGATTTTTCAACAGGGAAAGATCATTTGGAAGCTTCAAGAAAGCATTTACAATTCAGGCTGATGTAAAGCAGGATAACATTAGGGCAGAGTTTGAAAACGGTGTCCTTTCAGTTACTATTGAAAAGTTGATTCCTGAAAAGAAAGAAATGAATATTGAAATTAAATAAGTTATTTGTGAACATTACGAAATTAAAATTAAAAGGAGTATTTAATAATGAGTAAAATAATAGGAATAGACTTAGGGACGACTAACTCTTGCGTTGCTGTTATGGAAGGTAATGATCCGGTTGTAATTCCCAATTCTGAAGGAGGGAGAACAACTCCTTCAATCGTTGCTTTTACAAAGAGCGGTGAAAGGCTGGTAGGACAACCGGCAAAAAGACAGGCGATCACAAATCCCAAGAATACAATCTTCTCTATTAAACGGTTTATGGGAAGATTTATAAATGAAGTTGGAAGCGAAAAGGAAAAAGTGCCATATGAAGTTATTTCAGGTGACAATAACACTGCACGTGTTAAGATAGGTGACAGGGTTTATTCGCCCCCCGAAATAAGTGCAATGATTCTTCAGAAGATGAAAAAAACAGCTGAGGAATATTTGGGTCAGGAGGTAACCGAAGCCGTAATAACTGTACCTGCATATTTCAACGATTCACAGAGACAAGCGACAAAAGATGCAGGCGAAATCGCAGGCTTGAAGGTTAAGAGAATAATTAATGAACCTACGGCGGCAGCTTTAGCTTATGGTTTAGATAAGAAGACAAAAGATCATACAGTTGCTGTATATGACCTTGGAGGCGGTACCTTTGATATTTCCATACTTCAGCTTGGAGATGGAGTGTTTGAAGTAAAATCAACAAATGGTGACGGACACCTTGGCGGTGATGATTTCGATCAGAGAATAGTTGACTGGGCTGCGGATGAATTCAAAAAGTCAGACGGTATTGATCTTAGAAAAGACCCGATGGCATTACAGAGATTAAAAGAAGCGGCTGAAAAGGCAAAGATTGAATTGTCTTCATCAACCACTACTGATTTTAATCTTCCGTTCATTACTGCAACACAGGATGGTCCGAAACACTTAAACTTAACTCTTTCAAGAGCAAAGTTTGAGCAATTGATCGATGATCTTGTCCAGAGGACAAAAGTTCCTTGTGAACAGGCTCTTAAAGATGCTGGTATTCCATCCTCCAAAATTGATGAAGTAATTCTTGTCGGAGGTTCAACCAGGATACCAATGGTTCAGGATCTTGTAAAGAATATATTTGGTAGAGAGCCGCATAAAGGTGTAAATCCTGATGAAGTTGTTGCAGTAGGTGCAGCAATACAGGGAGGAGTTTTAACAGGTGATGTTAAAGACGTATTATTGCTTGATGTAACTCCGCTATCGCTTGGAATCGAAACTCTGGGTGGTGTATCTACCAAACTTATTGATGCAAATACAACTATACCGACTAAAAAGAGCGAGATATTTTCAACAGCGTCCGATAGTCAGCCGTCTGTTGAGATTAATATTCTGCAAGGTGAACGTTCGATGGCTGCCGATAACAGAACACTCGGAAAATTCCATCTTGACGGAATTCCACCGGCACCAAGAGGAGTTCCACAGATTGAAGTTACTTTTGATATTGATGCAAACGGTATTTTGCATGTAACTGCAAAAGACAAAGCTACGAATAAGGAACAAAGCATAAGAATCACTTCTTCAAGCGGTTTGTCGAAGGATGAAATAGAAAAGATGAAAAACGATGCAAAATCTCATGCAGCTGATGATAAGAAAAAGAAAGAAGAGGTTGATACGAAGAACCAGGCAGACAGCCTTGTCTTCCAGACAAAGAAGCAATTGAGTGAATTAGGTGATAAGGTTCCTGCGGATGTTAAAAGCAAACTTGAAGCAGAAATAAAGAAGGTTGAAGATGCAATTGCATCAAACAACACAGATCAGATAAAATCTGCTACCGATTCTTTGAATAAGGTCTGGAGCGAAGTTGCTTCACAGCTTTATTCGCAGCCGGGTGCAGGCCAGCAGGGAGGTCCCGAAGCTCAGGGACAAGCCGGCGGTCAGCAGCAGGAAAAGCCAAAAGATGAGAAAGATGTTCAGGATGCTTCATACGAAGTAGTTGACGAGGATAAAAAGAAAGAAGATAAAGATAAATAAGCAATGATGAAGTTGCGAATCCCAATCTGCTATTACAGGCAGATTGGGTGAAGCAATCTCCTGTAATTGTTAAAAAGGACGCTTACAGAAGGTAATGGAGGGAAGTAAACATGACTGAAAGTAAAGAATTAATCAATCTGCGGAATTTAGATGGCGACTCATGGAAAGAATTTCTAGAAACGGAAAATTCAGTTTCGCCATTGATTGATATATTTGAGAAGGATGACAATTATGTCCTAGTTGTTAGTATGCCGGGAGTAAAAAGAGAAAACATCAGAGTAAAAATTGAGGGAGAGGATCTTTTTATTTTCGGGAAGGTAAATTATCATGAGAGGAATAATTATAAATATATTCTTAATGAAAATGAGATTGGGAATTATTACCGCAGATTCAAATTAAGTGAGAGTATTGATCAATCGAAGATAGAAGCAATGTATGAAAACGGACAGCTTGTTATAGTTATGCCAAAAGATGAAAAACTAAAAGCGAGGACAATCGAGATAAATTAAATGAGAATTTCTTTGGTTATTAAAGTCCGGCTCCATTCGGTGATGGATGCCGGATTTTTTGTTTATTAGAATAATTATTATCTATTGACTTTTGAATCCCTGAATCTTTTTTTAATAGCACTTTCTCTAAAGTTAAAAATTTCGTCCAGTTGTTTTCTTATAAATATCTTATTTGAAAGAGCACCCAGAAATCCAAAAGGGGGTTTATAAGTAACTATATCAGTCATTAAAATGCCGCTATTAATTGGTAATATTTTATGCTGGTGGTGCCACATTTTGTAAGGACCGATTCTTTGTTCATCCACAAAATATTCATTTTCTTTGACGTGCGTTATTTCAGTTACCCATTTCATTTTTATTCCAAATAATGGACAAACATTATAGCTAATTATCATGCCGGGATATATCTTTTCAGGAATGTTTTTATTTATTATCTCAAAACCCAGAGAGGGAGGGGTTATATACTTTAAGTTTGCCGGTTTTGAAATGAAATTCCACACTTCAGTATTGTCTGCGGCAATTAATTGTCTCTTTTCTAATTGATAAACTGCCATAATTATTTAAGTAATTTATTTTGAATTTTTATGCTGCAATTCTGTTTATCATACCTCTGAATATAAAACCATGAAAGGGGAGTACGCTGTACCAGTATATTCTGCCTAATAGTCCCAATGGACGAAAAGTTGCTGTTTGAAATAATTTTTGATTTTCAATTTTAAATTCAAGCCAGGCTTCACCAGGTAATTTCATCTCAGCATACAATAAAAGCCTTTTTTCTCCTTTATCAGCTAAAAGAACTCTCCAGAAATCGAGTGATTCTCCTGCTGAAATCTCAACCGGATTTTTTCTTCCCCTGCGAAGACCGACTCCTCCAAATATTTTATCAATATATCCTCGAATTGACCAGAGCCAATTTCCATAGTACCAGCCGTTTTTCCCTCCAATCGACCAGATCTTTCTTAATGTTTCTTTTTCATTTGTCAGACTGATCACCCTGGAATCTTTGAAACAACCATGAGTTGGTATCTCAACAAGGTGAGAAAGTCTCTCGTCCAGTTTGTGACTTGTTAGCGCATCCTTCCAGCTGGATATAACCTGCTGCTGTTCAATTTTATCGAAAGCATTTCTGATAGCATCATCATAGCTAATTAGTTTGATATTTAACATGTCAACCAGATTATTTTTACTGCAGGTAATTTCAACTTTCATACTATTAACGAGATTTTTGGCAAGGCTGTAAGAAACAGCCGTAACAAAATAAAGCCAATATGATGAAAGTTTCGGGGTCATAACCGGAACTATGAATATCTTTCTTTTTAATTTTCTGACTGAAGCAAATTTCATCAGCATTTGCTTGTAGGTAAGAATTTCAGGCCCGCCAACATCATATGTATTTCCGTATGTTTTTTCATTTAATAAAACGCCACTGAGAAATTCAATTACATTTCTAATTGCAATGGGTTGGGACTTTGTCTCAAGCCATCTTGGGGCAATCATTACAGGTAGTTTCTCCACGAGATCACGTATAATTTCAAATGAAGCGCTTCCCGAACCTACAATTATTCCTGCCCTTAAAGCGGTAAAATTGAATGTTGCAGACGCAAGAATTGATTCAACATTTTTCCTGGATTTCAGGTGCTTTGAAAGTTTTGTTTCGTTTACAATTCCTCCCAGGTAAATAACCTGTTTAGTTTTTGTCTGTTGTATCCGTTCTTTAAAATTATTAGCCGAAATTGTCTCAAGCTTTTCGAAATCTTCATCGCCGTCAGATGACATTGAATGAATGAGATAGTATGCTGCATCTATATTTTCAGGAATATTTTTAAGTGTTTCTTTGTGAAGAAAGTTTACTTCAATAATTTTTACTTTGTCAGCCGGATATTTTTGTAAGTCAATCCTGCTTTTATCACGTACACAGCAGATAACTTTGTGTCCGTTTTTTATCAGAGCGGGTAATAATCTTTGGGCAATATATCCTGTTGCGCCTGTTAAAAGAATTTTCATATAATTTTAATGTACGTACTTAATATTTGTAAAATAGAGAGAAAAGAATCCCCGCCTAACGGGCGGGGATTTTTGAGATTAGTCGTTTTCCGGAATTAACACCGTATCTATTACATGAATCACACCATTCGAAGCACTGACATCTGCTTTTATAACTTTTGCATTATTTATCATAACATTTCCATCGTTTATCGTAATTTTAACATTATTTCCTTCCAGAGTTGTTGCACTTTTTAGCTTAACTACATCCGATGCCATAACTTTTCCGGATACGACATGGTACAGAAGGATTTTCTTTAATGCTTCTTTGTCCTTTAACAAACTTTCGAGTGTACCTTTTGGCAATTTTGCAAAAGCTTCATCAGTTGGAGCAAAAACTGTAAAAGGACCTTCTTTCTGTAATTCTTCTACCAAACCTGCTTCTGTTAAAGCTTTAGCGAGTGTATTGAAGTTACCGGCTGCTACAGCGGTTTCAACAATGTTCTTTGAAGTTTTTTTATCACCTGCAAAAGTATTTGAGCTTACCACTGCAAATAAAGCAATAGTAAAAAGTGTTACCAGAACTGTTTTTCCTGCGTTTTTCATTTTGGACTCCTTTTATTTGATGATTTTGTATTATTTAGAACCCTGTCTAAATTTCTTAGACAATTATAATAAATTGTCTAATACTTGTCAAGTATTATTTAAATTTATTTTGCAATATTGCTAATTTATATGTAAATTAGCATAAAATATATTAGACATCTATTTGACATTGCAGGAGAGCTTAAATGCGCAAAAAGAATATTACTTCCATTATCTTTATAATGCTGTTTTTTATTTACGCAGATTCCTACTCGCAGGAAGACAAAGGAATAATTTATGGCAGTGTAAAAGATGTAATTACTCAGCAACCTTTGCCGGGAGTTAACATTCTGGTAATGGATACTAATATTGGTGGTTCAACAGATGTTGATGGAAATTATAAAATTGATGGAATTGAACCGGGTACATACCGGATCAGAATTTCCAGTGTAGGATATTCATCTATCATTAAAACTGATGTTGTTGTTAATTCAATTAAACCGAACAGGGTTGATGTCGAATTGCAGGAAGCAGCATATCAATTAGATGAAGTAACAGTGCAGGATGATTATTTTTCTAAAAACCCTTTGGAATTAGTGAGTACAAAGAAATTTAATTATGAAGAAATCAGACGGTCACCCGGAGCTTTTGAAGACGTAGTAAGAGCTCTTTCAGTTTTACCGGGCGTGGCACAGGCTGATGCAGGCAGAAATGATTTAATAATAAGAGGGGGAGCGCCTTATGAAAATTTATTTTTGGTTGATGGGATAAAAATTCCAAATATCAATCATTTTGGTAACCAAGGTGCTACGGGCGGTCCAATAAGTTATATAAATCTTGATTTTGTAAAATCAACAAGTTTTTCAACAGGAGGGTTTCCCGTTAATTACGGGGACAAGCTTTCTTCAGTCCTTTCTATACAATTGAAAAATGGAAGAAGTGATCGTACCGGTGGAAAAGCAACAATTTCATCGAGTCAGTTTGGAGTAAATCTGGAGGGCCCAGTTGGGCAAAATTCTGATTTCATTTTTTCTGTGAGGCGAAGTTACCTGGATCTTATTTTTAAAGCTGCGGGTTTCGCTTTTGTACCTGAATACTATGACCTCATTTCAAAAGTAAATATAAAATTGGGTACAGGGAGGAATCTTTCTTTTTTCTTTCTCGGCGCGCTGGATAAGGTAAATTTCTTTAATGATACTCCTGAAAAAAGATTCGATAATTCAAGAACGATAGGAAGCGATCAAAAACAATATACATTTGCAGGTAAATATCAGGAAATCTTTGGAGAAGGGTTTTGGGACGTTTCGTTAAGCAGAAATTATGTCAATTACAATAATGCTCAAAAAGATACTCTTCAAAATCCGGTTTATACAAATCTCTCTACCGAAATAGAAAATAGTTTGAAGTCAGATGTAACCTTTAAATTTTCTTCAGAAAATGAAATAAATATTGGCACTGAATTAAGCCTGATCGAGTTTAACTCAGATATCTATTTCCCATCAAAGCTAACTTCGTTCGGTGATACCCTTGATAC
Source organism: uncultured Ignavibacteriaceae bacterium (assembly GCA_964412105.1). Classification (GTDB taxonomy): domain Bacteria; phylum Bacteroidota; class Ignavibacteria; order Ignavibacteriales; family Ignavibacteriaceae; genus JAKAGZ01. Next base: position 2,209 of record CAYPNM010000027.1, on the reverse strand, counting down.
AATTAATTACAAAACAAAAGACAATTATTTTAAGTGGGGTGGTTATTTGAATTATAATTCAGTTTTAATGGAAAAAATTACAATGAATCTGGGAATAAGGGGAGATTATTTTAATGGTATAAATACCAAATATTATTTTAGTCCGAGGTTGTCTCTTTCATATAAACTTTCTGATGTAAGCAACATTAATATGAGCACCGGAATTTATTATCAAACGCCATCCTATCTTTGGCTAAACAATAATAATAACAAAGATCTGAAAAGCATTAGGGTAAATCAGTATATACTAGGTTATGAAAACAGGCTAAAAGAAGATATTTTACTCAAAATAGAAGGATTCGTAAAGGACTATTCTAACTATCCGGTAAGCAATTTAAGGCCTTATTTAATCCTTGCCAATACTGGTGCCGGATTTTCGGATGATAATTATACTTCACTTGGATTGGATCCGCTTCAGAGTTCAGGTAAAGGTCTGACCAAAGGCGTTGAATTTTCCGTGCAGAAAAAACTATCCGACACTCCGTTCTATGGAATAATGAGTCTGACAATTTCAAAATCTGATTTTACTCCGCTTGATGGCATAGAGCGTGCGGGTCTTTACGATCAAAACGTGCTATTCAATATTAGCGGGGGATACAAATTCAGTGCTGAATGGGAGGGAAGTTTCAAATTCAGGTTTGCTTCAGGAAGCCCTTATACGCCATTTGATATTAATGGAAATCAATCAGTATCTGATTATAATTCAAGACGTTTAATTCCTACACATAGTTTAGATTTACGAATAGATAAAAGATGGAACTTCAGTTCCTCGGTTTTGATTATTTACCTGGATATACAAAATATTTACAACAGGAAAAATACAAACTCGGTTAGATGGGATCCAAGAATTATGAAAGTAGATGAATCGTCTTCTATCGGAATTCTACCGTCACTTGGAATTAGTCTTGAGTTTTAATTAATTCAATAATCAGAGAATTGGTAAATCCCTCTGTTGTTGGATATTAATTTGGGATTTAGAAATAGGATGAGAATTATTTATTCTTTCTGATTTTTACCAGTTGATTTCTAAAAGTGTTCAAATCAAATAAAACTATTGCTTTAATGCTTGATAGAGTTTTGCTGTAGCTTTCAGCTGAATTGCCGCCGACATAAATAATTGTGTCTTTGTTCAAATATTTGGCAAGCTTTGAAAGCTCAACATTTACTTTTGGATCGTCAGGCGGATAAACCAGGCTTAAAGCAAGTGCTCGCGGTTTATTTTGCTGAACTGCTGCTGCAATTTCCTCAGCGGGAAGATTTGATCCGAGATATGTCACTTTCCAGCCTTCAGATGCTGCGGCTGAAGCCACCAACAATGCACCCAGTTCATGCATCTGACCAATTGGAGTTGCAATTATTATTTCCGGGGCATTTTGTTCAACTTTATGAGCTCCTCTTAGATTAGTCAAAAAAGTTTTTATAACCGAGGATGCAAGATGTTCATGATAGACTCTCATACTTCCGTTCTTCCAGTTATCCCCGATATTTTTTATCATCGGTACAAGAACTCTCTGGAGCAATTCAGGCTGACTGAGATGCACGGATGCACGAGATAAGATTTCTTCCAGTCTCTTTTCATCAAGATCCTCTATTGCCTGAAGGCTGCCAGTTAAATATGAATCCATATTTCTCGTTTCATCAGAAAGTATAGAGCGGCCATTTCCTCTGATTTCATCAATTAATTTTTCCAGATCTTCAGTCGGCAGTTTTGCAATGGTGCCAATACTATGTCCTGCTTTTGTAAGTTCGGCTAATAGTTTAAGCCTGTAAATATCATTTTCGCAATACAATCTTCTGTTTGTATCTGTCCTGCCGGGTTCAATTGCGGCGTACCTTTTTTCCCACGCACGTATAACGTGTGCAGTAATTCCGGTTTTGTTAACTACCACTTTTATGGGGTATATATATTCAGAATTCATACTCAAAAAATAATGGTTTGTCTAATAATTGTCAAATATATTAGACTGTAATCTTAATCCTGTAAACTTACATAAGTGCAATGAAAATGGCGATTTAATTGATTAAAGCTCTTGTAACAGAATTTCATTGCTAAGTCTGGAGGTTATTTTTATTGACATAGATTAGACAAACTTTTCCCCTTGAGATACTGACAGGCAATTATTTTTGCCGATTTAATTAGTGAAATTAAAAGTCAATCGGAGATAGAAGG
>CAYPNM010000026.1:12961-47202 GCA_964412105.1 uncultured Ignavibacteriaceae bacterium | reverse complement strand
CTGCGGATGAACAGAGCTGGACAGCAATGCAGAATTTCTTTGATGAGATATTCAAATAATCTATATTCTTGCAGAGACACGCAATTGCGTGTCTCTGCAATTATTAAAGATTTCCCGCTTTTTATACAATATCTTTCCAATTATTTTTATATTTGTATCTCTATTTAGCGATATATTTCTTAAAGCTTCAGCCTAAGCCAAAAAGCTAATATTATGTCAGATGAAAATAACTAACGAAAAAGTTTTCGGAATCGATATATGTATTGGTATTCCAACCGGTGAACTTGCCGGCATTGTGGATCGCTTTTTTGAGTTGAAGGGAAACCCTTCTTTTATTGCTCACCGGCTTTTTCCGGGCGGGTATTCGGAAATACTCTTTAACCTTGGCGATGTTTTGCATGCGAGCATTAGCAGCTCAAAAAATGAAAATAGAAGAATAACCTGCAGGCAGTTCCTGGTCTCCGGTATTAAAACCGGTTACTTTGATGTTACTTCACCGGTAAATATGCACTGCGTGGGGGTAAGGTTTAAAGTAGACGGAATTAAAAGGTTATTTGATATTTCTCCTGCTGAGTTTACTGATAAAGATTTCAACCTGGATGAGGTAATTGCCAGAAGTGCGGCGCATAATTTGTATGAGTCACTTACAGAATGCAGGACACCTGTTGAACGATTCAACCTGCTTAGCCGTCTTTTAATTAAAAAGTTGATATCCTCTAAAAACGATTATACAGCAGAGTCTATAGTAAAAAGAGTACTTTCAAGGCCTTTCCTTTCAATTAACAACCTGGAAAAAGAAACCGGTTACTCGCGACAATATCTTCACAGAGTCTTTAAATCTTTTACGGGCATTTCAATTAAAAAATTTCAGCAAATAAACAGGATTACATCCGTTCTGAAATCAATGAATAAAAACGGCGATAGTTTATCCGGCCTTACTTATTCGGGTGGCTATTTTGACCAGAGCCATTTTATCAAAGATTTTAAGCAGCTTACCGGTTATTCTCCCGCTTCATATCTCTCATCGGTCCGTTCTTTCGAACCGGATCCCTACTTCTTCTAGTTTACATTTTTACAATACTTCGGATCCATTCTTTTTTAGTTTTGCTTCCTAAAAAAGGAATCAGGATGAAAAAATTAATATTATATCTGTTAATATGTTTCATATGAGGATCCTGTATGCGAAAGAAAAATAAAATAATTAAAAGGATGGTTAATGCATTAATTTCTATGTTGAATAGCCATGCGTATGCTGTCAAAGGCTGGCTGTATTATAACTAAACATAAAAGCTAAAGGTATATTTTATGTCATTTTATTCTATTGTACTATTTTTTCATATAACAGGCGCTATGGGACTATTTGCCGGTCTGGGGCTTGAATGGTTAATTGCTCACAATCTTATGAGCGTTAACTCTAATTCGCAGGCTTTCCAGTGGATAGGTTTATTTAAAGTTCTTCCGCCAATCTTTTTGAGCTCCGGGATTCTTATCCTTATTTCAGGAATTTATATGTCAGCTGAAATTTGGGGACTAAACTCATGGATAATTTCAGCAGTTGTACTTTATTTAATTCTGGCTTTGTTTGGCGGAGTAATTGTCTCCAGGAGAGTAGGTTTAATAAGAAATGAACTTGAAACTGAAGGCGATAATTTATCTGAATCTATCTTAAATAAATTAAAATCCCCCTTAATTTCAGAATCACTTAAAATAAGGATAATGCTTGCCTTATCAATCATATTTATAATGACTGTTAAGCCGGATTGGACGGTTACTCTTATAGTTATATGTGTTGCGTTGCTAACAGGGTTTTTGCTGGTAAAGATCTTGAAATAAATTATTCGGGAATTTTGTAATGAATAAATTACAGTGGTGGTTTCGGACAGTAGCTTGGTTTTATCTTTTGCTGGCCATGCTTAATCTTTATGCTGTTTTTATAAATCCCAATTTATTAAAGGTCGATATTCCCTTTCATGTTGATGCTGCAGGATTCAGAATTACTCTTGATTTCTGGCTTACATTTGTACTTGATCTGTTGGTAATGGGTACCTTTTTGCTTTGGGCTTCGCGTAATCCATTAAAGCATTTAAATCTGGTTTGGCTGGTACTATGGCTTGAAGCTATCAGGGGAATAGCAGATGATTTTTATCTTGTTGCCAGAGGATACAGCTTTATATTTTACTATGGCTTTACAATTATTCATCTCGCAATTATTGCCTCAGGTTATACTTTTGTTAGACAAGTACCGATGCGGTTGAGAGGCAGGATGAGTGGCGACTTATATTGAAAAACGGCAGGGGAAAATATTTTTAATTTAATTATCTTTTGTGGAGTCATAATTAAAATTATTCTTTATGAATAAAACTTTATCCATAAAATCAGATTTCCTGGTTTGGTTTTTACCCCTCTTAATCATTTCAGTACTGGTGCTGATTGCAAAGTCTCAGGTCTTTTATCAACATCCGGATAAATTTTCTATTGCTATAACGCTGGATTTTCTGGTTACCCTGCCGCTGGTCTTTTACCTTTTGATTCGAAAGAAAAATTTATCCTGGATTGTGGTAACGCCGGTAGCAACATTGGGAATAATACTTGCCGGTTTGGTCATACCTAAAGATCATCAGCAATTTCTTGCTCAAGCCAGAATGGTTTCTTTTTCCTTGATGGAGCTGATGGTTATTGCTTTTCTTATAATAAAGACAAGAAATGCCAAAAAGGCGTATGATTTACAAAAAGATTCTACTTTTGATTTTTATACAGCATTAAAGAATGCAGTTTCAGAGGTTGTGCCTAAAGGTCTGTCAAATTTGCTTTCAACTGAAATTGCAGTTTTTTATTACGCATTTTTCTGCTGGTCCAAAAGAAAATTAAAAGCCAACGAATTTACCTGCCACAAAGAAAACGGAGCAATTCCTATCTTCTTTGTAATCATTTTTATGATAATAGTGGAAACGGTTGTGCAGCATATACTTGTTCAGCTATTTAACACAACTATAGCCTGGATCATAACAATAATTAGTATCTACGGTGTTTTCGTTTTGTTTGGTATTGCGAGATCTTTGAGCAGGAGACCGGTAATAGTTACGGATGACAGCATTTATCTCCGCTACGGAATTATATCCGAAGCTATAATTTTTCGTAGTAATATTGCGTCTATTGAAATATCTCCCCGTGCTGTTGAATTTAACAAAGAAGTGATTCCTCTATCGCCTCTGCATAAACTGGAAAATAAAAATGTTGTTATTAATCTACGGGAAGAAGGTATATTGAATGGATTCTACGGGAAGAGGAAAAAATTTAAATCAATTGTTCTTTATATTGATGATTTAGCGCGATTCAGGATGTTGATGGAAGAGCAAATTTGTAGCCGGTAATTTTGTAGAGACACGCAATGGTGTGTCTCTACTAACTGTCTGATTAAATTATCAGATCTAAGCTGCCGGATTTACTTATGCATCAGGCGGAGGAAATAAACCAAGCTGCTTAAGGAAAGAAATGTTATCCCATTCAACCCACATCTCAGCTATTTTATCATTTTCAATTCTGAATATCCCCATAAAATTTAATTCAGCATATTTGTTGGTTGCCGGGAACGGAGGCAGCGGTCCATCGTTAATGCCGGAATAAATTGCGTATACGGCAACCAGATCACCTTCGGCAATAATTTTTTTGATAGTTACTTTCTGGTCAGAGAAAGATGATAAAAATTCTTTCTGTAGTTTTATAAAATCGTCGAGGCTGCTTAATTCCGGCATATCTGTAGTTGCCTTACTGTGGCGCTTAAAGTCGGATTTCATTACCGATGATAACTCACTGAACTTTTTATTGTTAAGTAATTCAGTGAATTTTTTTATCAGCTCTTTGTTTTTAGTCAGTTGATCTTTGCCCGAATTATTGCAGGCAGAAAGAATAATAGCGGCTATCAGCAGGGGAATAGTTATGAAAACAGCTTTTTTCATTTTACCTCCTGTCAATAATTATATTTAAGTTAAGCAACCGCTTTGACGGAGGCAACAATTTTATGAGGAAAGCCCTCCCGCACTCAACGATTTCCGGGAGTTCCCGATCAACAAAGGGGAAAGAAGGTGATGGTATCAAGGCAGATATTCTTCAGCATCTTAGCTCAGAAAGCCAAAATATGGTTAAATTTCACAATAAATTCCTTTGGTTTTTTGCACCCCCTTTCCTATATTTAGGGTCACTTTTGTTAAAAATCTAATCAGAACAGGACGATTATACGATGAAAAAAGGTATTCACCCAAATTACAGACCGGTGGTTTTTCAGGACGGCTCATGCGACTTTGCAATTCTTACCCGTTCGACAATTCAAACCACTGATACGATTGTATGGCAGGACGGAAATACTTATCCACTTGTTAAGCTTGAAATTTCCAGCGGATCACATCCGTTCTTTACCGGTAAGCAAAAATTACTTGATACTGCAGGGCGTGTAGAAAAATTCAATAGAAAATACGCTAAGAAAAAATAATTTTTTAGCTAAATGATTTTCAGAGTGTGTAGGTTTTAGCCAGCTTAGTCTGGCTTTTTCATTCATTAGATAAAGTGCAGATAGTTTGTAAGTAATAAATAGTGATGGCTGTATCAGGGCAGTTTATCACATTTAAGTTGTTTAATTGAATATATTTTTCGATCTTGTCATTACTCATTTCCTTTGCGGCCTAATATAAATTCAGTAACCATTAATTTTATTCAGATATTTTATGAATAAGAAAACAAAAACTATTATTATTTCGGCAGTTATTGTTGTTATACTTGCGCTGCTGATTATTCCTAAGCTTGGCTCGGCCGGAAACTCTGCCGATCCCCGTGGGTTCGCAGGCGCAGGACCTGTTCCGGTTAAAGCGCACATTCTGAAGCCGCAAAGGCTTGATAATAATGTAATAACAACCGGAACTCTACTTGCAAATGAATCAGTTGAACTGAAGAGTGAAACAGCAGGGAAAGTTGTTAAAATATTATTTAAAGAAGGTAGCCGTGTAAATAAAGGCGATCTTCTGGTTAAAATAAATGATGAAGAGCTTCAGGCGCAATTGCTTGGTGCAAAATCGGCATTGAATCTGGCTGAAGATAATATGGCGCGCGCCAAAAAACTGCTTGAGAAGCAGGGGATCAGTCAGCAGGATTACGATGCCGCAGCAAATGATCTGAATGTTAAAAAAGCAAACCTCGATCTGGTAAAAGCACAGTTGGATAAAACTGAAATCAAAGCTCCATTCGAAGGTGTTATCGGATTGAAATATGTCAGTGAAGGCAGTTTTATTAATTCATCGACTGTGATTGCCAGTCTGCAGGATATAGATCCGGTTAAAATTGATTTTTCGATTCCCGAAAAATATGCGGGTTTTGTTCATATTGGAGATAAAATAAAATTCTCTGTAGCAGGTTCCGGTAACAGTTACTCAGGAACTGTTTTTGCGATCGAACCTAAAATAGATGAAACGACCAGAACGCTGAAGATAAGGGCTATTTCTCCAAATACGAGAGGGGAAATTCTTCCCGGTGCATTTGCTGATGTTACATTAATTTTAAAGGAAATTCCCGATGCGTTGATGGTTCCAACACAGGCTATCATTCCGATACTTAAAGGACAAAAAGTATATTTGTGCAGGAACGGTGTGGTTGCGCAGGTAGAAGTTAAAACCGGGATAAGGACTGATACAGAAGTACAGATCACAGAAGGATTGAGTCCCAAAGACACTGTTATTACAACAGGAATTCTACAGCTTGCCCCTGGGATGCCGGTCAAAATTACAGAAACAAACTAAAAAAGATTCTTATTTATGAGCCTTTCATCTCTAAGTATTAGAAGACCCGTACTCGCAATAGTAATGTCTATAGCTATAGTGCTGTTTGGTATTATAGGTTATACTTATTTGGGTATTAGGGAATATCCGGCGGTCGATCCCCCGATTATTACAGTGAGTACAACATATACAGGTGCTAATGCCGATGTAATCGAGTCTGAAATCACAGAACCGCTCGAAGAATCGATTAATGGAATTGCAGGGATCCGTTCGCTTACTTCTGTAAGCCGTGACGGAAGAAGCACGATCACCGTGGAATTCGGGATTGATGTAAATCTTGAAGTTGCCGCTAACGATGTGCGCGATAAAGTTTCTAGGGCTATCAGGTCTTTGCCCCCCGATATTGAAAGCCCGATAGTATCAAAAGCGGATGCAAATTCTTTTCCGATAGTTTTTATGAACCTGCAGAGTGATACAAGAAATCTTCAGGAAATTTCTGAGGTTGCAAATAATCTCTTTAAAGAAAGATTCCAGACAATCCCTGGTGTAAGTTCGGTGCAGATATGGGGAGAAAAAAAATATGCGATGAGGTTGTGGCTGGATCCGGCAAAGCTTGCTGCCTATCATCTGAGCCCGCTGGATGTGAAAACCGCACTGGAGAAAGAGAACATTGAATTGCCTTCTGGAATAATAGAAGGAAATAATACAGAGCTTTCAATCCGTACAATCGGGCGACTGACTTCAGTTGATGAATTTAATAGCCTGATAATTTCCGAAAATAATGGAAATGTTGTCAGGATGAAAGACATTGGTCATGCAGAACTTGGCGTTGAAAATATGCGTACGATCTTAAAGCGTGACGGGATAGCGATGGTCGGTGTTGTGCTTATTGCACAACCAGGGGCTAATAATATCCAAATAGCGGATGAGTTTTACAAACGTCTCGACCAGATCAAAAAATCTATGCCCTCAGATTTAAAAGTCGGGATAGGTTTTGACGTTACAAAATATATTCGTGATTCAATAAATGAAGTAGAACAGACTATCTTTCTTGCATTTTCACTGGTTGTGCTTATAATTTTTCTTTTCTTAAGAGACTGGAGAACAACAGTTATCCCTATAATCGCAATCCCAATATCCCTTATCGGCGCATTCTTTATAATGTATATTGCTGATTTCTCGATAAATGTATTGACATTGCTTGGAATTGTGCTTGCAATAGGTATTGTGGTAGATGATGCTATAGTTGTACTCGAAAATATTTATGCAAAGATTGAAGATGGCATGAATCCGGTCGATGCAGCTACAAGAGGTTCTGCGGAAATTTTCTTTGCGATCCTTTCAACAACAGTCGCTCTTGCTTCTGTGTTTCTGCCGATCATCTTCCTCCAGGGATTAACCGGAAGGTTATTCCGGGAATTTGGAATCGTGATAGCTGGTTCTGTAATTATTTCTGCTTTTGTTGCATTGACTCTTACACCGATGTTGGGTGGAAAAATTCTTAAATCGCGCGATAAAGAATCACACAGTTGGTTTTATCTTAAGACTGAACCATTCTTTGTGAATATGAACAAATGGTATCGAAATAAACTTTCCGTCTTTTTAAACAGAAGATGGATTGCTCTTGTGATTATGGCTTTATCAGCCGTGGTTATCTATATTTTATTTGTTATAACTCCAGCAGAGCTTGCACCGCTTGAAGACCGAAGCAGTTTGATACTTTCAACAACTGCACCTGAAGGAGCAACATTCGATTATATGGATAACTTTATGGATAAACTTATAGCTCTCATTAAAAAAGATGTTCCTGAAAACGATGGTATTATTTCTGTAACTTCACCCGGATTTGGTGCATCCGGTTCGACTAATTCAGGCTTTATTTACATGATTCTTTCACAGCCGGATCAAAGAAAGAGGTCACAGGGACAGATTGCTAATGCTCTCACTGCCGAAGTCAGCGGATTGACTGCTGCACGAACTTTTGTCGTTCAGCAGCAAACTATCGGGCAGAGAGGATTTGGTTTGCCCGTACAGTACGTTTTGCAGGCTCCTAATTTTGAAAAGTTGAGAGAAGTTCTTCCGAAATTTGTTGCTGAAGCACAGAAGGATCCGAATTTCGTTTATGTAGATGTTAACCTGAAATTCAACAAACCTGAGCTGCGTATTGAAATTGACAGAGAGCGATCAAGAAATCTTGGGATTTCTGTTGCAGATATAGCACAGACAATACAATCTGCTTTCAGCGGACAGAGGTTTGGATATTTTATAAAGAATGGAAAACAATATCAGGTTATTGGCCAGGTTGATAGGGCAGACAGGGATGCTCCAATTGACCTTCGTTCTCTTTCAATTAAAAATAATAAAGGTGAACTTATCCAGCTTGATAATGTCGTGCATATTAAAGAAGAAAGCGCGCCACCACAGCTTTATAGATTTAATAGGTATGTCTCTGCAACTGTTAGTGCTGCTCTGGCGCCGGGTAAAACTATAGGCGACGGAATTGTTGAGATGGATAAGATAAAAGCAAAGGTCCTTGATGAATCATTCTCAACGGCACTCGACGGTCCTTCAAAAGATTATGCTGAAAGTTCCTCAAGTCTTATTTTTGCATTCCTGCTGGCGATTGTACTAATTTATCTCGTGCTTGCTGCGCAGTTTGAAAGCTTCCGCGACCCTTTCATTATTCTCTTTACTGTTCCATTAGCTATCGCCGGTGCATTACTTACGATTTGGTACTTCAATCAGACCCTGAATATATTTAGCGAAATAGGCATAATTATGTTGATAGGTTTAGTAACTAAAAACGGAATTCTGATAGTTGAATTTGCTAACCAGAGAAAAGCGCAGGGGCTGACAAAAATGGAGGCAATAGTTGATGCCGCCGCCGCAAGGTTGCGACCTATACTTATGACTAGCCTTTCTACAGTACTTGGAATTTTGCCTATAGCATTAGCGCTTGGTGCGGGTTCTGAAAGCAGAACTTCAATGGGTATTGCAGTTATTGGCGGACTTATTTTCTCCACGGTGTTAACACTTTTTGTAATACCCGCAATCTATTCCTATTTCTCCCGTTCTACAACAACAGTTTCAAATGTTACTGAAGAGGTAAATTCGTAATTTTGAAGAACAAAATTTTGAAATGATATGAAAACGCTAATTAGAAAAATTTTGAATCCGTTATCAATAATGTTATTTATGCCGGGTATATTAAGCGCACAGGAAGTTTTATCCCCGCAAGCTGCGGTGACTATCGGCTTAAAAAATAATTATTCGATAAACATTGCCAAAAACTCACAAGAAATTGCAGAAAATAATGCAACGCTGGGAAATGCAGGGGTTCTTCCGACACTTGATGCTACCGGCTCTGCATCGAAATCAGTTAGTAATACTTCTCAAAAATATTCCAATGGGGCTTCAATTGATGTGAATGGTGTGGATTCTAAAAATTATGCTGCAGGAATTAATCTTAACTGGACAATTTTTGACGGGCTCAAAATGTTTGCCTCCCTTGAACAATTGAAAGAGTTGCAAAAAGTTGGAGAATCAAATTACAAATTAACGGTTGAGCTGAATATTAACGATATTCTTTCCACTTATTATGATATTGTCCGTCAAAAACAGGTGCTGGAAGCAACTCAGAGAAGCGTCGCTATCTCAGAAGAAAGATTGAATATTACTCAGTCACAAAAGGATGTTGGCTCAGCCTCAAAATTCGATGTGCTGAGAGCACAGGTTGATCTCAATGGTGATAAGTCTTTACTTATGAATCAGGAATTAACTTTACAGCAGGCTAAAACAAAATTAAATCAATTGCTGGGGCGGGATGTAAAAACTGAATTTGATGTAATAGATACCATAGATGTGAAAACAGACTTGTCCTACGATGATCTTTTCTCCGTTACAATGCAAAATAATAACCAGATATTACTAGCCAGACAGAACAAAAATGTTGCAGAATCACAGCTGAAACTAGAAAGAGGTGATCTTTTACCGGTAATATCACTTAATCTCGGGTATAATTATTCTCGTTCTGAATCAGGAGCCGGTTTTTTTATTTCCAGTAATACTACCGGAATAACATACGGTATTTCGGCTTCGTTAAACCTGTTTAATGGATTAAATACAAAAAGAAGAATTGAGAATGCAGAAGTTTCTATAGAAAGCAGCGAGCTGGCATTTAAGCAAATTCAGGACCAGGTCAAAGCAAATTTTGAAAATACATTTTTGAAATATAAGAACAGTCTGCAGTTGGTAAAGCTTGAATCAGAAAATTATAATGCTGCTGAAGAAAATGCCGATATAGCACTCGAAAAATTGAAAGTCGGCAGTATCACCCCCGTGGATTTCCGCCAGGTGCAGCTCGACCTTATGAATGCAAAGAGCAGATTGCTTTCCGCCGAATACGATGCAAAATCATCCGAAACCAATTTGCTGCAGATCAGTGGACAGCTGGTAAAGTCATCAAATTAGTTTTTCTTCTTCTTTTGGTAGGGGAGGGCATGTGAACCTGAATTTGCTCATATTTAAGCTAATAACAGGTTTTTCCAAAGATTATTACCTCGAAAAACACTAAATTTAATGCTACTTTAAATAAGAGATTACTATGCAAATCTGCATTTTTGAGGACGAAAAGTACATAAACTTCGAGCCTTTAATATATTCCCGCCCTGTCTATGAATTGACATGTGGAATTTCAACTTTAAGGGAAAAAATTCTTCGAGGCTTTCCCAAGTATAAGGTCTCCTTGCATTGCAGAAGCTATCTTCAGCCCGTACTGCAACAGCAGTTTCCTCAGGTACCTGTCAACAGGATTGAAGAAAACGAATGTCTCTTTGTAAATGGAAGGATTTTATCGGATAAAAATCTAATGAAACTATTTTCCACAAAATCTGATAAAATGTTTTTATGTGGGGATACAATAGCAGCGATAAAACTTTCAGGTACGAAATTAAAAGAATTCAGTAAAAATATACCTGAATTTTTTGGAACAGAGAATTTTCATGAACTGCCGGTTCAACAGGTGAATCCTGAGTTTGCGAACTTTATCTGGGATCTTATTTATGCAAATGGCAGGGAAATAAAAAGAGACTTTAATTATCTGACCGGCAAAGGCAGGACTGTCAAAAAAGGAACAAAAAAGAAAATACACGAAGGCGTTCATTTAATAAATAAGAGGCAGATATTTATAGGCAGCGGAGTTGAAATAAAACCAGGTTGTGTCGTTGATGCGACAGAAGGCCCGGTATATATAGATGATGAAGCTTTCCTATATCCCAATGTTACAATTATTGGTCCCGCTTATATTGGAAAAAATACGAAGCTTAAAATCGGCGCTACAGTTTACGAGAATGTCAGCATAGGAAAAGTTTGCAAAGTCGGCGGTGAAGTAGAAGATATTATAATGCTGCCATACAGCAATAAACAGCACGCTGGATTTATAGGTCACGCTTTTATAGGCAGCTGGGTGAATCTTGGTGCCGATACAAACAACAGTGATCTCAAAAATAATTACAGCACGATAAAAGTTTTTGTGAATGGAAAACAGATTGATACAGGTAAACAATTTCTCGGGCTTATAATGGCAGATCATTCGAAATCAGCAATCAACACAATGTTTAATACCGGGACAATTGTGGGATTTTCCTGTAATATTTTTGGTTCCGGTTTTCCACCAAAGGAAATTCCATCTTTCAGCTGGGGAGGCAATGAAGGATTCGTTACTTACGATGTTGGAAAAAGCATTCAAACAGCTGCCAGTGTGCTGAATAGAAGAAATATTGATATGTCTGATGCCGACAGAGATTTGTTCAGAAAAATTTTTAAGATGACAAAAGCATTAAGAAGGAAAAAAGGATTTTAATCGTGGAGACATTCCCGTTTGAAGAACATAAAGTTAAAGACCTGTATGAAGGTGTAAGAGGACTTGCAGTAAGCATTCTAAATAAAGTTGAAAGAACAGACGCTTATCTTGAAAAATTGCTTGATAATCAGTTAAGGAATTCTGAGTTAAGCGGGCCCGACAAGGCATTACTGTATGAAATTGTTCATGGTGTCGTTCGTTGGGGCGGCCGGCTGGACTGGGTATTAAATGGTTTTTATAAAGGACAGTTCTCAAAAGCTATTCCTAATTTGAAAAACGGTCTCCGCGTTGCTCTTTACCAAATTTTGTTTCTTGATCGTGTCCCTGATTATGCCGCTGTAAATGAAGCTGTTGAGTTTGTTAAAAAATTACAGGGACAAAAACCTGCTGATTTAACAAATGCAGTTTTAAGAAACATTATCCGGAGCAAAAACTCTATTAGATATCCGGATCCCGAAGCGGATCTTCCCGGTTATATAACAGCTTATTATTCTCACCCTCTCTGGATGGTAAAAAGGTATCTAAAAAGATTCGGAAGAGAACAAACTGAGAAGCTGCTCGCAGCAAATAATGAAAAACCGTATCTCACTTTGAGGATAAATTCACTCAGAACAAATCCTGATGAATTTAAAGATTTACTAAATGCAGTTAACCTCAAATTCAGTCAGGGAAAATATTTGCCTGAGTTTTTCCAGCTTCAGAATCTTACCAATATTACAGCCTGGGAATATTATAGCAAAGGATATTTTAATGTACAGGATGAAAGTGCAGGGCTGGCCTGCAGTTTACTTGATGTTTCTCCCGGTATGAGAGTACTTGATCTCTGTGCTGCACCCGGTGGAAAAACGGCCTACCTTGCAGGGGTCATGATGGATAAAGGTGAAATTGTCGCTATCGACAGATTTGCAAGCAGATTGAAAATTTTCAGTAAAAATATAGACAGACTCGGTTTTAAATCTATTAAAATGGTAGAAAGCGATGCCTTGGATTATGAGGGACAACCGTTTGATAGAGTACTTGCAGATGTTCCCTGTTCAGGAACTGGAACTCTTTCTAAAAAACCTGATATAAAATGGAAACGGGATCTTCTTGATATAAGAAATATGACGGAGATACAGTATAATCTTTTGTGTAAAGCATCGACTTTGGTGAAGAAGGGCGGCGTGCTGGTTTATAGTACTTGTTCAATTGAACCTGAAGAAAATTGTGAGATCGTAGATAAGTTTTTAAATGAACATCCGAATTATGTTTTTGAGAAAGCTACTGAAAAATTTCCAAAAGAAATTGTTGATGAAAAAGGTTGCATTCAGACTTTTCCCCATCTTCACCAAATGGATGGGGCCTTTGCGGCAAAGCTGATTAAAGTCGAATAATTGTTCAAACTAAAATCGGCAGGTTATATATAGTTAATATTGAGGATTTTGGTTCGTTATGCTAGATGAATTTTCAGAAGAATTAAGAAGTGCGCGGGAAAAAAGCGGAGTTACACTTCAACAAATTGCCCAGAAATCTCGCATTGACCTTAAATATATTGAAGCTATTGATCGTGGAGAATTTGATTTTCTCCCCGAACTTTATGTTAAGGCCTTTATTAAACAATATGCCAAAATTATCGATCTCGATGAAGATGAAATAATAGCAAAATATGAATCCGCAAAAAAGGGTAAGACAGTGGAGGAGGAGAGGAGTAATCAGGAAGAAGATTCAGAATTGCAAAAATCAGCTCCTCCGGATAAAAATGTAAAAGTTAAGCACGTTTCTACTGCGTCACATAAAACTCATGATGACAGTTTTCAAGAAATACAAAAACCTGAACCGGCTAATTTTCTTGAAATGCTGCTTGGCAATAAAATATTGCTAGGTGCGACTATAGCGTTTATAGTAGTTGTTCTTTTTATTATCATTTATTTTCTGTTTCTTAAATCAAGTCCTAACATTGTTGTTGCTGAAAAGCCATACGATGAAATAAGGAAGGAAAATATGCAGAGGTATATTAATGAAGGTAATGTCAATTTCCCTGATGAGAAAACAACTGTTGATAGTCTGACTTTGGAAATTCAGGCCGTTGATTCTGCCTGGTTCTATATTAGAGTGGACAATAGCGAGATTCTCGATTTTGTGCTTTATCCTTATTCAAAAAGAACTTTGAAAGCTGCAACAGGATTTAGAATGACAATTGGTAATAGCGGAGATACCCGATTGAAACTGGATAATAAAAGTTTGCCTCTCGCAGGTAAAAAGAAAGAAGTTAAGTATGTATATATTGATAAGAACGGACTAAAATATCTTAAACCGCCTTCAAACCCAGACCAGCAATAAATGCCTTTAAATAATAAGAAAAAAATAGAAGAGCTCAGGGATATAATAAGGGAACATGACCACAGATATTTTATTCTTGCCGAACCTTCTATTAGTGATTATGAATATGATAAACTAATTAAAAAGCTTGAAAAGCTTGAGTCTGAAAATCCTGAGTTAATTACTCCTGATTCGCCCACGCAGCGTGTAGGAAAAGATCTTACAAAAGATTTCAAGCCTGTCACCCATCAGGTTCCAATGCTCAGTCTTGCGAATACTTATAATGAGGAAGAGCTTTTTGATTTTGACAGAAGAGTAGGGGAAGCGTTACCGGCAAATGAAAAAGTTGAGTACGTAGTTGAAATGAAAATGGACGGTGCATCCGTAAGCATCAATTATGTAAACGGATATTTAAAAACAGCAGCAACGAGAGGTGATGGAACTGTTGGAGAGGAAATAACTACTAATATTAAAACAATAAGAACTGTACCGTTAAAACTTAAGAAAGTTGATTCAATACCTTATAAGCTTGATAATATAGAGGTTAGAGGGGAAGTCTTTATGAAAATTGAAGACTTTATTAAACTTAATAAGGAAAGAGAAGAAAACGGCGAGAAACTTTTTGCTAATCCGAGAAATTCATCTGCCGGAACTCTGAAGATGCAGGATCCAAAAGTTGTTGCGAAAAGACCGTTAAACCTTTTCGTTTACACTCTTATAGGTATGCAGGAAGAATTCAATTCGCAATACGAAAATCTCCAGTTTTTAAAAAAACTGGGCTTTAATGTGAATCCGGAACACAAGCTTTGCAAAAATATTCAGGAAGTGTTGAAGGAATGTCACGAACTTGAGAAGAGGAGAAATTCACTGCCTTATGAAATAGATGGAGCTGTTATAAAAGTTAATTCATTAAAACAGCAAAAAATCCTGGGGAGTATTGCTAAATCACCAAGATGGGCCGTAGCATTTAAATTTAAAGCCAAACAGGAATTTACGTACATCAATAAAATCAGCTGGCAGGTTGGAAGAACAGGTACGGTTACTCCTGTTGCGGAACTTGAGCCGGTTTTCCTGGCAGGTTCGACAATAAGCAGAGCTACGCTTCATAACTTTGATGAAATAAAAAGAAAGGACATTCGGGAAGGAGATAAAGTTGTAATAGAAAAAGGGGGAGATGTCATTCCCAAGGTCGTTTCAATCGTTCTATCTGAAAGGAAAAAGAATGTTAAGCCAACAAAGCCACCCCATAAATGCCCGGTTTGTAAAACTCCTTTATTTAAACCGGAGGGAGAAGTTGCTTACTATTGTCAGAATATTGAGTGTCCCGCTCAAATAAAAGGCAAACTTGAGCACTTTGCTTCGAGAGGGGCAATGGATATTGAAGGACTTGGCGAAGCATTAATAGATCTTTTTGTTGATAGAAAGTTTTTAAAAAATTACGATGATATCTATGATTTAAGGGATAGAAGAAAGGAATTAATCTCAATAGAGAGATTGGGGGAAAAAAGCGTAGATAATCTATTAGAAGCAATTGAAGAAAGTAAAAAGAAAACTTTTGATAAAGTATTATTTGCTATAGGTATTAGATATGTTGGATCCGGCGCGGCTAAAAAACTGGCCGAGAATTTCGGTTCAATTGATAAGCTTATAACAGCCGACGAAGACGAAATATCGGGGATTCACGAGATAGGCGAAAGCATAAGCAAAAGTGTTCGTGAGTTTTTTTCAAATAAATCCAATCTCAAAGTTATAGACCGTCTTAGGAGACATGGATTAAGGTTCTCGCTGGAAAAGAAGAAAATAAAAAACACTATCTTTACAGATAAGACTTTTGTGATTACCGGAACGCTCGCTAATTATTCAAGAGAGGAAGCCTCTGAAATAATTACTAATCTTGGAGGCAAGGTTACATCAAGTGTCAGTAGTAAAACGGATTTTCTTGTCTGTGGAGAAAATGCCGGTTCCAAGCTCTCAAAAGCTGAAAAGCTTGGAGTAAAGGTTATTAAGGATGATGAATTTGTGAAACTCATTAAATCAGAGACAAAATGATATCATATTTCAGGAATTTAATCGCAAATTATGTGGTAAATAAAAAGTTGAAGGCTAAATCCCTATCCAACAGGACTTTTGCGGATTTTCTTAAGAAAAGCAATAGTTTTTTTATTGTTATGCCTGAACCGGAAGATGATTTTCAGAAAAGCAAACAAGTATTAAAATTTTTAAAAGAAAATCATAAAAGGCTAACTACATTAAATTTCGATTTCAGGGTAACTGATCTTCAACAGGTGCATTTGCAGGAATATATTCCATACGGCCTGATCGATTACTCAAAAATAAACCTACCTTCAAAAAAGTTAGCGAAACAATTGTCAGAAAAAGAATTTGATGTGGTCATTGACCTGAATCGCGGAGATAACCTTTTTTGCAGTTTTGCTGCAAATCTGGTTGATTCATCTTTGGTTATAGGTTTTAAGAAGCAAAATTCCGATAAATATTATAACATTCAGATTGATGACAATGAGGAAAACTCGGAGTTTTCTTACAAAAATTTCATAAATTGCCTGCAGATGTTTTAGGAATAAATATGAATTTTGAAATAAAGAAAATTGACGACATTACAATATTTAAATTGAATGAAAGCAGGCTTGATACCAGCATATCGGGGCTGGTTAAAGGTGAGTTCACAATGCTTCTTAAAGTCGAAGGAGCTTCAAAACTGGTTGTTGATTTAAGCGAGGTTGAGTCCTGTGATAGCTCAGGGTTAAGTGCACTTCTGGTAGCTAATAGAATTTTAAATTCAATGGGGGGCGAATTAAGAATTGCTGCCCCTTCCGAAAAAGTTTATTCACTCATAAGAATTACACAACTCGAAAGAGTCCTGCCCGTCTGTAAAACCGTGGATGAGGCTTTTGCAGAATTAACAAAAGCATAGGGTCAAATATTGCAAGGAAGAACACTCGATTATATAATTATAATTGTTTATTTAATCGGTGTTGCTGCCTTTGGAATAATTTCTGGCGGAAAGCAAAAGACCGTTAAAGATTATTTTGCAGGCTCTAGATCGGTACCATGGTGGGCGGTCTGTTTCTCAATAGTTGCCGCAGAAACCAGTACACTGACTTTTATTTCCATTCCCGGGCTTGCTTATATCGCAAACCTGAACTTTCTGCAGGTTGCTGTCGGATATCTTTTCGGAAGAATTGCGGTAGCCTATCTTTTTCTGCCTGCTTATGATAAAGGTGAATTAAAAACCGCCTACACGTTTCTTGAAAAAAGGTTTGGCGGAAAAACGCGTTCTTATGCATCTATTGTTTTTCTCTTTACCCGCACAGCCGCTGATGGCGTAAGGCTTTTTGCAACAGCTATTCCACTAAAATTAATGCTGGATATTAATTATCCAGTGGCAATAATTATTATAGCAATGGTTTCATTTATTTACACCTATACTGGCGGAATGAAAGGGATTATCTGGGTGGATGTTGTGCAAATGTTTATTTATCTAGGCGGTGCAATTCTGGCCGGAATATTTATTCTTCATCTATTGCCTGATGGCTGGAAAACGGTTGTAAATGCAGCATCCACTGGAAATAAATTTAATATTATAAATTTGGGATTTAATAAAGGGATTGCCGGTTTTTTCAGCCAGCCTTACACTTTAATAGGCGGATTAGTGGGGGGCGCTTTTTTATCAATGGCTTCTCATGGAACCGATCAATTAATTGTGCAAAGATTGCTTTCAACAAGAAATATGAAGGATAGTCAAAAAGCGGTAATCGGAAGCGGAGTAATTGTAATAATTCAATTTGCTGTTTTTTTAGTGCTGGGAGTTATGCTGTACGCCTATTACGGGACTATTAACGCAAAGTCAGACGAAATATTTCCTATGTTTATAATTAATATTCTGCCTGCAGGAGTTACGGGAATAATAATAGCCGGGCTTTTTGCTGCGGCAATGTCAACTCTGGCTGGATCGATGAGTTCACTGGCTTCATCAACAGTTCACGATTTGTATATACCTTTTTTAGGAAAGGATATTGATGAGGCAAAGAAATTAAAGGTCTCCCGCGTTTTTACGGTATTATGGGCTGTGATGCTGATTTTTGCTGCTCTGTTTTTTATGAATACATCAAGAGCGGTTGTGGAGCTGGCGCTGAGTATTGCTTCATTTACTTATGGTGGGCTGCTGGGTACTTTTTTGCTTGGTGTTCTAAATAAAAAAGCAAAAGAGAAAGAGGCACTTTCGGGATTTACAGTTGGTATCCTGACAATGATTGTTGTTATTTCTTTGAAAATTGTAGCATGGACATGGTTTACCCTTATCGGTGTTATCGCAACACTTTTTGTGGGTACACTTCTGAGTAGGTTTAATAATAAAGTTCAAAGCGAATAAAGCTGTTATGAGGAAAATTTTATTTTTATCATTTCTTGTTTTCACGATTGTCTTATTTCCACAGACAAAGGAATTAAAATTTGAATTAAACGACTATAAAAGTCTGGATTCACTGGCATCCTTTAGAGGAATATGCGCTGTAGATAAAAACACTGTCTGGGTAAGTGGAAGCAAAGGATCAGTATATGTAACTCGGGATGGTGGAAAAAATTGGCGAAAAGTAAAAGTACCAGAAAGTGATAGTCTTGACTTCAGGGATATTGAGATTATTTCGCCCGGTGTAATAGTTTTGATGAGTTCTGGTACCGGAGAAAATTCCAGGATATATAAAAGTGATGACAATGGTAAAACCTGGAGGATTGTATATCAAAATTTCTATCACGATGGATTTCTTGATACAATTGAATTCTGGACTAAAAGACACGGTATAGCAATAGGTGATCCGGTCAACGGAAAGTTTAATATTTTATTAACAACTGATGGCGGAAGTAACTGGCGTGAGGCTATTAGAAAAAATATACCGGACGCTTTTGCCGGAGAAGCTCAATTTGCCGCAAGTGGGACCTGTATTTCTGTTATAGGAAATAATGAAGCCTGGATAGCGACCGGTGGAACAAAAGCTAGAATTCTAAAGACTACGGATAAAGGACTTACCTGGCAGATTTATAAAACTCCAATTCTGCAAGGCCAGCCATCAACGGGAATATTTTCAATTCATTTTTCAAATAAAAATACCGGTCTAATAGTCGGTGGTAATTATTTAAAGGACAATGATAAAGACAGCACATCTGCTTTTTCAGTTGATGGAGGCAAAACCTGGAAATTAAATTCATCAGGATATCTCCCCTATCAATCTTCAGTTAAATCAATAAAGATAGATAATAGAACATATTTTATATCAACCGGTCCCGCAGGGACATTTTATACGAATGATCTTAAAAATTGGCAACTTGCGGAAAAAACAGGATTTCATTGTATTAGTGTCTCAGATAAGGATTTTACAATCTGGCTTGCCGGTTCATATGGCAGAGTTGCTAGATTAATTATTAAATAGGAATTTTATTATGCTAGGGAAAAAAGATCAACTATTAAAAACTGCCTTCATCCTGAGTCTGATAACAATTATTTATAATCTTTTTGAAGGTGGAATCTCAGTGTTTTTTGGGGCTGGAGATAACTCGCTTACACTGCTGGGTTTCGGAATAGATAGTTTTGTGGAGGTTATTTCCGGAGTTGGAATTGCCCATATGTTAATCAGAATGAGAAGCAATTTTGAAACGGACAGGGACAATTTTGAAAAACAGGCGCTGAAAATTACAGGATTTAGTTTTTATCTTCTTGCAGCGGGATTATTCCTGGGCGCAATTGTTAATGTAATTGAAAAGGTTAATCCTTCAACCACATTCCCTGGGATGGTAATTTCCGTTGTTTCAATCCTTACTATGTATTTTTTAATGAATGCTAAAATGAAGGTCGGAGGCGAACTTAAATCAGATGCAATAATAGCAGATGCAAAATGCACCAAAACCTGTTTGCAGCTATCCATAATACTTCTGGCAGCCAGCCTGTTATACCATTTATTTCATATACTATATATAGATACAATAGGATCGCTAGGAATTGCATATCTCTCTTTCCGAGAAGGACAAGAATCACTGGAAAAAGCAAAAAGCGGGCGTATTGAATGCTGTAAAGATTAGATATACTAATATTTAAGATAAAGAAAGCTCTCGATAATGATGATTAGGTTAATATTACTTGTTTTCTTCTTAATCTGGATTAGATATAAAAAAAATTTTCCCGTAAATGAAAAATTTACCTTCCAATCATTATGAATAAGATATAACACTTAAAATCTTTTAATGTAAGACCAACCTTCTCTTCACCTTACTGTAGTTTATGTAATAGAACTCTTTACTTGAGATATTTCAGAAAATAAATTCTTATTCTGCTTAGGTGACAAGCTGAATAGAAAAAAAAGGTCGACACAAAAATAAATTTTAAAAATTCTTTCCGAAAATTTTGTCTCTGTTAAAAAAATTATTAGATTGCGTCGGTTCAATTTATTAATTGAAGTTATCGGGCGATTGAATGGATCAACTCACTCTTTCATTTCACGAAGAATTACTTCTGAAATTAAAATCTACAGACTGGGAATTTGTTTCCAGGCCCGATAGCCTTGAGAAAATCTCCCCCAATGCCAAATTTATTCAGCTTGACCGAAGCAGCGGACAAGCAAAAAATGGCAAACCTGATAAAAGTAATCCCCGGAAAGAAAAGAAATGATTATTATTACGGTTCGGAAGTTTTTTCCCGGAAATAAAAACATTTAATCCTTTCCGAATTATTAACTTTATGTACGAACATCGCAGCAAAGCCTTATTACCAAGAAAACTTTACTATAAAAGACTTCTAAGGCATTTTTTAATAGCATTTTTAATTGTTTTAATTTCACTTGGAATAGGAGTAATTGGTTATCATTTTTTCGAAGGACTTAGTTTTATTGATTCCTTACTTAATGGCTCAATGATACTTGGGGGAATGGGTCCTGTCAATGAGCTGAAAACTGAAGCCGGTAAAATATTTGCCTCGTTTTATGCACTATTTTCGGGAATCGTATTTCTTGTTATTGCAGGCGTCATATTTGCTCCTATATTTCACAGGTTTTTGCACAAGTTCCATCTGGACCTTGATGATAAAAAAAATAAATAAGTCATCTGAGTTTATCTTTACCAAGGTTAAAATAATTTATTATGATTTAAAGATTCTGCTATGCATTTAATCGATTACGCTATAATTCTTGCTTATTTTATCTTTTCGATAGGTATTGCACTATACTATTCAAAACGCGCAAGCAAAAACACTGATGAATTTTTTCTTTCAGGAAGAAACCTTCCGTGGTATCTCGCAGGACTTTCAATGGTTGCAACAACTTTTGCTGCTGATACACCCCTTGCAGTCACTGAACTCGTAGCAAAAAATGGAATAGCAGGAAACTGGCTCTGGTGGAATTTTGCTTTTGGCGGGCTGTTAACTGTTTTCTTTTTTGCGAAACTCTGGCGACGGGCAGGTATTATGACGGAGGTAGAATTTGCAGAAATCCGCTATTCAGGCAAACCAGCAAGATTTTTAAGAGGATTCAGAGCTTTGTATTTGGGGCTTTTTATGAATCTGATTATTATGGGCTGGGTCAATAAAGCTATGGCTTCAATTCTCATTGGAATGTTTGGGGTTCCTCAGTCACAGGTTCTTTTTTATGTTCTGGGGTGTATGTTTGTTGTCGCGATTTATTCAGCGCTATCAGGTTTATGGGGGGTAGTGGTTACCGATGCTTTTCAGTTTATTATCGCAATGGCTGGAAGTATAATTTTGGCGGTTGTGGTGGTAGGTTCAGCACAGATTGGTGGTATTGCAGGACTGCATTCTAAACTGCCGGCTTTTACTTTTGAGTTCTTTCCCAGGGTTACAAGTGCTACATCAATGGGGGGAGCGTTTGCTTTAACAGTTGCATCTTTTCTTGCTTATGTTGGAATTATCTGGTGGGCATCGTGGTACCCTGGTGCTGAACCGGGTGGTGGCGGTTACATTGCCCAAAGAATGATGTCGGCGAAAGATGAAAAAAACTCCTTGTTTGCAACCTTGTTTTTCCAGATTGCGCATTATGCAATTCGTCCGTGGCCATGGATACTGGTTGGACTTTCAACACTTGTTCTCTATCCGCATTTAGGCCCGGCTGATAAAGGGCTTGGTTACATTTATGCTATGAGGGATTTTCTTCCTGTAGGATTGAAAGGACTGCTCGTAGCTGCATTCTTTGCGGCTTATATGAGCACAATTGCAACACAGCTTAACTGGGGGACATCTTATATAATAAATGATTTTTATAAACGCTTTGTTAAAAAAAATAAAGACGAGCGTTATTATGTTAAAGTCTCAAGGGCAGTAACAATATTGCTTATGATTGTTTCGGTTTTTGTTACACTTTTCATCACTAGGATTTCCGGAGCTTGGGAGTTTATTCTCGAATGTGGCGCCGGTGTCGGGCTCGTTTTAATCCTGCGATGGTTCTGGTGGAGAATAAATGCCTGGTCAGAAATTTCAGCTATGATTACTCCTTTTGTTGTTTTTCCCGTCATCAGGTATTACGGGGTTGAATTTCCTCACACACTTTTTTATTTGGTAGGTGCAACAACAATAGTTTGGGTAACAGTTACTTATCTTACCCGTCCGACAGATAATGAAGTACTTTTCACATTCTACAAAAAAATACATCCTGGCGGAGTTCTCTGGAAAAAGGTATCTTCACAGATTCCGGACGTCAAAAGTGATACCGGTTTCTTTGCTATGTTTGTTAACTGGATAATGGGTGTGATGCTCGTCTACTCAATGCTTTTCGGAAGCGGAAGTTTTATCTTCGGTGATATTAAAACTACTTTAATTTGCGTTGGCATTGCCATTGTTTGTATCTTTATTATTTACAGAAATCTTTCAGAAGCCGGCTGGAAGACTGTGATAAAATGAGGAATTGAAGAGGTTTTCGAGGCATTTCTTACTGTAACAAACCGCTATTTTTTCTTAACTTAGGTACCAACATTAATAAGTATTGGTATGCCCAAACAGCAGGAAGAAATTAAAAAAAGCGGGATATTGATTAAAATTCTGATAGGCCTTGCTACTGTAGTGTTTATCACATTTATGTTTCCTCGGGGTGAATCGATTGAATCGGAGATAACCGTAGGATCAGTATGGACGCACGAGGACCTGATTGCTCCTTTCAGCTTTCCCATTATAAAAGACCCTAAAATTTATCAAAATGAGGTTAATGCGGCCGTTGCAAGCGTTTATCCTGTCTTCGTAAAAAACCCGGATGCTGCTGCTAATTCATTGGATTCGTTAAAAATTTATAATGCATATCTGGAGAAAATAACAAGTGGGAATAATGCAACCGATACCAGCGCTGATCAAAATCCTACATTTTTAAGCGAGGAATCCTTTAACATTATTAAAAACTTATTCAGGAAAGAATATTTAATTTCCGGTTCCCAGCGAATTTCCTTAAATAAATTTTTAGGTGATATAGAACGGGACCTTAATAGTTTATATAGAAAGGAAATAATATCAATACCGAATAACATAGCCAGGAACGACAGCATAGCTATCAGGACAGGAAATTATGATCGTATTGATAATGTCGGAAAATATTTAACAGTACAACAAGCAGAAAATGAACTAAACAAGCTGATCGGGGAAAATAATTTTCCCTCTGAAATTAGATCTGCAGCAGAAGAATATGCTGACAATTTTATAATTCCGGCTCTTGTTTATAATCCTATTTTTACAAAAGAAGAAATTGCTCAGGCGAAAAGTAATGTTTCAAAATATAGCGGGATTGTAAATGAAAATGAAAGGATTGTGGGCAAACATGAAAGAATCACTAAAGAAACTAAATTGAAAATAGATTCCTACAAGGAGGCGAAGGGAGAGGAAATTAGTTATGACAGTGATCTTTTACAAATGCTGGGCAAAGGTCTTCATATTGCATTTCTTCTCTCTTTGTTGACAATTTACCTATACCTTTTTAGAAAGAAAATATTTTACGATAATATGAAGATTTTCCTCCTCGTAATAAATTTTGTATTTCTTTCTTTTGTAGCTTTCCTTATAAATCAAATCTCCGTTGATGCCCCTATACAGTTTTTTATTTTTATTCCTGTATCTGCGATGCTGCTTACTATAATTTTTGATTCCAGGGTGGGCTTTTATACTACTGTAATATTAACTTTGATAACCGGTGCAATTCGGGGTAATGATTATTCCTTTATGGCGACGAATTTGTTTGCAGGGGCTCTTTCAGTTTATACTGTAAGGGACATAAAAAACCGTTCTCAGATATTCAGGTCTTTTCTTTTTATTTTGCTTGGGTATGTTGTAGCAATTACTGCTTTCGGCCTTGAACGGTTTGCTCCGGCTGAAAATATTTTTATGGAATACGCATTTGCAGGAACCAACGCCTTAATAAGTCCGGTTCTTACATACGGACTGCTTATATTTTTTGAAAGGATCTTTAAAATTACTACTGACCTTACTCTTCTTGAATTATCAAATTTTGACAGACCATTGCTGAAAGATCTTGCGAGAAAAGCTCCTGGCACATTTAATCATTCAATGACGATGGGAACATTAGCGGAGGCTGCAGCCGAAAAAGTTGGTGCAAATCCATTGATGGCACGTGTAGGGGCATATTACCATGATATCGGCAAAACTATTTCTCCGCATAATTTTGTTGAAAACCAGCTTGATAGTCAAAATGTGCACGAAAATCTTTCACCTGAAGAGAGTGTAAGTATTATTTCAAAACACGTCCAGGAAGGAATTAATCTGGCAAAAGAATATGACATTCCTAAGGAAATAATTGACTTTATTCCGATGCATCATGGTACCATGGTGATGTCGTTCTTTTATGAGAAAGCAAAAAAGCTTTACGGCGAAGAGAAAGTAAATATTGAAGACTATAAATATCCGGGTCCTAAACCAAACACAAAGGAAACTGCAATAATTATGCTGGCAGACGGTTGTGAATCGGCCGTCAGGTCAATCGATGAACCGGACGCAGGCAAAGTTGAAAATCTTATAAGTAAGATCATCAAATCCCGCGTTGATGATAGCCAGCTTGATGATTCGCCTATAACATTTAGTGACATCAGTAAAATCAAAGAGGCTTTTACAGGGATATTGCTTGGTCAGCATCACAGGAGAATCCGATATCCAAAGCAGGATGAAATGGAAAAAGGAAATTAGGATGGATGTTATGAGTTATGATGTTGCAGATATTAAATGTTAGATAGAATGATAAATGCCTGATAGTAGCAAAAGATTGAACATTTTTTTAAAGGAATATTTGTCCATATTAAAGCTGGAAAAGAATCTTTCTGATAATACTGTAGCCTCATACGGAAATGATATTAATTCATTTCTACAATTTGTTGAATCCAGGAAAATTGATGATCCTTCCATCATAAAACAAAACCACATAGCTGATTTTTTTAAATCATTAAAAGAGCTTGGACTTTCAGGAAGATCGGCGGCACGTTACTATTCTTCAATAAAAGGATTTTTTAATTATTTGTTCCTAAGCAAGTATATAACTGAAAATCCTATAGGAAAAATTTCCTCTCCAAAGCTAGCTAAGAATCTCCCCCCTGTTTTATCTGTTCGGGAAATTGATTTAATCCTTTCAAAACCGGATACTGACAACAAGCTTGGTCTGAGAGATAAAGCTGTGCTTGAATTGCTTTACGCTTGCGGAACAAGAGTTTCGGAACTAATAAATATAAAAATATCAGATCTTTTTTTTGATGATGAAGTAATAAGAGTTTTTGGAAAAGGTTCTAAAGAAAGGATAATCCCGATTGGCAGAAGTGCAATTATGTGGACAAATAAATATCTGAAGGAAAGCCGGGTATTGTTGATGAAAAAAACCAAAAGTGAGAATTATTTATTCCTGAATAACAGGGGGACAAAACTTTCACGGATGGGGGTCTGGAAAATTGTTGATAGATATGTTAAGGAAACCGGTCTGGAAAAAGAAATTCATCCCCACACGTTCAGGCATTCCTTCGCAACTCATTTGCTGGAGGGAGGGGCTGATTTAAGGGCAGTTCAGGAAATGCTTGGTCACGCTGATATTTCAACAACACAGATTTACACTCACATTGACAGAGACTATATTAAACAGGTTCATAAGGAATTTCACCCGCGAGGATAACAATGCCCCATATACAGGTTAGTGAAAAACTAATTTCGTTTTTGACCTTTTTGCCGATATTTTTTATATCGCTGGCGATTCACGAATTTGCTCATGCTTTTACTGCTTCAAAGTTAGGAGATAATACTGCCAAAAATGAAGGAAGGCTTACATTAAATCCTTTCAAACATGCTGACCTTATCGGTACAATATTAATGCCTATTGCATCTTTTGCATCCGGTTTTGCATTGATAGGATGGGCCAAACCGGTTCCTGTGAATCGTAATAACTTAAGGAATGAGTTTCGGGATGATGCTGTTGTTTCTTTTGCCGGACCTTTATCCAATTTCATACTGGCAATTCTCTTTTTTGTGGTTTTCTTATTTATGTATAATGCCGCTGATGTCTCTTCACCTTTCTGGCTGAACATTATGTGGTATGGAGTATTTTTTAACATTTTTCTTTTCCTGTTTAATCTTATTCCGCTGCCGCCTCTGGATGGTTGCCACATTTTATATGATCTTTATCCCAATCATTTGACTGCAGCCTTGCTGAATCTCGGGTTTTATGGAACAATAGCATTGCTTATTCTGATTTACAGTCCATTGTGGGGACTTTTCATGAAATTGGTTACTTTCATATTGAATTTGTTTTTAACAGTTGGAAGTGTTCCACATGCTTAAAACGCCTTTATTATTATTTTTTCTTGTCTTGATCGTTGGCTGTGGGAATAAGCAACAGAAACCGCCCGAATTGGTTCAGGTGAAAAAAGATAAAAAGATTATTAAACAGGAAAAATTTGACAGCTTTCTGTTTGTTGGTGTTATTGTTCACAAGGCGGGAATATATAAGTTTGATGTAATTAAAAAAAAACGAAAGGAGTTCTGGTCTAATTATAATGAGCAGGTTGTCGAACTTTCATATTCACCTGACCGAAAATCGGCTTTTTTCTTGACGGCCGGACATCTTGGCAAAAGAAGTTTCCTCCCCTATATTACAAAAGTCAGGCTTTATCTTATTGATATTTCGACTTATAAAGTAAAATTTATAAAAAGCCTTGGAAACGGAGTACA
Organism: uncultured Ignavibacteriaceae bacterium; assembly: GCA_964412105.1. Lineage (GTDB taxonomy): Bacteria > Bacteroidota > Ignavibacteria > Ignavibacteriales > Ignavibacteriaceae > JAKAGZ01. The sequence continues at coordinate 20,075 of CAYPNM010000026.1, read as the reverse complement.
GGTCTTTACACAGTGGGATAGTAATAGCAACTTTAAGGTGATAGTAAATAGGTCTGATAAAATTGTTCCCACCTACATAAATCAGCAAACTTACATTTATAATCTGTTTGGCAAAGAATTGCTTAATGAAATTCAAACTTATGACCTGACAAAAAACCGTTATCCAAGACCTCCTCACAATAAACTAAATTATTATTCCCCCGATGGAAAATATAAACTCGTAAATCAATCCGCCGATTCGACCAGTGTTTATCTTGTAGATGATAAAACGGATAGTGCTAATTTTATAACGTCTAACAGCCAGCAGCTAAATGAATTTTCCTGGTCATATGATGAAAATTATTTGATCTTTTCAACGATCGATATAAGAGTAAGTAATAAAACGCTCAGTTCAAAAGAACCGGCAACTTCAAGCCTGTATATCTATGATATCCAGCAGAAAAAAATTGTTGAGGAATGGAAAGGAAACGGCGTTAAGAATTTCTTTATTAGAAATGATTTTCTGATATTTGATAACGGTTTTGAAAAAAAATCTTCAATAACGATATTTAATTATCGTACTCTGAAAGTATATGATGTCATTAAACTGAAAAACGGCTGCGGACTTAGAAGTATTCCCGAATTACCGGACTTGAAAGCATAGTGAAAACTTATCTAAGAATATTAAGTTATGTTAAACCTTACTGGAAGCATCTTGTAGTTTCCGTTTTTTGCACTATTCTGTATGCTATTTTGAATGGAGTCTCGGTATATCTTACTATTCCATTACTTGATACTCTTTTTCAACAGTCTAAAAAAGTTGTTGTTCAACACACTACTGCCAATCCCGTTTCTAGTATCCTCCCGGACTGGGTGATACAATTAGGCAATGAAATCTCTCAAAAATTTAACGAAATTATTTTAAGCGGTGACAAAATTGATGCACTTATAAAAATTTGTATACTGGTTTTCGTTGCTTTCCTGTTAAAAAATATTTTTGGATATCTGCAAGCGTACTTCTTAGCAACTGTTGAGCAAGGTACAATGAAAGATATGAGAGATGCTGCTTATAAACATCTTCATAAGCTGCCTATGAGTTATTTCAAAAAGGAAAGAGTAGGAAATCTTATTTCAAGAATTACTAATGACGTTAATATTATACAGTCAAGTATTTCAACTGCATTTCTGAATATGATTCGTGAACCGCTTTCTATAATTGTTTTCCTTGGCATCGCTATCAGCATTAGCTGGAAACTGACTTTACTGGCTCTGGTAATTTTACCTGTCTCTGTGTTTATAATAACATGGATCGGATTGAAACTTCGCAGGCAAAGCTATTTAATCCAGGCAAAAATGGCAGACATTACGAGCATCCTGCAAGAGACGATATCGGGAGTTAAAATAGTTAAAGCCTTCAGCATGGAAAAATATGAAAACAAAAAGTTTATGGATGAAACAAAATATTTTTTCAGGCTTATGCTTAGAATTGTTCGAACAAGAAATGCTTCATCGCCTATTACGGAGGTTCTTAGCACGGCAGTAGGGGTAATAATAATCTATTTTGGAGGAGTGCTTGTACTGAAAGATCAGGCTTTAAGCGCCAGTGAATTTATGGGATTCCTTTTCGCAATTTTCCAGTTAATGCCTCCGATAAAGGAACTCAGCAGTGTTAATAATAGGATACAGGAATCAAGTGCCGCAGGAGACAGAGTTTTTGAAATTATTGATACAGATCCAAATATTATTGATGCTGAGGATGCAGTCGATATTGGTAAATTTGAGGATTCTTTGGCTCTTGATAATGTTTCATTTCACTATGAAGATTCGCCTGACCTTGTGCTGAATAATGTAAACTTTTCCGTTAAGCGGGGCGAAATTGTTGCGCTGGTTGGACCAAGCGGAGGAGGTAAATCCACATTAGTAGATCTGATACCAAGATTTTATGACCCCACTGATGGCAAAATATTAATTGATAATATTAACATAAGAAATGTAAAAATTGAAAGTTTGCGAACATTAATGGGAATTGTAACACAGGAAACTTTTTTGTTCAATGAATCCATAAAGAATAATATTGCCTACGGATTGGGTGAGTATCCTTTTGAAAAAATTGAAGAGGCAGCAAGGACAGCTAATGCTCATAATTTTATTATGGAAATGCCGAATGGTTATGATACAGTAATCGGTGAAAGAGGAGTTAAGCTTTCCGGCGGACAAAAACAAAGGATTTCTATCGCTCGCGCTTTGTTAAAAAACCCCGAAATAATGATCTTTGATGAAGCAACTTCTTCTCTTGATAATGAATCGGAACTGCTTGTGCAGGAAGCAATTGAAAGACTGATGGTAAACAGAACAACTATAGTTATAGCACACAGGTTAAGTACAATCCGTAATGCTACAAGAATCGTGGTTCTTGACAGGGGAGAAGTAATACAGATAGGTAAACATGATGAATTAATAAAAGATGATAAAGGCTTGTACAAAAAATTATACGAAATGCAATTCAGAGATTAAAGTCTTCCTGAAGAAATAATAAACCGCCATAAATTTATGCCTCAGACAAGATATGATATAAGAATTCCCTTTTATTTAACGATCGGATTGGTTGTCAGCTTTGTTACCTCCCTGTTTTTTATGCAGCTGTTTGCCGGATTATTAGGAATTTTATGGCTTATTGAAAAAAATGAAAATAAGAAAAAAGCCTTTGATATTTTTACCTGGTTTATAATTGCTTTCGGTTTGATAAGAGCATTTTCTGTTATTTTTTCTACAGATAGGTCGATTAGTGTTGAAATATTTTATAAGGAAATATTATTTTATTGTGTTTTCTTCTCCTTGAGCTTTTATCTAAAAATATTTAATCTTAACAAAAAGCTTACAATAATTTATTTCTTTATAGGCACAGCTGCCGCAGTTGCGTTATCTGGGATAATAAAGTTTGATCTAAATCTTGTTCAAAGAGCAGAGGCCTTTACCACATATACCACTTTTTCTTCTTACCTGCTTGTAGCTTTCGCATTTGCATTATCATTCCATTCTGATATTCAAAACAAGTTCGGGAAGCAAATTGGAACAATTATAGTAATATTGATTTTCGGTGGAATGATTACTTCGCTTGGCCGGACTGTAATTGGTATTGCGATCGTTATATTTCTTATTGTTATAATATTTAAAAAAATCACAATTAGAACTGCAGTAGTTACCATTGTGGCAACGGCGGTAATTTGTCTTATTTCGTTTAATATCAATAAGGGAGAAATTTCAGACAGGATTAAAAACCCTACAACCCTATCGGACAGGGATATAATAATTAAAGGTGCTGAAGACCTTGCCTTTAAAACGCCGGTGTTTGGATTCGGGCCTTTAACTTTCCACGAAATTTTTCCTTATGCTGATCAATTCAGGGATAAAGGAATCGGGGGGTGGCATAATGATTTTTTCCAGATTTATTTTGAATCGGGAATTCCGGGGCTGCTTACCTTTATTGCTTTGCTTGTACTTGTACTCTGGAAGTCATTTTTAGTGACAAAAAAGAGAAAATTTCAACCCGGATTATCATTTGCTTTGCTGATGGGAATTTGTGGTTTATTCCTGACAGTCTTCACTATTGGATTTATCACACACGTGGTTTTATCGATAGTATTTGCTTTTCTTGTTTCGCTTTTATCTTCTGAAACCTCCGGAATTATTATTCTGAACTATTCAAAATAATACCTTGCCCCAAAGCCTGCATCTATATTAAAACCAGTACTGGCAATAAAATTAAATACAGGTGCAATCTCTAGGAAAATATCAATTGGTGCGGAATGCGACATCCACTCAAGTCCCACCTCGCCTCTTATTCCAAATTGCCCATTCCCGTTATTTCCTGTCCTTAATGATAATCCGGGACCGTAGTAAAGCACAAATTTTTCTGTGGATTGTATAGCGTTATAGGAATGCCACAGGTAATCCGAGTGCATATTAATGCCGTTATAATTTTTGGCGAATGAAAAACCCAGTGCGAAGTCAAGTGCATTATTTTCATTCATCCAGTTTTTGGCGGTAAATCCTGTAGGCTGTCCGATCATTATACCTATTCCAAAGCCTTTGTTCTGCGCATAGTTTGAAGTAGTAAAAATTATAAATACTATAAAAGAAAGAGCAAATAATCTTTTCATAGTTCGTCCTTGTTTCTATCAATTAACCAATCAAAAATAGGCTTTTTGTCGATTATAATAAAACCTTTGCTTGTATGTATTTACGCCTTTCTGTAACTTTTTAACTAATTAATGACACTTTACAGAAGGGAGTTATTCGAGATGAGTAGCCTCAAGAATAAAAAGATTCATAAACTTGCCAGTCAATTTTCCTCAAAACTTTCAACAAACACAAAAGAAGTAGCCATTATTCTTGCTGCAGGTCACGGAAAAAGAATTAAATCGCAGAAATCAAAGATGCTTCATAGGATATGGGGCGTGCCGACTGTACAGAGGGTTTATAATGCATGCGTAAAGGGGATCAAAAGAATAAACATGATTATCGTTGTTGGAATTAAGGCTGAGGACGTAATGCAGACTGTAGGAAAAAGAGATAACGCCAGCTTTGCATTCCAGGAAAAACAGAATGGAACCGGACACGCGGTGCAGGTTGCTCTAAAAAAGATCGCTAATAAATCATTTGACGGGATTGTTTATGTGCTTCCCGGCGATATGGGCCTGCTTGATGAAGAAACAATTAAATCTTTTAGGGAGAATTTTATCAGTTCGGATTCGGACATGATGGTGCTGACCGGAATTTACGAGGGCAATCCGATGGAAAATTCCTATGGCAGAATAATCAGGGTGAAAGATAAAGACGAATTCGGGATTCCTTCTCTTGACAGGGGAAAGGTTATTCAGATAATGGAAAATAAAGATATTCACGCGCTTTCTGAGGATAAACCCTACAGGATTAACTACGCAGACAGGACGTACTCGTTTACGAAAAAAGAATTGATTGAAAATAATGAGTTCAACTCCGGCGTTTATGCTTTTAAATATTCAAGATTAAAAGAACTTGTTAAAATGCTCTCGAGCAATAATGTTCAGAAGGAAATTTATATAACCGACCTTATTGAATTGTTTAACGTGCATGGTTATTCGGTTCAGGCTGTCAGTCCGAAAGAGCATTATGTTGTTATGGGATTTAATAACAAATCAGTTTTGAAGAAAATGGAGGCTATTGCGCGAAAAATAACTTACGAAAAACTGAAAGATGTGATCGAGATAGAAGACCCGGATGATTTTTTCATTCATGATGAAGTTGTGGATAGCATATTAAAAATGGATAAGAAAAATATTCCGCTTGATATTTCTATCGGCAGCGGAGTTTATGTTGGTTCCGGTGTAAAGTTGAATTATGGGGTTGAATTGAAAAGGGACGTAAAAATATGGGGCAATGTCTATTTTGGAAAGAAGATCGTTATTCATGAAAATGCACAACTATCAACTTTTCCTCATCAGACTTTCAAGATAGGTAACAACGTTGAAATTTTCTGGGGCGATATAATTAAAGGCAACATTAAGATAGGCGATAACTCCCGAATCGAGTCCAGCGTTAATATGACGGGCAGCGATGAATTTCCTTTGAATATTGGTAAGAAGGTTTTGATAAAAGGCACAAGCTATTTGTTTGGTACTCAGGTAGGAGATAATGTAAATATAGAGCACAGTGTTCTGATTAAAAAGAAGGTTAAGAACAATAGCAACATTGGTTTTTACCTGCCTGTAACATTAGGAGCTGAAAATATTTCAGACTTGCCTACCAAAAGAGGAGTTAAAAAACTTAGGACCAGGAAAAAGTGATATGTCCTTTAAAAATGGAGAATAGAAACTAAAAAAGCCCTTCAAATGAAGGGCCTTTTCTTTGCTAAGTTAGCTTAAACTTATTTCGCAGCCTGGAGAGAATTTAAGTGTTTTGTTAGAGCTGCCTTTTTTCTGGCCGCATTGTTCTTATGAAGAACGCCTTTTGCAGCGCTCCTGTCAAGAATCGCCACAGCGTCTTTATATAATTTTTCAGCAGTTTCCTTTTCACTTGCTGCCATTGCCTTTTTCACGGTTGTCTTAATCCTTGATTCGGCCATCTGGTTGACCGTTCTTTTTCTTGCGTTTGTGCGTATTCTTTTCTTTGCTGATTTATGCGAAGCCATTAAATTCCTTTAATTTGAGTTAAAAAATAGACTTTAAATATATGGAAAGGATGGTTTGATGTCAAACATTACTTTGGTAATTTTAAAGGCTTACAAGCAAAAACTGAATCCTAAAAGTTTATTTATTGAACAAAATGCTAAAAGTTAACGAAATATATTATTCAATCCAGGGAGAGAGCACTAGTGCCGGTCTGCCGTGTGTCTTTGTGAGACTAACCTACTGCAACCTGCGCTGTGCTTACTGCGACACCGAATATGCCTTTTATGAAGGGAAAGATTATTCAATTGATGGAATTTTAACAGAAGTGAAAAAGTACGACTGCAAACTCGTCGAAATTACAGGTGGCGAACCCCTGGTTCAGGATGAATGCTTTGACCTAATGAAAAAATTATGTGATGAAGGTTTTAAAGTGTTGCTGGAAACAGGAGGTAGTATCCCGATTAATAATGTAGACAAGAGAGTTAAAATTATAATGGATCTTAAGTGTCCTTCCAGCCAGATGATGAAAAAGAATTTATATGAAAATATAGATCACATAAAGGCAACTGATGAAATAAAATTTGTTATTGGCAATCGTGAGGATTATGAATGGACAAAAGAAATTTTTAGCAAATACAAATTAAATGATAAATGTGAAATTTTGTTTTCGGTTGTCTTTGGAGTACTCGAACCAGTGACTCTTGTAAACTGGGTGCTTGAAGATAAATTGAAGGTAAGATTTCAGCTTCAGATACATAAGTTCATCTGGGATCCGCAAGCCAAAGGAGTATAATAGTATTGTCATTTCGATCCCGCTTTAGCGGGAGAGAAATCTTTTTTTAAGGCGAAAAGATTTTTTATTCGCCCGACAAGTCGAGTCGTCTGAAATGACAGAATAATAAAATTCGAAATCAAGACATTTATGAGAATCGCAAAAGAATTTAACTGGGAAATGGGGCACAGGCTGCCTGAACATTTTGGAAAGT
>CAYPNM010000026.1:0-12861 GCA_964412105.1 uncultured Ignavibacteriaceae bacterium | reverse complement strand
GCAAAAGAATTTAACTGGGAAATGGGGCACAGGCTGCCTGAACATTTTGGAAAGTGTAAAAATATCCACGGCCACTCTTATAAATTGATGGTTGAGCTCGACGGCGACCTGAATGAAAACGGGATGGTAATGGATTATTATGATCTTAAGAAGATTGTTAATCCTATTGTTGAAAATCTCGATCACGCATTTATGGCTTATGAAAAAGATAGTCAGGTAATTGAATTTCTTGAGCAGATTAAGTCAAAAAAAGTGATTGTGAACTTTGAATCAACGGTTGAGAACATTACAAGATACTTTCTTGCTGAAATCAAAAAGCACAATCTTCCTGTTAATATTCATAAAATAAAAGTCAGAGTTTGTGAAACGCCCGACGATTATGCGGAAGAGGAAATTGAGCTGCCGGTTAAAAATGTCAACAGGATAACTTAATTTTAACGTTAATTATTTATCATAGGTTCTTCTAAAAGCCGCATGGTCATTCTTAAGAAGTTCCCGCGTCTGCCGGACTTGGAATGACAGTGTCACTCTATAGTCTAAATTATGCTAAAATAATATCCGCTATGTCAAAATTTAAAATTTATCTGGAATACGACGGCACACGTTACAGCGGATGGCAGAAACAAAAGAATGCAAAGACCGTCCAGGGAACCTTATTAAGAATTGCAGAAGAGATATTTAAAGATTCTAGTTCCGATATCCAGGGATGCGGAAGAACCGACAGTGGAGTCCATGCGTTAAATTATGTTGCCCACCTCGATGTAAAAACTATGCTTGCTCCTGAAATAATTAAACTAAAATTGAATGATAAACTTCCCTTCGACATAAACGTACTCGAAGTGGAAAAAATAAATCCAAAATTTCATGCACGGCATGATGTAATTTTAAGAAGTTATATCTACCAGATCTCCCGCAGAAGAACTGCATTCGGAAAGTCTTATGTCTGGTGGATAAAAGATGAATTGAATTTCGGGATCATGGTATCTGTGGCAAAAAATTTAATCGGTATGCACGATTTTGTTTCATTTGCAGATAATGATCCGGAAAATAAATCAACAAAGGTAATGATAGAAAACGTGCAGCTAAAGGAAGCTGGCGATTTGATATTAATAAGGATTACAGGTTCACATTTCCTCTGGAAAATGGTAAGAAGAATTGTTGGGGTACTTGCTGAAATAGGCAGAAACAAAATGACTGAAGAAGATCTTTTATTCTTTCTTAATAATAAAAGTAACGGACCGGCAAAATATACGGCGCCGCCCTCCGGACTATTTCTTGAACAGGTGCTCTACAAAGGAGATAAACTAAATAAGGAATTAAACTCCCCTCTCATCTTAATAAATAAGCCTTATTTTATTAATAAATGACGTTTTTTGACCGAACTATTAGTGCATATTTTATGTTAAATTGATAATAACCATTCCAATCTAACCGGAGAGAAAAATGCGAAAATTATTTTCAGCCTTTATCCTCGTTCTTTTTATTTCTTTACCCCTGACTTTGGCACAGATGAACGGAACATCATCTGGTAATCATAAACTCCCTCCTGAGCATTTTGCACCGAATAGGGAATTTGATCTCGTAAATATAAAGCTGGAACTAAATTTTAACTTGGACAAAAAAGAGCTAATAGGCAAAGCGATTGAAAAAATTGCACCTCTCCGCAATAAATTAAACCAAATTCATCTGAATGCAGTTGATATGACTATTGACAGTGTAATGTTGGTTAATAATAAACTTAAGTACAATTACGATGGGAAAATATTAACAATAGATTTTAACAAAAGTTACGGACTTAATGACACGCTGCAGTTTGTTGTAAATTATTCAACTGTTCCGCAAAAAGGAATTTATTTTATAACACCGGATGATGCCTATCCTGACAGAACTCCGCAGATCTGGAGTCAGAGTGAGATGGAAGATGCAAGATACTGGTATCCCTGCCACGATTACCCGGATGATTATTCAACTAGCGAAATCATTGCAACAGTTCCAGATAACTGGGAGGTGGTTTCAAATGGTTTGCTGAAAAGAATTGATATAAATAAAATAAATAGAACAAAGACTTTTGATTGGGTTGAAAACAAGCCCCACGTAATTTATTTAAATTCGATTGTTGCGGGGGTTTATTCAATAGTAGATGATCATTATGGCAAAATACCTATTTACTACTATGTCCCGCCGGTTTATAAAGATGATGCAAAGGAAAATTTTGCTGAAACACCTGATATTTTAAAATTCTATTCTACGGTTACAGGCTACCAGTATCCGTGGGATAAATTGTCCCTCGCCGCCGTGACTAATTTCACTTTTGGCGGGATGGAAAATGTGTCCGCTATTACACTTACTGACGGCACCTTGCATAAAAAAGCCGATGAACCTCAGGCAAGCAGTACGGGGCTCGTTGCGCATGAAACTGCTCACCAATGGTTCGGCGACCTGATGACCTGTAGATCATGGGATCAGGCCTGGCTGAATGAAGGTTTTGCTACATATTTTACTGCATTATATGAAGAACATTTATATGGTGAGGATGCATATGCATATCAGATGATGAACAATCACAGAGCGGTTATTGCTGCTGATAAAAGGGAGCGGCGTCCGACAGTTTATAATAGGTATAACGATCCTGTTGATCTGTTCAGCACGTACATTTATCCGCGTGGCGCTTCAGTACTTCATATGTTAAGAGGTATTATAGGAAAAGATTTATTCTTTAAGGCAATTAAGTATTACGTGCATAAATACAAATTCCATAATGTTGATTCACATGATTTTCAGAATGCGGTACAGGAAGCAACAGGATATAACCTTTACTGGTTCTTCAATGAATGGCTTTACAAAGGAGGTCACCCGGTATTTGATGTAAGTTATAAATATAATGATGCCGATCATAAACTTAATCTGAATGTTAAACAGGTACAAAAAGTGGATGAGATAACACCGGTTTACAGGATGCCTGTGAATATTCTGATACAAACAAAATCAGGAAAGATGAATGAAAAAATAATTGTTGATTCATTGGAGAATAACTACACTTTTAATGTGGACGAAAAACCATTGATGGTGAATTTTGATGAAGGAAGTTATCTGCTGAAAGAAATGAAATTCAAAAAGTCAGTTGAAGAATTAGCCTTCCAATTAAAGAATGATCCGGATGCTGCAGGAAGAATATGGGCGGCAAAGCAGTTGTCAAAAAACAATGACGAATCTGCAGAAAAAGCTCTAATTGATGGGCTGAAAAATGATACTTTCTATGGTGTAAGATCAACATGTGCTTCTGTTCTTAATAATTATACAAATGAAGAATCACACACAGCATTAATGAGTGCGTTAAATGATAAGGATCCGAGAGTAAGGGATGATGCAATTTCATCACTTGGGAATTTCAAGGATTCTAAAACATTGAACAGGTTAAAGGATATTTATAAAAGTTCACCAAATGATTATGTAAGGTCAGCCTGTATAAATGCTATTTCAAAAATAGATTCGATCAATTCTTTGTCTTTAATAACTAAAGCGTTGAGTCAGAATTCACACGGACAAATTATTGCGACTACCGCTCTTAGGAATCTGGCAAAAATTTCACCCGAAGATGCTTATAATAAAGCAATTGAATTATCGCAGTATGGTCAGCCGCAGAATTTGCGGGTAATGGCTATTTACCTTCTCGCGGGAATTGATAAGGATAAATCAAATACGATCGACCTGTTGAAAAAATATGCTTTAGATCCATACATTTGGGCAAGAAGAGGAGCTTTAACAGGGCTCGGTCGAATAGGTGATAAAAGTTTGATACCGTTTCTTAAGGAACGTGAAAAGAGTGAAACTGACGGTAGGCTGAAACAGGCAGCGCAGGAAGCTATTAAACGAATTGAGAAAGAAGGGGCGTAATAAAGCTAAAAAATTAAATTCAGTATCAGCAGTATTTCTTCTCCAGTATATCCTGTTATGTCTGCCATTTTGTCATACATTCACAACAAGGCTATAACTGGCTTACAACTAGCATGCAGGTGGCCTTAAATGACTCACGGGTCAGAGGTATTTTACATTAAAGTCTGACAAATTGTCATACATTTGTACCCCTATTGGATCTTTATAATGACTGCGTTCTGAACTTGCCGGACCGGTTGTTTACTTCTTCGCTTGCAGGACGGAGCCGGAATGACCTACACACTTTTGAGCCGGCAATGCTCTAAATCACTTCAACATCTTCTTCAGATTTTCTATCTCGTCTCTGATTGCAGCGGCCTTTTCAAACTCGAGGTCTTTTGCAGCTTCGTGCATCTGAACAGTAAGCTGCTCTATAAGATCTTTCTTCTGGCTTGCATCCATATATTTTAATACCGGTTCAGCTACTTTTGAAAACGCGAAAGTTTCCTTTTCCTCTTTTTTCCTGACATCTGCAATAGATGTGGAATTAAGGATTTCCTCTAGGCTTTTATAAATAGTTTGAGGGGTAATATTATGCTTTTTATTATACTCGGTTTGAAGTTTCCTTCTGCGCTTAGTCTCTGTTATAGTTTTCTTCATTGAATCCGTAATTTTGTCCGCGTACATAATTACCTTGCCATTTATATTTCTGGCTGTTCGCCCGGCTGTTTGCATCAATGATCTTTCGCTTCTCAGGAATCCTTCTTTATCAGCATCAATAATTGCAACGAGTGAAACTTCTGGAAGATCGAGACCTTCCCTCAAGAGATTAACCCCAACCAGCACATCAAATTCTCCAAGCCGCAGATCCCTTAATATTTCCACGCGCTCAAGCGATTCAACATCGCTGTGAATATATCTTACTAAAACTCCAATTTTATCGAGGTAATCAGTCAAATCTTCAGCCATTTTTTTTGTCAGTGTTGTAACCAGAACTCTTTCCTTTCTTTTAGCCCTTTCTCTGATTTCACCAATCAAATCATCAATTTGGCCTTTTATCGGCCTTACTTCAACAGGAGGATCGAGCAACCCGGTTGGTCTGATTATCTGTTCAACTACAACACCACCTGATTTTTCAAGTTCATAATCGGCAGGTGTTGCGCTTACAAAAATCACCTGATTAAGCATACTTTCAAATTCTTCGAATTTCATCGGGCGGTTATCCAGTGCAGACGGCAGCCTGAATCCATATTCTACAAGGGTTTCCTTTCTTTTCCGGTCACCATTATACATTGCCCTGAGCTGCGGAATCGTAACATGCGATTCATCAATAATTACTAGAAAATCCTTAGGAAAGTAATCCATCAGGTTATAAGGACGGGAACCCGGCTCTCTTCCATCCATATGTCGTGAATAGTTTTCAATCCCGGCACAATAACCGATTTCTTTTATCATCTCTATATCGAATCTGGTTCTTTGTTCAAGTCGCTGAGCCTCAAGATATTTTTCTTGATCACGGAAATATTTTAATCTCTCTTCAAGTTCCTGTTCAATACTGTAAATAGCTTTTTGTGTCCGGTCACGATTTGTGACAAAATACTTTGCTGGATATATTGGCGAAGATTCAATTTCCTGCAGAACATCGCCGGTAATTGAATCAATCACTGAAATTTTTTCAATCTCATCATCCCAGAATTCAAGCCTTATCGCTTCCTCATACTGGTATGCAGGGATTATTTCAATAACATCTCCTCTTGCTCTAAATGACCCACGGTTAAAATCAATATCATTTCTTACATAATGTATATCGATCAGTTCGCGCAACAATTTTTTTCTCTCTATCTTATCCCCTTTTCTAAGGAAAATTATCTGGTCGGCGTATTCCTGTGGTGCGCCGATTCCGTAAATACAGCTTACACTGGCGACAACAATTACATCACTTCTACCTTCTATTAATGCAGTAGTTGCTTTTAAACGCAGTCTATCAATTTCCTCATTTATAGAAAAATCTTTTTCTATATAGAGATCGCTTGTAACCACGTAAGCTTCTGGTTGATAGTAGTCATAATAGCTGATGAAGAATTCGCATGCGTTTTTGGGAAAGAATGATTTGAACTCTGAATAAAGCTGAGCCGCTAAAGTTTTATTGTGTGAGATAACAAGAGTAGGTTTATTTATTTCTTTTATAAGATTTGAGATGGTGAATGTCTTACCGCTTCCTGTTACACCAAGGAGTGTCTGGAATTTTTCACCCTGTTTTACTCCTTCAACAAGTTCTTTTATGGCTTTTGGTTGATCTCCTGCGGGTTTGTATCCGGATACCAGTTCGTATTTATTCATAAAAATCTTCGTCAAACATTTAAATAATAAATTTAATAATTTTTGATTCAAGTGTTCAATATAATTCCACATTACTTTTTAACTATTTGATTGGATATTGAAATGAAAAAAAACACTCATTGGATAATTACAGGGGGTATATTTGGATTTTTAGGCGTAGCTATAGGAGCTTTCGGCGCGCATGGATTGAAAAATTACCTGACTCCGGAAATGATGGAAACATACCATACCGGTGTTTTATACCAGCTTATTCATTCAATTGCTATTCTGGCCATTGGATTTAGTGGAGATGAGAAATATAGAATTGCTGCTGTATTTTTTACTGTGGGAATACTTTTGTTTTCATTCTCCCTTTACCTGTATTCAATAACTTATGCTCAGATATTTGCAATTATTACGCCTTTCGGAGGAGTATCTTTCCTTATTGGATGGTTAATGATAGTAGTAAAAGCAGTAATGAGTAGGAAATGAGCTTTACTCTCAGTTTTCTCTGTGTCTACTCTGATATTTCTGTGGTTAATTTATCGCAGAGAAAACGGAGATTACACAGAGTCAACAAAGGATTTACTTAACAACTCGTAGCTTAAAATAAACCTCTTCTGGTGAAAATATACCTGCAAAGAATCTTTCATAAATTACGGGCTCGATATTAACTAAGAAATCCATCCATTTCAATGCCGCAAAATGAGAGGTTATGAATTTCTTTTCTAGGACTTCAAATTGAGCCTTTCCTTCATAATTTGTGCGATGGTTGAGCTTCCATTTTTCATAAAATTTAAGTTTGCGATTGCCCAGATATTCGTAATTGTCAAATGTTCTGATTGAGAATGGGATTTTATGGTCAGGTTCTCCGAAATATTTAGTATTTAGAAAGAATGGGGCATAGACAATAATGAGTGCATTCGGTTTACTGATGCGGTAAAGTTCAGTAACAGTGTTGTGAAAGTTATCCAGATGTTCTAGTATATGTGAAGCATAAATCTCATCAAACGTATTATCTTCAAATGGATATGGGAATGAATTAATGTTATGTATTTGATTACCGCCGTAATCTACTATATCCAGATTGATATAGCCGTCTTTAATATCTTTTCCGCAACCTAGGTTTAGTTTTGTCATATGAAATAAAATTTTAATCAAAGAAATCTGCTTTTAAACATAATAAAAACACCTGAATCTTTCTTTTAAAAAATAAAAGCCCCGGCTAACTAACCGGGGCTTAACCACTAATCTAATATAAGAAGTAATTATCTCAAGGCCACCACTGGAAAATTAACTCCCTTGAGACTTATTTGTTCAACTTTAACCTTAACTACTCCTTTGTGCATCATTCCTAAAGCTAAAGCCGAAGCTTTTGACAGATCAAGATTTCTGCCCGGAATATAAGGACCTCTGTCATTGATCCTAACTATCACGGATTTATTATTTCGCAGATTCGTAATTTTAAGTAATGTTCCGAATTTAAGCTGTTTATGAGCTGCAGTGAAAGCCATTTGATCGTAGGTTTCGCCATTTGCCGTCAACTTTCCATGAAATTTAGGCCCATACCAGGAAGCGATCATCGTGCCTTTATCAGTATAGTTCAAAACCGATTTATTTACAGAATTATTTGCTTCATTAACAGGAACTACCTCATTCCTTGGTTGGCTCACATTAATTGCGCTATTTTCATTTGCCACAAGGGTAAATCCGACTAATAGAACCAAGACAAAGATGAATAATACTTTCGTTAATGATTTCAAATGCTACCTCATTGTTTGTGGGGGATTATTTTGTACTACAAATTTAATTGTAGATAAAAGTATTAGCAATGAATTATGACGACACGGGAGCACGTTTGACCAATAGCAAAATATTCGACTTTTATGGTTTTATAGTTGAGAAATGCTTGTTTTTGATTACTCTGGCTTTGTTTTGAGTACCGTAATAAATTTAATTTCATTTTGATGAAATATATTGTCAATCCATGGTGTCGCTCTTTCAACTACATCTTCTAATGATTGGCTTCGTTTCTTACAACGTGGCGTGATTTTGAAAAGACCAAAAATTAAACAGGTACTTCTCTTGAATTTGAAGAGCTTGTATAGATGTCTGGCAGAATTGTGTCATTTCCCTCACAACCAAAATTGTTGCCTGACAGTTCAAAGTTCGTTAGTTAGGTTTTTTCTGATGGGCTATCAGGATTCATTATACTATTTCTGTCTGATAATTTATACGTTAAGAATGATCTGGGTGAAATAGGCAGTCTGCCCGTTATCAGAAGAATATTTGATTGAAGTCTGTAACCCGGCTCCATTAGTAGGTTGAGTTTTGGTTCTGGAAATATCAATTGTATATATATCATAACCCTGTTCGTCGTTTTAGTCTCCGGTATAATTAATCTGTTAATTAAAATTCTGATCATCATTGCTGAAACTTATATTTTCAGGGCCGGCGTCTAGATTGAACGAAGAAAGAATTTTGCCGGAAAAAACATCAAGAATAATTAATATCCAAATTATGTTTCTAAACACTCTCTCATTTATATAATGTTATTTAATTTAGTAATTGGTCGAGATTGTGAGGTATTATATCATTGGAATTCATGGTAATTATTAAATCCTAAATTTGATTTTGACTTGATATATGGTTTATCAATCTATAACATTAGAGCGATTCGATGTTAAACAAAAAAGGAGGTAACTATGTGGCAAGGATGGTTTGATCTGGCAGCAGGAATATGGCTTGTTATAAGCGCATTTATTCCAAATATTCAATCTGATGCAAGCATTATAGTCGCGGGGGCGGTTGCATTGATATTTGGATTCTGGGGAGCTACCACAGAAAAGAGTTGGCAAAGTATAATAAATGGCATAATCGGTATCTGGTTGCTATTGAGCGGTATCTGGTTCAATTTAATTGCACCGTGGAATTTCTTAATTTTTGGTGCCATAATGGGTGTTTTGGCTATCTGGAATATTGCTGAACGCTCTCAATCTAAGCATGTTACAGCTCACTGATTACTAATTTAACAAAGGGCAGTCACAAGCTTTTTGTGGCTGCCTGATTTTGTTGAGAGCAGATTTATCTTGATATCGAAAAAACAACACATATAAAGTAATTAATAAATTAGCTGATATTCGTCTATAATATGAAATAATTAGATTTCCTAATTTATTCTATCATACGCATTTGATAGGGGAATAATGCACTTAAAGCATCATCTCCTTTAATTCTTCTCAGGCACGGCAGGCCCTTCTCTCTGGCA
Source organism: uncultured Ignavibacteriaceae bacterium (assembly GCA_964412105.1). Taxonomy (GTDB): domain Bacteria; phylum Bacteroidota; class Ignavibacteria; order Ignavibacteriales; family Ignavibacteriaceae; genus JAKAGZ01. The sequence goes on along the minus strand of CAYPNM010000026.1, from coordinate 3,401 downwards.
GGAATTTTTAAAGATTTGCATTTCTTAGAATTGACAATAAAAGGCTGAAAACACGCGAAATAGGGCAAAAATATTCACCCAAAATGCAGCCACTCATTGGCATATATATTGTAAAAATAGAAGTAAAGATTTCAGACATAAATTAAAGAAAAAATTATGATCCGAGGAACAGTTCATTTCAAAATAGAGATTTGCAAAGGATGCGAACTCTGCATAGAAGCTTGTCCGCAGGAGAGTCTGGCATTATCAAATAAGATTAATCTGCAGGGATACAGATTTGCAGAGTTGATTCAGGATAATTGTACGGGTTGTGAAAACTGTGCCATAGTGTGTCCTGATGCTGCGATCACTGTTTATAGACAACCTAAATCGGCTATCAAAAAAGCAAAAAAAGAGACAGCCGAAGTAAAATAAAGTTTAATAATAATTGGTTTTTAAAATGAATCAAACGTTAGATTTAATTCGTGAAGCTCGACTAATGAAAGGCAATGAAGCTCTTGCTGAAGCAGCGATTCGTGCAGGGATTCATGCCTATTTCGGTTACCCGATTACACCGCAGTCGGAAGTCCTTGAGTATTTTACACGGGAGATGCCAAAGCGCGGGGGGGTCGTTCTTCAGGCAGAAAGCGAGTTGGCAGCAATAAATATGATTTACGGGGCAGCGGGAGCAGGGGCAAGGGTAATGACTTCGTCTTCCAGTCCGGGAATCAGCTTGATGCAGGAAGGTCTATCTTACATTGCTTCGGCACAATTACCTTGTCTCGTCGTTAATGTGAATAGGGGGGGACCCGGACTGGGAACTATTCAGCCTTCACAGGGGGATTATTTCCAGGCTACCAAAGGGGGAGGTCACGGGGATTATCATTTAATTGTTCTAGCTCCCGCCTCCGTTCAGGAGATGGCTGATTTCGTTTTTGATGCAATTGCTCTCGCTGAAAAATATAGAAATCCTGCCATGATTCTCGCAGATGGTGCTCTTGGACAGATGATGGAAAAAGTTGAACTGCCCGAAGAAGGTTCACTTGAATATCCTGATAAGAATTGGGCTACTGTAGGAAAGCCAAAAGATAGAGACCGGAATATTATCACCTCTCTTTTTATTCAGCCTGAAAAAATGGAGCAGATAAATCTTGAGCTACAGGAAAAATATAAGAGGCTCAAAGAAGAGGTTAGATACGAGCTTATCTCGGCAGAAGATGCAGATATTCTTTTGGTTGCATTCGGTCTTTCGGCAAGAATTTGCCAGAAGTCGATCGAACTTGCTAGAGAGAAAGGAATTAAACTTGGACTGCTTCGCCCAATAACACTTTATCCATTTCCTGAAGAAGCGATCGCGTCCTTTGCACCTAAAGTTGATTTCTTTCTTGTTGTTGAGATGAATGCGGGACAAATGATTCAGGATGTTAAGCTTTCGGTGAACGGTAAAAAGCCCGTTTTCCATTACGGACGAATGGGGGGAATGATTTCTTCACCCGAAGAAGTTTTAGGAAGAGTTGAAGAAATTATTGAAAAACAACTTGTAACAAATGAATAAAGGAAATTTGTAATGCCAATAGATGATTCAATAGAAGGATTGGATTTAATTTATCAGAAGCCGGAAACATTAACCGAGACTCCGCTTCATTATTGTCCGGGTTGTGGGCACGGCGTTGTTCACAGAGTTTTAATGGAAGTTGTTGATGAGATGGGAATTCAGGAACAAACAATCGGAGTTGCACCGGTAGGCTGTTCAGTCTTTGCATATCACTATATGAATATCGATATGCAGGAAGCTGCCCACGGCAGAGCTAGCGCAGTCGCAACGGGAGTAAAAAGGGTTCTTCCGGATAAATTTGTTTTTTCATACCAGGGAGATGGTGATCTTGCAGCTATTGGAACAGCAGAAACCATTCACACTGTAAACCGTGGAGAAAATATTCTGATGGTATTTATCAATAACGGAATTTATGGAATGACCGGCGGACAGATGGCTCCGACATCTTTGATCGGGCAGAAAACTTCCACTTCTCCTTACGGACGCGATGAAAAGTTGATTGGATATCCTTTAAAGATTGCCGATATGCTGATAATACTTCCCGGCGCTTATTATGTAACCAGGCAGGCAGTCAGCTCTGCGGGGGCTGTTAGAAAATTGAAAAAAGCAGTTAAGAAATCATTTGAATATCAGAAACTGAATAAAGGGACCTGTTTTATAGAAGTCGTATCAAATTGTCCTTCGGGTTGGGGAATGACTCCTGTTGAAGCAAACAAATGGATGGAAGAAAATATGTTTCCTTATTATCCATTAGGAGATCTTAAAGTTCCCAAAGCTGATTCAAATTTAAATTGAGGAATTAAAAATGAGTAAAGCACACGAAATAATTTTTGCAGGATTTGGCGGGCAGGGAATTTTATCTATGGGTCAGATAATCGCTTATTCTGCGATGATTGAAGAAAAAGAGGTAAGCTGGATGCCTTCTTATGGACCGGAAATGAGGGGTGGCACGGCAAATTGTATCGTTATAGTTTCCGATTCAAGAATCAGTTCTCCGATAATTTCAACGTTTGATTCTGCTATAGTGTTGAACCAGCCCTCTATGGAAAAATTTGAAAAAGCAGTTAAACCTGGTGGCTTACTGATGTACGAAGAGTCTGCAATAATAAATCCGCCAACAAGAACAGACATAGAAATAATGGGTGTACCCGCGAATGAAGAGGCATTGAAACTGAACCTTAAAAAGGCTGCTAATATGATTTTAGTGGGCGCGTTTCTTGAGAAACGTCCTTTGGTGAAAATAGAAAATATACTGAACGCGTTAAAGAAAGTTTTACCTGAAAGGCACCATCATTTAATTCCTATTAATAAAGATGCCTTGCAAAAGGGGAAAGAACTGGCAAATGAAGCGATTAAAGTTTAATATGGAAAATTTAACTGGCACAAGTGCTCAGGGGGTTAATATGATAGAAAAAAATGTAGTTTGTTTACATAACTGCAAAAATACCTGTGCTATGCTCAATGAAGCATTGCGGAAAGAAACTGCAATAAGCAAATTTTATGAAAGCATTCTTGAGCAGTGCAACATTCCTGAAGTCAGTGACTTTGTTGCGGAACAAATAGATATAAAGCAAAAAAGCGTTCTTGCAATAATTCAAAAACTGAATGAAATTCACGCCCGTTCACAAATAATTGATGGCATATCATCAAGTTTTAACTCCTGATAAGCTTTCAGAAGCACCTATCCTTTGTAATTACTTATAAAGAAAAGATATACATGCGTTATGCTCAAAGTTTGACAAGCCGTCATAGAATGGGTATATTTGGAGTCTGAAAATTGAAATATAAAAAGCTAAGTTCTTAAAAAATAAGAAATTACATCGCGGGGTGGAGCAATTGGTAGCTCGTCGGGCTCATAACCCGAAGG
>CAYPNM010000025.1:0-50869 GCA_964412105.1 uncultured Ignavibacteriaceae bacterium | reverse complement strand
CTTTCATCACTGAATGCTTTGTAGAATGACCGGTTGGCTGCTTCTACTGCACTTTTTTCAGAATTCATTTGGGCTTTGATTAAACGAACGCTGCTCAGCGATATTACAAGGACAAATACAAAGAACAAATTTGAGAAAAGTTTTACGTAACGCATCTGAGGTACCTCCTGTTTGATTATAGGTCCTGATACATAAAAATTTATTTAATTAGTGAGGCAAAGCAAAACCATTCCGCTTAAAAGGATAATTATAACAAACCAGGATAGTATCCCTGTGTTATTGAATAATATATTTTAATAGATAAGCAGGTTTAGTTTTAAGCTACGAATTGAAACAATATTACGGAAAATAGAAGTAAGTTCAAATGGAGAAATGGGAATCGGCTTTTTGTTTTTAGTAGGAAGTTTTCCCCTCTCCCGGTCATTTAGATATCCCGCTTGGCAGCGGGACAGGCATTCCTAACCTTCGGTCGGGATCACTCAATGACCGCAACTCCCTATAATAATTATAAAGAGTTTAGCGGTGGCTGAGTGGTTTTGCCGGAATGAAATGAAGGCAAAATTGTATCGAAGCCACCGCTATACGTCATTATATTATGGTATCAAGCGCATCCCGGTGTCCGAGTGCCACGACAAAATCCACTTGGATTTTGTCGTGGTGTACCTGCCTGCCTGTCTACCGGCAGATAAACGTTATTGCCCCAAAAATATTAACAATTAAAAGACTTATTAATGATTAAATTTGTATTTTGTCAGACAATGTAGCTACCCCAATGTTAAAGGAATATAAATTTGGCTGAGTTCCATAATAATTTCAAGTCTCTTCCCGATGATTTTCAGAACCTGCTGCGTCTTGCACAAGAGAAACTCAATATAGAAATTACGCCGCTCCAGGAATTAAAAGGAGGGCGAACAGGCGCTTATCTTTTTCTGGTCAGTGTTTCCCGGCTGCCGTCGAACCGGATAGATCATCTAATTCTAAAGCTCGACCATAAAAGCAAAAAAACAAAAATGGATGAGCTTGAAAGACACAACCTTGCAGTTAAAGAAGCTCCCGAAAAATTTGTACGCAATCACATAGCAGACCTGGCTTTTGAGCGTATAGAAATTGAAGACGCTGTAGCTATATTTTATTCCATTGCCGGCCATTCGTTAAATAATTACCGGTCCCTTGCCGATTATCAACAGCAGAACAGGCTTGAAAAGATCTTCAGCACAACTAATGAGTTATTGTTATCGAAATGGAATATTGACGCGAAATTTGAAAAGGCTGTACATCCTCAAAAATTAATTGAAAGCTGGCTGGGCTACCGCCTGAAGCCGGGAGGAAATATTGAGCATTTTATCCAGGATAATTGCAGCGTTGAACCGGATATTACAGGATTGATGATTCAGGGAAATGTTTTTCCTAATCCCCTGGTTTATGCTCGAAAAGCAGAATTGTGGGAAAAGGTCAGGCCGATTGATACCAAAGTGGGCTTTCAGCACGGAGACCTGAACATAGGCAATATTCTTGCAAAATTTGATGAAAATAAGAATGATTTAACAGGCTACTACCTGATTGATTTTGCATTATTCAAATCCGGTATGCCACTCTTTTATGACTTGAGTTACCTGGAAGTATCGTACCTGATCCGTGAATTGTCGCGGATGCCTTTCGTTAAATGGGTTGATATGGTTTGCCGCTTTGCGGAACAGGATATCCCCGATCCGCACAAAGTTCCGATCGAACTTTCAGGCGCCTGCGCTGTTATAGGCGCAGGAAGAAAATCTTTTAAGAACTGGCTGCAAAAGTCTCACCCCAGTTTGTCTGATGATCTCTGGGGACAGTTCTGGCTTTCGGCAGTTGCTGCAGGGTTAAATTATTGTAATAAATCGGGAATCCTCGAGACTGAACAATTAGCAGGACTTATTTATGCAGCAGCACATTTAAAACGTTACCACACAGTTTTCAAAGTTTCAATTCCGGTTGAAGTTAAGCACCTGAATGTAAGTCTAACTGCGGATACTCCAAAGACCGGCACGGGAATAGGTTACAGTAAAACTTCGAAACACAATTTGCCTTCACAGGTAACACCCTTCATTGGCCGGCAGAAAGAATTAGCGACAACAATTGAATTACTTAAGAGCAAAGATAGCCGTTTAGTAACATTAACAGGACCGGGCGGCACAGGGAAAACCCGGCTGGCGCTTCAGGCAGGCAGGGATATGATCAGCAGTTTTAAAGACGGTGTTTATTTCGTTGATCTTGCTCCTATTCGCGAACCGGATGCAGCGCTCGCTGCAATAGGCAGCACCGTAGGATTGAGGGAAACAGGCAACCGGCCGCTGCTTGAAGAACTAAAGTTAAACCTGGAAAACAAGAATTTACTGCTGCTGCTGGATAACTTTGAACAGGTAACATCCGCAGCACCAAAAATAGGAGAATTAATACGCGGTTGTTCCCTGCTGAAGTTATTGATAACCAGCCGCGAAGGATTGCATCTGCGGGGTGAACATATTTTTCCGGTTCCGCCGCTTGGGCTACCGCACAGCGATTACAGACATCAGCCCATTGAACAACTCGCTGAGTTCGAAGCGGTTCGGCTATTTATTGACCGCGCTGTATCTGTTAAACCGGATTTTGAAGTAACAAACAAAAATGCACCGGCAATAGCTGAACTTTGTATAAGACTGGATGGATTGCCGCTGCCGATCGAACTTGCTGCAGCGAGGATTAAATTGTTTTCTCCCGAAACCTTGCTTAAAAAAGTTGAAAGCAGTCTTAAACTCCTTCGCGGAGGTGCGCGTGATCTGCCAACCCGCCAGCAGACTCTGCGGGATACCATTGATTGGAGCTATGAGCTTCTCAACAAAGAGGAACAACTATTATTCGGATTGCTGTCGGTATTCTCCGGCTTTACTTTTGAATCCGTAGAAAATGTGGCCGGTGAAATCAAATTTCCCGACAATAGTCAACCGGACGTTCTGGATGGATTAACTTCTCTCATTGATAAAAGTCTGATTCGACAGGTAGATCAGATTTCCGGTGTGTCAAGGTTGATGATGCTGGAAACTATACGTGAATATGCTGCAGAACGATTGAACGAAAACTCTGAATTTGCCGCTACCGCCTTACGGGCGCACGCAGAATACTTCGCTGACTTTACGTATCAACTCTGGAAACAATTAACGGGCCCCGAAAAAGATAAAACATTAATGGAAATTGAACCGCACATCGAAAATATGAAAACAGCCTGGCGATACTGGGTAGCTGAAAAAAATCTCGAACAGTTGCATAAACTAACCAACAGCCTTTGGATGATCTATGATGCAAAGGGATGGTACTTTGCAACGGTCGATCTTACGACCGATTTGCTTAATGTACTTAAATCTGTCCCTTCCACACCGGAACTTGCTCAACAGGAAATTATGTTACAAACGAGCCTGGCACGTGTGCTGATGGTTATTAAGGGCTGCACACCTGAAGTTGAGGAATCCTACAAACGTGCTCTTGAACTTTGCAAAGAACATGGAAAGATCCCGCAGTTGTTTCCGGTTTTAAGATCCCTGGCAGGATTTTACGCGTTCATAGGTGATTTTGAAAAGAGTGCCAATTTTGGCAAAGAGATACTGAATCTTGCCGATGAAATTAATGACACAAAAACCAAGGTTGAAGGAGAGTTGGTGTATGGTTATAGTCTTGTCTTTGCCGGTAAGCCGAAACTCGGGCTGGAGTACCTGCAAAAAGGAATTTCTATTTACAATCCTGATTTACGCGGCTCGCATAGTTTCCGGTTCGGCAATGATCCGGGCGTAATTTCCTACACTACATCGGCCTTGTGTTTGTGGATGCTTGGTTATCCCGAAAGAGCGCTAAAGTCCGCTGATGATGCAATCTCGCTTGCCAATAAATTGAATCACTCGTTAAGTTTAGCTTATGCAATGTTTCATACAGGTCTGCTGCATTTATGGATGCAGGAGAATGAAATTGTTCTGGAGCGTGCTCAGGCCGTAACAGAAATTTCGGACAAGCATGAGTTCCAGGTTTGGAAAGCCGTTGGTACCTGTCTTAGGGGCACAGCCCTCGCAGGATTAGGTCAAACAGAGAAAGGTATTACCGAATTTAAACAGGGTATCGATATGTATACTGAACTGAAGACCCCACCTGTATTCTGGCCTCTAATCCTGTCGCTTCAGGCAGCCACACATATTTACTCAGGGCAGAAAGAGAAAGGATTAGCTTTTATAGAGGAGGCCCTGGAAACAATGGGACAAAGATCCGATAATCCCGCGTCATCAGAGCTTTACAGGTTTAAGGGAGATGTTCTTCTAATGATCTCGATGGAAAATTCAGATACAGCCGAATCACTGTTCCGGAAGGCTCTGGATCTTGCAAGGGAGCAGCAGACAGGAATGTTTGAGCTTCGGGCTGCAATGAGTCTTTGCCGGCTGTGGAGTCATCAGGGAAAAATGAAAGAAGGTAAAAATATACTAAAAGAAGCATACGATAAATTCACGGAAGGTTTCAAGACTGCAGACCTGATAGAAGCAAAGAAACTTCTTGAAGCTTCGTCCTGAATCTTTGTTAATTCAATTTTAACTCCCTTGAATAAAAGAAAGAGCAATTATATTTTATTGAAAGTTATAATAAGTAAATCACAATTTTGTAAAAGTCTATTATGAATTTAGAAAATGAAGAAATAGGTGTCGGAGCGACCAACGAGTTGAATCTGCGCGTTAGTGTCGGTACGCTTGTGAGAGTGTTGTTTGCAAACCCGGATGATGGGAGAAATATGCTGGCGCTTGAGCATATTTCCACATTGAGGAAGATAAATGAGAAGTCTGAAATTATAGCAAGGGTAAAACCTTTTGGCGGTGGAGTACAAATTATAGATGAAAAAAAACTAAAAGAGCGTATTGGTGATTTTCATTATGACAGCGAAAGATCTCGAAAGGAAAAAGATTTTCGGATAATGGTACGTCAGGAATCATGGGAAAAGATAAAAGAAATCTGCAGGGAACACCTAAAGGATAAGGAACAAGGAATTCTGGATTCGAGCCCTGTCCGCGAACTTGCTGAGGAATTTGAGGACTCATTAAAGATTAAGATAACCCAGCAGCAATACACTTTGAATTCACCGAGTATGATTATACAAGATGTACCGTCTAAAACTGACAATATACGGGCACAGGGTTTTCCTACGGTAAGGATTTATTACATATTTGAAGCCGGGATCGCCTCACCGGAGCTTATTAACCTCATGCTTAATAACAGTAAACAATATTCCCCTGAGGTTCTCAAGAAAACCGCTGAAGAAGAAAGAAGTATGGGCAGAAGAGGAAGGGCAAATGCAATACTTACTCTGGACCTGGAAGAGATAACGGATAAATTCAAATCACTTCCATTTGAAATGAGAAATGAAAGAATAAAGTTTGAAGAATATCAACTCGATGGGAATGTAGTGGCTGTCTTGCCGGATATAAGCGCTCCTGAATATCAATACTAATGGTAACAAAAAGCTAATCCCGGCAGTTAATATTATCTGCCGGGAAATAGACTGCAATTAAAAAATAAATCGAAATTGATAAGTTAAAAGTTTACCTAAATCACTGTGAAAATGAATTAGCAATTTTAAACATCTCCAGACCAAGTACTGAGACGAAAATACTCGTCAATATCAAAGAAACAACCACATAAACAACTATTATAACAATCAGTGAAACGATAAAATAAACTGCAACTTTATCCTGGGGAGTTTTCATTAAATGAGGTATGCCAAGATACATAAGGTACAATCCGTAAAGACCAAATAATCCACCAATCCATCCGATTACAGGAATTAAAGAAAAAATTCCGCCGACCAAAGACGGAGTATAGGAATAGGCGACAAGCTGCATTGCTCTTCCGGAATCCCTGGTAGATGAGAAACTTGATGCAAGTGCATTGATCACAAACGAAGCAATGAAAATAGAAATAAAAACCGAGAAAAATTGAACGAGTCCCATTGCAATACCCCATTTAATAGAGGTAAAAATGGAGCCAATGAATCCCCAGCCAATAACATTTGCAATAGCCGGAATAAGAGCAAGGGGAAGGATATAAGTAACGAGAATCTGCTGGGTATCGGGTGTCTCTGATGCAATAACCGGCCATTCTGTTTTGGGTGTCATGATGATGTTCTTCGCGCGATCTACAAGGTTCATAATTATCTCCTCTTATATGTTGTTGAGTAAGTAATTAATTCTTTCTTGTTTCCATCGTAAGGCAGCGGAAGTGACCCTCAGTTTCACTGCGTTTTATCTTAAATAGGCAAACAGCCGGAAATAAATTAAGCAAAAAAACTGAAATATGAATTTATTTTATTATTAAATTTTTTGATGTAATAATAATTTAGCGCTGAATATTGCAAAAAGAACTTAATACTTTCACTGTCTTTTCAAGATTCCTGCTTTTTACGAGTATATAATCCGTATCAAACGTTGAAACAGCCAAAATACTGATCTTTGCCTCCGCCAGTGCATTTGCTAATGAAGCGAGTATACCCGTCAAAGAAAAATCCAATGGCCCGATTACCTTGAGCGTTCTCCAGTTTTTTTCAGATTTAATATTGTCCGGGACACTATTCTCTGAACAAACAATCGATAATTCATCATCCGTTCTGCTAATAGAGAAAAATGTACCTTCTGTTGCCCAGTAAGGGATTGCGTCACTTTTGTCCAAACGACAAACAGCTAATCTATCTTGTAATACTGATAATGAAAGTTTAACTTCTTCCATAACTTAAAAGTCATTCATTAAAAATGAATTTTAATTTTTCTTTATCCATCAACCCTGTTTTAAGATTTAAGATCACGCATTTCTGTTCACCGTATACACAAGTATTACCATTATTTACAAATCTGAAATTCAAAATCAGCAGGCCGTGTTTCGCATTCTCAATGTTCATTGTCCCGGACGGTTTATCGCCAAATTTAAGCTGTTTCTTATAATTAATGGTAGTGGAGGTAATTACAGGATAGAATTTCTCCTTAAGTAAATCCTCTACGGGGAGCAACTGCGGAAAGAGTTTGTTCCTTAAATCTTCAAGCCACTTAATGTAAACGATATTATTTACATGACCGGCAATGTCAATCTCATAGGTTTTTATTTCGAAGTTAATAGTGACTTTATATTTATCACTGCAGGAATTCATTGGAATATTTCCCCCAAATTAAATATTCAACCGGTGTACGACTTATAGTTGATGCCTCATTATAAGCAGGCACCATATTCTACAGTATTTTATATAGTGATTTACTAAAAATAATTAAAATGACAATTAAATATTAAACAAAAAGCCTGAGTGGAAAAATTTAAGGGTAATTGAAACCTTTTGAAATCCACTCAGGCTAAATTGCATTTATTGATCTAACTTTTATCTCAACTATACTGAATATCTGTTCAAAATCTGAGAATAATGATTAATTAGATCTTATAATTTTTAAGCCCCTTATTTCTCTGAAATTGCTACCCAATTGCCCGCAATTCCATTAATTATTGAATCGCTCCATGTTGAAATCTTTATAGTAAAGCCATCACGTGAAACAGATATTGCTTCGACGTTATATCTGATATTTGAATTGATCCCTGCATCAACCTTTGTTACTGATAACATAACACTTGGTTTTTTTTCAAATCCTTTATCAAAGTTTACGACAATCGTCATTGACCTATCTCCAGAGCTCTTATCTAACGTATAGTTCGGACTTGAATTATTAATGGAGTACTTCCCCGTTTGAATTTCCTGAGCTAATAATGCATTTGCACTGAAAAACAATATTAGCACCAGAAAAGCCATTGAATAGATCTTCATTTTAGTTCTCCTTTTTTTGTTAACTGAATTAATATAGGCTCAGAGGTTAATTTACATTAATTTCTAAAAATATCCGAACTACGATTTTATATTTATTTTAACGGATAAAAACTAAATTGACTCATTTGATTTAAGTCAATAGCCCCTGCATATTCGCAGAATAATTAGGGCTTATATCCACTGCGGTTGAAAGTTCTTTGCAATATCTATTCAAAAAAATCCCGCCTCCCCTAAGCGGGTAAATATTCTTTGATAACATCGCTTATGCTATTTTAGTAATATCATCTTCTTTGTCTGAACGAAATCCCCTGCCCTAATTCTATAAAAATAAACTCCGCTTGAAAGTGATGATGCATTAAAAGTTACCTGATAACTGCCGGCACTCTTTTCTTCATTTACCAATTCATCTACTTCACTACCCAACAAATTAAATACCTTTAGACTAACTTTGCTTCCCTTAGGAATGGTATAGCTAATTGTAGTAGAAGGATTGAATGGATTGGGATAGTTGTTCGATAAGCTGTAGGAAACTATTGTTGCTGGATTGAAACTTATTGCGTCAACAATTGCAGAATACGAATATAAATATCTGTCAATGTTCAACCAGGATGAGTTATCCCACATCTGGTAAAGATCTTCTGTTTGATTATTATTTTCATCATAAGCATAAGAATAAATAACATAATTTATCCACGCAGAGCAATCCCACTTTTGCTCAAGCCGTTTGGTTATATTATTATTACTATCATAAGACCAGGAATAACTCCCGTAATAAATCCAGATAGAACCATCCCAAATTTGTTGGATACCTTCCGTTACATTATTGTTATTATCTATTGTATAGGAAATCCTGGATGAATTTACCCAGATTGAGTCATTCCAGTTTTGTTCAAGTACTCCAGTTTCATTATTATTTTCATCATAGGTAAATAATAATTGCCAATCATTTACCCATACAGAATCCTCCCATAATTGTCGAATATCCAGCGTCATATTATTGTTTTCGTCGTATGAGAATGAATATTTAGCAGAATTCTCCCAATCAGAGTCATTCCATATTTGCTGGATAATACCTACTTGATTTCTATTCGCATCATAAGTATATAGTCCTCTGTTAATTTTTACCCATCCCGAATATCCCAAATAATTCCAGAATTGCAATACATCCTCAATCATATTATTATCCACATCATAAGAGTAAGAATCTTTCCAATTATTTATCCAGTCATATCCATCCCATTCCTGGAAAAGGCCCTCAATCTGGTTATTGTTTCCGTCATAACTGTAGACATATCTCTGATACACTTTCCAGGAAGAGAAATCCCAATATTTGTAAAGCTCTTCAGTTAGATTGTAATAATTATCGTATATAAGGGAATCGTTTGACCTATCAATCCAATCTCCGTTGGTCCATGACTGATAAAGCTGTCCTACTTTTAGGAATTCTGTTTCCAGTAATTCTTTTTTGAATGCTTCCTTATCAATATTTTCATCATACCTATCTGCTAGGTAATCGCTGGATTGCAGAATAATTTTCTTCATTATTAAAGCTTTAATAAATGAATTGAAATTTAAGCTCCCTTTGGTTTCCCAATTTATAACCCTAAATGAAGAATATTGCACTTTTTGAAATGTTTTGGATTTGAATCTCTCAGGCAATCCGGGTTTTTGAGACATTACTTGAGGAAATGATGTTAACGATAAAACCAGATCAAGAATGATTATCCTTAAAATAGGTTTCATATTCTACCCCTTGTTTAATAAGTCTTCAAAAAACAATATAAACGCCATAAATTGGAGAGTTGTCAAAAATTTGTAAAAAATTATGGAAGGTGTTAAGAATGGACTAGGGCTAATTTTTGCAAAAATCAGGGATTCCCCAACTTGAGTTGAGGTTTAGTTAGCACATTTCAACGGGCTATAACTTAAATTTATTGAATAGTATTGATCATAAACGCGGCTTTTGACCGTGCCCGGAACAGGACTCGAACCTGCATGAGGGAATCCTCACTAGACCCTGAACCTAGTGTGTCTACCAACCTGCCTGCCGGCAGGCAGGTTCCACCATACAAATTTTTGTCCTATAAGATTTTCTTTAAGAACTCTTTTCCAACTCCCGATTTCAAATACTTTTCTCTTTTCCTGGCTTCAATCCTATCACTACAAATTTCACTATAGATAAGCTCAAACGGTCGGTATGCTCTTGTTTTTAAGTTATTTCAATTATTATGTTCAGTTATTCTACGCTTTAAATCATTTGTAAGTCCAACATAAATATAATTACGCGATTTACTTTTTATGGCATAGACATAAATCATTTAATACAATAATTTCAAAAGGATAACAATACTTAATTAAAATAGGCCATTACAAGAAGGTATAATCCCCTGTGCCCGGAACAGGACTCGAACCTGCATGAGGGAATCCTCACTAGACCCTGAACCTAGCGTGTCTACCAATTCCACCATCCGGGCTTATTTTTTCTTTAACAAATCTTTTAAGAACTCTTTGCCCACCCCTGATTTTAAATACTTTTCTCTTTCTCTTGCTTTGATTCTGCTCTGATGTTTTTCAGTATATAACAATTCAAACGGTCTGTAACTTCTTGTTGTCTTTTCATAGCCTGAATTATGTCTTTTAAATCTATCCTCTAAATCTATGGTCAGTCCTACATATATGTAATTCTTAATTAGACTGCTTATTGCATATACAGTAAACAATTTTTCTCTCCTGAACCTAGCGTGCCTGCCTGCCGGCAGGCAGGTCTACCAATTCCACCATCCGGGCAACCAAAAATTTCAAGGACAAATTTACAACTAAAAAAGACTTTTTGCACTCTGATGATTCAAAATTCAGAACATTGCGTACCGTCAGGCAGGTTCAAAATTCAACATTCAAAATTAATAAATCACCACCCCGTGTCCCCCTTCTTTTCCTCTTTTATCTTTCCACCTGTATGGATATCACAAGTTCGCGGCAGGTTTTTAGAGTTAATAATATCTGTAACAACAACAGGACAATATGGAGTGGCCAATCTTGTATCACCCTCATCCATTGTTTGCTGGCAGAACTGCGCACTTATAACTCCGGGAGCCAGTTGAAAATATTCTACCGGAAGATTCAATTCCTTGTAAACTCCTTCCATAAACTTTGCCCAGATAGGTAAAGCTGCCTTTGCTCCCTGCCCGTATTCCGCTGTAAATTTGACTCTATGATCATCAAAACCCACCCAAACACCGGCCGAAAGTTCCGGAGTATAGCCTACAAACCATGCATCGGCAAAATCCTGTGTCGTTCCGGTTTTTCCTGCTGCCGGATATTGAAAATATCTCCTTACTCCAATACCTGTACCCGTTTCAATAACATCCTGAAGCATATTAGTGATTATTGAAGCTGTCTGAGGCGAAATTGCTTCCTTATAATTAGGAGTAAAATCTGCAATCATTATTCCATTCTTATCTTCAATCTTTAAAATTGAAATAGGTGAAACATGAACACCCTTATTAGCAAGCGTACCATATGCCGAAGTCATTTCAAGCGGTGTGACCTCAGAGGTACCAAGTGCAATTGAGGGAACAGCATACAGTGGTGATTCAATCCCCATGTTTTTAGCATATTTTACAACCTGCTTTGGCGGAGCGATTGGATTATCACCGATGGTCAATCTTCCTGCAATTACATTAAGAGAATGCGCAAGCGCATATCGTAAAGTAGTATAGCCCCCGTATTCACCTGTTTCAAAATTATCAGGCGACCAACCGTTATAATCAAATTTCTGATTAAGCAATGTGTATGCCGGAAAATAGCCGTTATCTATTGCAACAGTATAAACAAATGGTTTAAAAGCCGAACCGGATTGTCTTCTAATTGCAGTAGCATGATTTAGTCCTCTTCCAAAGTCCTGATTCTCCCCGCCTACCATTGCTTTTATCTGCCCTGTATGAGGATCGAGTGCAACAAATCCCACCTGAATTCTTGTTTCATCCTCTTTTACTTTATCTATAAAGCTCTTATCATTTTTTAATGTATTATAAATTTCTGCACGTTTTTCGTCAGTTGTTGCGGCTTTGTATTCCTTTGAACCCTTTATATCTTTATCAATCAATGTGGTCAGCAAATCCCTGTTTTCACTCCACTTCCATTTTTTATTGAACAAAGCCTGGTATTCCTTTAAATGATCAGCAGCGGCACTATTTGCAATTTTCTGCATCCGCGAATCAAGCGTAGTATAAATGTTAAGTCCATCCCTGTAAAGGTCATAACCATATTTATCGGCCATAGCTTCCATCTGCTGCCGAACATATTCCATAAAATACGGAGAAATGCTTTTATTCCCTCCGATTTTATCAGATGCAAGCACTATCGGCTGATCCTTTAACTCTTCGTATTTCGCCTCACTTAACATTCCATTCACAACCATATTATGCATAACAAGATTTCTTCTGGCCAGGGCATGTTCAGGATGTGTAACAGGATCATAATAGGTGGATGATTTCAATAAAGCTACCAGCATAGCACATTCAGGAAGAGTTAATTCCTTACCTGTTTTTCCAAAATAAACCCTTGCCGCTGATTCGACACCGTAAGCACTTTTGCCAAAGTAGGAGACATTAAGATAAAGCTGCAGTATCTCCTTTTTTGTGTAGGTTTTTTCAATTTGAACGGCGGTAATCCATTCCCTGATTTTTCTTATTACAGTCTCAAACGCAGTTTCATTTTTGTTTTTCAAATTGTAAAGATTTTTCGCCAGCTGCTGGGTTATTGTACTGGCTCCTTCATGGGAAAACGTCAGAACGTTTTTCACCATAGCTTTTGCAAAACGAGTAAGATCGACTCCCCAGTGTGAATAAAATTTTCTATCCTCCGTAGAAATGAGCGCATTAGTAAGATAATTTGGGAGGCTATCAAGATGAGTCTCTATTCTGTTCTCAATATAAAATTGCCCAAGCACTTCTCCATCCGAAGTATAAACTGTGGAAGCCAGTTGAGGCTTAGGATTTTCAAGCTGTTCAAGGGAGGGTAACCCCGATATTACATAATACATAAAAGCGGCAGCAGCAATTAATAGGACACCAAGTATAATTAATTTATGCTTCCAGCTTAATTTGGATAATATCCTTCCGTTCCTCTTTTTAGGGTTCTTGAAATATTCTTTTAAATCCTCATCTTTATTTTTTGCCATTCTCAGTCCAGTCTACAATTTCAAATTTATTGTCTTTAAATATGCCATAGCAAGGGGCATCAATCCACCAACCTAAATTTATGTAATGCCCGTTTTTGTAATCTACAGAACACCTGTTATGAAGATGACCGAAAATCACATAATCAAAACCTTCCTCAATCTTTTCTTTAGCGGCTTCCAGCATTCCATCTTCCTCCCCATAATCTTTTTTATTAGTATACTCCCTGCTTTTTTTACTGGTACCGCTGGCAATACTTATTCCTATATCAGGATGAATCCAGGAATAGATTAACTGCAAAAATTTATTCCTTAGGATTTTTTTTAATATAAGATAGCCAATATCATTTTTTACCAGTCCGTCTCCGTGCCCGATATAGAATTTCTTTCCATCAAGGCTAATTTGCACCGGATCATCATACATTACAATACCAATTTCATCACGAAAAAAATTTCTGTGCATAAAATCGTGATTGCCTATCCAATAGTGAACCTTTATTCCGCTTTCGGTTAAATCCTGAAGAGCAGTAAGAGTTCTGAAATAGCCCTTTTGATATACCTTCCTGTATTCAAACCAGTAGTCAAAGAGATCGCCAACTATAAAAAGCTCCCTGGCATTTTCCTTAGCAAATTTCAAAAAATCAACGAGAAGCCTTTCTTTGCTCTTTTCATCCGCGTCTGATTGAAGACCAAGATGTATATCAGAAATAAAAAGATAAGAGTCTTTCACTAAATAAAATTGAATATGTTTTGAAAAAATAGTTCATAAATAATACAAATAAAAGATAATAAGTGAGTCCTTGATTTTTAACGGGACAACCCGGCACACCGTCAGACTATATTAAGTCAGTTTTTAATGAATAACCCAACCAAAAGAATCAATTCTTTTTTTCAGCAACAAAGGTTCCAAGTATCCAGCTATGAGGATCGAAAATAACGGCTACAGGTTTCCTTTTAAATTTGAAATTAAACACCTGCTCTCTTTTATCAACCTCAAATTTAAGGAATTGAGACGAGTTATCCTCGAATTTCACTTCCAGATCAAGCGGGAATTTATAGTCTTCAAATCCTGTTTGAATCTGGTTAAGATCTAAATGTAGCACAAAATCACTGTCTTCTGTGTCAACATTCCAACTATACTGTTCATTAATAATTCCGGTACCATTAAATATCCACTGCTTAAAGAAATAATCGAGATTTTTGCCGGATACCAGCTCACAAATCTTTTTAAAATCATCTATAGTTGCATTTTTATATTTATACGTTTCATAATAATTTCTCATTGATTTGAAAAATGCGGTGTCGCCTATTTCCCATCTTAGCATATGTAAAATCCAGGCTCCCTTATCATATACTGTTTGAGAGAATAGGTCTTCCGGATCATAAATTTTACCAAGAAACTGTTTATGAAATTTACCCATCATCTTTGAACGCAAGGCTCCGGATCCGCCAACGTGTTCGGCATAAAGTGCCTCACAATAAGATGCGAATCCTTCGTTAAGCCAAATCTCTTTCCATGATGTTAAACCAACGGCATCCCCAAACCACTGGTGAGAAAGTTCGTGTGAATAAATATCGTCAAAGAATTTTCTCCCGCCGATAAAAATTGATCCGACCCCTGTAATGGTTTGATGTTCTTCCGCCCCCAGCTGCCATAGAAATTCGGCTACTCCATATTTTTCTTTAATAAATGGGTATTCACCGAATGTCCTGGCAAAAAAATTCAACATGTCCACGTGATCACTGAAATCAATTTTTGCATCATTAAGCTGCTTTGGAAAAACAAAATACTTTATAGCCATTGTATCGGATTTGTCCTGCGAAATGTATCTATCATCAAATTCGACATAATCCGATGAATAAAGACAAATTAGATATGTAGATATTGGATAAATTGTTTTCCAGTGATAGGTCCTTCTGCTCCCTTGATTTGAAATATCGATCAGCTTTCCATTTGAAACCGAAACTTCGGAACTATCGTTGGTAATTCTAATGTCGAGCAATGCCTTATCATCAGGTCTGTCATCGCAAGGGAACCAGGTTGAAGCATACTGCGGCTCATTTAAGCTGTATACGACTGATTGATGATTAATATTGCCGAATACAAACGAAGAAAGCCCCACCAATTTTGGCGTTCCTTCATAAATTATATTCAATATAAAGGTATCCTTTGGTACTTCATTGACAGGAAAAGTAATGCGGGTTGCAGACCGTTCATAATTAACGGCTTTTCCGTTTATTGTTGCTCCTGTTATTTTCAAGTTGTCATAAAAGTTGAGATCAAGACTGGTAATATTTTCATTTGTAATTTTCCCCGTTAATGTTGCATTGCCCTTGATTAATCTTTGATCAGGATATAAGTCGATTGAAAGATCATAATGCAAAATATCAATATCATACTGGTTGGGCGAAATGTATCCGGGAGTTGTGTTTTCCGCAACAGTTTTTATCTTTTGTCCGGCCGGCACAGACAAACAAAGAAGAAAAAAAACTAAAATAGAATAGTAGATGCGCAACCGATGAGTTTCCATAATAAAGCTACCTTCGAGAAGAAATGTTGTTTTCAGACATGCACAATAGTTTAAATTGTATAAGGTATAAAATCAAAGTTGAATAAATATAACAAATGATGACAAAAAGATACTTTAATTATCCAATTGGTTCAATTTTTCAAATAGAGAACTCACAAAGTCAGAGAATATTTAATAGCAATTTTTAAATTTAAATCAGACCGATATACATTAATGGACCCTGTCTCTGATTTTATAACATTGCCAATCAGCCAATAAATAGATATATTTTAATAAGTTATAAGGAGCAGATATGACATTCCCTGGATCATCGATACTAAGAGACACGGTGACTATGGTTTTGGCAGGAGGTCAGGGTGAAAGGTTGCAACCCTTAACAAATTACAGGAGCAAACCCGCAGTACCATTTGGCGGGAAATACAGGATTATAGATTTTGCACTCTCAAATTGCCTTAATTCAGGTCTCCGCAAAATTTATATACTCGTTCAATATAAATCCGATTCACTTAATCAGCACATTCTTGAGGCATGGAGTATTTTTAACCCGGAACTTGGTGAATTCATTTATTCAGTCCCGCCGCAAAGAAAAATGACAAAAGACTGGTACCTTGGCACCGCAAATGCAATTTATCAGAATTCAAATCTCTTCTCTTCCAGTAAAGGTGTCAAATGGGTATTAATTTTGAGCGGCGATCACATTTATAAAATGGATTACCTTAAAATGCTGCAGCATCATGTTGATAAAAAAGCAGATCTTTCAATGTCCTGCATCCAAATTTCTAAAGATGAAGCCAGCAGGTTTGGAATAGTCGGAGTAGATGAAGAACATCGCGTGCATTCATTTATTGAAAAACCGGAAAATCCAACGGAGCTTCCGGATTCTCCGGGCAATTCTTTTGTGAACATGGGAATCTATGTTTTTAATGCGGACGTACTTAGAGATGTATTGATGGAAATGGAAAATCAAAAGATTAAGGCACACGATTTCGGACACGATATAATTCCATATATGGTGAAAAATAAATTAAATGTGATGGCTTACCGATTCCATGATGAAAATAAAAAAACCAAACCTTACTGGAGAGATATAGGAACCATAGACAGTTATTATGAATCAAGCATGGATCTGATTAGCGTGTCACCCGAGTTTAATTTTTATGACCTGGAATGGCCTATGAGAACCTACCAATATCAATATCCTCCTGCTAAAACTGTTTCACACGAAGGAGAAAGAGTCGGAAGAACTTTGAACTCTATGATCTGCGACGGTACCATAGTATCAGGCGGACTGGTGGAGCGCTCATTGATTGGGCCGAATGTTAGGGTAAATAGTTTTTCATATGTAACAGATTCCATCATTATGAATAGTTGCAATATTGGACGACACGCAAGAATAAGAAGAGCAATTATAGATAAGAATGTAATTGTTCCGGAAGGTTATGAAATAGGATTTGACCTGGAAGGCGACAAAAAGAAATTTACTGTTACCGATAGTGGAATTGTAGTGATTGGGAAAAACCAGGCACTAAGTTAAAGTTTGATTTGTATAACCTTTGATTTTTTTATAGATAAAAATTTATAGACTAATCCGCACTTTTTATAATTCCTTTCTCCATTTCATAAAAGACATTTTTATTTTAATTTGTAACTATTCATTTTAGCCAGTATGAACAGCAACTTAGAATCAAAAATTAGAAATCTGCCGGATAAGCCGGGCATTTATCAGTTCCTTAATGATAAGGGCAAGGTGATTTATGTCGGTAAGGCAAGGAATCTGAAGAACCGCGTCAGAAGTTATTTTCATGACAGTATAACTTCCGCCAAAACCCTCGCACTGGTTAATAAAATCAATGATTTTGAGCTTATCGTTACAGATAATGAAATTGAGGCTTTGGTGCTGGAAAATAACCTGATAAAAGATCTGAAGCCTCGATACAATATTAACCTGAAGGATGATAAATCATATCCATTTATAAAAGTGACTAATGAACCTTATCCCCAAGTATATCCAACCCGGAGAGTTGTCAAAGACGGCTCAAAATATTTTGGCCCGTATACAAATGTAAAGGACATGAAATCAGCACTGAGAATGATCAACCAGATTTTCAAAATCAGAAGCTGCAAATTAAATATTGACCAGGAATCTATTGATAAAAAGAAATTTAAAGTTTGTCTCGATTATCACATCCACAAATGCGATGGTCCCTGCGAAGGCCTTGTATCTGAAAAAGATTATAATGATATGGTAGGCGAAGTTGTAAAGCTGTTAAAAGGTAAAACGGTTGACCTTATAAAAGAGCTTACAACTAAAATGGAAACCGCTGTGGAGAAAATGAAATATGAGAAAGCTGCCGAGATCAGGGACAAAAGGGATCAGTTAAATATTATTTCTGAACGGCAAAAAATAGTTGCAAACGATTTTGAAGACCGCGATGTAATATCAATTGCCTACGAAGGAAAGGACTCGGCCTGTTCTATCTTTAATATAAGGGGAGGAAAGCTGACCGCAAAAAAACAATTAAAGTTGGGAATAGACGACAACGATGAAATTGCCGAGATTTATACAGCTGCAATAAAATTTTATTATGGTGAATATGTTGAGGTACCTAAAGAAATACTCATAGAAGTTGAACCCGCAGATATAGAGACACTTGCCTCCTGGCTCAGCCAGAAAGCGGAAAGGAAAGTGAAATTTGTTGTCCCGAAAAAAAGCAGCGACGCCCTTTCTTTAATTAATATGTGCAAACAAAATGCAATATTACAGTTAAAGGAGATCCAGATCCAGAAAATGAAAAATCAGGGTAATGTACCTTACGCGCTTTCGGCATTGCAAAGAGATTTGAGATTAAAAGTACTGCCTAGAAAAATAGAATGCTTTGATATTTCCAATCTTCAGGGAACTGATTCTGTTGCAAGCCTGGTTTCATTTATTGATGGCAAGCCAAAGAAAAGCCTTTATCGAAAATTTATAATTAAGACAGTTGAAGGCCCCGATGATTTTTCAAGTATGCAGGAAGTAATTGGAAGAAGATACAAAAAGCTGCTTGAAGAAAAAGAAGCGCTGCCCGATTTAATTATGGTCGATGGAGGAAAGGGGCAATTATCAAGTGCCGTTAGTACTCTAAAAGAACTTGGGTTAAGAGATTTTAATATTATCGGTCTTGCCAAAAGACTTGAAGAAGTATTTTTCCCTGGTCATTCAGAACCGGAGTCTATACCAAAAACGTCTTCCGGATTAAAGCTTTTACAGCAGGTGAGGGATGAAGCACATCGCTTCGCGATTACATTTCATAGGGAAAGAAGAAGTAAAAGGACCATTACTTCAGAGCTTAATGGCATAAAGGG
This sequence comes from uncultured Ignavibacteriaceae bacterium, assembly GCA_964412105.1. GTDB lineage: Bacteria > Bacteroidota > Ignavibacteria > Ignavibacteriales > Ignavibacteriaceae > JAKAGZ01. The sequence continues at coordinate 31,980 of CAYPNM010000025.1, read as the reverse complement.
AATTGGAAAATCTACTACGGACAAGCTTCTTAAAGAGATTGGAAGCATATCAGTAATTCAAAATACTGACGTTGAAACTCTTTCTAAAGTGGTCGGGAAAGCGAAGGCTGAATTAATAAAAAGACATTTCGAAACAACTGGTCATGCAGGGATCTAAATTTTAATATTCGTATTTATAAGATAGTGCGGTTATTTCTTTAGTAATCATATAAGTAAAAATTAATTGCTATATTTTGATAAAAGTTAAAGGACTGAACATGAAAAAATGCATTTTCCTATTCGTTCTTGTATTATGGATATTTTCAGGCTGTAGCAAGAATAATGAGACAGAGAGGAAAAATGCGGATGGTAAAGTAATTGAAAGCTTGGTTATTAGTTCAATCAAAGGGAACTCAACTGATAATGCTTCCCTAAATAATTTAATAGATACCAGACTCCCAGTAAATATTGAATATAATAACCTTTCCATTGACAGCTTAAAAGACAATTCCGGAAAAAAATTTTATACCGTGCTCCTCGAATATGCCAACCCGGCTTATAACAGGTTTGCAGTTTACGATTCTCGCCTAAATAATTATCTGATCGATAAATCTCTTAACGGTAAAATATCACAGCAAAATATTTCCGAAGAAGGGATGATGCTAATAAAACTAAATGAGGATTTTTTATCAAAGGATATATTTAATCTAAAAAGGATATCATTTTATTTAGTAAATGATACTTCTGTGGACCTTGTATTCAGAACATTCACGACTCTAAAATACAACAGTTATATCTATACGCAGCAAATAAACACGGTCTCCAGAGATAAGATCCAAACCACGATAAGCAGCAATATAGATCCGCTGATGAATAATATATCGGATGAATTTGTTTTTAATAATAATTACGGGAAATATGTAAGCAGAATAGACCTTTTTGATAAATATGTAATAAATAAAATTAGTGATTATAAGGATACACTGAAATATCCGGAAATAACTGATGAAAAATCCCTGCTGGCAACCGTAGGCCTAAATACAGCGGATGAAAAAATTAGTAATAATGGAAATGCGGTAAATCCCGGCTATTCTATTAAGCTTTCAAAGGATTGGGAAGAGTTTAAGGATTTTACAATTACTGAATTCCTCAATAAGCAAATGAATGGAACAAGATATTATAATTCAACTATCGGGGCTACTATTTCGGTCGTCGAAATACCTTTTACAAATGAAGCCGAGGATTATATAAACTACAGATTAAAAAATATAATGAAAGGGGAAATGATAATTAGAAATTCTGGTAAAATTATTATGGGGAAATATTTTATTTTGTTCTATGAGTTCTATTGCGGAAAGAAAAAATTTCTTTTTATAATGAAAGGATCGAAGTTCACATTTGATAAATATAAAAATCTTTATTATAAAATAATAAATTCATTTTCAATAGACTGTAATGTATAAATTAATATTATTTCTTAAAAAATCTAATGATAAACAAGTATTCTCGCATTTTGAAGAATTTACTTTAAAATATCTTTCAGAGGTTGCCGGAAAAAGAGTTATTCCGGGGAAAGTCGAAAGCAGTCTATTGCTGGATACAAAATACTCACATTTCTGCGAAGTAGAAGTTGCAAAGAAGGAGGAAATGGATAAATTATTGAATAGTAAAGCAGGAAAGGAATTGAATAAAGATCTGATGAATTTTCACAAACACGTAGATGTAATTTTTGTAGACTTTAATCAAATAAATAATTAAAATATATGTAGATTTTATTTGGGATTAAACTTAGCTTTTTACAGAATAATAAATCATTTTTTCAGGAGGCACAAATGTGGGATAAATTTAATAAAGGCCTATCATCTGTAATAGTGATATTGGCTTTTTCCATTGCTGTGATTTTTTCCTCCAACACAGCAGATGCGCAATCTCTCTGGAAACTAAATGCACCACCTACAGGCGGAGGCACAACCACTGATTCAACTGTACCGCAGGATGATAACAGTCATACGGGTCTTTTTATTTTAGCCGGAGCTTTAGTTGTAGGCTTTGTACTGTATAAAGTAGTATTTCAGAACAATGAGGAACCGGCTGATTCATCTGATACAACATCTTCCTTGATTCCGGCTAAATCAAAAGTCATCAGACTGCAGGCTGAATCTGCAATTCCTCAAAACGATCCGCCGGTCAATGTATATTTGGGAATCCGGGGAGATAATTATAATTCGCCGATTGAAGAAAAAACTTACATAGTAGGTGTATCACTTAAATTTTAATAAAAAAGGGCAGCAGGTCACCCGAAATTCATACTTACCGCTGCTTCCTTCCGGACCTGACGGGGTTAGGTATTATTTCGTCAACCGCTACCCGATTCTTTAAATTCTTATTCCCTAAAGATCATTATTAAAATTAATTATCGCAAGTTTTAGTGTGTGGGAATTACTGCTTATTTCTATCCTTTAAAGTATTTCTTTCCCAAAAAACGGAATCTTCATATCCCTGTATACTTTTATTTTTATCAGCCAGTTTCAATCTTTTTTCTGCCATGCAGCAGTAATTTAATTCAGCCTCAATACCTGAATATTTTCTTCCGAGTTTTTTCGCAACAACCGCAGTCGTACCTGAACCAATAAAAGGATCAAAAACCATATCTCCTGGATTCGAGCTTGCAAGTATTATTTTTGCAACAAGTTTCTCAGGTTTTTGTGTTGGATGATCTGTATTCTCCGGCATTGACCAGAACGGCACCGTTAAATCTGTCCAGATGTTTGAAGGATGTGTTATTCTGTAATTATATTCTCCCCCGAAAGTCCAATCCTTTGGCCTCCCATTTTGCTTATAGGGAGCAAGAACTTTCCTTTTGATCTTTACTGCTTCAGTGTTAAATGTAAATTTATCCGACAATGTGCAAAACCAGATGTCTTCAGAACAATTTTTCCAATTAGATTTCGCTCCCCTTCCCTTTTCACGCTCCCAGGTAATTCTGTTTCTAATTATAAAATATTCTTTGGCAACATCATAAATTGCCGGTGAAGATTTCCAGTCACCACATATATAAATCGAAGAATCATCTTTAAGATATTTTATAATTTTGCTAATCCACGATTCCAGCCATTCAGCATATTTTTCATTTTCCATTTCTCTGAAAACTGTAAGATTAAATTTCTTATCCAGATTATAAGGAGGGTCAACAAAAAGAAGATCAATAAATTTATCAGGAAGATTATCAAGTACTTTAAAAGCATCTGCATTTATGATTTTGTCGGTTATTTGTTTTAAGGTAAATTTCGCTTTCTTAGGGGTTACTAATTTTTCCTGGAATTTTAATATTTCCGATTTTGTAAGTGTTAATGTACGGTTAAGTGGAGCTCTTTTTTTTTGCATATCCTTGAATGGGCCATGAGTATGAAGATGAAATGTCAAACTCTCGAATATTTTTCCCTGATTACATCCAGTTCCTTTATTACAGTTTCAAGTTTGTGAACTAAATCATCAACTAATTCGTAAGTATTCTCATCAAACTTATTCTCTTTTGCAGCGTTCTCCAGATCTTTACTTATGCCACCAATAAAATCTATCCCCAGCGTCATACTGCTGCCTTTTAGTTTATGCGCATTCAGCTGGAGCAATTTGGAGTTTTTTTCAGCAACAGCAGTTTTTATATTTCCAATCATCACGGGAAGATCGGAAATGTAAACATCAAGCAGTTCAATATAAAAATTAAGATCCTCTTCGGTTTGTATATCCTGTAAAAAAGAAATCTTGTTTTCATCAATTAAATAAGTAGGGGCTCGTTTGGATTTTAATTCAGAAATTAATTGATCTTTTTCCTCGTAAATTTTCTTTCCCCATTTGGTTATCACTGTCTGAAGGTCTTCTATCCTTATGGGCTTACTCATGTAGTCATCCATTCCTGCATCAAGACAAGATTCCCTATCACCCTGCATGGCATTTGCAGTCATTGCGATTATTTTAGGCCTTTGATCGGGTTGAAATTCATCTAATATAATTTTTGTCGCTTCAAAACCATCCAATTCCGGCATAAGTATATCCATCAAAATAATATCATAATTTATATTTCTTACACTTTCAACAGCTTCTTTCCCAGATGCTGCAACATCAGCGCGGTAGCCCAGTCTTTCAAGCATTCGCAATGCAACTCTCTGATTAACAACATTGTCTTCTGCAAGTAATATCCTTAAAGGCATTTGTGAACCAAGTTTTTTATCTATCATTACTTCCTTTAAAAACTTATCTTTCTTTCCCTTTTCTTTTCCACTTAAAACATTAATCAGTATTTCCTGCAATTGAGAATGTTTGATTGGTTTGGATAAAAACCCTGCTAAATTTGTTCGGTCATAATCTGTAAGCTGTTCCTTCCTTCCTATTGAAGTAAGTATAATTATCGGAACGTCTTTGGCGTTTTCATATTTTCTAATTTCGTGGGATAACCTGATGCCATCCATAAAGGGCATATGATAATCAAAAAGAGCTACATCAAATTTTTCTCCCTTTTCAATACGTTGTAATGCTTCCTCACCTGAATTGAGAATACTGGATTTCATTCCCCAGGATTCAACTTGAAGCTGAATAATTCTCCTGTTTGTTTTGTTGTCATCAACAATAAGAATTTTTTTATCTTTCAGTTCCGGCTGGTCTCCTTTTAAATAAACCCTTGATTTGGATGGAGCTGACTCAGCCATAATTGTAAAATAAAATGTGCTGCCAACCCCCATTTGGCTTTCTACCCAGACTTTGCCACCCATCATTTGAGCTAATCTTTGACTGATGGCCAGACCAAGACCAGTTCCTCCATGAGTTCTTGTAGTTGAATTGTCAACCTGGCTAAACGATTTAAATAAACGGTCCATCTTGTCTGATGGAATTCCTACGCCGGTGTCCCTTACAGAAAACAGTAATTCATATTTGTTATCAATTTTCTTTGCAGATACTGAAACGAATACTTCCCCTTTTTCTGTAAACTTAACAGAATTGTTTACAAGGTTGATTATTATTTGTCTCAATCTTGTAACATCTCCAACTATAGTGAGCGGAGTGTTGTCTTCAATCAGATAAGCAAGATCAAGAGCCTTTTCAGAAGCCTTTGGTGCAACTAGATCAAGAGAATCTTCAATACAGTCCCTGAGATCAAGCGGCTGATGTTCAAGTTCAAGTTTTTCAGATTCAATTTTTGAAAAATCAAGTATATCATTAATTATTACAAGCAATTGATCGCCACTAATTCTAATCGTTTCAACATATTCCTTTTGATCTTCGTCAAGATTGGTATCAAGCAAAAGTCCTGTCATACCAATTACGCCATTCATTGGAGTTCGGATTTCATGTGACATTAAGGCAAGGAATTCACTTTTTGCTTTTACAGCAGATTCGGCCCTTGCCAGCGCTATGTCAAGCTGTTTATTTTTTTCAACCAGATCCAGTGAGATATTATTATTTTTTATTACTGCAGCAATAGTTGCGGCCATAGTAAATAGTAGAGATTCCTCGTTATCTGTCCACTCCCGATCCTCAGTAAGATCATCAAAACCGATAAAACCCCAGTACAGATCATCAACCATAATAGGAACAAGAATCAGGGATTTAATAGCTTCATCTATAAAGGCAGACAGTGCGTCAGGGGGCAAATCTTTAATAATAAATTTAAGTGAATTCCCTTTCAAAAAATTTTCATAAAAATTAAGAGTGGCAAACCTTGAATAGGATAATTTCTGCAAGGCAGGATCCTCAATCTGTGCAGTTGCTGATTCAGCAGACCATTCAAACAAAAGTTTGGCGTAGGGTTCTTCCGTTTCCTCTATTATTTCGTGTTTGTAGATATAAACTCTATCAGTATTGGCAGCGATGCCGAGAATTCTTAAAGCTGCATTAAAGCCGGTATTAATATCTCTGCTTGAAATTAGACTTCTCGTTGCTTCTGCTATCCCCTGAAGCAAATTATCTTTTTTCCTGGAAAGATCTTCACTTAACTTTCGTTCACTTACATCTCTGATTATGCTCAGCAATAATCTCTTATTTCCTATTTCCTCAAGGAATGAATTTGATATTTCAAAATCAAGATGTAGTCCGTTCCAGAGATATACAGAAGATTCATATTTGGACAGTATGCTATCTGTCTTAAAACTATAAAGATAATCTGATAATGCTGTAGAAGCATGAGCGGGATCATACACAACTGAAAAATTTTCCCCCTCAATTTCTTTTTTGGACATCCCTACCATATCAGAATAGGTCTGGTTACACATTATTACGGTACCGTTTTCATCAGTCAGCCGCATTCCATCTGATGATTTTTCCCATATAGTTCTGAAAGTATTCTCAGAAGCACGCAATTTCTCTTCAGATTTTAACCTTTCTTTTATTACGTGAATAGTTCCCTGCCCAACTTTTTTCCCATTGACTTCAATCATCTTAGCATTTATTTCGACAGGAATTTTCTCGCCGTTCTTATGCATTATTTGAGTTATAAAATTGCGAAGCACATTTTGTTTAAAGAATTTTGAAAGAGCTTCAAATGCTGAATTTACATCTTCATTTGAAATAAATTTGATAAATGATTTTCCTATTACCTCTTCTACTTCATAACCAAAAGCATCTCTGCAGGAAGCTGTGATAAAAATCATTTTGCCTGTAAGGGAGATCCGAAATATCACATCAATTGAAGCCTCAGAAATGAGAATATAGTCTCTTACGGAATTCTCAAGATTTTCAATAATTTCTTCAAACTTTGCCAGATTTACATTAACTTTTTCAGGAAGCGAGTTATCGGATTTCATTAATTGCAGGACTCTGCTAAATTCCTTCAGCTCCTGCTCAAAAGTGATTATTCTATTTTCCGTAAATTTTGTTTCCAATTATTAACCGTGATTTGAAAATTTCTCTGTAGATTTCAATTATTCCCAAATATGAAAATATAACAATTTTTTGAAAGGTGAAATTATTATTTCCCCTTTCATCCAGGCCTGAATAATCTTTCCGGTTAAATGGTTTTATATAAAAGATTTCATTGCTTTCTGAAACTGTCTTGCTTGGCTAACATTAAATCTATAATTTTAACTCACTTAATTTTAAATATTTATCAAAAAGGGGGAATTATGCCCCATACTATTGTTACCATGCCCGGCGATGGCATTGGTAAAACTGTCCTTCCGGAGGCTATTCGCATATTAAAAGCTATCAATTTTGAAGCCGAATATATTCATGCAGATATTGGTTGGGAATTCTGGTGCAAAGAAGGAAATGCACTTCCTCAAAGAACAATTGAGCTGCTTGAAAAACATAAAACTGGATTGTTTGGAGCAATAACGAGCAAGCCAAAAGATGCTGCTGCGCTTGAACTTGATCCCTCATTAAAGGATAAGGGCTTCGTTTACTTCAGTCCGATCGTTGGGCTTCGTCAGCATTTTAATCTCGACATTTGCATTCGTCCCTGCAAATCATTTCCCAGAAACCCGTTAAACTTTATAATCCGCGATTCAAAAGGATTTATTGAACCTGAAATAAATTCTGTTATTTTCAGACAAAATACTGAAGGTCTGTATGCGGGTGTTGAATGGACAAATCCTCCCAAAAATGTTCGTGATGCATTAGAAACTCACTCCAAAATGAAAGCATTTAAGGACGTTCCCAGCGAAGATATGGCAATTTCTACCAGAATAATGAGCCGGGGAGCCTGCCGAAGAATATTAAAAGAAGCATTTGATTATGCCAAAAAATTCGGATACAAAAATGTAACAGTATGTGAAAAACCAAACGTGCTTCGCGAAACTTCAGGAATGATGGTAAGTGAAGCTAAAAAAATTGCAAAGGATTATCCTGGAATCGAGCTGTGGGATACAAACATTGATGCTCAGATGATGTGGCTTACAAAAAATCCGGAAATCTATGGAGTTATAGTGGCCGAAAACATGTTCGGTGATATTATAAGTGACGGTTTTGCTGGATTGGTTGGGGGACTTGGCTTTGCCTGTAGTGCAAATATAGGAAAAGAAGCAGCCGTTTTTGAGCCAACTCATGGTTCAGCACCTAAATACCAGGAATTAAATCCTTCAATCGTTAATCCTATTGCTATGATTTTGAGTGCCTGCATGATGCTTGATCATTTAGGAGAAAATGAAAAAGCTAATCTGATTCGCAAAGCAATTTCCAAAGTTATTCTTGATGGCAAAGTAAGGACTTACGATATGTTAAAATTAAAAGGCGGCCCGGATGTATTTAAAAAAGGAGCCTGCACTACACAGCAAATGACAGATGCTATCATATCAGAATTATGATTTCATGAAAGATAAAATTTTAAAAATATGGCCCGAAATAAACTGGATCAAGAATAAAGATCTTAAGGAAAAAGTTTTAGACTGCTGGCTTTATGCAATTGAAAACAGCGTACTTTCAATGGAAGACCTTGAAAAGATTCCATTTTCACTTTTGCTCAAGGATTGCAGCATTTCGTTTATGAATCACAAAAGAACAACGGTTCAACTTTCTGTCGAGATAGCCAACATAATGAAGAAAAACTTTGGCAATGAAATAAAAATTGATATGGATTATCTTATTGCAGGTGCCATTTTAATTGACGTTGGAAAACTGCTCGAATACGAAATGAAAGATGGAAAACTTTCAACAAGTCACAGCGGAAAACTTGTTCGCCATCCCTTCAGCGGTCTGGCAATTGCTGATAGATTTGGACTTCCGGCAGAAGTTCAACACATAATTGCTGCACATTCAAAGGAAGGAGATCTTGGCCAACGAACCGTAGAAGCTATCATAGTTCATCATGCTGATTTTGTCAGCTTTGAACCTTTCAAAGCATAACTTTTTGAGGGGTAGAAATTATGGGACAAACACTGATTGAAAAAATAGCTCAGAAATTCGCCGTAGGAATTTCTGATGGTCGGGAAATTCACAGCGGCGATTATATTTCAATAAAGCCTGCGTATGTCATGACGCACGACAATACCGGTGCAGTAATACCTAAATTCAAGAATATCGGAGCGAAAAAATTATTTAATCCAAGACAGGTTGTTATTACACTTGATCACAACATTCAGGATAAAACCGAAGGTAATCTTCAAAAATATCAGAAGATTGAAGACTTTGCAAAAATGCAAGGCGCAGATTTTTATCCCGCGGGACGAGGTATTGGCCATCAAATTATGTGTGAAGAAGGCTATGCATGGCCGGGTACCATAGTTGTTGCATCAGACAGCCATTCGAATATGTATGGGGGGTTAGGATGTCTTGGTACTCCAATTGTAAGAACAGATGCTGCTGCAATCTGGGCAACGGGAAGAACGTGGTGGCAGGTTCCACCGGTTGTGAATGTAAAACTTACAAATAAGTTAAATCCTGCGGTAACTGGAAAAGATCTGATAATTACCCTTAGCGGATATTTTAAGAACGATGAAGTTTTGAATTGTGCAATCGAATTTTCAGGCAGCGGTGTAGAAAATCTGCCGATTGATGCTAGATTTACAATTTCAAATATGACTACCGAATGGGGAGCGTTAGCAGGTGTATTTCCAGTTGATTCTATCACTACTCTATGGCTTAAAAAGAGAGCTAATTTTATAATTGAAAGAGGACTTGAGGGCGTGGCTTCCGATACAGATGGCAATGGACTTCACCCCAGAATGAATCTATTCAGAATATTCGATATGGAAAAAGATCCGCCTGCGGCTGATTCTAATGCATTCTATACAAAAGAAATTACCATAGACTTAAGCACAATAGAGCCCTCTGTATCAGGACCAAATTCCGTAAAGATTTTTAATTCTGTAACTGATTTTAATAGCAAAGAAATAAAAATTAATAAAGCATATCTCGTCTCCTGTGTTAATAGCAGAGCAAGCGATATTTATGATGCTGCTGAAGCAATAAAAGGTAAGAAAGTTGCTCCCGGAGTAAAATTCTACATTGCAGCTGCCTCGCGTGATGAACAAAAGGAAGCTGAAAAGCAGGGCTCCTGGAATGCTTTAATAGATGCGGGCGCGATTCCGCTGCCTCCCGGCTGCGGCCCATGTATAGGATTAGGCACAGGTCTGCTTGAGGATGGTGAGGTAGGTATATCAGCTACAAACAGAAACTTTAAAGGGAGAATGGGTTCACCCAATGCACAGGCCTACCTGGCCTCTCCTGCTGTTGTGGCCTCTTCAGCGGTTGCCGGAAAGATATTCTATAACTGGAAATCTCCCAACACGAAAATTTCCGCAACTTTAAATGAAAACAAAAGGAAAGGCGAAAGTAAACAAAAAGTAAAAATTGTTGAAGGTTTTCCTGAATCATTATTAGGCAATGTGCTTTTTTGTCATCAGGATAATTTGAACACTGACGGAATTTATCCTGGGAAATACACATATCAGGATAATATAACTCCTCAGCAGCAGGCGGAAGTTGTGATGGAGAATTACGATCCTGAATTTGTAAAGATTGCTAAAGAAGGCGATATTTTAATTGGTGGTTTTAATTTCGGCACTGGCAGTTCACGCGAACAGGCAGCAACCGCACTAAAATATAAAGGAATTAAATTGGTGATTGCCGGATCATTCAACGAAACATATAAGCGCAACGCCATTAACAATGGATTTTTGCTGATTGAATGTTCTGAACTGGCTAAAGATTTTAAGAAATTGTACGGTTCACAAAAACCGACAATCAGGTTAAATGAAGAATTAAAGATTAATTTTATCGATTCTGAAATAGTATTTAAAGAAAAATCATATTCATTTGGTTCAGTTGGTGAAGCCGCACAGGAATTGATCGTCCTTGATGGTCTAGAAAACTGGATTAAGAAAAACCTAAACTAGAAATAAGAAAACTATGGGGACATCAATCTCACGACAAATCGCCGAATTCGCTGTTAATCTTAAATATAAGGACCTGCCTGAAAATGTAGTCAATGAAGTCAAAAGATTCCTTTATGATTCAATTGGTTGTGCCTATGGTGGTTATCACACCAAAGATGTGAAAATTTTAAGGAATATTTATAAAAACATCGGCGGTAAAAAAGAATCCACATTATTAGGATTTGGCGATAAACTTCCGGCTGTAAATTCAACTCTTGTAAATTCATTAATGATCCGTGCTCTGGATTTCAATGATATTTACTGGAAAGAAGATCCTTCACATCCATCCGATCTTATTCCCGCTGCTCTTTCAGTTGGTGAGTTAACCAATTCATCAATGAAAGAAGTAATAACAGCGATCGTACTTGCTTATGAATTTGAGCAAAGGCTCTGTGAATTTGCAGTACCTGGGGTACGTGAGCGTAAATGGCATCACGCAACATTGACCCAATTTGTTTCGCCAATAGTCGCCGGCAAATTGCTAAAGCTTAATGTCGATCAAATGGTGAACGCAATTGGAATTAATGGAAGCCACAACCATACGATTGGTTGTCCAACTGCTGGTAAACTTACCATGATGAAAAACACAGTCGATCCAATGGCAGTCCAATCAGGCGTTTTCGCAGCCCTAATGGCAAAAAATGGCTATACCGGAACTGAAGCTGTATTCGATGGTAAAGAAGGATTGATGGATGTGTTCGGTCCGGGATGGGATCCAAACAAACTGTCAGGTAATCTTGGGAAAAGATATAAAATCCTTGAATGTGGAATGAAAGCTTTCCCGACTGAAGCATTGACTCATACTCACATTACGGCTACACTGAAAGTAATAACAAAAAATAATATCAGCTATAACCAAATTGATTCAGTAACTATTACAACTATAGCTCGCGCTTGTGATATTCTTTTTGATCCTCACAAGTACAGACCTGAATCAAGAGAAACAGCAGATCATTCACTCCCCTATTGCATTGCAGCGGCATTGGTAGATAAAAAAATCACGACAGCTTCTTTCTCTGAAAAAAAGCTGAAAGATCCGAGAATCTGGGAAGTAATTGATAAAATAAAAGGTGAAGCTTCGGTAGAATTCGAAAAAATGTTTCCTGCTAAGCAACCTTCAAAGGTCGTGATAAAAACGAAAGATGGGAATGAATATTCAGAATATCTGGAATACCCTAAAGGCGATCCGCGGGAACCAATGACTATTGAAGATCTTGAGAATAAATTCAATTCCCTTTCCGGGAAATTATTAACCAAGAAGAAACAGAAAATGATAAAAGAGATGATATTTAATTGTGAAAAGATGAAGACAAAAGATTTTATGAAAGGATTGATTGTGAGGATATGAAATCATTGGTTATCGTTTATGTAGGTGCTATACTACAATGTGTTTCATTAAAAAATTGGGCTTTTGATGAATAAAAAAATAAATAAAGCATCGGCTGGTAAACGGGGAGAATCTGTCCGCTCCGATTGCTATATCGAAATAGTAAAAAGAAATTCGGGCGGCCTGAAAATTGAGTTTCAAAGTAAAGTCAAATCATTGTATGGAAATTCCATAATTGAACAGATTGAAGAGATGTCAAAGTTCTTTCGTCTTAAACATGGGAGAATAATAGTTGAAGATAATGGTGCCCTCCCTTTCGTCATTTCCGCTAGATTTGAAGCTGCATACAAAAGATTATTTCCCGATGAAACCAAAGAATTTCTTTTGCCAATGCTCAGACAAAACAGATATTCAACAGCAAAAGATAAGCTTAGAAGAAGCCGTTTATATTTGCCTGGAAACGAACCTAAGTTTTTCTTAAACGCCGGGCTCCACAAACCGGATGGAATAATTCTTGATCTGGAAGATAGCGTTGCACCAACAGAAAAAGATGCAGCAAGAATTCTGGTACGAAATGCGCTCCGCTCAGTTAATTTCTACGGTTGCGAAAGAATGGTCAGAATTAATCAGGGTCAAAAAGGAATTGAAGATCTTAAATATATTATTCCTCATAATGTCAATGTCGTGTTAATCCCCAAATGTGAATTAGCCGAACAGGTAGTAGAAACCATTCTCGAGGTAAGAAGATTAAGAGTTAAGCACAGGATAAAAAATGAAGCCTATATAATGCCGATTATAGAGAGCACAAAAGGTATTATTCATGCATATGAAATTACATCGGCTTCCCCGAATGTTTGTGCGCTGGCAATTGGTTTGGAAGACTACACTGCAGATATCGGTTCACAACGTACACCGGAAGGGAAAGAGAGTTTTTTTGCAAGATCGATGATTGTTAATGCTGCAAAAGCTGCTGGTGTCCAGGCAATTGATACGGTTTACTCTGACGTTGCAAATATGGAAGGCCTGAGAGAAAGTGTAATAGAAGCAAAATCCCTAGGCTTTGAAGGTAAAGGGTGTATTCATCCAAGGCAAATCCAGGTTGTGCATAAAGCCTTTTCTCCGACTTTTGATGAAATTGACAAAGCAAAAAAAATAGTTCTTGCTTTCGAAGATGCGGAGAAAAAAGGGCTTGGCGTAGTTGCACTCGGCAGCAAAATGATTGATGCACCGGTTGTTAAACGAGCACAAAAAACAATCGAGCTTGCATTACTTAATAATTTATTAACCGAAAATTGGAGAAAGAAATAGAACGTTGATCGGTGCTAATCCGTTGAATGAGTCAAATCAGCGTTTCATTAATACTTTAGGATAAAAATGAAATTAGTAAAAAATTCTGCTGGAAGATTAGTACCTACAGAAATTAACGGCCGGAAACAAATTCCATTTAAAGGTGTAAATAGATATAAACCTGTTGGCAGAAAAAGCGGTGCACCTATAAAATCATGTATAGATTTCCCCGCTGATGGAAACAAAGTAGTCAAAAACTTAAAAGAAGCATTAAGAAGAAGTGGATTAAAAGATGGTATGACCATATCAACCCATCATCATTTACGTAACGGTGATGCTTTAACAAACTATCTTTTTGATACAATAAAACAAATGGGGATAAAAAATATCCGCTGGTTTCCAAGCGCCTCCTTTCCGGTTCATCAGCATTTAATTAAGTATCTAGAAGATGGAACAATTCATCACATAGAAGGCAGCATGAATGGTCCTCTCGGAAGATTTACTTCCCTTGGTAAAATGAAGGGTATCGGGGTTCTTCGATCACACGGTGGGAGATACCAGGCAGTACAGGATGGGGAAGTACAAATAGATATTGCTGTAATTGCTGCGCCAACAGCGGACGAATTCGGAAATTCAAACGGAGTTAACGGCCCTTCGGCCAGCGGTTTAATTGGTTTTGCTCTGGTCGATTCGGAATATGCCAACAATGTTATTGTCGTGACAGATAATCTGGTTCCGTTCCCCTGCATTCCCTGGCAGATTCAGGGAAACAATGTCGATTATGTGGTTAAGATTGATTCCTTGGGCGATGCAACAAAAATTGTATCCGGTACAACAGAAGTAACAAAATCTCCCGACAGACTCTTGATTGCCGAATATGTTGCACAGTTTATTGAAGAAGCAGGAATTATGCAGAATGGTTTTTCTCTGCAGGCAGGAGCCGGCGGAACTAACCTTGCATTCGTTCTTTATTTAAAGGAAAGAATGAAAGCTAAAAATATTAAAGCCAGGTTTATGCGGGGTGGCAGTACTAAATATCTTGTGCAGATGCTTGAAGAAGGCCTCACAGATTATATTTTAGACGGACAAACTTTTGATCTTGAAGGCGTGAGAAGTATGCGTGAAAACCCGAAGCACGTGAATACAAGTCCTTTTACCAGTTATAATTTTCACGGTAAAGGGAATTTTGCTTCAATGGTTGATGTCGCCGTGCTTGGCGCAACTGAAGTTGATATTAACTTTAATGCAAATGTAGTAACTCACTCGGATGGATATTTGCTGCATGGAATTGGGGGCTGGCAGAATTGCCTCTATTCAAAGTGTACTATTCTGGCAATTCCCGCTTTCAGAGATAGAATCCCCGTTATAGTTGATGAGGTAATAACTATATGCGGACCGGGAGAATTGATTGATGTCATAATTACTGAAAGAGGTATTGCAATTAACCCATTAAGAAAAGATTTGCTAATGGCATTAAGAAAATCAACTTTGCCGGTTAAATCCTTAAAAGATATAAAAAAGGAAGTAGATTCGATTTGCGGAGTACCGGAAAAGCCTAAATTAAACAGAAACAAAGTTGTTGCAGTAGTTAAATGGGTAGATGGTACTGTGCTCGATTCCGTTTATCAGGTTATAAAGTAAAGATTTTTTAATACTTCCAAAGTATTTTCAATTTTTCTTTAAACCTTTCAGCGGGTAAAAAATTATTCTCAAGTTTTTTCGCAAAAGGTATTGGAGTATCTAAACCACCACATCTCATAACTGGTGCATCAAGAAATTCAAAACAATTTTCGCCTATCCACGCTGAAATTTCACCGCCAATTCCACCGGTTAGACGATCCTCGTGAAGAATAATTACTTTTCCCGTTTTTCTAACAGAATTTTTTACTGCTTCTTTATCCCAGGGAAGAAGACTGCGCAAATCCAGAAGATCTGCCGAAATTTCTGTAAATTCCCTGAGTGCATCGATAGCCCAGTGAACACCCATCCCGTAAGTTATAATCGAAAGATCACTTCCCTCCCTTATTAAATTTGCTCTACCTATCGCAATCGTATAATAATCATCAGGAATTTCTTCACGAATGGATCTATAAAGAGCTTTATGTTCAAAATACATTATTGGATTTGGATCCTCGATTGCAGCATTCAGCAGACCTTTTGCATCAAATGGAGTAGACGGATATACTACTTTTAAGCCGGGTGTATGAGTAAACCATGCTTCATCAGATTGAGAATGAAAAGGTCCTGCTTCAACACCCGCACCTGTAGGCATGCGAATTACAACATCTGCATTTTGTCCCCATCGATAATGAGTTTTTGCAAGATTGTTTATGACCTGTGTAAATCCTGAGGATACAAAATCGGCAAACTGCATTTCGACTATTGATTTTCCACCGCATATTGAGTAGCCAAGTCCTGCCCCAATTATTGCCGACTCACAAAGAGGTGTGTTTCTAACCCTTTTCTTTCCGAACTTTTTTACAAACCCATCAGTAACCTTAAAGACGCCACCATATTCGGCAACATCCTGACCCATAAATATAAGGTCTTTATATTTTTCCATGCTCTGATTGAGGGCATCACTGATTGCATCAACAAATCTTTTTTTGCTCTTCTTTTCTGATATGGGGTTCTTCACTTTTTGTAAAAATGGGGCATATACATCTTTTAATTCCTTTCTGGTATCAACTGTAATATCTTCTTCATATAGCGCACTTTCCCATTCATTGTTAACATTCTTCTCAATTTTTTCTACGAAAGTTTTAATCATTGTTTCCGTAATAATTTTTTCCCTAACAAGAAACCTTTCGTAATTCATAATTGGATCCTTCTTAATCCATTCAGCAAATAATTCACTTGGAACGTATTTTGTCCCGGATGCTTCCTCATGCCCATTCATTCTGAATGTAATTGCTTCAATCAAAACCGGTCTGGGACTTTTCCTGATATCTTTGGCTATTTCCTTAATAGTTGAATAAACTTCAAGAATGTTATTTCCTTCAATAGTTCTGGCTTCAATGCCGTAGCCAATTCCCTTATCAGCCAGACTTTTACATTTGAATTGCTCACTGGTTGGTGTTGAAAGTCCATAGCCGTTATTTTCAATTAAGAAGATTACTGGTAGATCCCACACAGCGGCAACATTTACTGCTTCGTGAAAATCGCCCTCACTTGTGCCTCCTTCACCGGTAAAGACAAGAGTAACCTTTTTTTCATTATGAATTTTACTCCATAAGGCAATTCCATCTGCAACACCGAATTGAGGACCAAGGTGAGAAATCATTCCTATAATGTGATGTTTCAATGTCCCGAAATGAAATGAACGATCACGTCCGTTAGTAAATCCGTTAGCCTTACCTTGAAATTGTGAAAATAATTTCCCGAGCGGAACATTCCTAACTGAAAAAACCCCAAGATTCCGATGCATTGTTAAAATAAATTCATCGCCGGCTAAGGCGTATGCACAACCGACCGATATAGCTTCCTGACCAATCCCCGAAAACCATTTTGAAATTTTTCCCTGCCTGATCAGGTTAATCATTTTTTGTTCAATTATTCTCGGCGTAAGCAGGGCGATATACAACTCAATTAGTGTTTCGTTGCTATAATCTTTTCTGTCGAATTTCATCAGAATGAATAAAATGTTTAAATCTTAGGCTCAACTAAATTATAGGTTTACAGGTTGTCGTTCAAGAAATTTAGCGCGCAATACCTCCAATTATTTATTTGAAAAACACCCGTTTTAGAATTAAATTGAATACATCTTATAAAAATATATTAAAGTGGAAAAATCAATGAATACCTGCAAAAATCATCCTGACAGAGAAGCCTTTTCAATATGCCATAATTGCGGTGAGCATTATTGCCAGGACTGCCTTTCTGAAGGGAAGGAATATTATTATTGCAATAAACCTAAATGCCAGGCAGCTTTAAAAAAAGAAATTCCGGGCGAATCTTTAAAACCTATTCAAATATGCCCGAATTGTAAAAAGGAATTTAAGCTTTCTGAGGAGGCACGGCTATCAGGAAAAGTCCATTGTCCTAAATGCGAAGCATTTATAGATTTTACCACTAAACCACCTAGTTACAAGCTTGCCGAAGAATTTGCACATTTGCTTGATACAATGAATCAGGGTGATATTGCACTCGCTATTTCAATTCTCGACGATAGCGGATTTGATTATTACATTTCCGGGCAAAACTTTGCACTCATCGATCCTCTGATTCAGCCGGCAAGATTTTATGTGCGGAAGGATCAACTTAAAGATGCCATAGCAAGATTAAAGGATTTTAAATTCAATATATTCGGCGTTTCAGCACGTAACGAGGATTAGCAAATCTTACTTAATAAGATTTGCATTTCAAACTTCTTTAATTTCACTTATGTTACTGTCACTTGACTTACCTGGTTGGTAGCCATTAAATTTTTATAGTAATGACATACTTTTGTTATAATTTTTATCTTAGTTAGGATTAAGAAATAAGATCTGCGAGGTACTACTGTGCATAATCTTGTAATTATCGGCAATGGTATTGCAGGGGTAACTACCGCCCGCCATGTACGAAAAATGAGTGACATGAAAATCACGATCATTTCCAGTGAGACGAAGTATTTTTTCTCGCGAACAGCATTAATGTATGTTTATATGGGACAAATGCGATTCAAAGAAATTAAACCGTATGAAGATTGGTTCTGGACGAAAAATAATATCGAACTTATCCACGCTCACGTTAATTCAATTAACACAGATAATAAAACTTTACAGCTTAATAACGGCACAATTATTTCTTATAATAAGCTTGTAATCTCTACCGGATCAAAAACCAATAGATATGGCTGGCCGGGTCAGAATCTTCCCGGAGTTCAGGGATTGTATAGCTGGCAGGATGTTGAACTGCTTGAGGAAAATACAAGAAATATTACTCACGCCATTATAGTTGGTGGAGGTTTAATTGGAATCGAACTGGCCGAAATGCTTCATTCAAGAAAAATTCACGTCACCTTTTTGGTAAGAGAGGATTTATACTGGGGCAACATACTTCCAAGGGAAGATTCAATTTTAATTTCACGACACATATTAGAACATGGATTCGATCTGAAACTTGGAACGCAATTAAAAGAGATTAACGCAGGCCAAAACGGCAGAGTCAAATCCGTCAAAACCGATAAAGGCGAAGAAATTATATGCCAGTTAGTAGGATTAACTCCCGGTGTCCACCCTAATATCGATTTGGTAAAAAACTCAAAGGTTAAAACTGCTGGCGGCGTGCTGGTAAACAACTACCTCGAAACAAATATTCCCGATGTTTACGCGGCCGGTGATTGTGTTGAATTTAAGGAACGCGAGCCTGGAAGATTTCGCTTCGAACAATTATGGTATACAGGAAGAATGCAGGGTGAGGCGCTTGCGCAGACTATCTGTGGCAAAAGGACTAAATATGACAGAGGTGTCTGGTTTAACTCTGCTAAATTTCTGGATATCGAATATCAGACATACGGATTTGTGGCGGCACAGCCACGCGAAGGTGAAACTAATTTTTATTGGGAGCACAAATCAGGCAAAAAAGCTGTCAGATTTGTCTTCAGAAATGATGACCATTCTTTAGTAGGAATGAACACTTTTGGAATCCGGTATAGACATGAGCTTTTTGATAAATGGATAAAAAATAAAAAGTCAATTGAATATATTCTGGAACATTTGCCACAGGCTAATTTTGATCCTGAATTTTTTGAGAAACATGAAGGAGAAATCATTACAGAATTCAACAGACAAAATCCGGAAGTAAACTTAAAGTTAAAATCAAAAAGAGGTTTAAAAGATTTACTGAGCAAGGAATTAGCATGATGCCGCTTCAAATTGAACCTTTTAAGGTTTACAAAGAAAGTCCAAAATTAGAATGGATTAAGAAATCAGGATTGGGAATTTTTCTGGTTGGAGTATTTTTCCTTTTGGTCAGCCTGACCGGCACCGCAATGATAATGCCTAACCTGTTTTTATTTCTAAGCTTTGGTCTTTCAATAATTGGTGCAGTAATTTATTCTTTACCTGTAATATGGGAAGCTCCGGCTGGAATTAAAAATAACAAAATATTCTTCAACAGCTTTACGTCACGCGGAGTGATTGCCTGGATTGCAGGTATTATTATTACTTCATTTTATTTCTTCCTTTACTGGTTCCCTTCCTTTATCGGAAACTGGATCAGACTTGTTGATCCGATTAGCACCTTTCTGCGCGGCGAAAAAGCGGACCGATGGTTCTTGTATGGAACGTTCTATACCCTTGCCGTACTTTTTATGGGATTAAAAATGATAATAAAATACAGGCACAGCCGCTATCATTTAATCAGAACATTCTCTGTTATGTTTTTCCAGCTTGGATTTGCTTACCTGATCCCGTCTTTATTAATAATGTTCAATAAACCTGAACACTATTTCAGCTACTTCTGGCCATTGAAATATGACTATCTTTTTCCGGGTAGTGTCCATTACCTGACTCACACTGCGGGCGCACTTGGATACTTTATGGTTTTCTGGGGAATTATAATGACATTTATTGTTGTTCCTGTCTTTTCGTACTTCTTTGGCAAAAGATGGTATTGTTCTTGGGTTTGCGGCTGTGGCGGGCTCGCAGAAACAGCTGGCGATCCTTTTCGGCATCTTTCGGATAAATCACTTAAAGCATGGAAGATTGAAAGGTGGACAATTCATTCTGTTTTAGTTTTCATCATTGTAACAACTGCCCTGCTCTGGATAAATTCTGCAACAGGAGGAAAAACTCTTGGGGGTCTTTCACATACTTTTTCTGCAGTTTATGGATTTTTAATCGGAGCCGTTTTCTCGGGAATAACAGGAGTTGGGTTCTATCCTGTATTGGGAAGCAGGGTCTGGTGCAGGTTTGGTTGTCCGTTAGCTGCGATCTTGGGTTTATTTCAAAGATTTAAGTCTAAATTTAGAATAACCACAAATGGCGGACACTGTATCTCCTGTGGAAACTGTTCTACTTACTGTGAAATGGGGATCGATGTTAGAGCCTATGCACAGCGGAAGCAAAATATTATTCGTTCTTCCTGTGTTGGATGCGGTATCTGCGCAGCCGTTTGCCCGCGAGGGGTATTGAGACTGGAAAATGGTCCTGAAAAAGGGAGATACAATGTTGTACTTGATGATCAACTGATGGATTTGAATCAGTAAAATTTTTTGGACTTATTGATACTAATAATATTCTTTTCAAACTTCTTATTAACTATAACTAATAATTTGTAAAAACAAATAATTTCTTTTATTATTGAGCAACAAATTCTCTCAATAATAAATAAAATTTTATGACCAGAAAATTATTCCCTCTTTTAATTGTGTTGTTTTTGAGCTCAACAATCTATTCTCAAAATTATCAAAGTGAAAAAGACAGTCTAATGTTATTAAAAGATTCGCTTGCAATTTCAAATTCAAGCGTTAAGGCTGAGATTGATAGTTTAACAAATTATTTATCGGAACTGGAAAAAAAGACCAATGTAAATCAGGATGAATTAGCTGATCTTAAACAGAAGCTCTACATCAAAAAATATGGGAAGGAAAATGGAACACGTATGTCTTTAGGCAAAGTCTGGAAGGGTATGACGCTTGAAATGTTGGAAGACGAATGGGGTAAGCCTGATAAATCTCACACTGATAAACATCCTTGGGGAATATTCACACAACTGTATTATGGAGATATTACATATTTCTTTAAAAACTCAGTGCTTACTGATTGGCAAGAAGGTTCTAAAAAGTAGCTAAAATGGGAAAATTAAAATGCCGCACTGTGAGCTGGAATACTCAGACAACGTTTTGGATAAGCCCGATAATCATACCATTTTAAAAGCCATTCACAATGCCTTAGTCGAGACAAAGCTATTTTCATTGAACGACATTAAAAGCCGCGTAATTGTTCATCACAATTATTTAATCGGAAATGGAAAGCAGGACCGTGCTTTTGTTGCCTTGAAAATCTCAATCCTAAGCGGAAAAGATAAAGCCTCAAAGAAAAAAATTTCAGAAGGTTGTATTGAAATACTAAAGAGATTCTTCCCAAAATCAATTAAGAAACTTAAACTCAGTATTACTGTACAGATATTGGAGATGGATAAGGGAACTTACGGGAGAGTAAAAAATTATTAGTTAGTGATAATTATTGTTTTACCCAAAGGAATCAATTCTTGATTAAAAGAATCATTAAATGGATTCGAAATGCTGTCATTACATTCCTAGGCTTGATATTTTTATACCTGTTTATTGCCTTACAGCTTACAATTTTTCCAGCCAATGAAGATTATAAACCGCCAACCAGCGGAATTGCCATTTACATTGTATCAAACAATGTGCATACCGACTTCGTATTACCAGTTCATACATCGCTAAAAGATTGGGGAAAAGACTTCCCAATAGCTGGTTTTAATTATGTTGATTCTACATTCAAATATATTTCTTTTGGCTGGGGTGATAAGGAATTCTACCTGAATACTCCAACGTGGTCGGATTTCAAATTAGATATTGCGGTAAAAGCTTTATTTTTTTCGTCAGCTTCATTAATGCATATTATCTATTTGAAAAACAGTCCTGAAGAAAATGATCTTTCAAAAAAGATCTTAATTACAAAAGAGCAATACAGAATTTTAATCAATTACCTGGAGCATTCATTCATAAAAGACAAAAATGGTAAATATGTCCCAATTAATGTCCCCTTTAAATCTTCAAATGAAAATTATTATGAATCCGGTAAGAGCTATAATTTTATTAATACCTGTAATAACTGGACAAACCAGGGCATAAAATTAATGGGGATCAAAACAGCAACTTGGGCTCCCTTTGACAGGTGTATTTTATATCATTTTTAAAATCAATAGGGGCATATTTCTATGCCCCTCATCAATTTTCTATTTAATCTTCCAATCAGGAATTCTGCCGGGTGTCCATGGCGCATTGTACTTCTCAAGCTCTGCATCCAGACTCTTTAAATCTTCATTATAAAGTTTTTTAATCTGATTTAGCACAGGAGGAAATTCTTCCATAAGAATATTGTAAGCATTCTTTTCATTCTGTGTTATTCCGGATGTAGAACGGAAATGAGTATAAGCAAGCGTCCCCAGTCTTTCATTAAACGTTACAGGCGATGGAGGAGCTTCTTCAGCGCTGGGATGATCTGAATCCCTATTAAATTTCAGCCAGATATCCTGAAGTTTTTCTGCAAGGCTGTCAGCTTTTATCATTAATTCATTTGGCGCGTCAGGTGTATTAATTAAAGCCTGCTTGATATCTGCAACTCTATCTATCATGCCATTCAGAAAATTATACGTTCCCCTTACAGTTCGGACAATCTGATTGGCCTTTTCCTGGAATGCAACCAGTTTATTGCGTTGCGGCGCCGGTAAGGTTGTGTTATTCAGCGGATTAACCTTGAAGCTTACAGGCTCTCCGATTGTTTTAATTCCATTCCTTGTTACCATCGAAATTTTAACATTATAAGTACCCGGCATCACCAGTGTGCTGCTGCTTTCTTTAGCCAGAGGGTTAAATTTATTTTTATCCGCCTTAACAGGATTTGTGCTCTCAAACCGCAGATCCCAGTTTTCTCTTTGAATCCCCTTCTTTGCCGCTTTAGTGAATTTCCTGATTACACTTCCAGTGGAATCCTTAATTTCGAAGACCATGTACGGTGCAATTTCATCCTTTTCAGCTCGCAGCTGTTCATCAGTCGGCTGCGGTATTGGTTTACCTTCCTTAAACAACTCCTTTTCTTTTTCGTGCCTGATTTCTTTTAAAGTTTTGGGAACTTCTTTAATATAATAAGTAAACACTGCACCGTAATCAGGATTGGGGGCTTTAAAGTATGTTGATCCGGTACCATATCTTCCTGACTTTGGAACATACAGCAAAGCATCCTTTACAGGAAATACATAAGATTCTTTGGCAAGAAGTTCCTTATTGACTTCTCTTAATGGTTCATAATTATCAAGTATGTAAAAACCTCTGCCGAAGGTAGCCAGCACCAGATCATTTTCTCTCTTCTGTAGTGCAATATCTTTGACTGAAATTGTTGGAATTCCGTTTTTCAATTGTATCCAGTTTTTGCCACCATCAATTGAAAAGAATATTCCAAATTCAGTACCAGCAAATAAAAGATCAGGATCTTTAAAATCTTGTTCAATTGTGTGAACAGCACCGTTCTTTGGAAGATTTGATGAAATTGAGGTCCAAGTATTGCCTTTATCCGTGCTCTTTAGCAGATAAGGAGTAAAGTCATCTCTTTTAGTATTATCGAATGATGCAAAGACGACATTCTCATCAAACTTTGATGGCTCAATATCGCTTACATATGTGTATTTCGGTACATCCGGAAATTCCGAAATTTTTCTCCAGGTTTTTGCATCTTCCGAAACCTGAATCAGACCGTCATCCGTTCCCGCATATAGCAAATTTTCTTTTACAGGAGATTCAACCAGAGAAACAATTGTACCCCAAAGTGAAGTTGATTTGTCTTTTGCAACGGCATCAATACTCCAGTATTTTCCCATGACTTTCCAGGTATTTCTATCAGTACCGGTTGTAAGATCGCCGCTGATCTCCTGCCAGCTGTCTCCTCTATCATCACTGCGGAATACTTTATTTGCTGCTGTATATAATCTAATATGATTGTGTGGACTGATGAATAAAGGGGTATCCCAGTTCCATTTAAAAGTCAGTTCCCCTTTTAGAGGCTCGGGTCTGATATCAACAGCCTCCCCGCTTGCCCGGTCATAACGAACCATATTTCCATATTGAGCCTCAGCGTAGACTATATCGGGATTTTCAGGGTCAACAGCACTCCAGAAACCATCTCCACCACTTGTAATAAACCAATCACTGTTTACAATTCCATCTCTACTCAAAGTCGCTGACGGCCCACCCATACTGCTATTATCCTGCGTACCACCATACACATAGTAAAAAGGTTTCGTATTATCGGTTGTTACTCTGTAAAATTGAGTGATGGGCAAATTATCTTTAAAGATATAATTTTTCCCGCCGTCAAAGGTTTCATATACACCGCCATCACCACCGATTAGAAAATGATCCGTAAAATCTGGATCGATCCACATTGCGTGATCATCTACGTGGCGTGCATTATTGCCAATAGGTCGCCAGGTTTTTCCCCCATCGAGAGTTACCTTTGAAACCGTTTCCAGTGAATAAACTTTATCGACATTTTTGGGATCGCAATAAATTACATTAAAGTATTGCCCGGAGGAAGCATGATCGCTCATTTTTTCCCAGCTTGCACCTCTGTTTGTGGATCTGAAAAATCCGCTCTTATCATCTGCAGCTTCAACTATAAGATAAATTACATCTGGATTCACAGGAGAGAGTGCAATTCCCATACCCCCCAGATCAACATTTGGCAAACCAGTCATTATTTTATCCCACGTTTCTCCTCCATCGGTTGACTTATATACTTTCGATTCAGGACCACCACCAATTTTTGTAAAAACGTGACGTCTTCTTTGCTCCGATGTAGCATACATCACATCAGGATTACGGGGATCGAAAAGTATATTACTAACGCCTGTGTTTTCACTTATGTCAAGAACTTTTTTCCAGGTTTTACCGCCATCCGTCGTTTTGTATAATCCCCTGTCACCTCCTGGTCCCCACACAGAACCTTCAGCTGCTGCAAAAACAACATTTGAATTTCTTGGATCAATAACAATTCCACCAATCTGGCGAGAATCTTTCAATCCCATATTCTTCCAGGTTTTCCCTGCATCCGTAGATTTATAAACTCCATCGCCATAACCAAGCGCTCTTTGAGAATTATGTTCACCTGTGCCGGTCCAAACCACGTAGGGGTTGTTTGGATCAATTACAATACAACCTATTGAGTACGCACCGTATTTATCAAACACAGATTTAAATGTTGTCCCTGAGTTATTCGTTTTCCAGATACCGCCGCTTGCGGTTGCAACATAATATTCGCTATGATCCTTAGGGTTAACAGCAAAGTCAGATATTCTTCCTGAATTAAAAGCCGGACCTATGTTCCTTAGCTTTAAGCCGCTGAATGTTGCAGAATTTAAGGAATCCTTCGGTGCTTCTTCTTTATTCTTTTGTGCAAAATTAAGAGTTGTAAACGAAAGGACGATAAGGAGTGTAATTTTAGTTAATTTTAGCATACCCCACCCGCTTAATTGTTATAGTAAATTATTTTTCACGCGCAGCAAAATTTTGCGTATAGCAATTGAAACTTAAATCCAAATTAGAGAATGTGTAAGCATTTTACAAGAACTTTTGGATAAATAACTATTAGCCTTGGCTCATCATAATATCATTGCCAGGAATTTTCATTTTATTTACCTTTGATAAGGATATTATCATGGGGGAGCAAATGTGCTCAAATCCATACCAAAATATCAGAACTTTTCTTTTACTCCTGTCAACTTTTTTTATTCGGAATGTTAGCACAGCTTCTCTAGATTCGTTTAATAAATTATGAATAATCACTAAGTAAATATCTGTAAAATAATTGGGGGTTATATGAAAAAATTATTTTTAATTCAGTTTATGTTTTTTGCCCTGTTTATCCTTACAAAAAATTACTCTCAAACAGTTAATGATATTATAAAAAAACATTTCCAGGCGGTTAATCAGGACCAGTTCACTAATTTGAAATCTATTGAGATAACATCGGAAATGATTTTGATGGGAGGTAAAGCTCCTGCCAAAACTTATTTTAAGTTTCCCGATAAAATCAGAATTGAAGTTACCGAGAGCGGTAAAACCTCTGTTACAGCTTTCGATGGAAAAACAGCTTGGCGGCTTTCTCCTGATGAAAACGATGGGAAAGCCTACATATTGGATAAAGAATCTACTGATGAGGATAAACTTATGTCTGTTCTGGATGGATATTTCTTCTGCTATAAGCAAAGAAGCAACAATGTATCCTTAATGGGCACTGAAAAGTTACTGGGTAAACAAAATTATAAAATTAAATGTAAAACTTCACCTGAAGATTCAACTTATGTCTACATTGACACAAATACTTTTTTGATATCTAAAATTCAGAAACCGGTAAAGGATCAGTCAAATGAGACCTATCTGAGCGACTATAGAAAAATCAGCAACAACATGATTTTCCCCTTCACTTTTAATATTAGTACACCTCATTCCCGTACTTTCCAGCTCGTGAAGGATATAAAAGTAAACGTAAAATTAAATGATTCATTTTTTACTATGCCCGGACAGCAAAAAGAAACGAAGGAAAATAAATAGCATAAATTTATGAAGACAGTTATTTAGTAACGCTAAATATCAATATTTGTCGTACCGAACCTTCCGCGAGAGAGAAAGGTTTATTTGGATGTTCCATAATTGATGTGATTTTGAAATAAACTTGCTTGATAAGTAGGCAGGTTTACAATAATTATCAATTATTTTTAGCTATTAATAAAATTTGCCGGCTTCTACATTTTTGCAAATCAATAATTATTCATTAACTTTAGCAAAAGTGAGGCGGTTGCTTTTTATATTATTTATAAAATATCAGGATGATAAAGGTTATGCCGAAAATACTTGTAATCGAAGACGAGAGCCTCATCAGAGAATCTATTGCAGATATTCTCAAAGAAGAAGGATATCAATGCATCCAGGCTGAAAATGGATATTCAGGCATTGTTTCTGCCAAAAAATACCTGCCTGATTTAATTTTGTGTGATATTAAAATGCCCGAAATAAATGGGCATCAGGTTCTGACAGCTCTTAGGGAAGATCCCTCAACTTCAACTATTCCTTTCGTTTTTATTAGTGCATTGGTGGATAAAAAAGACTTCAGAACCGGTATGGAGCTCGGCGCTGATGATTACATTACAAAACCTTTTACAAATGAGGAATTGCTTAATTCAGTAAAGATGAGACTGGCAAAAAATGAAGAAATAAATGCTAAGCTAAATGATTTAAAGAAAAATATCGCCCAATCTCTTCCTCACGAATTGAGAACTCCTCTGATCTCAATACTAGGATATGCGCAGTTGCTGATGGATCGCCATAAGGAAATTTACGGAGACCAGGTTTATGAATTTGCTCAAACTATACATGAATCTGGTCTGCGCCTTCACCGGTTAATTCAGAACTTTATTATTTATTCAAGGATGGAGTTACTCGAACTCCCGTCAAAAACCGGCAATATCGCAAAGGTTCAGAGTTCAATTATTTCAAAACCATTTGTTGAATCAATTCTGGGAAAAATTGCATCCAGGTATAAAAGATCGGACGATCTGGAAACCGACATAACAGAAACAACTGTAAAAATGTCTATGGAAAATATCGCAGTAATAATTGAGGAAATTGTAGACAACGCTTTTAAATTCTCAAATTCAAATACAAAAGTATCTGTAAAAATTTATAATGAGAATGAAAATTTTATAATGACCGTTTCCGATTCTGGGCGTGGAATGAACACTGAACAAATAACCCAAATAGGTGCTTATATTCAGTTTGAGAGGGGAAAATATGAGCAGCAGGGCTCCGGGCTTGGGTTGGCAATAAGCAAGAAGATGATTGAGCTTCACGGGGGCACTTTAAATATAAAAAGTGTCTATGGAAAGAAAACTGTTGTAATTACTACTATCCCTTCAAAATAAATTCAATTTTAAGGCTGACATATTATTATTTCATATAGCTTGAAAGATCAAGCTCTATAGCCTCTTCACAGTAAAATGCTTCACCATATTTTTTTCTTATTTCGAATCCATAAAATTTAGATCTTGACTCAATATACTCAAGAAATTTCGGATCACTGAGGAAAGTTTCGGGATCTGAACTTTTTGGATCATAAAACTGCGTACTGTATGATTCTATCGCAAGCATCTTTGTTTTAAAATACTTGCTTATGTCAATAATGAATGTCGGATTAAAAGTGTATGTCTGCATATAATAAAAAAGCTTATCCGGCCTATAGGCCTTTTGCCTCTTTTTATTATCCATAGTAAGAAACTTTGTCAAGCCGGATACAAACATTGCTTCCTTGACCAATTTGCTCGCATCAATATGATCAGGGTGCCTGTCATTAAAATAAGGAGCAAATACAATCTTAGGTGTGTATTTTCTGATTTTTGTTATAACCTTTAAAAGGTTTTCTTTTGTCCTTTGAATATCTCCGTCAGGGATATCCAGGTTTTCTCTTACTTTGGTTTTTAATATTCTGGAAGCTTTAAGTGCTTCCTTCTCTCTTGTCTCTGCTGTCCCCCTGGTTCCCATCTCACCGCGTGTCAGATCAATTATTCCAACATTATGTTTGTAATGTGTAAGTTTGGCAATAGTTCCACCCATTGAAAGCTCTGCATCATCGGGATGCGCCCCAAAAATCAGTACGTCTAATTTCATATTATGATTTTGATTAAATTATTAGGAAATTTAGTAAATAAATTAAGTATTTAATAATAAACTTTCCTGTGAAAAGTGGGGGTAAGGTGATCAAATGAATCTATCAAAATTAATTATTATATCAATAATTATGTTGCTGACTATATCAAGCAATGCTCAATTAAAAAGGACAGCATTTATAAATGGCAAAATTTATACCGTCAATCCAAAGCAGCCTCTGGCTCAGTCCGTAATCGCTGAAGGTAACCGAATACTTTTTGTTGGTTCCAATAAAGATGCACAAAGATATATCAATAAAACGACAAAAGTTATTGACCTGAAAGGGAAACTTATGCTTCCCGGATTTATTGACGGACACACACACTTTATCAACGGCGGCTTTCATCTGATAGGACTGAAATTGCACGATCTCACTTCCAAAAAAGACTTTGTTGATGCGATAAAAAATTATGTTAAAGGTAAGGAAGGAAGATGGATTACCGGAGGAAGATGGGACCACGAAAACTGGCAGGACAAAACGCTGCCTACAAAGGAAATGATCGATCCTTTTACTCCAAAAACTCCTGTGTTCTTAAAGAGATACGACGGTCATATGGGGTTGGCAAATTCTTACGCACTAAAGTTAGCCGGAATCACAAAGGATACACCAAGTCCTGAAGGCGGATTAATTGTCAAAGATCCAAAAACTGGTGAACCAACAGGAATATTAAAAGATAATGCAATGGATCTTATTGATAATATTATTCCTGAGCACTCTGACGTGGAATATAATGAAGCCTTAACTGCAGCATTAAATGAAGCTAAAAGATTCGGGGTTACAAGCATTGAAGATATGTCTTACACAACTGATGAATCATTTGAAAAGCAATTGCCCACATACCAGAATTTTGAGAAAGAAGGTAAACTTACAGTAAGAGTTGCCACCAGGATGCCCATTAAAACCTACAAGAAATTCCTTAAGGACGGTATAGAATATAACTTCGGTGATGATTTTATAACACTCGGATCTCTTAAAGCATATGCAGACGGATCGCTTGGCTCCAGTACTGCGTGGTTTTTTGAACCTTATGTAAGTGATAAAGATAATTACGGACTCCCGAATGACATTTTTAAGAACGGTAATTTTGAGAAATGGGCGCTCGATGCCGACAAGCACAAATTACAGATCTGCGTTCACGCAATTGGTGATAAAGCGGTTTCATCGACACTTGATGTTGTGGAGAAAATGGAGAATGAAAATCCGAATTGGGACAGAAGATTCCATGTTGAGCATGCACAGCATTTAAAACCGCAGGATATTCCCCGAATGGCAAAGCTTGGCGTGATCGCGTCGGTACAGCCGACTCATTTAATGGAAGATGGGAACTGGGCCGTAAAAAGAATCGGCAAAGAAAGACTTAAATATATGCATCCGTACAATTCATTTCTAAATGCCGGAGTAATTGTGGATTTCGGGACTGACTTCCCTGTCGTAACTTTGAATCCTTTGGTAGGGTTGTATATGGCTGTTACTAGAAGAACTTCGGACGGAAAAAATCCAAATGGGCTCGAGCCGCAGGAAAAAATTTCTATTGAACAGGCAATAAAATGTTACACACTCAACAGCGCCTATGCGGAATTCCAGGAAAATAAAAAAGGAAGTATTGAACCAGGTAAGCTTGCCGACTTTGTTGTGCTGGATAAAGATATTTTAACGATTGACCCGGTTAAAATAAAAGATGTAAAAGTTGATATGACCGTGCTGGGCGGGAAAATAGTCTATAAAGCCGACTGAAATCTATTGAAAGCAATATAAATATTGAAAAAATTATAAGACGTTTTTTTATATCACTAACCCACGACTTTAGTCGTGGGTTAATACAAAAAGGATATAACTTATCAACTTTTTTAACGCCTGCTTGCCGGTAGACAGGAAATTTAAAAAGCAGCTCGATTATTTAGCATCAATCAATAAAAATATTAATCTTATAGTTTTTACCTTTGTCTTCCGCATCAATATTGACTACCTCTCCTTCTGTACCTTCTTTTATCATTCTCAAAATTTCATCTACATCGATCTGTTCGCCGTTAACTGTTAACTTTTCTTTTGGTATAATTTTGAGCCCTACTTTGGCTAATCCAATAGGAATCTTAATATTTGCTTTTATTTTATCCTCTTCGGTCACACGAACACGGAGAAATTTTTTACTATCCGGTTTTTTAACTCCAGTAGTATCATCAATCGGTTCTCCCGGATTCGCTTTTTCCAAAAGTTGCTCAGCCTCCTCAACCGAAATTTTTCCCTCTTTTACCATTTCCAGTATTAATCTTTTTTCTTCACTCATTTTTTCTCCTTATTATTATTATTATTATTTCAAGTTATTATCAGCTGGAATATCATTTAATTTCCCCAAGGCTTTTTATCGCTTCCTTAACATCAATCTCGCCGTTTGAAAGTGCCCTGAGAATTTTTACCCGTTCTTCTGAATCAGTATTATTTGATTTATAACCTAATATTTTAACAATGTTTTTAAGGCGACCTTTCACTGTTGGATATGATACTCCCAGATCCCTTTCTACTAGCTTGATATTTCCCTCATTTTTAATAAAAACTTCAATAAAATAAAGATCCTCCGGGCTGAACATATGGAAACGATTAACCCTGAAATTGCTCTTTATCTGCGTTTTGCAACCCTGACACTCCACCTCTTTTATTATAAAATCTCCCCCGCAGTAGGGGCAATTGGTTAATTCATTCATTTTTTCAACTCTTTTGTTATTTTTTTAATAAATATATGATATTAGTTAATTATAATCAAGTATAACATTAATATTATTAATATATTTATTAATATTATTAATAATGAGACTATCATTTACAATATTATGATACCGAATAATTGTTTATTCAATAACGATTTGTTCAATAAGATATCGCTTCCAAGACGAATGCGGACAGGCAGGGCAACTGGTTAGATGCAAGGGTGCTAATTGCATCTCCATTATAAAATTCGCAAATTGAAAAATACTTCCCTTCCGATAGCATTAGCGAAGATATTCATCTAAAAACAGGAAAAATTAAATGGCAACAATATTGTTTGTACGTATTAAATCCGATCTCGAATTTAAAGAATTAGAACGCCGGGTAAATGAACGCA
>CAYPNM010000024.1:38238-51314 GCA_964412105.1 uncultured Ignavibacteriaceae bacterium | reverse complement strand
AGACCTACCGAGACACGGTGCGAACTTAGGCTACCACACCGTGTCTTTTTATTTTAAATTGCTTAAAAACCTCGCAGGCTACTTATTTAATTACACTTGTTAATTTTGAAGTAAAATTATGGTTACATTTTTTGTATAAATATTTTATTTAGCCTACTAGAATGATTTTGAATTTAATATTGCGAATGATGAACAGAACCGAACCCCAAAATAGCAATGCTTGTAAATAGAAGGAGTTAACTTCATTATATACTCCTTATTGGTTATTTTGAGTACCTAATTATTGAGTAGCTTAATACAGCAATAGGGAACCAAATGAGAAATTTCTTTTCTATAATTTTATTAGTATTGTTTATTATTAGCTTTTCATCAGTATCAAGATCACAAATTAAGCCGGTACAGCTTGCATTGGTTAATCCTATTCAAATTGTGCCAGAGTCACAGTCAATCAACGGTTTTCGTTTTAATCTTATTTATGGTAAGAATGCTAATGTAACCGGATTTGATTTAGGTCTCGCAAATCATACAACCGGAAAAGAAGTTGGTGTTCAATGGGGACTGGTAAACTTAGCTAATGGAGGCGTTATTGGATGGCAGAACGGTTTTGTAAACATAACAAAAGGAATGTCGATGGGTTTACAATCTGGCACAGTAAATTACCAAAGTGGCCATTTTGAAGGCCTACAAATTTCAATTGTCAATTATGCAGCAACATTAAAAGGTTTGCAGATTGGTTTAATCAATATTATTGGGAAAGGAGGTTTCTTGCCAGTCTTTCCTATCTTCAATTTTGATTTTGACTAAACCAATATGAATTAAGCTGAATAAAGTTGCCCCTTCAGGCAGGACTTTGAATGAAATTATTTTAAGAATTATTTTATATAGCCGTCAGCAATCATAATCTCCGCGCAGAGTATAGCCCCGCCGGCCGCACCCCTCACTGTATTATGTGATAGGATTACAAATTTGTAATCAAAAAGAGTATCTTTTCTTAAACGCCCAATAGAGACGGCCATTCCTTTATCAATATCTTTATGGATCTTAGGCTGCGGATATTTTTGTTCATCGAAATAATAAATAGGATTTAATGGAGCCATTGGTAAATTTTTCTTTTGTGGGACGCTGCTGAAATTCTCCCAAGTCTTAATGATACTTTCAGGTGTTGCTTTTTTCTTTAGTTTTACTTGCACACATTCAGTGTGTCCATCCATAACGGCCACACGATTACACTGTGCACTAATTTTAATTTTTGTATTTTCTATCCTTCCTAATTTATATTTCCCTAAAATTTTTAATGGCTCCGATTCAACTTTTGCTTCTTCACCCGAAATAAATGGAATAACATTATCAATAATATCCAGACTTGATACACCGGGATACCCCGCACCTGATAAGGCCTGGAGAGTAACTACATTTACTGCAACCAAACCAAATTTATCATATATTGGTTTTAATGCCAGTGCTAAACCTATAGTGGAACAGTTAGGATTGGTAACTATGCACCCCTTCCCAAATGTTTGTGTTTTTATAATTTCCAGATGTTCGTGATTAATTTCAGGAACCAGCAAAGGTACATCTTTGTCCATCCTGTGGTTTTTAGAATTTGATATAACAACATATCCGGCTTTTGCAAAAGCTAATTCAATTTCACCTGCTACACTTGAATCCAGTCCGGAAAATACAATCTGACAATTCAAATTAGGTTTGCATTCTTTGACTGTAATCTCTGCAATTTTCTTGGGAATAGGTGTGGTTAAAACCCAGTTCACTGCGTCCTTATATTTCTTTCCGGAAGATTTTTCAGAAGCTGCAACTTCAGTAATTTCAAACCATGGGTGATCAGAAAGCAACGCAATAAATTTTTGTCCTACACTACCTGTAGCACCTAATATTCCTACTGATATTTTTTCCTTTAATAACATTTTAGAATATATTTAAGTTAAAAAA
This sequence comes from uncultured Ignavibacteriaceae bacterium, assembly GCA_964412105.1. Classification (GTDB taxonomy): domain Bacteria; phylum Bacteroidota; class Ignavibacteria; order Ignavibacteriales; family Ignavibacteriaceae; genus JAKAGZ01. The sequence goes on along the minus strand of CAYPNM010000024.1, from coordinate 49,367 downwards.
ATCAAATTCTTCTTTTGTCTCTTTGATAATTCATTTTACAAATGAAAGGATAACTCAAAAATAAATAAATCATTTGAACAAAAAAATTCCTAATTTTAAATTGGTCAAAGTAAATAAGAGGTAAAATTGCTATTAGGTTTAGTCCAATATGATCCAGAATGGGAGGATAAGGAAAGGAATAGACAGAAATTAAGCTGGCTTTTGGAAAATAATTTTAAGGAATCTGATTTAGTATTATTTCCTGAAATGACTCTTACGGGTTTTACTATGAATGCCTCAAAATTTGCCGAATCTGTTGATGGAGAAAGTTCTGAATATTTTTCATCGCTTGCAGAAAATTATAAAACTGCTATTATGGCTGGAATAATCGAAAAAGAAAAGGATAATTTTTACAATACACTTTTGCATATTGATAAAAGAGGAAAATTGATTGCAAAGTATCGAAAAATTCACCCATTTTCGTATTCTACGGAAGATAAGTATTATAAAAGAGGGGAACGACCTGTTTCGACAAATGTAGATGGCTGGAACGTAGGTTTGTCAATCTGTTATGACCTTCGTTTTCCAGAGTTATACAGGCATTATGGCAAAGACCGATGTGAGTTAATTGTAAATATTGCAAACTGGCCGGTTACACGGATTGAGCACTGGAAAGCTCTTTGCAGGGCCAGAGCGATTGAAAATCAATGCTATTTTGCCGGTGTAAATAGAGTAGGAAAGGACTTAAAGCTTGAATACAATGGATTTTGCTGTGTTATAGATCCTATGGGAAATGAAGTTGTTACCGCTTATGATGAAGAGAAAATTCTTTCGGTCGAAATAACAAAAGATATCGTAGCAGATACCAGAAAAATTCTGCCTTTTCTGGATGACATATTTCTAGTTTAGCATTATCTTTGAGTAGCTCATTAAATACAGGTGATGGAGTTCACCTGCATCCCTTTTACCGCGGGTGAAACCGCCCTTGTGCTAATAACTCCTATCGTAAAGTAATAGATGAATCATAATATAGGTAGGAGAACTTAAGTGATTAATTATTTTCTTGTTGCAGTAGGTGCAGCAACAGGGGGAGTTTTAAGATACTGGCTTTCAGATGTAGCGCACAGAATATTCCAAACAACTTTTCCGATAGGTACATTAGCTGTAAATGTGATTGGAAGTTTTTTGATCGGGATATTCATTTATTATTTTGATTCCAATGAATTAATATCCACGTCAATGAAAATTCTATTGACAATAGGTTTCTGTGGAGGATTTACAACTTTTTCAAGCTTTTCTTTTGAAACTTTGGAGTTATTTAGAAATTCAGAATATTTACTTGGAATCGGAAATATATTACTGAATGTATTTTTGACAATTGCTGCTCTGGTTTTAGCAATTATCATTGCAAAAGCTTTAACAAGAGGTTAACATGCAAATTAAAGGTGAAGCCAAATTAGTTAGAATTTTTGTTGGTGAAAGCGATCTTATAAATAAAATTCCGGTTTTCGAAAAAATTGTACTTGAAGCAAGGAAGGCTGGTCTTGCAGGTGCAACCGTATTCAAGGGTATTATGGGATTCGGAGGAAGGAGCAGAATTCACACATCAAAAATTTTAAGACTTTCTGAGGATCTGCCGCTTATAATTGAAATAGTTGACGAAGTTGAAAAAATAGAATTATTTATTCCCCAGATAGATGAGATATTTGAGAAAGCGGATTGCGGCGGTTTAATAACAATGGAAAAAGTTGAAATAATAAAATATAAGGCCAACAAAAAAGAGTGATAAATAATTACTTTCCTGGCCTTTTATTTTATTGTTTCATTTCAACCGGATTCAGGAATTTGTAAACGATTGCAGATAAAACGCCACCGCCAAAGCATCCAATAAAGTAAATATAAAATTTGCCAAGTCCTGAACCACCCTCCAGAGTGTCCATAAGTTGAGGCCCAAAAGCAGCAGCAGGATTAAGGACTCCACCAGAGATGCCACCAATTGCATATATGCCACCTAAAAAGGTAAATCCTATAGCCAATCCATAAATATAATTGCCTTTTAATCTTTCGGATGTAGCCAGTTCTAAGAAAACCGAGCATAAGGCGAATGTGAACAAAAGTTCCAGTAATATAGATTTCCAAATTTCTACTCCTACAGTTGGTGCAGGTGCGAAAGTTCTTTCCTGTATAAGGTAAAAAACGATTGAAGCAGCAAATGCTCCAAGCAATTGTGCGAATATATACGCCACAGCATTTTTTAAATCTATTTTGCCACGTATCCAGACTGCCAAAGTTATTGCCGGATTATAATGAGCTCCTGAAATGTGCCACCCTATATAAACCATTGCAATAAGTATGGCTCCTACTGCTATTGGGTTGCTGTTGAGTCCGATTACCAGAACCAGAAACATTGTGCCGATGAATTCCATCAGATATTGTCTCATCAAGCTAAAACCTCCCACATATTAAAAGGGATCCTTTTTTGAACTATTTAACTTATTAGTTATGTTTTGGCATAACTAACCATTTTATTCTACGTAACATAAAAAGATAGTTATTGTCTTTCAATAAAATAATGATATTGAATTGTTAAATATTATGAGGCTAAAATGTTTTCAATTAAAAAGAAAATAAATTTTTATGACTGTGATCCTGCAGGCATTTTATTCTTTGCCCGTATTTATGAATTGTGCCATTCCTGTTATGAATCGATGATTGAAAGTTTTAATCTGGGAAATAATTATTGGTCGAATGACGAATATATAGTTCCCATTATACATAGCGAAGCTAAATACAGAAATCCTTTTGCTTATGGTCAAACCGCAAATATAGAATTAAAAGTTACCAGCCTCAAAAATTCTTCATTCGAACTGCGGTATGAATGTAAAAATGAAAGGGGAAATTTATGTACTGAGGTAAAAACGGTTCACGTTTCGGTTGATAAAAACACCTGGAAGAAAAAGCCCCTGACGGAAGAAATTAAAAATGGATTGTTGAAACATACAAATTAACTCTGAATTAAGGCTTTTATTTTTTCTTTTTCAACTTTTCCAAGTGGTGTTCTGGGCAGGTAATCAACAAACAGGATCCTTTTGGGGATTTTAAAACCAGCCAGCTTACCTCTAAGGAAATTTTTAACGCTTTCTTCTGAAATAGTCCGATCTGTTGAGACTATAGCTGCGGCGACTATTTGTCCCCAGGTTTTATCTTCGATTCCGATAACACAACAGTCTTTAATACTTTCACCTTGAAGAATATATTTTTCTACTTCCATTGGATTGACATTCTCACCACCAGTTACAATTAAATCACTTCTGCGGGCGTGAACGAACAGATATCCATCATCATCAAGGGTACCTATGTCTCCGGTATAGTATGTTCCTTCCACTAATTTATTCTTAGTCTCAATTTCATTATTAAGATAACCTCTAAAAACAGAATCGCTTCTCACAGCAATCTCTCCCACCAAACCGGGAGGAAGAATTTCTCTTTTTTCACTAACAATTAATACTTCATTAGGAGGTATTGCTTTCCCCGAAGTTTTTATCTTTCCAATTAGTTCATCAGCAGTTATAGCAGCTACAAAAGAAGATACCTCGCTTGATCCATACACTTTTGAAATTTTCCAGCCCTGGTTCAAGGCCGTATCAATTAATACATCATCAACAAATCCGCCGCCAATTAAGATATTTTTAATTTCACTATAGGGAGTTATTTTTTCATCCAAAAGCTTTTTTAACTGAGTTCCTACAAAAGATGCAAGTGTAGGCTTAAATTTCTTAATGCTTTTTATAAAATCTTTAACGTCAGAACTGTCCGGAATAATCATCGATGCTCCTGCCAGCAGCGTTCTTGTAATAATGGAAAAACCTCCAATGTGATAAAATGGAAGACTTGCAAGCCATCTGTCATCTGATGACTGATTTAATATTTTATTTCCAATTTCAATACTACGGATAATATTGTGAAAGGAAAGCATTACACCCTTGGGAATACCCGTAGATCCCGAAGTAAAGATTACAACTGCGATTTTGTTTTCATCATTAAGTGAATTAAATGAAAAATTATTTTTTCGTGATTTGGGGAGGGGAAATATAATCTTTTGACTCAATTTAAACTTGTTAGCCAGGCCTTTATGTACTAATATCTTCCTCGATCCAGAAATTGACATAAGATCTTCAATCTCAAAAGTTTGCAATCTTGTATTAATTGGGATAGGAATAGCATCAATTAACCATAATGCTGCAATGATTACGACAAAATCCTTATTGTTGTCAGAGATAATTGAGACATAATCACCCATTTTTATCTCTGATTCTATCAATGAACGGGCAGTTTCTAAAATAAGTTTCTGGAATTCGGAATAGGTAATTGTGTATTTGTTTGTAATTATGACTGGATTTCGTGGATTAATATTTCCTTTAATTTCCGAACTAATATTTAGAAAATTCATTTATTACCAAGTGATATTGAGCCATTTTTAACAGGATAAGGGTCTTCAACCAGATCCTTTTCAAACAATTCGGCCGTTCCTAATCCATGAGCTGTTTCATCCTTTATGAATGAAGCAGCAAGTATTGCAAATGACCGGCCAATTGCAGATTCAAAAGAAGATGATATTACTACCTTAATCTTTTCCTTTTTTGCAAGGTCAGCAATTTTCATAGTATTAATTATTCCTCCAAGTATCATTGGTTTTAGAATTAATACAGCTGCAGCCTTTGTTGTAAGGAAATCATTTGCATCCTTAAACGAACGAATTGATTCATCTGCTGCCAACGGAATAGAGGTCTGTTCTTTTAAGCGTATAAAGTTTATGGATTTTGATACTGGTTGCTCGCAATACTCAATATTAAATTTTTCGAGTCTTTTAAGTACTTTTTTAACGCCTTCGTAATTCCATTTGCTGTTTGCATCGATTCTTAAATTAATACCCGGCCCGGCAATATTTCTAATCTCCTCAATAGTCTTAAAATCATCTTCAAAATTTTTTCTTCCAACTTTTATTTTCAAAGTCTTATATCCTATGTTTAGCATATTTTTTGCTAGTTTCAAAGTATCTTCAATTGAATTAATCCCAATTACCCCATTGACATTTATATTTTTTGAAGATTCACGGTTCAGAAGTTCGTTTAGCGAAATATTCGTTTTTGAACAAACATAATTCAGAAAAGCCTGCTCAAATCCGTGACGCAATGAAGGATATTTTTCAATTTGAGCAAGGTTTTCAAGCAAGCTATCTTCAAAATTATTTAAGTCAATTTTTAGATTAAGTTTAAATTCTTTTAGAAATATTTCATCATCTTCAAAGGATTCTGTTCCGAACTCAGGCAGAGGAGCAGCATCACCAAATCCTTTAATTTTTTCCGAATCTTTGATAGTAATAATAAAGCCTTTCCTTTCCGTAAAAGTATTATTAGAGGTTTCAAATGGCTTTCTAAATTTTAATGAATAAGGAAGATATGCCAGTCCAATTTGATTCATACTACCAAACCGATCGAGAAAAGAAGTCCGAACAAAGCTGAAAACTTAGCTGTAAGTTCGAGTGTTTTGTTTAACTCATTACCATCCGATTGGAAAAGCATTCTTATGAGGTTTATAGCGATGGGGATAGATAAATAAGGAAGAAATATCCAATATCGAAAGTCAAAACCAAAGAAAAGTATAATTGGGACAAGAAACGATATCAAAATAAATGAAATGTATTCTACCTTAGTAAATCCTTTTCCGCAAATTACAGCCAATGTATATTTTTTCGCAGAACGATCTTCTTCAATATCCCTGTAATTGTTGACTACTAAAATGTTTGTGATCAGAGCTCCAACAGGTAGTGAGGTCACAAGACTCAGAAGGGAAAAATTATGAGTCTGGACATAATAAGTTCCCATTGTTCCAACCAATCCAAAAAAGAGAAAAACAAAAATATCACCAAGACCATTGTATGCGAGAGGGAAGGGGCCTGCAGTATAAGCAATTCCTGCTATGATTGATAAAATTCCAATTATTAAAACTACTGTTCCGCTTACATAAACCAGGTATAGACCAAAAATAAATGAAGTTAGAAAAACCAATATACTCGCAATTTTCATTTCGGTAACCTTTATCCAGCCGGAAGCAAGCACTCTCTCTGGTCCTTTGCGCTTTGCGCTATCAGCACCTTTTAGGAAATCATAGAGATCGTTCACATAGTTTGTTCCGACCTGAATTAATACTGAACAGATAAGTGCAAAAAGAGAGTAAAGCAATACAAACTTTTTTTCAGATATTGCAAGTGCAGTCCCTGTTACAACGGGTACAACTGATGCCAGAAGAGTTTTGGGTCTGCTTGCAAGTATCCAGCTCTGTAATTTACCCGGTGATTGTTTTTCCGATTTCATAAATATTATTAGGGTAGTTTTGGAAATTTCCCAAAGTCTGGTTTTCTTTTTTCAATGTATGCTTTTTTACCTTCCTGAGCTTCTTCACTCATGTAATAAAGCAATGTGGCATTACCGGCCAATTCCTGAATTCCTGCCTGTCCATCAAGTTCAGCATTAAATCCGGATTTTAATAGTCTGATAGCCATTGAACTGTGTTGCAATATTCTTTTTGCCCATTCAACTCCTTCTTTTTCAAGTTGATCAACCGGAACTACTTTATTGACTAATCCCATTTCCTGTGCTTCTTTTGCGTTATATTGGTTGCAAAGATACCAAATCTCGCGAGCTTTTTTCTGCCCTACAATTCTTGCCAGATAACTTGAGCCAAAGCCACCATCAAAGCTACCTACCTTTGGTCCAGTCTGTCCAAAAATTGCATTGTCGGCTGCAATTGTTAAATCACACACTACATGCAAGACATGACCACCCCCAATAGCATAACCAGCTACCAATGCAATAACTGGTTTTGGCATACTTCTTATGAGTTTTTGAAGGTCGAGTACATTTAATCTCGGAACACCGTCTTTTCCTATATACCCCTTATCACCTCTTATTCTTTGATCACCACCGGAGCAAAACGCATATTTCCCGTCTTTCGCAGGACCCTTTCCAGTTAGCAGAACCACCCCTATAGTCTGATCTTCGCGAGCGTCCGAAAAGGCATCGTACATTTCAATTACAGTTTCGGGACGAAATGCATTCCTGACTTCGGGCCTGTTTATTGTTATCCTTGCAATGCCATCCATCTTTTCATAAATAATATCTTCATAATCTTTAGCTTTTTTCCATTTATAATTCATTTTTAACCTTTTGGTTTTAGTTCGGATTAAATTCAATTTTGTTTTAAGGCAACCACAAAAATATTGAAATCTTTGGAGATTTAGAATTGATTCAAAAAATTATTTACTTCTTTTATGTATTCTTCTTCTCTTTCAAGATGAGTATTGTGTCCCGCTTCTTTAACTACAATAACTTTCGAGGATTGAATCAGCCGGGACATATGTAAATTAATATTCCTAAATTTTTCATCCAACTCACCTGAAATTAAAAGGGTTCTTATTTTGATATTTTTAAGATTCTCAAACAATGGGGGCATTTTCCCGCTGCCAAAGCCCCTTAATGAATTTGCAAGGCCAACCTTGTTGTTTTTCGACTTTTTTTCGAGAATTAGTTTTAATTTTTCTTTTGGAAGGTTTTTTTGTGATTTGAATAAATCTTTATTTATCCAGTGGTTAATAAATTTTTCTATAGGATTTTCAAGGATAAATTTTGCCAGTTCTTCATCATTAGTAATTCTTTCCTTTCTGAGATTTTCACTTGTTATTCCAGGGCTAGTGCTTTCCAGGATCAGAGCTAACAACTTTTTCGGGTATTGAACAGCATATGATAAAGCAGCGCGTCCTCCCATAGAGTATCCTGCCAATATTATTTTTTCATTTGTGATGTTGCTTATGGCAAGATCAATTTGATCAATAATTGATTCTGTAGAATAAAGGCTTTCATTTGAAGGCGAGTCACTTTCTCCATGTCCAATAAAATCTAACATTGCTATATTAAATCTTGAGTCAATATGTTTTGTAACATCAATCCAATCATTTATTGATCCAGTAAAACCATGCAAAAAAAGGATGTATTTCCCTGAATCGTTTCTTTGTATTATCTTCAGGTTTAGAGTTATGCTTTTGTATTTAATTTTCATTGAATTAAAAATAATTAAAGTAATGGTAAATAATTCGTTTTAGGTATATTTTATTGTCAATAAAACCGGAGGATTTATGAATCATAAACTTATAACAACAGGACTAACTATCGAAGGTTATAAAATAACAGAAAACCTGGGCATAGTTAGAGGAATTATTGTTCGATCCAGATCAATTTTTGGAAATATTGGGGCTGCATTTCAAACACTGGTCGGCGGCAACATAACTCTTTATACCGAATTATGCGAAAAGACTCGATATGATTCATTTGAAGTGATGGTAGAACATGCTCAACAGCTGGGAGCTGATGGCATAATTAGTTTCAGATATGATGCAAATGATGTAATGCAAGGGGTTACGGAAATTTTAGCCTATGGAACAGCGGTGAAGCTTCAAAAGATATAACATATTATCTCATAATTTTTGAAACTTCTCTCCAGAATTTTTTTCTGAGCATAAGTGATTTCCTTGAATCTGTTGGAATTTCAATTACGCTAAAATTTTTCTTCTTTAAAGAATCTTTAAATGTGTTTTGGAAAATTTTTCTGTCTTTGATTTTTTTATAATTACCTTTGTAAGCTTTTACAAAATGAGAAAATTCAAGATTAAGCGGAGCAATAAAATAATCCTTAAATATTTTGCCGTAGTTAGATATAGGTAAAATTTCAAAAATTCCTCCACCATTATTATTAATTAAAATTATAATTAAAGGTAAGGAATATTTAAAAGCAGCAAGCAGTCCATTTAAATCATGATAAAAAGCAAGATCGCCTGTAATCAAAACAGTTGTTTTGTTGCTTCCACATTTAATACCTAATGCGGTGGAAATTATTCCGTCTATTCCACTTGCACCGCGATTATTAAATACGGTTAATTTCTTTCCTGTATTCGAAGCAAAATAATCAAAATCACGAACCGGCATGCTGTTGGATATCATAATCTGAGAATTGTCCGGCAATTCATTAACTATTTCAGAAATTATACACGGCTCATCAAAAGAAGGAGAGCCATCAATTAACCGCATTTTCATTTTCGCGGTTTTTTTATCTGCAGTCAAATAGGTGTTAAGCCAATCTTCCGATTTTCTTATGAACTTCTCTTCTTCAAGAAATTCATCCATCCTCTCACAAAAACTATAAGGCTTACAATCATGTGCAGCCAATGATTTGTTTGAAGGATCGAACCAGTCTCCGTAATCATTTATCATATATCTGGGTGCGTTACAATTTTCCAGAAAAGTATCAAGTGCTTTTGAAGTTATTGTTCTGCCAAAATGCACAATAAATTCAGGCTTAATTTTTTTAGCAAAACTGTCCGATCTTAAAAAAGCATCGTAATTTGTAATGATCAAGTCTTTATCATGATTTCCAAATCTTATATTAGAGCAACCATCGGCCAAGATTGGGTAATTCAATCTCTTTGCGAGTTTGACAAGTATTTGAGAGAATGCAGGATCATAATTTTCGGGGCCCGCAATTATCAGACCTTTCTTTACCGTCATTAAAAAGTTAGCTATATCCTTAAACCATTTTTCATTTTTTAAATTTTTTCTTTCTTCCAGTTCAGCAAAGGTTTTCTTATCACGACCATTAGTCTTTGCATAATCGATAATATTCCTATTAACCTCATCAGTATGAAATTCCGGTTCAAAAGGTTTTCTGAAAGGGAAATTAAGATGAACAGGTCCTTTAGATTTTATAAAGGATTCGTAAACCGCCCTTCTAGCAGTCGATTTAATATGTTTTAATCTTCTTATAGTTAACTCAGGTAAACCAATATCAACAAACAATCTTATATGATTCTTATAAAGGTTATTTTGATTAATAGTTTGATTAGCGCCAACATCCAATAATTCCGGTGGTCTATCAGCAGTGCATACAATCAAAGGAACTCTTTGCTGATAAGCTTCTATGATAGCGGGGTAAAACTCGGCTGTTGCAGTTCCTGAAGTGCAAACGATAGCTACGGGAGTGTTGCTGGATTTAGCAAGGCCAAGTGCGAAAAAGCCGGTGCTTCTTTCATCTACTAAAACATATGACTTAATTTTTTTATTATTTGCAAAAGCTAATGTAAGGGGGGTGTTGCGAGAGCCAGGGGAAATACAAGCATATTTTATTCCGGCTAATACCAATTCATTTACAAAGGTTTCAGTCCAGAGAATATTTCTGTTTATTTTAATTTTCATTATTTAAATAAAGACATAATTGGTTTTAGTTTCAATTCGGTTTCAGCAAATTCGGGATCGGCTTCGGAATTTTGAACTATTCCAGACCCTGCATAAGCTATTAACCTGTTGCCGTAATTAAGTGCAGAGCGTAATGCAACAACGAACTCTCCTTCATTATCAAGGTTGAACCAGCCTATTATGCCTGAATAAAGACCTCTTCTGAAGTTTTCATGTTTTTTAATAAAATGCAGGGCTTCATTTTGTGGTGAGCCACAAATTGCAGGCGTTGGGTAGATTTCTTTTATAACCGAAAATAATGAACTATCCTGCTTTAGTTCTGCAGAAATTATTGTCAAGAGGTGCTGGATGTTAGACAATTTTTTAACCTTGAATTTTTCTTTCTCAATGATATCTTCACAGACCGACGATAAGGCTTTCTTAATATGATCAATTACAAAATTGTGTTCGGCTTTATCTTTTTTGCTCATCAATAATTTCATTTCAAATTCCTTGTCTTCCTTTTCATTTTCCCCTCGCGGGGCAGAACCGGCAAGAGCATCAAACTGTACTTTACCCTCTGAGAATTTACCAAGCGATTCGGGTGTTGCACCAAAGAAAAATGATTTACCAAAATGGTAGGCAAATAAATAGCTTGTATTGTAATCACTTCTGAATTTGGATATTACCTTTTCGAAATTTAATTCACCGGACAGTAAAAGGTCTACTTTTCTTGCCAGCACAACTTTATTGAACTGCCTATTTTCAATTGATTCAAGAGCCTGATCTATTAATTGCTTCCACTTTTTTTTGTCTTTTGGTGAATTTCCCTTAATTTCTCTAATCACAGGTAAGGGAGAGTTGTTTTCA
>CAYPNM010000024.1:0-38138 GCA_964412105.1 uncultured Ignavibacteriaceae bacterium | reverse complement strand
TTTTGGTGAATTTCCCTTAATTTCTCTAATCACAGGTAAGGGAGAGTTGTTTTCAATAACCTTACTAAAATGTTCAAGCTTAATTTTATAATTACTTAAAATGTATTCAAATTGTGTTTGAGAATTATATAGAAAATTGAAAATAAAGAACTGCTTATTATTGGTTCTTAAGAACATTGTTTTGGGGACGAACCATGTTGAATCATTAAAATCTTTCCAGTCGCTGTCGGAATGTTCGACCATAAATTTCATTGCCCCAATAAAAAGGGGTATCTGTCTGATTTTTATTATATCATGATTTGATACTATTTTATCCTTCCATTCTCTTATTTTTTTGTCAGTTATGGCAAACCTGCTTTCACCATTTTCAGTAATATTTATTATTTCATCGTTTCCAATAATTATAAAATCCAACTCGGGGTTTTCAAAGTAAAATGATCGTTCTGAATTATTAAGAATTTCATCCACTTTTCCTGAAATCTTAATATGGTCAAATGGAAGTATATAACTAATAATCCGGCTGGTTAATTTTGAGCTTTTTAAAACATCCTTGTGATCTGAAAGAAAACTTGAAAAGGATTCGACTGAACGGGCAATAAAATTTTCCATTAAAACAGCTAATTAATGAACATCAAATATAAATCTATAAAGAAAAGATTTCAATTTGGCAATTTTTCGTTGTCTCATTTTTCAATTGCCAAATTAAATTAATTAGCCCTTTGGATAACAAACAAGGATATTCTTAACAGACCTGTATTCCTTCTGCACACAATTTCCAGGCTGTTAACGGTAAATTCCGTTATAGCTGTTTTGAGAGCAAATGATTTGGTCTATTAATTAGGTGATTCTTTTTGGGATTAGAATCAGTGTCATTCAGCCAATTTAATTATTCTCCTGAATTAAGAATCGCAAACGGGCGATCAAGAACTGGTTTAAAGGCTTGTTGAAGCGTTTTCAGAGCGTTTTCAGAGCGTTTTCAGAACGTTTTCAGAGTGTATATATAAAGCGCATATGGCACCTAAATGAGATACCGGGCAAAGCATGCCATAATATCAATATACATAATTTCACAATTATAGTGCAGGATGCAGTTTTAGGATTCAGAACAATTCTATTTCGGCTAATAAGGTAAGTTTGGAGATTTCAATATTCTGAGGCTAGAGATTATAACCACTACCAATAATATAAAAGAAACATAAGCAAATGAATTATTGGGACAATAGTGATTGCTATTTTATTTTTGATACGTTCTTCGAAAGATAATTCTCCTTTATCATGAAATGCATTATGAAGCTAGCTTTCAATTCAGCAAATTATGACTTGTCAAAAACTTTTATCATTAAATAAAAAAAGCGCTATAAAAAATATAGCGCCTTATTAAATTAATTACCTGGTAGGAAGGATTAAAATCTATATGTCATATCTATTGTTAGCCTGTCTTTAGTTAAATCCTGGTAAGTCCTTGAAACATTATAACCGTAGTTATCACCATAATTTTTCCACCAACCGTGTGCATATCCGACATCTATTCCGACAGTTTTATCTGCTAGAAAACCTATTCCGGCAGTTACATATTTTCTATCATACTGTGACGGGTCGCCCTGATAAGGGGAGGGCTGATAAATGAATCCGGCTCTTAATCTAAGGCCCATATCCGGGATAGTATATTCTAATCCAGCGTTAAGATTAACTACAGCTCTGAGTAAATCTTTTATATTTTTATTTATGGAGGCAATATACTGTTCACTTAATCCATCCGGATTTCTAAACTCGGTTTGTGAATAGTCGATAAGCGTTGCCTGACCGCTTAGTATTAGTCCTTTTAGATTTACAGACAAACCACCACCCAATTCAAACGGTGATACTATATCATATTTAACATTAGAACTATAGTATGAAGGATTTAAAGTATATGTAACACCGGATCCAAATGTGCTACTACCATTTACTGTAAAGTTTTCTTTTATTGTATGATATTTGGGAAATTGAACCGTAACTCCAACCCTGGTGTAATCATTAGCCTGATATAATATTCCAAGTTTTGCATCCCATCCTGTAATGTTCCAATCAAGTATCCTATTTAGATAGAACGTTTGAAAGCCCAGTGTAGTATTATCTCCGGGATTGGTTTCAATATTGCTGTAAATACCCTGAGTATCATCTTCATAATAGTCGCTGTTAGAGTTATAACTGCCGTGAATAATGTTTAAATCTAATCCTACATAAAGGTTTTTGTAAACTTCAATTGCACCTGTAAAGGCCCAATTGTTAATGGAACCAGATGATAAAATACTTCCGCTTTGATTTAGATTTCCATTAATGGGTGTAATATAATTTGTATCTGTTAAAAATAAGTCATAAGGAATATTATAATCCTGGGGACTATTAGAGCCTAAAAGATTTTGAATCATTGAATTATTTCCAGGATTAAAACCATTAAATTTTAGTGCTCCGGTAAGATCATTTGTAGTATAATATGATACTCCGAAAACGAGACTTCCCTGATAAGTAGGGAACGGTATAGCGAGGCTAATTCTGTTAAACCTGGTTGTGCTATTTGAAGTACTTGAACTCTGATCAAAGAATGTGGTGTTATTATTAAATTTATCGTAGTTCAATCCTCCAGAGATCTCTATTTTTTTCAGTAGACCTAGCCCGGCCGGATTAAAATAGGCAGCCGAAGCATCGTCACTTAATCCAATATAGCTGTTTCCCATTCCCAGCGCACGGGCACTTACACCAAGTCCCGGAAATGTAACTCTTAATGCATCAGTTTCATTTTGTGCATATATTTTTGAAAAAGAGATTAAAAATATAAATATTAGAAGCCCTGCAAAAGATCCGAATAAGCTTTTCATTTTCCTCTCCCATTATCTGTATTTCGAGAACCATTATCGTTTCTTGTATTATTTGAATTTTGTGAGGATCTATTTGCCTCACTTCTTGAATTTGTATTAGTATTTGTACCCGGTTTTGAGCTACTTCTCATTAAATTATTTGATTGATCATTTGCATTTCTGCCTGATGGATCTACTGTAATTATGTCCAATATATCACGTGTCCTGTCGCCTCTACCACCGAGATCTCTAATTAGGGTATTTCCATTATCCGGTATATTACTTATAGTATAGCCAGGTACCGTTATGTCATACCACCAGGGGCTTCCATAAAAATAAGAATAGTTACCATAATAGGCCTCTGGATAAAATTCATTTTGTTCAATGCTATTGTCCTTACCTGGAAAAGTATTATCAGATGGATTCCAAATAACCGTGTAACATCCAGCAAATGTTACTGCTAGTAATGGAATAAATAACTCAGCCAGTAAATTCTTTTTCATTTTATTATCGCCCTCTTCCTGATCTACCTCTACTACTTGAATTATTACCTCTGCTTGTGTTGCCTCTCTGAGGAGGTGGCGAATAGCTTCTCGGTGCAGAATAGGTTCTGGGCGCAGAATAAGTTCGTGGAGGAGAATAGGTTCTTGGCGGTTCGTAAGTTTTACTTGGCGGAGTATAGTTACTTTGAGATCCGCGACTTCTGTTTCCTCTTTCAATGGTTCGACTACCTCTGTTTTCTGTTGATCTTGATCTTACGGTATTCCTGGTTTGGCTGCCGGTAGTGCGGGTTCTTTGCCGTGTATAGGTTCTGGTCCTTTCGGCTCTAGTAGTTGTATTAGTGTTATAGGTACCAGAAGATTTCCCTAAACGTTCTGAGGACCTAGCTGAAGTAGTAGGGATTCCAAGCCTGGAGTTATCAAATCCTCTTCCTCCGTTATTGTTTCTAGTTCTATAACCGGTAGAGTTGTTATATCTCGAAATAGTTTGGTTATCTGAATAATAATAGTATGGATAATTGTAATATGGACTGTAATAATTATAATAGTATCCGCCATATGGATAATAAGTAAAGCTGTATGGGCTACACCATGTTGAATACCAGTACGGATTATAAAAGTAACTGTTGAAATAAAATGGGTCATAATATCCGTATCCAAATGCAAAACTGGAATATGGGCCGTACCATCCCCAATAGTTTCTGTAGCCATTCCAGTAACCAAGTTGAATGTTATAATACGGCTGATCATACTCATTATCATAATAGTCAGTACTGTCGTTTTGAGCGTAGTATGCTGAAGTATCATCCTCTGATTGGTAATTCTGGTCATTATTATTATTGTAAGTATAATTTCTATCAGGGCCTGTGTGGTCGTTCATAGCAACCTGCGTATAACACCCTCCAAATAGCAATGCTGCAGCTGTCAGGGAAATAGTTGAAAATAATTTTAAATTTTTCATTTTGTCCTCCACCAAGTTCCTTGCTTATTAGATACGCAAAAATCGAGCCTCAGAAAAGGTTAAAATGCAGCTCCAATTCACAATTTTTCAGATACTCTTGTATAATATTATAAACTAATTTGTATATAAAAAGCTACATTAAAAGCCTAACTGTTTGACAAAAATTCGAGCAAAAAGGTTCATTATATAAAGGAGGGAAAACTTTTGAAAAATCTGCTAAAATATGCTCTTGATATACTCTATTCTGATTGCTCTGTCTGCAGCATTTGGGTTAAATCTTTTATTATCAAGTAAATCTCTTAAATCAAAACCTAAAGTTAAGCCAGAGCCAATAGCCCATCTTATACCCAGATTTAAATAACCATTACCCTTGCCAAAACTTCCGTTTGGATTATTGTCATTCCATGCAAAGTTGTAATCACTTATCAGGGAGACACTTGGTCCCAGAGTCTTTTCAGCCCCAATAGAAAGATTAGTAAAATTATCCCCATCTGAAGATTCTAAAGAATAGTTTACTGTAGCATGAAGACTCAAATAGCCAAGGAACCCAAAATTCTTACTGGCCGCCGCAAAAAATCCAGGTGACTTAATTTCAAACCTTTTTTCCTGGTCAAAGTATTTTCCCTTCCCCTGTGAATCAAATCCAAGAGTAATTGCCGGAAATGCAGCAGATTCATTTATCAGACGAACCTTTAAATCTACACCAGGATATTTGTACCAACCGGGATTACCGGAGCCAATAATATTTGATCCTCCATATGAAATACCGAAGCTTACATTAGTAAATACACCAACCTCCAACTTGGCAATTAGAACTCCTTCAGGCATCACATCGGTAGTTACTCCTACAAAACCTTTTTCAAGGATTCCTGCAGTCTGCATATCTATAAGCGATCGATATTCATATTTAGCCTCTTCACCCGCTGAACCCTGAGGATAAAGCGAAGCAGCGGTCAACACAAAACTAATAAGCACTAAATAAATTTTTTTCATATTACCCTGGCTATTTTTAATAATCGGAATTTTTGTGATTGACATTCAAAAAATAATAATTAATAATGAAATATCTTAATATAATTTTAATAATTAACTTCCGCATAATTGGGATTAATATTAATTTTAATCAAAGAAGGCAACAGGGATTTTTTGGTAGACACGAGAATACTCACAACCCCAGTTTTATTTTTGGCCTGCAGGATCAAATAACCATTTGCTTCATCTAATTTTTTTACAATTACTAAATCACTCCCTTCCTTTATCTTAAACCTTGCTGAGATTGTCCTAAACCAAATCCTTTTGCCAATTGAATTTAGCGGATAGGCATGGATAGTAACAGTAGATTGATTGTCAGCAAATAGTGCTGTCGGTTCTACTGAGATTTCAACTTCATAAATTCTGAATAAATTATTATAAGCAAATAATGCCAGTATGAGAAACAACAGTATTATTATTAGTATTATATTCTCTCTCCTCATATTTTCATAAGAATGGGATTTAAACCAGATTAAGACCTAATTATTTTTAATACTTTATCACTTAGATTATTAATTATTTTATATATGACATTATCCGGCACACCGTCAATATGTTTTGATTGCAATCTCATATCACACTGATCATTTACATAATCTACAACAACAAATTTGTTTTCGTTAGTTAAAACTATTTCCGTTGAAAAAAAATCTAGCTGAGTAATTTGAGCTATTTTTTTGGTTATAGAATACAGCTTTTTTAATTTGAAGTTATGCAATTCAAAGTCTGTAATTTCTGAGTAAAGATGAGTTTGATCATCCCACCAGGTTGGTATAACTTTGTCAAAGGCCCAGAAACTTCTGAACCAAGATCTTTTATCGTTCAGCAAAGATGGGTAGATCTTTTGCTGCAGTATATATTTATCGTCAAGATTAGTTATTCTTTCTTCAAATACCTCTTTTAGGGTTTCTGCACCCGTTACTACACCCATTCCCCCCCCTGTTGTATTGCAGGGTTTTATTATAAAAGGGCGGCCTAAAATTGCAAGATCGTCAAGTGAAATGTAAATATCCTTTACCTCATTGTGAGGAGGAATTATTATTGAATGAGGTACGTTTAAGCCGGCCGTAATAAACTCAAGGTGCATACTGGCTTTATCTATCGCATGTTTTACTTTCTTGTACGGATTCAGGATTCTCGTCTTTTTACGGGAAAGTAGTTTTGCCAGTGGCTCAAACTCAAGTTCAGCATCAGAGCCTCTGTCAAGAAAGCAACTAAATTGCAGCTCGGCATTTTCAATTTTCCGAGTTATCTCAAATATATTATAATAACTAATTCTAAATGTGGAGATGCCTGATTGCTGGAGTGTATTTTCTATTAGATTAACAAAATCTTCGTCATATTCCCACACATATGCTATTGCCAGGTCGTATTTTTCCATAAAACTAATTGTTTACACAAAAATAAAATTAATGCTTTGTGTTATCAACCTTAGAGAGAACGCAATTCCTATGTTGAAGTTTGAAAATGAGCTTGAGATAATATTTTGGCCGCATTAATCACTTTATGAACTATAAATTAAATTGTTGTTATCTATTATTAGTAATATATTTGGCAAAACCAAGCGAGAATTTATGATTAAATATTATGTCATAACAATACTTTTATTTTCTGCGACTGGATATGCATCAATGAAAGGACTTACTAATTCCAACTTAGAATTGACAAAAAATTTTCAAGTGGAATCCTATTCAGATACTTCAAAGATCGATAAGGAAACGTCGAAGCGGGCGATGGAACATTTTATTAACGGATCAATTGATGAAGTCAAAGGTGAATATGCATCAGCAATTCTTGAATTTCAGGATGCGCTCAGACTAAAACCCAGTGCAGGGATTTATTACGCCCTGGCAAGGAATTATTACATCCTTAATAAATATCCAAATGCTCTAGAAAATTGTAAATCGGCTGTTTCTTTGGAGCCGAATCAACTTGATTATCGGGATTTACTTGCAGATATTTTTTCAGCTGCCGGTCAATTTGATTCAGCTGCTGTTTTCCTAGAAGGAATAATTCGTAAGGATTCATCCAGAGTTCAATCTTATTATAAACTTGCACGTATATATGAAAATTCCAAACCGCTGGAATCTATAAAAATTTATAATAAACTGACTGATATTATTGGACCTGACTGGGATGTTCTGGTTCGTGTATCACAATTATACCAAAGTCTGGGTCAGACGGATAATGCAGTATCGTCATTAAAAAAACTTCTTTCGATTGATCCTGAAAACACTCAGGTGCAAAAATTGCTTATTCAGCTTTATGAAAAATCAAAAATGTATGATCAGGCATTAAAAATAGTTAATGATGTTTTGCGATCTAATCCTGATGATCTTGATGCCAGACAATTAAAGGCACATTTATATCTTGATCAGAAAGATTATAAATCCGCTGCCAAAGAATATATTTATATCGTTAATCAGCCAAGCGTTCCATTGAATAATAAAATTAATATTGGAGGTCTTTATTTTACTCAGGCATTGAAGGATAGTTCATTGTTCCCAATTGCAGAAAATATTTTTGAAAAAATCAATAAAGATACAACAAACTGGCTGGTAAAAATGTATCTTGGTGCAATATCAATTTCAATGGGCAAAGATTCATCTGCAATCCGATATTTTGACCAGGTTACAAAGTTGGCAAGCTGGAATCCCGAAGGATGGATAAGACTAGGAGGGCTTTATTTTGATAATCAAAAGTATGATGAGGCGGAGAAACTAATGAGAGAGGCGTTGCCTTCTTTTCCAGATAATTTTACTATCAATCTGATAATGGGATTATCTTTAGCACAACAAAATAAAAATGATAGTGCAAAAGTATATCTTAAAAAGTCACTGGCAATTAATCCCAACGATATTAACGCATTGTCCGGATATGGATATACTCTTAGTCAGCTTCATGAAAATGAACAAGCAGTTATATATTTGCAAAAAGCCTTAAGTCTGTCACCAAATGATATAAATTTGATGGGAACACTTGGATTAATTTATGATAATATGAAAAGGAATACCGAAAGCGACAGCATTTATCAAAGAGCGCTTAGCATTGATTCAACTAATGCCATCGTTAATAATAACTATGCATATTCTCTTTCTGAACGTGGTATCAAATTGAAGGATGCTCTAAGAATGGCAAAAATTGCAGTTGCATCCGATACAGCCAATTCTTCCTTCCTTGATACTATCGGATGGGTTTATTTTAGATTAAATAATTTAGAACTTGCAAAGCAATATGTTCAGAAAGCCATAAAATATGGTGGGGAAAGCGCAACTATGCTTGAGCATCTTGGGGATATTGAATCCAAATTAGGAGATAAAGAACAAGCAAAAAATTTATGGCAAAAGGCATTTAAGCTTGATAGTACAAAAACAGAGTTAAAGTCAAAAATTGAAAAAGGTGAAATTTGAAAAATTTTATAATGGGATTTCTTTTTATAATTATGTTAGTAGTGAGCGGATGTGTACCTTCCAAACCAACTGAGGAAGTTGAGATCCTTCCATCTGAAAGGTTAATAAGCAAGCTTGAAGCTAACAGGCGCAGAATTTCCAATTTCGAAGGTTCCGGAACAATAACTTTAAGGTCAGGTAATATGAATAATAGTGCTACTTTTAAAGTTACACTTATAAAACCCGATTCTATTTCGCTGACTATTATGGGTCCATTCGGCATCGAACTTGCTCAAACCGTTGTAACCAAAGACAAATTTATGTTCTATGATGTTATGCAAAATACTGCGTATGAAGGGGCAACCAACGGTAGTATATTAAAAGGAATTTTCAGGATTGATCTCTCCTTCGACGATTTAATGAATGCATTTATTGGCTCAGTCAATTTAACAAATCATTTGTATAAATCTCCAACCAAATATGCAATCGACGGTGATCATTATATTTTAACGTATGTTGATTCACTTTCCGGTGAAACCACAAATTACAAAGTTGATGTTAAAAAACTGGGTATTACTGATTATGATCTTTTAAATAAAAATGGCGATGTATTGTTGAGCGGTAAATATTCCAGGTTTAATGATCTTGAAAATGTAGCGGTTCCCTATAACATCGAAGTGCAAAATAAAAGAGAAGATCAGTTAGTTACAATAGAATACAAACAAATGTCCGCAAATAAAAAGGATGTCAGTATAGATTTTCATTTACCCGATGATGCAACAGTGATTAAATGGTGAAAAAAGGTACTACTTGTCTGATTCTAATATTGGTATTGTCGATAAGTTCGTTTTCTTTTTCACAGCAAAATAAAATTGAAGAGAAAAAAAATGAACTTTCCGATATTAAGAAGCAGATATCTGCTTTGGAAACAGAAGTACACAAAAAATCCCGCAAAGAAAGAGAAACCTACGCCACACTTTCCAACTATAATCAGCAAAGTTTTTTGCTAGAAAAATTAATCGATAAAATTCACGATGAAGAACAGCAAAAGGATGAAGAAATTAGGCATAGCCAGAAGGAAATCAAAAAACTTGAATCAGAGATTAAAAGGCTTAAGGTAAACTATTCAAAATATGTTGTTTCTGTTTATAAGTATGGCAAAATTGATAAATGGACAATACTATTTGATTCAGATTCATTTGAACAAGCGATATTAAGAATTAAGTATTTGCAAAAATTTTCGGAAAGGAGGCAAAAAGACCTCGAGCAACTAAAAAAAAGCAAACAGGACTTAATTGTGGTAAAGGAACGGCTTAAAAAAGAAAAAAGAGAAAAAGAAGTTCTTGCCAGACAAAAAGAAAAAGAAGAAAAAGATTTAATGGCTAAAGCGGAGCGTAGTAGAAAAATACTCGCCGCAATTCGTAATGACAAAAAAGAATTGAAGAATGAGATTTATGCTAAAAAAGATGCTGAAGAAAAAATCAAAAACATGATTGCAAGGCTTATAGAAGAAGAAAGGAAACGACAGGAAGAAGCAAGAAACCTAGCAAAGACAAATTCGAATAAAAACCTTAAATCAGGTAATCCAAATGAAACCGGATCTTATGACATAGACCTTTCAACTGACAGTTTTACTTCTTTTTCTTCCTTAAAGGGGAAATTAAACTGGCCTGTCAGGTCGGCAAAGGTAGTCAGACAATTCGGGGAGAATAGAAATTCAAAGTTAAATACTGTTACCTTGAATTATGGAATTGACATGAAGGTAAGCGGCGATAAGAATGTAAAGGCTGTTGCAGAGGGAGTTGTATCCGTTATTGATTGGATACCCGGATACGGTAGTGTAGTAATTATTACGCACAAAGGTGATTACAGAACCGTTTACAGTCATCTTACAGACATCGCTGTGAGGGAAGGTGATCGGGTTAAATCCGGAAGTCTGATTGGAAAAGTTGATGAAAGCCTAGAAGGAAATATATTGCATTTCGAAATTTGGAATTCTCGTGATCATCAGGATCCATTAGCCTGGCTTGCTCCCAAATAAACTTATTTTAATGATTTTTCAAAAACATTTTGTTCTTTTATTACGATATATCCTTCACTTTCATAAAATTGTTTGGCTCCGTCTCTGGAAGTTCTGCTTCGTACTCTTATATTTATAAAACCGTTTTCCTTAGCCCATTTTTCGGCTTCTCTAACAAGTATTTTTCCAACACCTTTGCCGCGATGCCTGGATGAAACAACAAGACCTCCAATTTCCGCAAAAGGATCCGATTCCAATCTCAATGTGCTAAAAACGTGAATCCAGCCAATAACCGTTCCTTTTTCAACTGCGACCAGAATTAAATCTGATTTAGATTTTTGGATTTTATCCAGCCTCTTTTTTATTTCATTGATGGTTGATTTATATCCCAGTTCTATACATAAATTTGTAAGCTCTGGAATATCCGCCAACTTAGCCCTTCTTACGTGAGTTTTTATGGTATGCATTAGATATAAATTTTGTGTGAATAAATTTATTCCCTTAATATATTGTATTTTTAATAATCGAATAAATAATAATAATTTGTACAATTATTATAAAAGTAAACTTATGCTGGTACAGCTTACATAGCCTTTGTTTCTGAGATTATAGTTAGTATTCAACGTTTAATTGAATTATTGATAAATAGTTTTGGCAGGTGTATTTACATAGAAAATTAGTTGAATAAATAATTTCCAAATAAGGATTAAATGGAACTTATAAGCGTGCTTATGCCGACATATAACAGAGCTCATATGATTGGCAAAGCTATTAAATCTATATTGGAACAAACATATTCAAATCTTCAAATTGTTATTGTAGATGATGGTTCTACTGATAATACTAAAGGAGTAGTAGAACAATTTAATGATTCGCGGATCGATTTTTATAAAATAGGTCATGGCGGTATATCTAAAGCGTTAAATTATGGATTATCAAAAGCTGAATCAAATGTTATAATAAGACTTGACAGCGATGATTATTGTGACAGCGAGAGAATTCATATTCAGTATTCATTTTACAGCAAAAATTATGGGCAATATGGTGTAATAGGCTCAAATTTTTATGTGACATTAACAGGTGAAAACAAAACTAATGTTTTAAAGGTTATTTATCCTAGAAATCATAAGCAGATATTCAACCAATTACCAAGAAATTGTTGCCTGGCACATCCGACGTTGCTTTTCAGAAAAGATACTATCCTAGAAGTTGGAGGTTATAGTGAAAATAAACAAATAGTGCAGGATTGGGAGTTATATCTTCGTCTTCTCAACAAGACCAAATTTTATAATATACAAAAGTTTTTAGTTACTCATCGAAAACATGGTGGTAATATATCTTCGAGTGATGAACTTTTCAAAAAAGAAAATTTCGAAGTACCGTTCAGATTTTTTGAAAAAATAATTCAGAGCGAAAAAGATAATAAAAAGCTTGCCAAAGCTTTTTTTGATATGGGGTACGTCTACTATTATCAAAACGAATTATATAAATCTCTTGAGTTCTTTGAAGAAGCAGTGAGACTTGACCCATTTAAGTTACAATATTTAAGATATTTAATACCAAACAAATTTTTCCCACACTTGATTGAATATAGCCGAAAGCATAATTATCATAGATATTTAAATTACTTTCGTAGGCTTGATAAGAACAATTATTTTTTCAGGAACAGTTTTTAGCAAGTGATAAATTAATTAAGGGGTAGATTTAGTTGTCAATAGAAAAAATAAAAATTGTATATCTTGGTAAATATACTAACGAAATACTAAATGGTCCCGCAAAATTTTCTCTGAAATTATTTAAAAATATTCTAGTAAAAAATGATGCTGTATTTGTGGAGTATTTCTTTAAGTATTATACAGGGAGTAATGTAATTAAAAGACTTTTCGGTAAAAATATTCTTTCGGTAAAACCTTCTGTTTTCCGTTTTGGTCATGTTCGTTTATTATTCTATTTAATAAAAGAAAGGCCTAACATAATTCATATACTTTCAGCAGAAAGGTACACAATATTGGTTCTACTTTATAAATTTATTGTTGGAAGTAAGATCGTTACTACTTTTCATAGTGTACTAAAATTTGAAATTCCAAATAATTCTCAAAAGAAAAAACAACTAAACAGATATAAGGACTATGTATGGGAGAGGCTGGCCTTAAAATTATCTGACAAAACGATATTCTTGGCAAAAAGTCATTTAACACTCGCTGAGAAATATTATAAAATAAATAAAAATAAGGTTATAGTAATACCCAATGGAGTTGAATCGGAATTTGTTAACAAAGAGAAGAAAATTAAAATAGATAATCTTTTAAAAGTAGTGTTTTATAATGGCAATAATGATTTTATTGACAGAGGATTAGAAGAAATATTAAAATTGCTGAGATATTCAAATTTTCGGATGAGGCTGTATATTATAGGTAATAGAATCAATATAAAAGATGCAGGCATAGAGATGGAGTTTGTAAATCCTATGAAAAAAAGTGAACTCATAAACTTCCTGGTTGATAAGCATGTGCTAATAAAATCCTCTTCGTTTGACTCCTTTTCTATTTTCTCTGTTGAATGCATGGCAGCAGGTTTGATAGTGGTTTTATCTAATAATGTTGGTTCTTCTGCATTTATTAAGCACGGAGAAAATGGTTTTGTTTATGATTATAAAGAACCGGGAAGAGTTAAAGATATTCTAAGTGATATTTATTTTCATAAGTATAATCTTAAAGCTATATCTGTAAGAGCACAGAAGATTATAAATGAATTGGGATGGGAGACCATTTCTAAAAAGTACATTAATTGTTATAAAGAACTTTTATGAAGCTAAGAATCTGTCATTTTGTAAATCATATAACTGGGAAAAGTGATGGAGTATATACACATCTAATGATGTTGTTTAGAAATCTAGACAGGTCCAAATATGAACAATGTCTTGTTTTCCAGGGTAATGAAAAAATTGAAAATGAATTAAAAAAGTTGGGGATAGAAGTTTATGTAATTCCAAATCTTAATAAGAAATTTTCAGTTAGATGTTTTATTCAATTTTATAAGTTTATTAAAGTTCGCCAAATAGACATTATACAGACACATTTCTTAAAACCATATACAATAGCAGGAGTAGTCAATATTATTTTAAGAAAAAAAATGATTCATAATTATCAGGGGCTTTTTATTAATAATTTATATAATAATTGGCTTGAAAAGCTCTTTTATAAAACTGTGCATATAATAATTTATTTGTTTAAGTCAGTCAATTTGGCTATTGCGCCTTCTTTTACCAGTAAAGAAGATTTACTAAAAGAAACAAAACTTTTTCCTCAAATAGAAGTCTATTATAACGGTTATGATAAAGATAATACTGATGAGCTAGATATGGAATTAGTAAACTTCATTAATAAATTAAGATTATCATCTCATATTGTTGGTATTGTAGCGAGATTGGAAGTTCAAAAAAGAATTGATGTTTCTTTGGAAATAGCAAAGATCTTTTTTCAGAATCATAAAAGCGTGTACTTTTTGTATTTTGGTGACGGGCCATTAGAGAATGAAATGAAGGCCCTAGCAGATAAAATGGGTATAAACAATAATGTAAAATTTATGGGATATATACCTAATATAAAATATTATATAAAATATTTTGATGTGCTTCTGTTTACTTCAGATTGGGAAGGTTTACCATTAACACTTTGGGAATCCATGGCAGCCGGAGTACCAATTGTTTCAACTGATGTCGGAGGAATAAGGGAAATTATTGAGAAAGAAAAATGTGGCCTAATATTTTCTAAAAACGCTTTATCCGAAGGAGCTGCTGCAATAGAAAAAGTTGTTCTTGACAAAGAATTGAAAAACCGTTTAGGCAAAAATGGACTAGAAGCAGTAAAAAATAAATATAATATTTCTTCTTTTATAAAAAGCATTGAAAAAATTTATGACTCAATTATATGAGAATAGTCCTCCAATTATGAATGAGCCATTAATAAGTGTTATTATGACTTTTAAAAATTCAGAGTCTTTTTTACCGGAAACAATGGATTCTATTTTTAATCAAACTGAGGGACGATTTATAATTTATGCAATAAATGATGGATCCACTGACAATGGTGAGAAATATTTAAGCACTATTAAGGATGAAAGATTAGTTTTATTATCTCCTGGACATGTTGGTTTGGTTAAAGCTCTGAATATGGGCCTCTCTCTTGTGAAAACTCCCTACATAGCAATTTGTGACTCTGATGATATTTACCTTGACACAAGACTGGAAAGACAACTTAATTTTTTAAATCATAATAAAGAATATATCCTGGTAGGAGCAAATATTAATTATTTCGGAACATCTTCCAAAAGGAAATGGCAAATTAGGTTGCCAAATGAAGACGAAGATATTAAAAAAGCCTTAATTAAAGGATTAAATGCTATAGTACATTCAACGATGATGGTACGTACCGAAGTAATGAAAAAGATTGGGGGATATGATGAAAAATATTATCCCGCACCAGATTATCATTTATTTCTGGAACTATCTAGGTACGGAAAATTTGCAAATATTAATAATGCTTTAGCGAATGTTAGATTGCATAAAACTAGTATTATGACTGATAATCTGTATGAAGCCTTGCTTAAGTATGAAGAATCAAGACGAGCGCATCTGCGACCTGGTTATGGGTCAACGCGCAATCAGAGAGAATCTTTACTATATGATAAAATATTTTTGAAACTAAGACTTATAGAGTTTAAAGGAATTACGTATTACCGAAAAGGGATATTCTATTATGTTAATAATTATTTGTTGAGGGCATTTTTGTTCCTTCTATTGGGTGCATTTATTTCTCCAAGACGGTCTATTGTATTTATTTCGAGGTTGTTCTGGAATAATTAAAGTTAAAATTTTTTACTCTCATTAATTTGTTTAATAGGTTAAAGAATTAATTGTATTTTCAGTCTTTTGGTAATAATTATCTATTATGCATAATTCAACTCTTTTTAATAATTTAATTAAAACGGAAAGCGAAGTTCTAGATCTTATAAAAAAGTGGCATAGTTCTCAAAACAATTGCTTAATAACGTACATTAATCAGCATTGTTATAATCTTTATTCGAAAGATAAAGATTATAAAAATTTGGTAGACAATTATTTTAAGACCTACATCGATGGAATTGGGATCTTTCTTGCCGCAAAATTGCTTGGTTATAATGTACGGAAAAGATTTAATGCAAGTGATTTGAATGAAAGAATTATTCAGGTGTTAATCCAAAATAATTCCAGAGTCTATATCATAGGGGGCAATTTTTCAGCCTATTTAATTGATAATCTAAAAAACAGGGGGATAAAAGTAGTAGGGTATCAGAAAGGATTTTACAATAATGCAGAGTTAAAAGATTTGATACCGAATATTTCTAGTCTGAATGCAGATTCAATTATTATTGGGATGGGTGTACCTAAACAAGAGCATATGGCAGTAGAAATTTCCAAGGAACTAAGAGGTAAGTTGATTATTTGTGTAGGAAATTTTTTGGAATTCTATTCTGGAACTATTAAAAGAATTCCCCAAATGTTTAGAAATTTAGGTGTAGAGTGGATTTTTAGATTAATTGTTGAACCCAAAAGGTTATGGAAAAGATATATGATTGGAATACCTGTCTTCTTTTTTCTAATATTAAAAGAATGCCTAAGCAGGGGAAAATAAATAAGGAAGAATATATTTATTAAGTGTTTTGCAAATCTAATATCTTGCTCTTATAACTTGTTTTTTTTATTAACTTTAATCTATCATAATTTAATATTCCTGAAATACTTTTCGTGCAGCGATTATTTTTATAATTTAATACTATGTGATAAACATAAATAGACATTTCTAATTCTGTTTCCACTTATTTTGTAAATATCGAACAAAAAATTAATATAATGAAACACCAGACTAATATTAGAATAAAGAAAAGTTTTATACCTGATTTAAGTCAGATATTTTTGGTTTTATTTATTTTTATTTCATTTAAAGCATTTGGTCAAATAAGAACTTCTGTTATATCTTCAAGTAACAATTCAATTAAATTTCAAGTGTCTTTTAGTGATAAGGTAATGCTTAAAGATACAAACGGTGTGAAATATATTACTTTCCCCAATGCTATGGATGAAAGCAAGCCTGGTTCACCCGAACTCCCTTCAAAAACTGTATTTATTGCTATTCCTCCAAAGAGTAAGGTTACAGTCTCTTTAAGCAACCAACAATATAGTATGTTTCAAAATGTTAATATAGAAGCTAATCCCAAATTAGTAAAATTGAATGATTCTACATTGAGTTATGTAAGTCAAAATCTTCAAAGAAAATATTTTCAGACAGATAAGTATCCATCAGTAGAATATCAAGTAATTGGATACACATGGCTCCGTAACTATTATTGTGCTATTGTAAAAATTAATTCCGCGTTGTATAACTGGAAATCAAGAGAAGTAAAACTCTTAATCAGTGCCAATTTAAATGTGAATTTTAGTCAACCTGTTGCATTTCAAGTAAATAACACTGCAAAGGCGCCATATGATAGTGTGCTTAAGAAAATAATATTAAATTATAATTACGCTGATAATTTTCGAACCTTTCAAAAGCCCTTCATTACACAGGATACCACAGGTCTTTGGATTAATTACACGAATGATTATGTAAAACTTTCTCTGGTAAATGATGGAATTTATAAAATAAGTTATCAGGATTTAATTAATTATGGACTAAACCCTTCAACGATTGATCCCGCTACGATTAAAATATATTGCAAGGGACACCAGCTGCCTTTATATATCCATTCAAATCAGACGGGGATTTTTTCTACAAATGATTATATAGAATTTTGGGCAACAAAAAATTATGGTTCTCCTGACTATAGAAATATTGTTCCTAAAGGTGTTGATTATTTAAATTATATGGACAGATATACAGATACCACCTTTATTTGGCTAACCTGGGGAGGGAATTCCGGCTACAGAGCTAATTTAAATTCTTTATCAAATCCATCGGTTCAAGATACGCTGACATCTTACCTTAACAAAAGCCATTTTGAAAATGATGTTCGCTTATGGTATTATGGTTCTATTGATCCGCGGGTTCAACTGCCTTTCTGGCAGGAAAATAAGGTCTGGACGTGGGTCGTTATGCATACCAATAGTATTTTTTCATTGCCATTTAACGCTTCAAATATTGTTCCCAACACAAATGTAAATACGTATATTAGATTAATTAGTAATGGGGCCGACATCCAACAAAATGCTCATATCGTGGGAGTTGGTTTAAACACTAATTCAATTCAGGACACTATTACATTTAATTATGAACAGACAGTAAATTTCAATTCGACTTTTCCTTCTGCCAATTTAATTCAGGGAGCGAATAACCTTAAAATGACTGGCTTACCTACTCAGGGGACCTTCCAACAATTTCTTATTGACTGGATTGATATTGATTATTATAGAAATCTGAACGCTGCAAATGATTCTTTGTATTTTCAGTTTCCTGATACGTTGCAAAAAAAGTTAAGAGTGGTAAAGATTACTAATATAACCCTGCCAGATTCTGATTATGTGTTATGGAAAGTGAAGCCGGATAGTGTAAAGATTCAAAATTTTATTATCAATGGAAGTACCAATAAATATCTGTCTTTTGTAGACACTGTTTCTGGAGGTGATGCTTATGTGCTTCTTTCAAATCAATATATTAAATCACCCACTTTTATAGAAAAGAAAAAATTTACCAACTTAAGGAGTACAAGTTTAGGCGCTGATGATATAATTATTTCAAACAGAGTCTTGACTCTGTCGGCCAGCAGCTATAATCAGTTTATCCAGAACAATTATAATGTTCGCACAGCGCTTGTATTTGTCAATGATATTTACGATGAATTTTCTTATGGATATCCTGATCCGGAATCAATAAAAAGATTTCTGCTTTATGCAAACGGGAATTGGATCCCCCCAAGTCCTTCTTATTTAACTTTAATTGGGGATGCAAATTATGATTATAAAAATCAGTGGAACCCTGTTCCTGCAGTAAGAAAGCAAAATCTTGTTCCATCATACGGTTACCCTGTTAGTGATGCATGGTATAGTATCTGGGATACATCTCAGGTAGATATACCTCAAATGTTTACCGGAAGAATTCCTGCGGCCAACGATCAGCAGGTTTTAAATTATCTTGGGAAATATGAAAAGTACTTAAGTAAGCCCTATGATATATGGAATAAGACTTTTCTATTTTTTAGTGGTGGGGATCCTGCCGTTCCAGGACAGATTAGCCAGTTGAAAAGTGAAAATGATTATATTTTTAATAATGATGTTAAATCCAAGCCGATTGGAGGGACAGGGTATCATTTTTATAAAACAACCAATCCATCTAGCAATTTTGGGCCTTATTCCCAGACGACTATTCAAAATGCAATTAATAATGGCAGCTTATTTATTTCTTATATTGGTCACAGCGGTACTCAAACCTGGGATAATGGAATAACAGATGTAGACGCTTTAAAGAATTCGTACAGTGATCGCTTCCCATTAATTACAGATTTTGGTTGCTCAACAGGTAAATTTGCCGAACCAGATGTAACTTGTTTTGGCGAATTATTCATCACGGGGTCAGCTGGTGGCCAAGCAATTGCTTATTTGAGCAATTCGAGCTGGGGCTATATTTCAACAGCAGTGACTTATCCGACTTATTTTTATGAGCAAATGTTGAAGGATTCAGTTACAAATATGGCCAAGGCACATGTTCTGGCTAAAATTGAACTATTTAATAATGGCGGACATAATGACGTTAATACTGTATTTGCCTACGATAATGTAATGCTCGGTGATCCTTTATTGAATTTAAGATTGCCCTCCAAACCCAACCTTGTAATAACTTCTTCTGACATTATTCCAATGGAAAGTCGTCCTTCAGATCAGGAAGATTTTACTCCTATTAATATACATTATCATAACTATGGAATAGTTCCTAATGATTCTGTGCAAATAACAGTAAAGGATACGTATAATAACAGCCTGAGTTCGGAACAATACTTTAAAGTTCCTATTCCGTTGTTGGATGATTCCATAATTGTCAAAGTGCCTATAAAAAATAAAGTAGGGGTACATAACCTTACTGTAGTAATAGACAGTACAAATGCTATTGATGAAATTTATAAGAATGATAACCAGGCGTCATTAAGCTTTACTGTTTATTCAATTACACTAAGAGCAATTTTAGGCAGCAATTATTATAGTATATATAATGGGGAAATAACTTTTCTTAATCCTACATATGCCAATTTCGATACAACTAACTCAAAGTTCGATTTTCAAATAGATACAACACAAAATTTTTCTATACCGGTTCAATATGAAAATAATCTGGGAGTTTTTTCTTCCACTATAACTATTCCGAATTTGGTGCCTCAGGTGAGATACTGGTTGCGAGCCAAGTTATCAGTTTCTCCAACCTGGTCGGCCCCAATTTCTTTTGCAAATATGAATCAAGATTATAACTGGTATACAAATAGCCCAATTGACAGCCTTTCAGATATAAATTATTCCAGTACCGGCTTTAATTCAAGTGATAAAGCCTGGGAACTTATTCCTCAAAAAGATGAACTAAAGATTTCCTCTGCCGGTTATTATGCTGGACCTTTTGCTTCTATGCAATATAATCTTCAGGAAATATTACCTACAACAAAATTCTGGGGTATTGGAACAGCTTTAATTGATACGGTTACATTGCGGCCCTCAAACATCCAAATATTTGGTTCATCAGATGGAACAACTCAAACCAGAAATAAGCTGGCAGATAGTTTGACAAACTATATAAATTCTCTTCCTAACGGAACGGTACTGGCTATGACAATTTGTGATGATGGAGCACAATCAGTTTTAGGATATAGCCCTCCCACAGCTGTTCGGGATGCAATAAAGGAATTGGGAAGTATTTATATTGACAGTGTTCAATATAGAGATTCCTGGTGCATCATTGGTAAAAAAGGTGCAGCTCCTGGGACAGTTCCGGAAGTTTATAAGAAGCAATTTGAGGGAATTGCAATTATAGACACAAGCATTATAGCCAAAAGCGATTCCGGAACTATTGGTTTTCCGGAGATGAATTATTCTTCAAGATGGGATAGTATAAAAGTTGGTATAAAACTGCCTTCTGGTTCATCTGTTACTATAACTCCAATTGGAATAACCAATAATAATATGCAGGATACGCTGTCAACAATTAGTTTGAATAATGGCGTTGCATCATTAAGTAATATTGATGCTAACAAGTACCATAAAATTCGGTTATTGGCAAAGTTAAAAGCAAATTTCGAAAAAGTATCCCCACAGATTAATTCTTTAGCTGTTAAATATGCACTTGTACCCGAATTGGGAACAAATTATCAGTTAGTTAAAACTGATAAGGATTCATTAACAATAGGTCAGAGTATAAAATTAAATTTTTCAGTTATGAATGTTGGTCAGGCTGAAGCCGATTCGTTTAATGTAAGAGTGGAAGTTATCCATAATGATAACACAAAAGAGCAATTAATGAATACTTCAACAAATCTGGCGGCTGGAGGTAAAAAAGATTATAGTATTGTCTATACTGCTGATTCATTTCCAGGATCCAATTCTTTTTTAATTACAATAGACCCCGATAATAAAATTGTTGAATTTTTCAAGGACAATAATATCTACAGTGTTCCGTTTTATGTTAAAGCCGATTCAAATAAACCAACGGTTAACATTACTTTTGATGGAAGAGAGATAATCAATAACGATTTTATTTCGTCTCATCCTAAAATACAAATTGAACTTAATGATCCTTCGTTATTGCCAATTAGCGATACATCGTCCATTTCAATTCAGCTTGATAATAAGCCTGTTTATTATTCCGGTAATTCGACTATTCTGACTTACAAATTCAACTCTGCTAATCCTAAAATGGTTGTTACATATATGCCTGAATTGAGTGATGGTGATCATTCTATCGAGGTTTCATCAATGAACAGTCTTTCTGTAAAAGGATTGGAGGTAATTAAGAATTTTACGGTTTCAAGCGATCCCAAAATACTTGATGTTTACAATTATCCCGATCCGTTTCGTAATGATACTTATTTTACGTTTAAGTTAACTCGGATTCCAGATCAATTAAAAATCAGGATATTTACTATTGCAGGCAGACTAATTAAACAATTTACTCTACACTCTTCAGATTTGAACTATGACTTTAACAGGATCTACTGGGATGGAAGAGATGCTGACGGAGATATTATTGCGAACGGAGTTTATTTATATAAGATTATTATGTCCGTTAATGGGAAAGTTCAAAGCGTTACTCAAAAGTTAGCAGTTGTAAGATGATGGCATTTGAAACCGGCTTACTTCTGTCAAAATTTCATATTTGTGTATTTAATTAGAAGAAAATCCATCCCTCATGAAAAATATATTGATATTTTTGGCTTTTTCCATTTCTCTTTGGAGCCAGTCCAATTCTAACACCAGCACTTTCCGGGACTACCCGTTACCGGGAAATGGGACATTTACTGGAGGTTTTGGCCTTAATTGGATTGATGGAAAATTATTTTACGCTTTTCACCTGACTCCGGAAATATCTTTTGATAATTGGGGAGCGGGACTTGATCTTCAATTTAATTTTGATCAAAGAGGTATTTTCAGGAAAAATGATTACAGCCAATTTTCTGATTACCTGAGCATTATCCGGTATGTCCGTTATGGTCAGGAAAATGATCCGCTATTCGTTAAAGTCGGGACACTAGATTATTACACTCTTGGCCATGGTTCGATTATAAATAACTATATGAACAGTCCCACTTTTGATGCCAGAAAGATCGGAATGATTTCAAAGGTTGATTATGGCAAATTCGGATTGGAATCAATCTATAGTAATTTTCTTCAGGCGGGCTTGGTGGCTTTTCGAGGATATTACAGGCCCTTTCAGTTTACTCCTAAAGCCAATGACCCTATTATTGGCGGCCTTGAAATCGGCGGAACATTTGCAGCTGACTTTAATGACCAAGCAGGTATTATAAGTGGTCGGTATGATAAAACCAGCAGAGCGTTCAACTCTACTATTGATGATGGGAGTATGAAAATAGTCGGATTGGACGTTGGTGTTCCCCTATTTAATGCCGGTTTGCTCGGAGTTTCATTTTATACTGATTATTCCAAAATAATTAATTTCGGCAGCGGCCTTGCATCCGGATTTAAATTTGATATCAATGCTATTGGTGATATAAGAGGATACGCTAAATTTGAAAGAAGATTTAATTTTGGAAAATATCTTCCTTCATATTTTAATTCACTTTACGAAATTCAAAGATTCCAGTTGGATACAGTCAGCGGAAACTTCACAGGCAAGGCCTCAACACTTGATTCATTAAATAATCCGGGTAACGGGTACTTTATGGAATTAGGGTTAAATGTTGTCAGGCTATTTTATATTTCAGGCAGCTACCAACGACTTGATAATGATCCAAACAGCGGGATACTACACATCGGATCAGAATTAAATCCTGAAAATGGACTCTTTTTTGTTAAAGTTGGTTATGATAAAATTAATATTCATGGTGAGAACGATTTATTTAAGCTTGATAATCGTTCCTATTTATACGCTGAATATGGTTATAAGTTAACTCCATACATCACTTTCTCAGTTTTGTATAACTGGACCTTTGCCCCTATAAGAGATTCAGATGACAATGTAATCAATTACATATCACAGAAAAGAGTTGAGCCGAGAATTTCACTAATACTGCCAATGAAATTTTAGGATTAAGGCGCTATTTGAATTCGTCGAAATTTTATCAATGAATAGATTTCTTATTCAAGATTATTCTTCAAAAAGTTCTGAAGTTCCGCAACAGTATGAAATACATAATCACTATTCATTTCAAGAACTTTTTCTTTTGAATAGCTGTCCCACAGTACAGAGGCAACTTTTACTCCAGCTTCATGAGACGCTTTAATGTCAGAAGGGGAATCACCTATCATTAAGACTTTATGAGGAGTAAGCTTAAATTTTTTAATAAACTTTAAAATTCCTTCCGGTGAAGGTTTATGCTCATCTACATCATCACCTGTAATGATCAGATCAAAGAAATTATAAATTCTTAATTTTTTAAGTGTTATTATTGCGGCCTCTCTCCCTTTTCCTGTAAAAATAGAAAGTGGAATTCTATGCGATTTAATAAAAGTAAGCATATCAAGTATACCGGGATAAAGATCTGCCATTGTATGATTCTCGCTGTAAAAATTATAGTAATCCTCTCGAGCCCGTGGATAATCTGCACCTGTCCATTCTTCGAGAATCACATCTTCAGTCGGACCGAATAATGAAATAATTTCACTATTCGTGAGTGTCTTATTAAGATATTTCCCCATGACATAATTAAATGAAGCAAAGATCAACTCATTTGTTGAAGTCAGAGTGCCGTCAATATCGAAAATTATTCCGTCAAAATTCTTCATTTTGGTTTATTATTGCAGTTCAAAACAAATTACCTTGCCATCCATATTGGAAACAGCAAAGAAATTATTCTTAATATGTATTACAGAATTTAACCTGCAGTCTCCTGAAAAGAACAGAGGTTTCCATCTGTAATATTTATCTATCAAATAAATTTTTCCGTTCTCAGCAGCGATTAAATAGTTGCCTTTCCATTCAAGTATTTGAGTGGGATTAAGATCAAATCCGTATTTTAAGTTTACAGCCCTTTCTTTTCTGCCATTTCTTTTTGAAATGAAATAAATTTCATCAGTAATACTTTTAACAATCAGATTTTTGTTATCATTTGAAAACCCCAGTGATTCCCAGCTTTGAAGATCTTTTCTCCACTTAGTTACTCCAAGAAGGAAATCAATCTTTGAAACATATTTATCGGGTGTGGAAATATAAATTCCATCGCCATCCGTTAACGGAGGACAAACTGCAGGAGCAGTAAAGAAATTATTACCTTGATTCCACTTCCAGTATAACACCCCTGTTCTAGCATCTATACAATATAACCAACCATCCTGAGATCCAAAAAACAAGCGATGTTCATATATTAAGGGCAAAGTTCTTATCAAACCTTTAGCGGAATGGTTTTCCCACACCATTTCAAAAGTATCCATTGAATAGCAATAAAGGTTACCCTGCGCTGTGCCCACAATTACGCAATCTGTTGGATTTCCATTGTAACTAATATTAGTCGTCACAAGCTGTGAGGTTAAAGGCTCACCGATTCCTATAACCTGGTTTAATTGTCCAGTTTTCGCATTAAGTGAAATCAGATCTCCCTGCAAAGTTGCTATAGCAATAATATTTGAACTGACAACAGGCCTGCCGGCAACATTTTCCTTTGAATCGTATTCCCATAACTTATTTCCTGAAGTATCATAGCAAAATATTTTTCCATTTTCTGTTGTTGCAAAAATATCAGTTCCATCTGTTATTAAATCGGAAAGCATAGTAGAATTCAAATCTGTCTGCCAGAGTACCTTTGCATAAAAGGATGGGTATTCTTTTCCTGGTAGATCATAATTTTTAAATTGGGTAGTATCAATTTGTGTGACATTTACGATTTGTTTGTGAAGTGCCCCCCATCGATTTGAAATTCCGTTCTTAACCTGATAAAAAATCAGAGAATCGTCCTTGTTTTCGATGATGTTATAAATCCAGCTCTTTTTATTATAAGCAGGGAAGCCTGTGATTGTTGGAATTCCTGAGTTTGAAGAAATGGTCTTAGGTTTACCATTATCTGTCAATAATGCTATGATATTATGATTTATTAAAAGATTAGTTACCTTAAACCAATTATCTGTCTTAGCATCAAAAGGGAAATAGCTGTAAAGGAAAATTTCATCGGTCATCGGTATGGTTTTGAGGGTGTCTGAGAACCAGGAAATCTCTTCAGGGGAGAAATGTCCTATACCGTTTCGCCAAGTTACCGAATTGTTCAAACCAATTTGTAATGTGTTCTGAATTTTTAATAAAAAATGATTATTTCCAAAAACTGATTTAATTTCCTGACCGGCACTTTCGCTCCATCTTAAGTCGTTTTCACCGGGAATAATCCTGTATGGAATAGATAAGTTATCCAAAATGGATTTGGTTTGTTCAAGTTCTTTATTATATCCATGCGCTGTGAGATTACCGGAAACAATTGCTATTGCAAGAGTACTATCCGAATTTATATTGGAGACTATATTTGCTAATGCAGTGTCGGCACCTGTATTGCCTATTCCCGGATTGATTACCCATGCATACTTTACATTTTGTCCGGATGAAATTCCGGCTAAACATATAATCAAAGCAAAAATAAATATTAACTTTTTCATCGTTGTCATTAATTAAGTGTATTAAATTGTATTATTTTACCAGATAATTTAATTAATTTTTTGCCCCGTCTTTACAAAGATAAAATTTATGATATCAAAAATACATTTAAAAAGGAATGAGGAAAGGCGAATAAATTCAGGCCATCTCTGGGTGTTTAGCAATGAGATTGGCAGCATTGAAGAAAGCCCTGAAAATGGTGACCTCGTTGAGGTATATGATTCAAAAAATAATTTTTTAGGCACAGGATTCTACAATAAAAACTCACTTATTTCCGTTAGGATTTTATCAAAAGATAAAATTGTTGATCTTTATAATTTATTCAAAAGAAAATTATCATCGGCTGTTGAATTACGAAAAATATTTTATCCTTCAAGGGAATCATATCGGCTTGTTTTCAGCGAAAGTGATTTTCTGCCGGGTTTAATCGTTGACAAGTATAATAACACATTTGTATTGCAGATTTATTCATTTGGGATGGATAAAAATATTGAGCTGATCATAAGAATATTGAAAGAAGAATTTTCCGCAGAGAATATATTTACAAAAAATGAAGCTTATTTCCGAAAACTTGAAGGATTACCAGCCGAAGATAAAATATACTTTGGGAATATAAAGAATGAAATAATTGATGATGGAGCTATAAAATATAAAATAGATTTTGAAGCAGGACAAAAAACAGGGTTTTACTTTGATCAAAGTGATAACAGATTCTTTATTGAGAGGATTTGCAGGAATAAATCCGTAGCTGATCTTTTTTGTAATTCAGGTGGATTCGGGCTACACGCTGCAAGGGCAGGTGCTTCATCTGTAACATTTGTAGATTCTTCTTCTGCTGAAATTGGAAACGCAAAATATAATTATCAATTAAACAATTTGAAGTGTACTGCAGAATTTATAGCAGGTGATGTCTTTGATTTCATTAAAGGATGTATTTCTCAAGGTAAAAAATATGATCTGGTAATTCTTGATCCTCCGGCTTTTGCAAAGAGCAAAAAGGATCTGGCTCCTGCAAAAAAAGGCTACGAGAAACTAAATAGAATGGGGCTTCAAATATTGAATGATAGAGGTTATCTTGTAACTTCGTCCTGTTCACATCATTTATCCAAAAGTGAGTTTATTCAGATTATAAACTCTGCAGCCGCAAAATCCGGGAAGAATATTCAGCTGCTTCATTTTAATGGAGCCTCACTTGATCACCCTGAATTGCCGGGAATGAATGAGACCAGCTACCTTAAATTTTGCATATTCAGAGTAAATTAAAGGCTTACTGATAATTTTGATAAGCAGATATTTAGCCTAATTCTAATCCTTATATTCCTAATTTTTGTTAAATTTATGAAACATTTATAAGTTTCCAGTTGTCTAATCTCATTACTTTTCAATAGATAATAACATTAATAATTAAAATGAGGTTCAAACGTGGATATTACTGCACTGAATGAAAAAATCAAGCAAGAAAGTGCCTTTATTGACCAGCTGATGCAGGAAATAGGCAAAGTTATAGTAGGCCAGAAGGCAATGGTTGAAAGGCTCATTGTCGGACTTCTAGGTAATGGACACATTTTGCTGGAAGGAGTTCCCGGATTAGCAAAAACTCTGGCAATAAAAACCCTTGCTTCAGCTATGAAGGCAAAATACCAAAGAATCCAGTTTACCCCAGATCTTCTCCCTGCCGATTTGATAGGTACTATGATCTACAACCAGAAGGACAGCAAATTTTTTATAAGAAAAGGCCCAATCTTTTCAAATTTTATTCTTGCCGATGAAATAAACCGCGCCCCTGCAAAAGTGCAAAGTGCTCTTCTTGAGGCAATGCAGGAAAGGCAGGTAACAATCGGAGAGGAAACCTTTATGCTTGATGAACCCTTTCTCGTTTTAGCTACACAAAACCCGATTGAGCAGGAAGGTACTTATCCGTTACCGGAAGCACAGGTAGACAGATTTATGCTGAAGGTTAAGATATCATATCCTTCCAAGAATGAAGAGTTGAAAATAATGCGGCAGAATGTAGCGGACACAACCGCAAAAGTAAATCCTGTAATTTCCCCCAAAGATATTTTAAATGCCAGAAAGTTAATCCACGACATCTACATAGATGAAAAAATTGAAAAGTATATTCTCGATATAGTATTTGCTACGCGTAATCCAAAACAATTTGGATTGGATAATCTTGCGAACCTTATAAGTTATGGTGCTTCACCAAGGGCGTCAATAAATCTGGCTCTTGGTGCAAAGGCTATGGCATTCATCAGGCGAAGAGGATACATTATCCCGGAAGATGTCAGAGGAATTTGTCTTGATGTTTTGCGCCATAGGATTGCAGTTACGTATGAAGCTGAAGCAGAAGAAATAACAACTGAATATGTTATACAGGAAATATTAAATAAAATTGAAGTGCCGTAAGCGGAAGTATGCAGGATAAAAAACGGATGCATTAGGTTTGAAAAGAGAGTTTTGTGAATATTTAGTCCGAAGTACTTCAATCATAATTTGATTTTATAATGGATACAAAAGAACTTCTAAAGCAAGTACGACAAATAGAAATAAAAACCAAAGGACTTGTCAACCAGGTCTTTTCCGGCGAGTATCATTCTGTATTTAAAGGCAGAGGAATGGAATTTTCCGAAGTCCGGGAGTACCAGTTTGGTGATGATATTAGAAATATTGACTGGAATGTTACGGCAAGATTCGGTCATCCTTTTATAAAGATATTTGAAGAGGAGCGTGAACTTACGGTCATTTTGATGGCTGACCTCAGTGGCTCACTTATTTTTGGAACCGAAGATAAAACCAAGCAGCAGATAGCTGCAGAACTTACTGCCATCCTCGCTTTCTCGGCCCTGAAGAATAATGATAAAGTTGGTCTACTTTTATTTACAGACAAAATTGAAAAGTTTGTCCCCCCGCGGAAAGGGAATAAACACGTACTAAGAATTATCAGAGAAGTGCTTTCATTTGAACCGGAGGGAAAGACGACGAATATAAAGGCAGCGCTTGAATACCTGAATCACGCAATCAAGAAAAGAAGTATTGTATTTCTGCTTTCCGATTTTATGGATGAAGGTTATGAAAAGATATTAAGAGTTGTCGGAAAAAGGCACGATTTCATCGGTATTGTTATGAGTGATAAACGTGAAAATGAAATACCCAAAATGGGACTTGTCAAATTCACTGATGCTGAAACGGGTGAAGAAAGATGGATCGATACTAATGATTTGAAAATGAGAAAACATCTTTCAGACGCAAGACGGAAAATTACGGAACAGCGCAAATCATTATTTATAAAAAGCAGGCTTGACAGTATTGAGATCCAAACCGGGCAGAATTACGTAAAACCGTTAGTAGAATTTTTCAGAGTGCGCGGTAAGAGATGGTAAAGAAAATACTTTTCATATTATTTCTGGTATATTCTAATTTGGGCTTTGCCCAAAGCATTTCAGCAAAAGCTTCTGTTGATTCAACAGTTTATCTTGTAGGTGACTATATACATTACCGGGTTAATGTAAATTATGATAAAAGTATAAAAATAATTCCGCCTGTTATTGAGGATAGCCTGAAAAATGTGGATTTAATCAAAGTTAACAATCCCGTTTATGCTGAAAATAATGGAAGAAAAAGCGCGTCCTTTGATTTTATATTGTCGAAATATGATTCTGCAGATGTAACAATTCCTCCAATTGATATTTTTTACAGGGTAGGCAAAGATACTATGAGTCAGGCCGGCATTGATACAGCCGATGCTACTCTGAAGCATGTTCAAACCAATCCTGTTAAGTTTGCAGTACGTCTTGTAAAGGTTAATCTGCAAAAAGATATAAAGGATGTAAAAGCGCCGCAAAAAATTCCTCTTGACTGGAAGATAATTATACTCTGGATTTTAATCGCTTTAATTGTACTCGGAGTATCGTATTATCTATACAAGCGATATAAGCAAAAGAAGTCAAATCAGCCTGTTATTAAAAAAGAAATCAAACTTCCACCGCACGTGATTGCTTTAAATTCCTTGAATACACTGGACGAAAAGAAATTGTGGCAAAACGGTAAAATAAAAGAGTACCACTCTGAAATTACTGAGATTATAAGGCGGTATTTTTCAGAAAGATTTGGTTTACACGCACTTGAACTCACAACTTCTGAAACAATGGAACTTTTAAGAACGACAAAAGACACTGAAATAATTCGCGATATTACTGAAAGCTTTTTGAATAATGCAGATATGGTTAAGTTTGCTAAATTTTCACCTCTTGGTTCCGTTAATGAAGAAATGATGAAGCAGGCGGTTGAAATAGTTGAGAAAACTATTCCGAAGGCTGAGCCTCATCAAAAGCCTGAGGTGGAAAATGTTTAATGGAATTACATTTGCTTATCCGTGGATTCTCTATTTCCTTATTCTTGTGCCCGCATTGCCGGTCTGGTACTGGATGAAAGGTAAACAACGGCAACCTTCAATTACGTATTCATCTTTAAAGGTATTCAAGGAAATACCGGCTAGTTGGCGGGAAAAATTCAGACATCTTCCTGTAATATTGAGAACCCTGGCACTGTTTTTATTGATTGTCGCACTTGCACGTCCGCAAAGTTATAACTCAGGAGAAAATATTTACACTGAAGGAATAGATATAGCCATGGTACTGGATATTTCAGGAAGTATGCTTGCTGAAGATTTAAAACCAAACAGAATAGAAGCTGCTAAACAGGTAATAGACAATTTTATTTCAAATAGGACTTCTGACAGAATAGGTCTCGTAATATTTGCGAGGCAGGCATTCACACAATGTCCTCTTACAATTGATTACGGAGTTTTGAGACATTTACTTTCCAAGGTTGAACCGGGAATGAT
Organism: uncultured Ignavibacteriaceae bacterium; assembly: GCA_964412105.1. Classification (GTDB taxonomy): domain Bacteria; phylum Bacteroidota; class Ignavibacteria; order Ignavibacteriales; family Ignavibacteriaceae; genus JAKAGZ01. The sequence continues at coordinate 7,239 of CAYPNM010000024.1, read as the reverse complement.
TGAAGATGGAACTGCAATAGGAAATGCTATTGCCGATGGAGTTAACAGACTGAAAGATGGAAAGGCAAAAAGCAAAATAATTATTCTTTTAACTGATGGAATGAATAATGCAGGTGAAATTGATCCATTAACGGCAGCCCAGATAGCAAAAACATTTGGAATCAGGATTTATACTGTGGGAGTAGGTGCAAAAGGCGAGGCGCCTTATCCAGTCCAAACCCCTTTTGGAGTACGATACCAGATGATTCCTGCTGATATTGATGAAGGGATGCTTCAACAAATTGCCGATATTACAGGCGGGGCATATTTCCGTGCTACTGATACAAAAGCTCTTAAAGAAATTTATGATAAAATTGACAGGCTGGAGAAGAGCCGGGTTGAAGTTACATCATACCGGCAGGCGAAGGAGCTTTTTTATAACTGGCTTGGAGCAGGACTTGTATTAATATTTTTGGAAATCGGAATATCCCAAACAATTTTTAGAAAAGTACCTTGATGAAAATTCAAAATTCAAAATCTTCCTGCTTTCAGGCAGGATTCAAAATTTGTTTTTAATTTATGTTTAGATTTGCTCATCCCGAATATTTGTACGCACTTTATTTAATTCCGGTTCTAATTGGAATTTTCTGGCTAGTTAACAGGAAGCGGAAAAAAGTGCTGGAAAATTTTGCGGATAAAAAACTTCATAAGGTTCTGCTGCCATCATACAGTGGCTTTAAGGAAAAAATTAAACTTGGATTGGTTTGTTTTGCTCTTATTCTTTTAATTGTAGCGGCTGCTGACCCGCAGGTAGGCACCAGGGTTGAAGAAGTGAAACAGGCAGGAATCGATGTTTATATTTGTCTTGATGTATCACTTAGTATGCAGGCACAGGATATTAAACCAAGCAGACTTGAAAAAGCCAAGTATGAAATAGCCAACCTGATAACCAAGCTTCATGGGGACAGAATTGGATTGATAGTTTTTGCTGGAGAAGCGTATGTTCAATTCCCATTAACAACGGACTATTCTGCAGCGAATCTTTTTCTCAATGCTGTGGATGTAAAATCTGTGCCTGAACAGGGAACAGCAATAGCATCAGCCATTGAACTGGCTACCAAATCATTTGATTATAAATTTAATACACAGAGGGTAATAGTAGTTATAACTGACGGGGAGGATCATCAAGGAGATATCGATAAGGCTGTTACTGATGCAACCGATAAAGGGATTAAAATATACACGATCGGGCTGGGATCGCCTGATGGGGTTCCTATTCCTGTATTTAATGATAAGGGTCAACAGACCGGTTTTAAATTGGATAAAAATGGAAATATTGTAATCACAAAGCTGGATGAAGCAACTCTCCAGCGGATCGCTTCGGAAGGCGGGGGTAAATATTTCAGGGGTTCAAATACCCAGGATGAACTGGACCTTATTTATAAAGACCTTTCAGGGTTCACTAAAACGGAATATGGTGTTAAAAAGGTCACTGATTACGAGGACAGGTTTTATTATTTTCTGGCACCGGCGATATTATTATTATTGCTGGAGTATTTTATAACGGAACGAAAATCGCCTTTATTTAGTAAACTAAATAAAAAATTAGGTCTCGAGTGAAATTATGTTAAGAAAAATAATTCTAAAAGTTGCTTTGATAGTGATTACCTTGTCTGCAATGGGGTTTTCGCAAAGCTTCAGGAAGTTAGTTAATAACGGAGTAGATCTATATAAGGAGGGAAAGCCGTCGGATGCGGAAGTGAATTTTAAAAAGGGATTGGAAAAGGAACCTAAAAATTACATAGCAAATTTTAACCTCGGTGATGCTTATTTTAAACAGAGGCAATATGATGAAGCGATAAAAGCCTATGAGAAGGCACTGGCTGAGAGTAAAACAAACGAACAGAAAGCCCAGGTTTATCATAACATCGGGAATTCATTGCTTAAGGACAAAAAGATAGAGCAATCTATCGGCGCATATAAGCAGTCTCTTAAGCTTAATCCGGATGATCAGGATACGAAATATAATTTATCCTATGCTCTTTCCCAGATGAATAACAAGAAAAATAATAAGGATCAGAATAAAAACAATAAGAACAAAGATAAGAATAATAAAAATCAGCAGAATAAAGATCAGAACAAAAACAATAAACAGGATCAAAATAAGAATCAGAAACAGCAGAACCAGAATAAACAGAATCAAAACCAGCAGCAGAAGCCGCAACAGAATAAGATATCAAAAGCTGATGCTGAAAGAATTCTGGAGGCCTTGAAGAATAACGAACAGAATCTTCAAAAGAAATTAAGAAAGCATGCAGGCAAAGTCATAAAAACTGATAAGGATTGGTAGCATTTTTAATCTTTAACTATACAAGATTAAAAAAGTAATTATGATAAATAAATTTGCAAAAATATATTCGTTGGCAATAGTAATATTGTTCAGTGGTTTTTCATATTCACAATCATTTACTGCATCTGTTAATAATACAACAGTCGGCGTAGGCAATCAGTTTGAAGTAGATTTCGTATATAACGGAAAAGATATAAATGGATTACGAAATTTTAATCCGCCGAACTTTGCAAATTTTCTTGTTCTCAGCGGGCCTAATCAGTCAACAAGTATGCAGATAATAAATGGTGCTGTCTCGGGTTCATTAACTTATTCGTACATTTTGCAGCCTAAAAATCTTGGTAAATACTCAATTGGTATTGCATCTATTGAATATAATGGAACAACTTATAAAACATCTCCCCTGGAAATAACAGTTGTAAAAGGGAGCCCGAAACCACAGCAGCAAAACACCAATACAATAACTGCAAAAGACATTGCCGATAATTTGTTTATCAGGGCAACAGTTGACAGGAGCAGAGTCTATCTTGGTCAGCAGGTTACTGTAACTTACAAGCTTTACACGCGCCTGAATATTGCTGCACAAATGTCTATTTCAAAGCTTCCTAATTATGAGGGTTTCTGGTCTGAAGAAATTGAAACTCCTAACAACATTAACTTCACAACCGAAGTTTATGACGGTAAACAGTATAAAGTAGGAATATTGAAAAAGGCCGCTTTGTTTCCCAGTCAAACAGGAGAGCTTGAAGTAACTTCATTTGAACTGAATGTCCCTGTACAGATCAGGAAAAAAAGAACAGGCAATAACTTTTTTGATGATTTTTTCAATGATCCCTTTGGCAATTCACAGGTCTATAATTATGATGCAAAATCTAATTCTGTAAAAATACATGTAATGCCCCTTCCTGCGAATAATGTTCCAAAATCATTTAATGGAGCGGTAGGTGATTTTTCTTTGAATGCCAGCATTGATAAAACAAAGATTAAAACCAATGAATCGTTTACCCTGAAAGTAACTATTGCAGGAAGCGGTAACCTTAACCTGATTAATCCGCCTGCAATAAATTTCCCCAATGGTCTTGAACAGTACCAACCGAAAACAAATTCGCAAATAAACCGGAAGGGAACAATATCGGGATCAAAAACGATTGAATATTTGCTTGTTGCCAGAACACCCGGCAGTAAGGAAATCCCATCGATTAAATTCTCATATTTTAATCCTGTAAAAAAATCCTATGTTACTCTTTCGTCAAGGTCATTTGCAGTAGATGTTGAGCCCGGCGAGAATATTGCCAGCGACGATAATTCCTATAACTCCAAGCAGGATGTAAAACTGCTCGGAGAGGATATCCGTTATATTAAAACTTCGTTTAATGATATTGAGAAAGTATCCGGATTAACAATTTTCAAGACAGGATTCTGGGCGGCGGTCGGAGTTCCCTTAATGGCGTTTATTGGACTTGTAGGTTGGAAAAAGAGAGAGGACAAACTAGCGGGAAATGTTCAGCTCCTTAAATTTCAGAAGGCTCAGAAAGTCGCGAAGAACCGCCTGAAAGAAGCAAAAAAATTAATGGAGAGTAATAATCATGTAGAATTTTACTCGGAAATTTCCCAGGCTTTGTTCGGCTATCTGGAGGATAAACTGCATATACCCAAGTCTGAAATTTCATTTGAACGTGCTGCTGATGAAATAAGAAAAAAATCCGGGACTGAAGATTTGATCGATCAATTAAAAAATTCTATTGACAGGTGTGAGTTCGTACGATTTGCACCCAATGCAGATCAAAGTTCAGCAATGCACGAGATTTATAATAATATTTCGAAAGTGATAATTGAAATTGAAAAGAACATATTTTCAAGGAAGGCGGCATAAACGATGAAAAGCCTGATTAAAATATTTGTCTTTTCTTTTCTAATAATAAATGTTATGTCCGCCTCCCAGATAGACGACTTGATGAAACAGGGAAACGCTGCTTACCAGAATGGGAATTATCAAAATGCAATTTCAGATTATGAAAAATTAGTCAATGATGGATATGAAGGTGTTTCCTTATATTACAATCTCGGGAACGCGTATTACAAGGATGGAAAGCTGGGTTATTCAATTTTGTATTATGAAAAGGCTTTAAAGCTCGCCCCAAATGATGATGATATTCAGCATAATCTGGCCATAGCAAATTCAAAAACTATTGACAAAATAAACACCTTACCCAGGTTTTTCATATTTCAATGGTGGGAATCGCTGCTGTCGTTTTTTTCGGTAAAAGGATGGACGTACTTTACTTATGTTCTTTTCATATTGATTCTGGCTGCAGTAGGTGTCTATTTCTTCATAAAGAATCCGCTTATCCAGCGCTATTCATTTTTCGGTGGATTGGCAATCCTTGTTTTGTTTATTTTGTCGGCTGTTATGTTAGCGATAAACGTTAACCGTCAATTGAATGTAAAAAACGGAATAATAATTGCTCAGGCCGTCTCTGCTAAACTTTCACCCGATACTAAAAGCAATGATGCATTTGTAATACATGAAGGCTTGAAAGTAAAAATGGAAGATAAGGTGGATGACTGGGTAAAAGTGAGATTGAAGGATGGTAAAATAGGCTGGCTGCCTCAAAGCGACATTGCGCAGATTTAAATCTTTATTGATAAATTTTTGACTAAGTAAATCCATAAACATAAAAGGAAAAAGGATGAGAAAAACAGCTCTAATTGTATTCGTACTATTTTTTGGTGTGAGTTTTTCAACTTTGGCACTGGCTCAACAGAAAGAGAAAAAAGTTGACAGTAAAACTACAAAGATAGATACCAGCAATACTGATCCTCAGTATAATGAAGTAGTTAGCGTTAAGGAAGGAACACCGGTAAATTCCATTTGTCCGGTATCCGGCGAAGATCTTGAAGATGATATGCAGCTGATAAAATATCACGGTGAAATAATCGGTGTATGCTGTAAAAAATGCCTTGCTAAAATCAAAGCCGATCCGGATAAATATCTTAAGCGTTTAAAGAAGAATAATAAGTCAGAGTAGGAAAAAAGTTCGTAAAATAACTTGTTAAATAATTCCCGTAGATTAAAAACTACGGGAATTATTGTTTTAAATCGTCAGGCAAAATTTGTCAATCATAATTTCCCATATTTTCCCATAAGTTCACATTTTTCAAGTATATGGTTTTGCATAGCACTCATCACATCCAGGTTGTTTACACCCGCTTGCAGATTCAGAGCTGAATCCAGAGCATATAGCTTGAAAATGTAGCTGTGGATACCATGCGGGGGACAGGGGCCGCCGTATCCGATCCTTCCAAAATCATTTGTTCCCTGTTTTGTCCCGTCGTCCAGGAGTTTTGTTCTAGGAAAATCCTTTTGTAATGATTTTTTATCACCGGGAATATTATAGATAACCCAGTGAATCCAGGTCCCACCCGGTGCATCGGGATCTTCACAGATTAAAGCAAAAGTTTTGGTGTTTTTATGAACGCCATCCCAATTCAAAGACGGCGATATATTTTCTCCCTGGCAGGTAAAATCTTTCGGAATCATTCCTCCATATTCAAAAGCATCACTTTTTAATGTGAAAGTCATAAATACCCCTTTATTTTATATTAAAAGATCATCAAACACTTTTTCGATTAAGTCCTTTCAGACAGCAACTAGCTGCACCTTTGTTTGATAATTATCGTGTCCAATTAACACGAATACATTTCTCATTCTCGCCGTATTGAAAAGAATAATCACCGCTGTAAGCCTGGAATAGTGCTTCTCCGATTCGGCGCGCTATGTGAATCCCTGTAGTTGTAACTGTAGTATGGTTATCCTCATTAACAATTGTAATAATTCTTTCGAGAGGATGCTTACTTTTTTCGAGCTTGTCTATATTGCAAATTAGATTCTCAATCTCAGTATGATGGCTTCTAAAGAATTTGCCTTTCAGAGTTATGATACCGGCAGGCAGATTATCTGATATTCTCCTGCAGGCAGGGCAAATAGTATTATTGATTTTTTCGTTTTCCTTGATAACCTTCCAAGTCCATCTGCCATTTATAAAAACTGATTTACATTTTTCACATTGTGCAGGCTCGCTTATTTTCCTTTTATCCGTATAAACATCAATTCTCTTTGATTTTATTAATCTGTCGCGTCTTCTAGCCGATGTTTTTGTCATGTTTATCTCCTTTATGTTTATTAAACAATAAAGTGTTTGAAGAGAATAATATATTATGATTAATTCTGATTCGTATAAGAAATTGACAATATAAAAAGTGAAATATTGTAGGTAGAAATATTTATTTATGCAGGTTGGTTGTAGTTGGGGCTCAATGTTACTGAAATAAGACAGCATTTCTTAACCTTTAAGGTTAAAGACTTTGCCTTTTCTGCACCCGGGAAAGGAAATGATTTAAGCTGAAGAGATATACACACATCCCCCGCAGGTGCAGTTTACATTACAAAACTTATAAATGTTTTTTTGAATATTCAATGTGAATAAGATTAACCTTCAGATTTTATGTGTTGAAAAAATGAGAGGAATGATTCAAACATCATCATTTCCTTCCAAATTTTACTATTTGCTTTTTTTCTTTTCTCTGGAATTTATTACTGGGAAAAGAATGCCAAATGTGATTGAAAGCGTGAAAGATAAACCCCAATCAAATATGCCTTCTGAATGAACTATTAAACTGTAAAGGAAGGTTACTATTGAACAGACTATAAAGGTTATTATAAAAACTAATACAAAATCGGTTATAAATTCAGCTGTTTTCATTTCAACCTCACTTTTTAATATTTACTTTTTAGGTTAATATTCCTGCAGCTAAACTGCAGTCTGTGAGTTGTAGATAGAAATTTGCTTTACAACAATTGCCCGGGCTAAAACTATTAGACCGGGCAACTTACAATATTTACATAAGTT
>CAYPNM010000023.1:0-51317 GCA_964412105.1 uncultured Ignavibacteriaceae bacterium | reverse complement strand
TATAACCTTCTTTCAGTCACTCCTCAGATTACGCTTCAGATACTCTCTGAAAACGTTCTGAAAACGCTCTGAAAACGCTCTGAAAACGCTTCAATAAGCCTTCAGCCAACCCCAAGTTGGTTTATTTAAGCTTTGACAAAAATGGTAGTCAAAACAGCGGCTCGATTATAGTTTAGAATTACTTAATAATTTTCAAAATCGCTGAATTATTCATTTTCAAGAATGTATGACAATGCCAGTAATCAGGTTATTGTTGGTAGAGTAAATCAGGTTTATTGAGTACGTTCTGACCTATATCAAACTCCCTATCATTATTTCCAAACCTGTTGAGAACACTTTGGATAACCGAGATAACTTTATCGAAAACTTTTTTCTCCGCCTTGTATTGGTTCTCTTAATGTTTGCACAAAACCATAAATTTGAAAAATCATAATAGATGAAATAATAAAAAACATTTTTGTTTTAGGAAACTTCATATTTCCCCTCTTAATTAAAAACAAATTGATCTTTTAGCAGTACATATTGATGCTACCGGGATGGAACATAAAGTGAAAACACGGATAATCCAGCTAATTTATATTAATAGTTTTATGAAAATCACTACTAATATTGTTATGCTTCATAAATAAAAATCCATACACCCGGTTCTTCTTACCTGAGTATATGGATAATTAAAAAATTCACTTCTCAAGGGAAACAAAAAAACTACTTCCCTTGACCACCCATTGGAAATTTCATTTTATTATAACCTTCCGGAACGGAAAAGAATGAATCATCAAGACTCTTTTTTTCAACAGATTTTACTTCAAACCTGTTTGATTCATTGCCATCGTTATCTTTTTGAATTATCAGCATCGGGAAATAGCCGCTGTTTTCAATATCTTGTTGCCACTTTGCTTTTGATTTTCTGCCCATTGGCGAGTTAAAGAAAACAAATCCTCCAAGATCTTTTGTCATCCACGCTTCTGCTGTGCCTTTATCATCCTTAATTACCCATTTTTCGCATTTATACCCATTTATTGTTTTAGTTTCACTTGTTTTTACAAAATCCTTATCATTTGATGATTCTTCACTTTGGCCTGAAGCATAATTTTCACTAAAGTCCATATCCATTGGAAATTCCATATATGTCTTCATCGCTGGTATCATCATTAGCATTTTTTTATTTTTTTTATCAAATATTACATTAGCTTCTCCCCTTGCTGAATTAACATCAAATCTGGCCTTATCTCCTTTGACATAATAGTTCAAGGTGCTTGTCTCCCCATTATTTGTTGCTTCAATTACAACCTTACCTTCAAAAGTAGATTGAGAGAATTGTTTTGGAGCAATAAATAAAAATGTCACCAGAACAAGTAGAGAAAATCTAATTGTTTTCATAATTCACCTTTTGGATTTTGTTTTTATGAGTCTAATATAGCCAATGTTATTAATAAGATACAATCAAATTTATTACAATTTATAAATATCATATCCTGATATGGATTAAACATTTATTCCTTTTTTATTTGACCTATTGTCGAATTTAATTTGATAGCTTTATTTAAATCATTAATTTTAAATTTGCATTATATTCAATCTTGCGAGGATATTATAGATGAAATTTCTCATTACTGGTGGTGCCGGATTCTTAGGAATAAATTTGGTGAGATACATGGTGGAACGCGGACATGAAGTAGTTTCACTGGATATTGCTGATTTTAATTACGATGATGTAAAGGATAAAATTGCGATAATTAATGGCGATATTAGAGACAAACAAATTGTACACCTGGCAACTATGGGAGTTGACGTTGTTATTCATACGGCGGCGGCCTTACCTCTTTATAAAGCAGAAGATATATTTTCAACTGACGTCGAAGGAACAACAAACCTTTTGGAAGCTTCCAAAGAAAATAATGTTCAAAGATTTATCCATATTTCATCCACTGCAGTTTATGGTATTCCTGATCATCACCCGCTTTATGAAAATGATAAATTAGACGGGGTTGGAGCATACGGAAAGGCAAAGATACTGGCCGAAGAAGAGTGTTTAAAATATAGAAGGACAATGTGCGTCCCGATAATTAGACCAAAGTCATTCGTTGGTCCGGAAAGACTTGGCGTTTTTGCTTTGCTTTATGATTGGGCAAAGGATGGAAAAGGTTTCCCTATGATTGGTAATGGCAATAACAGGTATCAGCTTTTGGACGTTGAAGACTTATGCGATGCAATTTATTCGTGTGCAACTCTCGATAAAAACAAGGTGAATGAAACTTTTAATATAGGCGCAAAAGAATTCACAACAATGAAAGAAGATTACCAGGCAGTACTTGATTATGCAAAACACAACAAAAAAATTATTGGTCTGCCGGAAAAACCCATTATCTGGACTTTAAGGATTCTTGAAGCTCTTCATCTTTCACCTCTCTATAAATGGGTTTACGAAACGGCTTCCAAGGATTCTTTCGTATCAATTGAAAAAGCCGAGAAAGTACTTAGATTTAAACCCAAATATTCCAATAAAGAGGCTTTGGTCAGAAATTTTAAATGGTACCTTGAACACGAGAATGAATTTAAAGAACAGAGCGGGGTTTCTCATCGAGTCCCATGGAAACAAGGTATTCTGAAAGTTGCAAAGATGTTTTTTTAAAGAAATTCTCCTAAATGTGTTTCCTTTGTGATACGCTAACTAATTTTTGTTGCTTAACGGTAAACCAATCTTTCCTCATCGGAAATTAAGTATCGCTAATATCCTGATATTTTAGATACAAATCAAAATGCAGCCAATTCATACACTTAATCATTTCCCAAAACTATTTTCAAGCATTTTTCGGGCAATATTGCATTGTTAATTCCTTTATTTGAGAATATATTTGTTTTTATCAAATCTTTTATTTTATTGATTAATTGAAAAAATCACCAAGGAGTCTGTAATGGCCAGTAAGAAAGATTACTTAAAAGATGTTATTGAACATATAGACGTTAAAAAACATAACGTTGTAGCCCTCGTTGATGCTATGGAAAATATGGCTTTCTCCGCACGCGATTTGAACAGGGCAGCTCGAATTTATGATATGATGTTGAAGGATTCAGGGTGTGGAATAATTTTAACTCTTGCTGGCAGTTTGTTTAGTGCAGGATTAAAGAAAGTAGTTTTTGATCTTGTAAACAATAACATGGTCGATGCAATTGTATCAACAGGCGCAATTATGGTAGACCAGGATTTCTTTGAAGCTCTTGGTTTCAAACATTACAAAGGAACTCCTTACAATAATAATGATAATGAATTAAGAGATCTGGCAATCGACAGAATTTACGATACTTATATTGATGAAGATGAATTAAGAGTATGCGACGAGACAACTGAAAAAATTTGGAATTCTCTGGAACCGAGACCATATTCATCAAGAGAACTGATTTATGAAATGGGAAAATATCTCGATGAAAACGGTGGACCAAAAGTGAACGATTCGGTAATTTATGCGGCATTTAAAAAGAACGTCCCGATTTTCGTACCCGCATTTTCTGATTGTTCGGCAGGTTTCGGATTTGTTGTACATCAAACCAAAAATCCGGATAAACACGCTTCAATTGATTCAGCAAAAGATTTTCTTGAACTTACAAAAATAAAACAGGTCTCTAAAGAGACTGGAATTTTTATGGTTGGAGGTGGAGTTCCTAAAAACTTTACGCAGGATATTGTAGTTGCAGCTGATATTCTGGACGGTGAGGCATCAATGCATAAATATGCTATCCAGATAACAGTTGCTGACGTAAGAGATGGCGCACTTTCCAGTTCAACATTAAAGGAGGCAAGCAGTTGGGGTAAAGTTGAAACTACTTACGAACAAATGGTCTATTCAGAGGCTAGCATTGCAATGCCTTTAATAGCCGGTTACGCTTATCATAAAGGAAACTGGAAAAACAGAAAAGCTAAAGAATTCACAAAATTTTACACTGTTGACAAAGTTACTGCTTAAATTTTGATTTTTTTCTAAGGCAGGCGAATAGCCTGTCTTACGAATATTAAAAATTTATTAAAAGTACCCGGCCGTCGAATTTCCCCTGCAAATCAAAGCAAAAACTGCTATATTCACCCACTGATTTAAAATTGAATATATGTCATATAAAGAATTAATAAACAAATATAACGACCCTAAAAATTTTTTTAACAGGGATTTAAGCTGGGTTGAATTTAATAGGCGCGTACTCGAAGAAGCGTTGAATCCTGAACTCCCGCTGCTGGAGAAAGTTAAATTTATATCCATTTTTCATACAAATCTTGATGAATTCTATATGATCCGTATTGCGGGAATAAAGGATCAAATTGCTGCAAATATTCTTGAACCATCAATCGACGGCATGACACCCATTTCGCAGCTTCAGAAGATAGAAAAAACTCTTCAGCCAATGCTTAGAAGAATAATGGATCTCTGGCTAAATGAAATTGTACCTGAACTGAAAAAAAATAAAATCGAGATATGCTCCGTTGATTCTTTATCAGAAAATGAAAGGAAATCTTTAACGGAATATTTTAAGAAAGAAATTTATCCGATTTTAACACCGCTTGCCTTCGATCCAGGCAGACCATTCCCATACATTTCCAATTTAAGTCTAAGTCTTGCTATTCTCGTGAAAAATCAAAAGGGGGAAACTCATTTTGCAAGAGTAAAGGTTCCTAACATTCTGCCGAGATTAATGCAAATTGACCGGATAATCTCCCCTGATAAAAAAATTCAGACCAATGGAAACTTCAGTGCAAAGTTTCTCTGGCTTGGTGACTTAATAAAGGCCAATCTAAATTTGCTTTTCCCTGAAACAGAAGTCATTGAATCACATCGGTTCAGGATTACTAGAGATACTGATATTGAATTACAGGAGGATGAAGCTGATGATCTTCTGAGAGTGATAGAAGAAAATATCAGAGCTAGAAGATTCGGTAGTGTTGTTAGGCTGGAAGTTGAAAGCAAGATGCCTGATTTTATGTTGGAAACTTTGATGGAAAACCTGCAGATAACTAAAGATGATGTACACGTTTTTGATGGCCCTCTCGGATTAAGCGATGTTATTTCACTTTATGATTTACCCCTGCACCAGTTAAAAGATAAACCATTTTATCCTGCAACGCCAAAGGTATTTGTCGATGAAGAAGACTACTTCTCTGTAATTAGTCAACAGGATATTTTACTTCATCACCCTTATTATTCCTTTATTCCGGTGGTTGAATTTATTAAACAGGCTGCTAGAGATCCAAACGTGCTGGCAATCAAACAGACACTTTACAGGGTTGGATCCGACTCACCAATAATTAGGTATTTAATTGAGGCAGCAGAAAGAGGGAAACAAATTGCTGTGCTTGTTGAACTTAAGGCAAGGTTTGATGAGGAGAATAATATTTTCTGGGCACGGGAAATGGAAAAAGTTGGAATTCATGTCGTGTATGGTTTGGTGGGTCTGAAAACTCATGCAAAAATGACTATGGTAGTTCGCCGTGAATCCGATGGTGTTAAGAGATATGTACATTTATCTACCGGCAATTATAATACTGCAACGGCAAAAATTTACACTGATCTTGCATTATTCACTATGGATAATGACATTTGCACGGATGTTTCTGATTTGTTCAACTATCTAACCGGATATTCAAAACAAAATAATTTTAAGAAATTAATTGTGGCCCCAATCAACATGCGGGAACAAATCATTTCAAAAATTCAACGCGAAACAGAGAATGTAAAGAATGGAGGGAAAGGCCAGTTAATTTTTAAAATGAATGCTTTGGTTGATCCGGCAGTTATTTGTGCCTTATACGAGGCTTCTGAAAATGGAGTTAAAATAGACCTTATAATCAGAGGTATTTGCTGCCTTGTTCCAGGTGTTAATAATTTAAGTGAAAATATAAAGGTGACAAGCATCGTTGGACGATTTCTTGAACATAGCAGAATTTATTATTTCTATAATAATGGAAATGAAGAAATATTTCTAAGTAGTGCGGATATGATGCAGAGAAATCTCGATAGAAGAGTCGAGATTGCTTTCCCGATTGCAAATGAGTTATTAAAGAAAGAATTAAAAGAGACTGTCATTAAGCATTCTCTTGATGATAATATAAAAGCCAGGATTTTGAATAGTGATATGACTTATCACTTTTATAAAAATGGTAAAGATGCTGACAATAAGAGAAATTGTCAGCAATGGCTAATGGAACATTCCGAAAAGCTTTCAACCAAATCTGGGAAAGCCTAATTATTCTGGATAAAATTAATCCAATTCTGTAATTGGTTGAATAATTACATTCATATTAAAATTCATTTTTGTTAAATTAGAAAATGAAATTATTCAGAAAAACTAAAGAAGGTAATCAAATGCCCGATATTACAAAAAGTGAAATTTTAAATATCCTAAAAAAAGTTGACGATCCTAATATTAATAATAATCTAATAACGCTAAATTCGATTAAAGAATTTAAGATAAACAATAATGTAATTGATCTTTCAGTAACACTTCCTATTTCAGAAAACAAGATTAATGATGCTGTTAAGGAAAAAATAAGCGGTACCCTCTTAAAGGAATTATCATCGATTAAAAAAATTAATCTGCAAATTCAGGGAAAAGTAACGGCGCATAAGGATGAGAAAAAGGATGCGCTTTTGCCCGGTGTAAAAAACACAATTGCAGTTGCTAGTGGTAAAGGGGGAGTAGGAAAAAGCACCGTGGCTGTTAACATTGCTACTGCACTGGCAAAAGAAGGGGCTTCTGTGGGATTGATTGATGCCGATATTTATGGACCAAGTATTCCGCTCATGCTGGGTTTAAAGGAAAAGCCAAAAATTTATCAGGATAAAAATACACTAAAAATGATTCCGTTAGAGAATTATGGTGTTAAAGTTATTTCAATTGGCTTACTTGTAGATGACAACGCTCCTGTAATCTGGCGTGGTCCTATGGCAAGCGGAGCTGTTAAGCAATTTATGTCTGATGTTGAATGGGGTGAACTTGACTATTTGATATTTGATATGCCCCCTGGAACAGGTGATATTCAATTAACCCTTGTCCAAACTGTTCCTCTGACTGGTGCTGTGATTGTAACCACTCCACAGGAAATTTCATTGATTGATGCTAGAAAAGCTTTGAAAATGTTCTCCAGAGTAAATGTGCCTGTTTTGGGTGTGGTCGAAAATATGAGCTACTTTATTGCTCCGGATACTGGTAAACATTATGATATTTTTGGAACTGGCGGTGGTTCGGGATTATCCAGGGAGCTCAAAGTCCCGTTTCTGGGCGGTATGCCAATTGATCCAAGAATTCGTATTGGTGGCGACAAAGGCGTTCCAATTGTGTATGATGTACCAGGGTCAGATTACGAAAAAGCAATCTTGGATATTTCAAAAAATTTAGCTGCACAAGTTGAATTAAGAAATACAAATCCTGAATCAGGAGTTGAAATACTTCTTGATAACGAAGAGTAATTATTAAAATTATATAGTAAATGAATATTTCAAGGGAACAGGTATTAAAGGCTCTTGAATCAATAAGGCCTTATCTTCAGGCTGACAGTGGTGATGTAGAACTTATTGAAATTTCAAACGATAATATTATAAAAGTTAAATTAACAGGGGCATGTAGCTCTTGCCCGATGTCAATTATGACGCTGCGTGCTGGAATTGAAAGATCTTTGATGCGGGAAATTCCTGCAATCAAAAGAGTTGAAGCTGTCAGCTACTAGTTCTCTTTGATATCAACTTTATGTTATATTAACATAGAGTTATGTTGTAAATTTTTTAGCACCCTTAAAATAAAGATGGT
The DNA here is from genome assembly GCA_964412105.1 of uncultured Ignavibacteriaceae bacterium. Taxonomy (GTDB): domain Bacteria; phylum Bacteroidota; class Ignavibacteria; order Ignavibacteriales; family Ignavibacteriaceae; genus JAKAGZ01. The sequence goes on along the minus strand of CAYPNM010000023.1, from coordinate 43,529 downwards.
ATGGAAGGTAGTTATAAAAATCTTGGCTATATAAGTTTACTTTTCGTCGGAACAATTTTACTATTATATCTTATCTATTTACTTTCCACTTTATTTGCAATTATTGCAGTTTCAATTTTGCTTGCTTTTATATTCGATCCCTTCGTTAAGCAACTTGAAAAAGATGGATTCTCAAGATTTGCTGCAACTATTGTAGTTTTTATTCTGGTGTTTTTTTTCTTATATATTGGAATTTCATTTTTTATACCAAAATTTGTTACTCAGTTTAATCAGCTAATTGGGGCGTTACAAGTTTATTCAATACAGGATCAAATAATCAATTTTGAAAAAGAAATACACCAGTATCTTCCTTTCTTTCAAGTCGGTGATCTTTCAAAAAAGATTGAGCAATTTATTTCGACAGGAATGTTAAATTCGGTTGATCAACTTTCGGCAATTTTTACAAGTCTCGTATCAATTATTGCAATTCTTATAATAGTCCCATTTATAACTTTCTTTTTATTAAAAGATAGCAGAGTTATACAGAAAGGTTTAATTCATATTATGCCGAACAAATATTTTGAAGTAACCTACTGGATCCTGAAAAAAGTTAGCATCCAGCTTGGCAGATTTGTTCGCGGATGGATTTTTGATGCGGCCTTTGTTGGAATATCCTGTGGCCTTGGATATTATTTCCTGGGTATAGATAATGCATTACCGCTTGGCGTAATTTCTGGTCTGGGACACCTTGTCCCATATTTTGGACCAGTTATTGGCGGCGTACCGGCAATTATTTTTTCAATAATTCAGTATGGTGATCTTTCACATGTACCATTCATAATTTTTCTGATATTGGGCGTTTATGCACTGGATAATGGTTTTGTTCAACCTTATGTTTTTGCAAAAAGTGTTGATATGCATCCAATAGTAATTATTTTATTAATTATAGCCGGGAGCCAGCTACTCGGGGTAATTGGTATGCTGCTGGCAGTTCCTATAGCATCGGTTTTGAAAACTGCTGCACAAGAAATTTATTATGCGCTAAAAAATTATAAGATTGCCAGGCTCTGAAATTTTTCTGATTATATAGTTAGCCATAAATATTCATGGTTTTAAGTGAGAGGTTAAATAAGGGAAACAGACATGCTTCGTAATCCAAAACTTTATGAGATTAACGTGCGTGTTTGGATCAAACGGTTTGGTAGCAATATTAAACTCTCTCAAATTCCCAACGATTATTTCAAAGAATTAGCTGATAAAGGTATAAACATTATTTGGCTAATGGGAATTTGGAAAACAGCCCCTGAGGTTATCAACAAATGCTGTTTTTCTGTAGATCTTATTTCTTCCTATAATAAAGCATTACCTGATTGGAACAAAGAAGATGTTGCAGGCTCCCCTTTCGCAATAGACATTTATGAGGTCAATCCTCAATTTGGGACTTTGAATGATTTACAAATTCTAAGAGACAATTTAAACAAATTAGGATTGAAATTATTTCTGGACTTTGTACCTAATCATTTTAGTTCTGCTTCCAGATTAATAAGGTCAAATCCGGAACTGTTTTTAAATGGCGATGAAGAATTATTAGTGGGAGATTCGTCGACATTTTTTCAACCATTTAACAACAACTCTTTAATATTGGCACACGGAAGAGACCCATTTTTCCCTGCCTGGATGGATACAGTTCAATTAAATTATTTCAACCCGAAAACCAGAGAGTATATGATTCAAACATTATTGGAGATTTCAGAAAAATGTGATGGCGTGCGGTGTGATATGGCAATGTTAATGCTTAATAACGTATTCAAAAATACCTGGTTAGGAGTCTTAAATAAATCAGGATACGAATTCCCTGAAAGTGAATTTTGGAAAGAAGCTATAAAAAAGGTTAAAAATAAAGCGGGTGATTTTACTTTTTTGGCAGAAGCCTACTGGGACCTGGAATGGGAGCTTCAGCAAGCAGGCTTTGACTTCACCTATGATAAAAGGTTAACTGACAGACTGATTGTAAATGATGTTCTGGGTGTTAAATCACATTTAAACGCTGAAATATCATTCCAGGATAAATCTGCCAGGTTTTTGGAAAATCACGACGAGCAGAGAGCAATTGTAAGTTTTGGTAACCAAAGATCTCTGGCTGCTGCAGTGTTAATAAGTTCAATTCCCGGAATGAAATTTTATTTCGATGGGCAGTTTGAAGGAAAGAAAATCAGGTTACCGGTTCAACTTGGACGTGAACCTGTGGAAAAAACTTTACCACTTACAAAAGAATATTATGAGAAGATTCTGTCAATTCTAAAAAATAAAATATTCATTGATGGGAAATTCACCAAACTGGAAACTTTCCCCTCAGCTGAAGACAATGATTCCTATGAAGACATGTTCGCTTTTATGTGGGAATTGGAAAAAGAGATGTGGATTATTGTAATAAATTACTCTGAAAAGGCTGGACAATGCAGAATTGTTTTTGACCCTGAAACCGACCGAACCAAAATAACACTTACAGATAATATGACTGGAGAAAAATATATTCGCAAGGTTGAAGAGATAAAAAATCCCGGTCTTTATATTGAATTGAAAAGCTATCGCAGCCATATCTTTTCAATTGAGAGATGATCGTAGCATTCCAAATGTGATACTGAAGATGAATATTGCTGTAATTATTCCCGCATATAATGAAGAACTTTCTATTGGTAGGGTTATTTCCTCCATTCCCCGTAAAATTATAAATGAAATTGTAGTGATAAACAATAATTCAAGTGATAATACCGCACAAAAAGCAATGGATGCAGGAGCGACGGTTTTGGTGGAAACTTTTCAAGGATATGGTGCATCGTGTCTAAGAGGAATTGAATACCTGAAAAATAAAAACATTGATATCATTATTTTCATGGATGGAGATTACAGCGATCATGCTGAGGAATTGAACCTTTTAATTGAACCTATAATAAATGAAAAATATGATTTCGTTATTGGTAGCAGAATTCTTGGGAAGCAGGAAAAGGGTGCATTACCTTTACAATCTAAAATTGGAAGCATTATATCAGGCTTTCTGATAAAGATTTTTTGGGGATTTAAATATACAGATCTCGGTCCCTTCAGAGCCATTAAATTTGATAGACTGTTACAGTTAAACATGAAAGATAAATGGTATGGATGGACAGTAGAGATGCAAATAAAAGCTTTAAAAAACAAGTTAAGGGTAAAAGAAGTTCCTGTCAGCTACAGAAAAAGAATCGGTGAATCAAAGGTTACCGGCACTTTGAAAGGAACTATTATGGCAAGCGTTATTATTATGAAAACAATTTTTTCTGAATATTTTAATGAACATTAAATTTATAAATGTATACCACATTTAGGAGGTTGAAAATCTGCATTTTTAATATTATTCTATTACTAATCCCATAAGATTATAAATTATAAAGACTAAAAATTATTTATATTTCAATCGTAGCCGCTTTTAATTACTAAAAATTAAAGACGAATTAAAATGAACGAACAAAATACTATAATTATGTTTTGTAAATATCCTGTTGAAGGAAACGTAAAAACCCGGATAGCCAAAACAATCGGAAATGAATTTGCAGTTAACCTTTATAAAATATTGGCTGAACATATATTTCAAGAATTGTTAAAAACCGAAAATGTTTTCCCATATTTGTTTTATGATAATAATCTCAACAGAGATAAAATAAAAAAATGGGCTGGCGCCGAATTCTCTTTTGAGCTTCAGGAAGGGAATGACCTTGGCGAAAAAATGTACCTTGCGTTTAAGAAAGTAATTGATAGAGGATCAGCTAAAACAATTATTGTAGGTACTGACATTCCGGATATTTCATCAGAGGTCATTCAAAAGGCTATTGGGGCTTTAAACAATTCTGATGTTGTTATAGGTCCTGCAAACGATGGCGGTTACTATTTGTTGGGAATGAAAAAACTATACAGAAGCTTTTTTACAGGCATTGAATGGAGTAAACACACTGTTTTAAAAAAGACACTCGAAAAAATTAATTCGCTAAATCTAAGCTATTCAATGCTTCCGGAACTAATTGATATAGACTCTGAAGAAGATTTGAAAAACTGGTTTGCCAACTATTCAGAAAATGCAAATAGTTCTTTAAAAAATGAAATTAAAACAATTTATACCAATAGGTTACAATTCAAATAATTATCAATAAATAGCTGGTGCAATAATGGAAACATACTATAACCCGGAAGACCTGCCAAAATTTGAAACAATGAAAGAAGGAAGTCCCGAACTATGGAATAAATTCTCCGATTGGTACGGTGCTGTATTTGCTGAAGGTGCCTTAAGTGAAAGAGAAAAAGCTTTAATTGCTTTAGCAGTTGCACACGCTGTGCAATGCCCTTATTGTATAGATGCGTACACACAGGCCTCTTTAGAAAAAGGATCAAGCCTTGAACAAATGACAGAGGCAGTGCATGTTGCTTGTGCAATTAGAGGCGGAGCTTCTCTTGTTCACGGTTTGCAAATGAAAAATGTTCATGGAAAGCTTACTATGTAATAACTGAAATAATTACTTAATGAGGTGATTTTGATTAAAACCCGACATAAAAGCATGACAGCATTTGGTGAAAAACTTGCTAATGCCAACGAACAACTTAAAATAATAAATCAGCCTGCCGGCCTTCCAAAGTTTGAGGAAAAATTTAAACAAACTGGTGAAGATAAACTCTCAGCCAGAGAACTGGAAATTTTCCAGGTTAATATCGGAAAATTATGCAACCAGGTTTGCAAGCACTGTCACGTAGATGCTGGTCCCGATAGAAGTGAAATAATGACCAGGGAAACAATGAAGCTTTGTTTGGACGCTCTTTCAAAGAGCAAAATTCAAATTGTCGATATTACCGGCGGTGCTCCTGAAATGAATCCTAATTTTAAATGGTTCATTTCAGAATTGAATAAATTGAATAAGCATATCATGGTTCGCTCAAATTTAACCATACTTATTGCAAATGGATTTAAAGAATATCCAGGATTTTTGGCTGAAAATAAAGTTGAAATAATTTCCTCGCTTCCTTATTACACGGCGTCCAATACTGACAGACAAAGGGGAGAAGGAGTTTTCGATAAATCAATCAGGGCAATAAGGACCTTAAATGAATTAGGATACGGGAAAGAGAATAGTGGACTTGTTTTTAATCTTGTTTATAATCCTATTGGGGCTTTCCTTCCTCCGAAACAAGAGTCGCTGGAAAGGGATTATAAGCGTGAGCTATGGAACAGATTTGGACTGGTATTTAATAACCTTTTTACAATAACAAACCTTCCCATCAGCCGGTTTCTCGATTATCTGATAGAATCAGAAAATTACCTCAGTTATATGAACCGGCTTATTTCTGCATTCAATCCGGCCGCAGCATTAAATGTAATGTGTAGAAATACAATCTCTGTCGGCTGGGATGGCCGGCTTTATGACTGCGATTTTAACCAAATGCTCGAACTCCCTATTTCGGGAAATGCATCAAAGTACATAAAGGATTTTGATCCAAACTCTTTGACAAATAGACTAATTGTAACAGGCCAGCATTGTTACGGTTGTACGGCAGGTGCAGGCTCAAGTTGTGGGGGTTCCACGGTATAAGACTCCAAAATTGGTTTATATACTCACAGATTTATGCTATCTTTCAATCTAAAAATTAAATTTATACGGGAAAGTTATGGCACAAAAAAATAGGCGAAAAGATCGTATAATCGGGAAACCAAAAGAGGAGAAGAAGCATCTAATAGATCCGAAGCATAAAAATACTGTGTGGACTATAATCGTATTAATTATACTTTTGATTATTTTCATAATTAACAATACGCGACAAGTGCCTGATCATGGACCATATCCTCCAAATTATAATCAGAGGGCCGCACAGGAACGACTAAAATAATATGGATTAAATAAAACTGGAGTAAATGATGAATTACAGAATATCGAAAAACGTGATGTTGGAACTTTTTGTATTTTTGTTCTTTTCGTTAATTATTATAGGATGCCAGAACAAAAATGTTAGTGAAGAACCAGCTACCAATAGTAGTAAAGCAACCTCTAATTATACGAATACAGCAACAAATAACACGAACAATTCAAGTCTTGAATTAGCTCCGGATTTTGTTTTGACCGATACACAAGGCAATAAGGTGAAATTATCAGATTACAGAGGCAAAGTTGTTATACTGGATTTTTGGGCTACCTGGTGTCCGCCTTGTAGGAGAGGAATTCCTGATCTAATTGATTTGAAAAAAACTTATAAAGATCGTCTTGCAATTATTGGAATATCGCTTGATACAGATTCCAAAAACGATGTAATACCATTTATGAAACAATATGGAATTAATTATAAAGTGGTTTATGGCGATAACGATGTTGTTCAGAAATATGGAAATATTCAAGCAATACCAACATCTTTTATAATCGATCAAAAAGGAAATATTGTAACATCGTTTGTAGGTTTACAAAGAATAGAAACTTATAAAAGTTATTTGAATAATCTGATTAACAAGTCTTAACCTGACAAATTCTCTTATATTTTAATCCTGAACTTTTAATAGAAGTTCAGGATTTTTTGTTTAGAATAAATAGCTTTTTAAGATCTAAATTTGAAATGAGTAATTCTCTAAGAAAGGTATTTTTTTATAAACCATCCCTTAAAAATTTAGGTTCCTCTAAGGTCAGAATGAGCGAGATCCGATGTGTGTCCGGTAGTCTGTCATCAGAAGATTGGTTGAACCTTGCGAAGGAATAGTCAATATTAAGTTTAGGTAATTTTACGCCGGCTCCGATAGTAAATTGATTTACCTCATTATATCCTGCTCTGATCATAAAAATATTCTTAAAATTATATTCCATCCCCACATTTCTGTCGTAGCTTATTGGACCAATATAAAAATTAGCAGCATATTTTCTCCCTTCAAATCTAATGTCAATATCTACAGCGGGCATAAAAGTACCACCAAGAAATTTAAAACTATATGCTCCACCTACTTTTAAAGTAGGTGAAATTAATTCATTTCTTCCGGTACTCCAGGCTACTAAGGTTGTAGTAACATCCTGAACGTTTAGCCCCAGCATCAGGTTATCCATGGCTTTATATTGTGCTCCTACATCAAAACCAATACCTGTTGCACCATATTCAGCAAGTACTTCCCTTATAACTTTCACACTTGCACCATAACTAAATTTGTCAGAAAGTCTTTTTGCAAAAGAAAGGTAAATTGCCCAATCCTGGTTGCTGAACTCTGTAATTTTACTGTAATCCAGTCTATCATTTAAAATATTAAGGACACCATCCCCGTTTGCGTCAACTAAAGCGTTTCTCGTATCGGGAATTCCATCAACTCCAAGGCGAATGATGCTTAATCCAAGACTCATATCAGTTCCATAAGGAATTGCTACAGCGGCATAATCATAATTAACAAGGGAGCCAAATCTTTCTTCGTGCATCAGAGCCACTTGAGGATAATTTAAATTGATAAGTCCTGCGGGATTGTAATAACCAGAGCTGACATCATTAGCTACGGCGACATAGGCATCCCCCATACCCAGCGCACGCCCGCCAACACCAATAGACAAAAATTCACCTGCATATTTAGCAATTGTAGTTTGCGCCTCACCCTGAAAAGCAAAAAGAAGGATAGATATTATGGAAAGGAAGAAGGCCTTTTTAAGAATCAAATTTCTTCTCCGTATAAAATGCTATATTTATTTGCCTAAAATTAATAAAAAATATGAATAAAACGAGCCACAAAAACAAGGGTAATCTTATTTTAAATAAGTTTTGCTTTTGCTAATTATTAAACGTGATCAGTGATTCTTCATAATCTTCAACTTTCTCATACCCCAACAAATTTAGAATTGTTGCTGCTATGTTTGCCAGGCCTGGATTTTTAACATCGGCCATTTCGTATTCGTTATTGTATTGCGGATCATAAATAATAAACGGAACAGGATTCAGTGTGTGTGAAGTCTTGGGTGTTTTTATCCCGTTTTTTTCGGTGTACATTTCATCAGAATTTCCGTGATCTGCTGTTATAAGAGCAATCCCTTTGGTTTCATCGATTACTTTTAAAAGATTTCCGACACATTCATCTGTAGTTTCAACTGCAATAATTGCAGCCTGGAGATTTCCGGTATGGCCTACCATATCACCATTAGGAAAATTTATCCTGCCAAACTTGTATTTATTAGATTCTAATAACTCTGTGGTTTTAGCGGTTATTTCATAGGCTTTCATTTTAGGCTTTTTGTCAAACTCTATTTTGTCAGATGGAATTTCGATATATGCTTCGAGAGATTTATCTATATACCCGGATCTGTTGCCATTCCAGAAATAAGTAACGTGTCCAAACTTTTGCGTTTCAGAAATGGCAAATGATTTTACTTTTTCTGCGCAAAGATAGGCGCTAATTGTTCTATCTATTTGAGGAGGAAAAACAAGATAATTCTTAGGAATCAAAAGATCACCATCGTATTGCATCATCCCTGCATAGTAAACATCCGGATATCTCTGCCTGTCGAATTTATCAAAGTCCTTTTCTTCAAAGGCCCTTGATATTTCAATCGCCCTATCACCGCGGAAATTAAAGCAGACAACCGAATCTCCGTCTTCAATCGTTCCAACAGGTTTATCATTTGCGCCAACAATAACGAAGGGATCGAGATACTGATCAATAATCTTTTCATCTTCCTTGTAAAAAGTTTCAATTGCCTCTTTTGCAGAATGAAATTTTCTTCCAATACCGAAAACGTGCGCCTTCCACCCTCTTTCAACAATTTCCCAATCGGCATTATATCTATCCATTGTAACTTTCATTCTTCCGCCACCGGAAGCTATCTTATATTCCAGTCCTTTTTCGTCTTTTATTTTTGTAAAAAGATCTTCTGTTTGTTTGATGTATATTAATGCTGTTTTGCCAGGAACATCTCTTCCGTCTGCAAGCATGTGCAGTCTTACTTTTTCAATCCCAATCTCTGCACATTTGTTAATCAAAATAAAAAGTTGGCTGATATTTGAATGAACATTTCCATCAGAAAGTAATCCAAGAAAATGTACAGTACCCCCCTTCTTTCCTCTATCTATAACATTTTTCCAGATATCAGTTTCAAAGATATCCTCAGATTCGAGAGCTCTGTTGACAAGCTTGGCTCCCTGATCGAAAATTCTTCCTGCACCGATTGCATTATGACCGACTTCACTGTTTCCCATATCATCGTCAGTCGGAAGACCAACAGCGGGCCCGTGCGCTTTTAGCTTTGTAAACAGTTTTGATTTCATTAAGCCGTCAAGAACAGGCGTATTCGCTTTATAAACTGCGTTACCGTCATATTCCTTTCCTAATCCAACTCCGTCCATTATGATTAAGAGAAGAGGTCCCTTTCTGCCGCCAAAGTTTTTGAGTTTGTTAAGCTTTAATTCCATAATATCCAAATTATTTTAGTTTAATTTATCTAAAATAATCAGGCTCATCTAGAAGTGAAAGGTATTAAGTGATCTTAATCAGACTTTTTCGATATTATTTGACAGGCTTTTTCTTAAAATAAAGAATCCTATAAAACCGGATAATAATGATGCAGTCAAAATGCCGACTTTTGAAATCGTCAATAATTCTTCGCTGGTAAACGCAAGATTAGCAATAAAGAGAGACATAGTAAAACCGATCCCGGCTAATATACCTGCTGAATAAATTTGCTTCCATGTTACACTAAAAGGAAGTGAAGCCAATTTCAATTTTACAGAAAGCCATGTAAATGCAGAAATACCGAGTTGCTTACCAATAAACAATCCGGTAACAATTCCAAACGAAACCGGGTCCGTTAATTCCGAAATAAAATTTCCAGTTATAATAACACCGGCATTTGCAAGAGCAAATACTGGCATAATAAGAAATGAAACCCACGGATGCAGTTTATGTTCTAATCGTTGAAGAGGAGTCAGTATTTTTTCACAGTTCTCTTCAAGGTTCTGCACGATGCCCTCTCTCGCTTCATTTGAGAGAACATTTGGACCTTCTTCGCCTGAATGATCAAAGTCTTCCAAAAGTTTTTTCCCCTTTAATAAAAATTGTGAAGTGTCAATTCTGGATGAGGCCGGAATAGTAAAAGCAAGCAATACTCCTGCAACTGTAGCATGCACTCCTGAGAATAAGAAAGACAACCATAGAATTATTCCCAATACAGTATAAACAATAAGATTTCTGACACCTGAAAGATTAGCTGCTATTAATAAAAGCATAACTCCACCTGCAAATGAAAGACTAACAATTGAGATATTTGAAGTATAAAAGAAAGCTATAACAAGCACTGCTCCAATATCATCTGCGATTGCAAGTGCTGTAATAAAAACTTTAAGTCCAGTAGGAACACGTGAACCAAGCAATGCTAAGATCCCAATTACAAAAGCAATATCTGTTGCCATTGGAATTCCCCAGCCTGATATACTTTCCTTTCCAAAATTAAAGAATACATAAAACAATGCAGGAAAAATCATTCCACCGAGAGCTGCCATTATCGGCAGTGAAGCTTTTTTAAGAGAAGATAGCTCCCCCACCAACAACTCTCTTTTAATCTCAAGACCGACAACAAAAAAGAAGATTGCCATTAATCCATCATTGATCCAATGATGAAGTGAATAATCGAGATTAAAATCACCAAAACTTATTGAAAATTTTGTATGCCACAAATGAGAGTAAGATTCTGCAAAAGGTGAATTAGCCCATACCAGAGCAACTACAGTAAATATTAAAAGCAAAATTCCGCCTGATGCCTCTTTTTCAAGAAAATTCTGAAATGGCCTCATTAACTGATCAATAGGCACCGTTGTATCTTTTCGATTGTCCAAAGTATTTAATAGATTATGATTAAAATTATCTTTGTAAACTCCAGAAAACTGAGGGGCAAATGAAAAAGCTTATAATCCTTCTCCCAATTTTTCTCATTTCAGCAATTAATATACAAAATAAGAATGAAGAAAATATTAATTCAGCATTTCAGAATGCAAAAAAGGGACTGACTTATGCATTGTCAAATATTCCTGAAAACAAATCAAGGCTGAACCATGAATTGATAGATCAAAATAGGCTATTTGCAAAGTTTAAACTAACGAAGGAAATTAACGGAGTTAAAATTGAGTCAACAGGCTATTCTTCTTCAACCGAAGTAACCATAAAAATTTACAGATCACTTGACAGCTTGGAAATGGATGGATATTTAAAGCAAGATGAATAATAGAATCAATTCTTAAGAACATTTGTTCCGGCTTCGTCTGCATAATTACTGACAAGTATAGAAACGGTCTCTTCCTTCCCAAGCAGGTCCTTTAACGTAATCCTGCTTAGGACCTTGTCCAGCATATTTTGAATATTGCTCCAGAGGGATCTTACCGAACAGTCTATAGAATTTGTACAAATCACAGCAACACCTGAGTGGTCTTGACAAAAACTTGCTTCAAATAAACGACCGCCAAGAGCTGTTAAAACTTCGCTTATGAAAATTTCTCCTGCTGGCCTTGCTAAACTATAACCTCCATTTTGTCCCCTCTCACTTTCAATAATTTCACCGAGACGTAAAATTCTCAAAAGTTTACCTACATGAGCTGTAGACAAACCTTCCATCTCGCTGATTTCAGGAATTGTAAGTCCTTTTGGTTCAGCCTTGCCTATGCGAAGCAAACATCTTAAGCCATATTCTTCCTGTGAACTGAATTTCATTTTATTTAATTCATTTAATTAAATTAACTTACTACTCCTCAATCTACCAAGGTAGACTGAATTACGAACTATATCAAATTAATTCCCTTTATAAGGTGGAATCTTTGATCCGCACATTTTTGCATTTATAACAGCTGCAAAATCTTCCGCACTAATTGAAGGGCCTACTGTTGAACAATGTTCATTAAAAACTTCCCTTAATTCATTCGAGATATGATTTGCATCATAGCCTTCAATATCTCTTCTCTGCATAAAATAGATAAGTTTACCATTTTTGAATAATGCTATACTGGGTGATGAAGGAGGATACTCAGTAATGTAGCTTCTAACCTTATCTACAGCTTCTCTTTCCTGTCCTGCAAAAACAGTATAAATCTTTTCAGGAATTGTATTATTTTGAAGCGCTAATGAAACTCCCGGCCTTGCACTTCCGGCAGCACACCCGCAAACTGAATTTATCATTACCAGTGCAGTCTTATCGTCTTCAACTTTTATTGCATTTTCAACATCATCGGGTGTAAGCAATTCTTTAAACCCGACTGCGGTTAATTCATCTCTCATTGGTTGCACAGCATCCTGGTCATACATTGGGGGACGCGAAACAATATTAAACATAATTTATCTCCTGTATTTTTTTTATATGTTCCTTTTCAGTTCCCCATCATTTTAACTAACAATTACATAAAACCTAACTCGACTTTTGCAACTTCGGACATCATATCTTTTTCCCAGGGTGGATTCCATACAAGTTCAACTTTAGCATTCTTTACACCGGATACCTCATTTACTTTTGTTTGCACTTCCCCCGGTAGTGAACCTGCTACAGGGCAAGCGGGTGATGTCAGGGTCATTAAAATAGTTGCATTAGCATCATCATCTATCCTAATTTCATAAATCAATCCAAGTTCAAAAATATCTACAGGAATTTCAGGATCATAACACGTTTTTAATGCATTAATTATTTTTTCTTCCAATTCCTGTTTGTTTATTTCACTCATAATAGAATTCTAATTTATTCAGTAGTAACTATATCATTTTCTTCTTTCAGAGCGTTAATCATTGTATGCCAGGCAAGACTTGCACATTTAACTCTTGCCGGAAAATCTCTGACTCCGGCAAATACCGCCAGCTTACCAAGCTCTTTAATATCAGGATCATCATCAAGTTTGCCGGTAATCAAATCATGAAATTTTTCAAATAACTTTTCTGCTTCTTCAACTGTTTTACCCTTTACCATGCTGCTCATCAAGGAAGCAGATGCTTTTGAAATTGCGCATCCTCTTCCCTGAAACGAAATGTCTTTCACGATTCCATTTTCCACATCCAGATAAACATCTATCCTGTCGCCACAAAGAGGATTAAATCCTTCCGAGTAATGATTTGCATTTTCGATTACTCTGAAATTCCTGGGACTTTTGTTATGGTCGAGTATAACCTGCTGATAAAGCTCTCTTAATTCACTGTCCATCTAAGAAAACACCTCTAAAACCTTTTTTAATCCGTTTACAAGAACATCTACTTCCTCTTTAGTGTTATAAAGGGCAAAAGACGCTCTAGCTGTAGCCGGTATATTAAACCTGTCCATTACAGGTTGAGTACAATGATGGCCTGTCCTGACTGCAATTCCTTCAAAATCCAGAAATGTCCCGACATCGTGCGGATGAACAATATCAAATACAAAAGAGATAACACTGCTTTTTTCTTTTGCCTGTCCGATTATTTTCAAACCTTCAATTTGAGAAAGTGATTCTGTGGCATAATCAAGAAGTTCCTTTTCATAAACCGCTATCTTATCGATACCAATTTGGTTCACATATTCAAGAGCCTTTCCCAATCCAATAGTATCGGCAATATTGGGGGTTCCTGCTTCAAATTTATACGGCAATTGATTATAAGTAGTTTTTTCAAAGGTCACTTTCGAAATCATATCTCCACCGCCCATGTAAGGAGGCATTGACTCAAGCAAAGCTTTTTTCCCAAAAAGAATCCCAATTCCCGTTGGTCCGTAAATTTTATGTCCTGAAAAAGCAAAGAAATCGCAATCGAGATCCTGAACATCAACTCTAAAATGCTGAATCGCCTGTGCCCCGTCAAGTAAAACCGGAACGCCAAAACTATGTGCCTTTTCAATTATTTTTTTAACCGGATTTATTGTACCGAGTGAATTTGAAACATATACCACCGACACAATTTTTGTTTTTTCAGTCAACAACTCTTCAAATTCTTCAAAGATTAGCTCACCGTTTTCATTGATAGGTATCACTTTCAGTTTTGCATTTTTCTCCTCGCAGATCATTTGCCACGGAACTATATTTGAGTGATGTTCCATTGTTGAGATTATTACTTCGTCCCCATCTTTCAGGTTCATCCTGCCAAAACTCTGTGCAACGAGATTTATTCCTTCAGTTGTCCCCCTGGTAAAAATAATCTCTTTTTCGGATGATGCATTTATAAAATCTCTAACTTTATTTCTTGATTCCTCATAAGCCTGCGTAGCCATTTCACTTAATGAATGAACTCCTCTATGAACATTAGAATTTATAGTCTCGTAATATTTGATAACTTCATCAATGACAGATTGTGGCTTTTGAGTTGTTGCAGCGTTATCGAGGTAGCAAAGATTTTTCCCGTGCACTTTTTGAAAAAGTATTGGAAAATCTTTTCGAATCTTTTCTACATCATATGCCTCGATTTTCTTTTTAGTCGTTTCTACTTTTATATCCATTTTACTTCATTTAATTATTAAACCGTTTTGAAAGAATTTCTTCGATATAATCCTTAATCGCTTTTACTTTTATGCTCTTAATCACATCAATGGCAAAAGCGTGAATTAAGATCGTTCGTGCTGTTTCTTCACCTATCCCCCTTGATTTCAGGTAAAACATAGAGTCTTTATCCAGCTGGCCAATAGTGGCACCATGCGAACATTTTACATCATCGGCAAATATTTCAAGCTGTGGTTTTGTATCTACAAGTGCGTTATTTGATAAAATAATATTATTGTTTTCCTGGAATGCATTGGTTTTCTGAGCATCTTTTCTAACCATAACTTTCCCATTGAAAACTCCGCGCGATTTATCATCAAGAATTCCTTTATAATGCTCGTGGCTGTTGCAATGCGGTTTTGCATGATCAATCATTGTATGCACATCAAATAGCTGAGTTCCATCCAATAGAAATAATCCGTTCAGCATGCATTCACCGCCTTCATCATTAAATTTCGTATTAAAATCATTTCTGGAAAGATCGGCCCCAAATGAAATTGAATGAGAAGAAAAATTGCTGGACCTTTCCTGGTCAACTTCCATTCTTCCGATATGAAAAGCTTTTTTGCTCTCTTCCTGAAGTTTTATATGATCGACAACTGCATTCTCATCAGCAAATATTTCCGTTACAGCATTTGTAAAATAAATATCCTCACCTAATGAAGAATAATGCTCAATAATAGTCACCTGTGAATTTTTCCCAATTACAAATAAATTCCTCGGCTGCGATAAAATTTTATTGTCGTCTGAATTTGTTAAAAACAGAATATGAAAAGCCTCTTCAATAATTTTCCCATCGGGGACATAAATAAAAGCACCGTCTTTTATATACGCTGTGCTCAGCGCAGTAAAAATCTGGTTTTTGAAATCAGCATATTTGCCAAAATGTTCTTTAATAACCTGCGATTTTTCTTTTATTGCCTCAGCAATGCTTCCTGCAATTACTCCTTTGGGAAGATTTTTAACTCTTGAAACTTTTTCATCAAAATGGCCATTTACAAAAACCAACAAATTGTGTTCAAGCTTATCGAACAAAAATTTGCTAACCTCATTATTTGTAATATTTCCCTTAACAAGCGATGGTTTAAAATTATATTTTAATAAGGGTGAAACGTTAGTGTATTTCCATTCCTCATCTTTTATATTTGGAAAATTAAGCTCAGAAAAATTCGATATCGCTTCTTTCCTTAATTGATGGATTGGCTCTGCGCTTTCACCGTTTAATGTACTTTCAAACTTTTTGAACTCGTCCAGATACCAATTTTTTACTTCTTTATAATCATTCATAAAATCCTGTTCTCCCTAATTTTCAACCAATTCCTTTGAATCTGTTTTGACCCAATCGTAGCCTTTTTCTTCCAGTTCCAGAGCAAGTTGCTTTCCACCTGATTTAACAATCTTACCGTTGTAAAGAACGTGAACAAAATCAGGAATTATATAGTTCAACAATCTTTGATAGTGAGTTACAACTACTGTAGCATTGTCCTTTGACTTCAACATATTTACGCCATTCGCAACAATTTTTAACGCATCAATGTCGAGACCTGAATCTGTCTCATCAAGTATGCTAAGTTTAGGTTCCAGAACGGCCATCTGAAAGATCTCATTTCTTTTCTTCTCACCTCCTGAAAATCCTTCATTAACTGAACGACTTATGAGAGAATGATCGAGATCAACTAATTTCATTTTTTTCTTAATAAGAGCCAGGAATTCCATTGCATCAAGCTCTTCTTCGCCGCGATATTTTTTGACTGCATTTAATGCTGTCTTTAGAAGATTTGTATTACTCACTCCGGGAATTTCCACGGGATACTGAAAGGCAAGAAACAATCCTTCCCTTGCTCTGTCTTCAGGAGAAAGCTCTAAAAGATTTTTTCGGTTGTAAATTACTGTGCCCCTGGTTACTTCATATTCCTCGCGGCCCGCAAGCACCTGAGCAAGTGTGCTTTTACCGGACCCATTTGGTCCCATTATAGCATGAACCTCACCTTTATTTATCTTCAGGTCAATGCCTTTTAATATTTCTTTACCTTCAATATTAGCGTGCAAATTTTTTATTTCTAATAACATTTATTTCCCTATCTATTAAATTTTAAGTTAAAAATTTTAATTTTTTATCCAACGCTTCCTTCAAGGCTAATGCTTAATAATTTAGTTGCCTCAACTGCAAATTCCATTGGAAGTTCTTTAAAAACTTCTTTGCAGTACCCATTAACAATTAATCCAATAGCATCTTCAGTTGAAATACCCCTTTGATTAAGATAAAATACCTGGTCTTCACCAATTTTCGATGTTGTGGCTTCATGTTCAATTTGCGCACTTGGATTATTTATTTCGAGATATGGAAAAGTATGCGCTCCGCATTTATCCCCAATCAGCAGCGAATCACACTGAGAAAAATTTCTGGCATTATCGGCCTTTTTTAAAATTCTTACAAGTCCTCGGTAGCTATTATTACTTTTACCTGCGGAAATACCTTTTGAAATAATCGTGCTTCTCGTGTTCTTACCAAGATGAATCATCTTTGTGCCGGTGTCAGCCTGTTGATAATTATTAGTAACCGCAACTGAATAAAATTCGCCGATTGAGTTATCCCCCTGTAGAATACAACTTGGATATTTCCACGTAATTGCTGAACCGGTCTCAACCTGCGTCCATGAAATTTTAGAATTAACTCCACGGCAGGCACCGCGCTTGGTTACAAAATTGTAAATTCCTCCCTTACCGTTTTTATCTCCTGGGTACCAGTTCTGCACTGTTGAATATTTTATCTGGGCATTATCAAGTGCAACTAATTCAACTACTGCGGCATGTAACTGGTTTTCATCCCTCATCGGTGCGGTGCAGCCTTCAAGGTAACTTACATATGCGTCCTCATCAGCAATAATTAATGTTCTCTCAAACTGTCCGGTGCTAGCCGCATTAATTCTGAAATAGGTTGAGAGCTCCATTGGGCACCTGACACCTTTGGGAACGTAAACGAAAGACCCATCACTGAATACTGCCGAATTTAGTGTAGCAAAAAAATTGTCAGTGTAGGGTACTACACTTCCAAGATATTTTTTAACGAGATCAGGATAATTTTTTACTGCTTCAGAAAATGAACAGAAAATAATTCCAAGTTCAGATAATTTGCTTTTAAAAGAAGTCGCAACGGAAACGCTGTCAAATACCGCATCAACTGCAACATTGCTTAATCTTTTTTGTTCATCAATTGAGATACCCAATTTGTCGAAAGTTTCTCTTAACTCAGGATCGACTTCATCCAGACTGTTTAGTTTAGGCTTCTTTTTCGGAGCCGAATAGTAATGAATATCCTGGTAATCAATCGATGGAAATTTTACATTTGACCAATGTGGCTCCGTCATCGTCTGCCAGTGACGGAAAGCTTTCAAACGCCATTCAAGCAGAAATTCGGGCTCGCCTTTAATTGCAGAAAGTTGCCTGATAATATCTTCATTAAGTCCTTTTGGTAAAGTTTCGGATTCGATATCTGTAATGAAACCGTACTTGTACTCCTTATTCGTAAGTTCTTCAATTGTTTTTACTTCAGTCGTACTCATTTAAAACACCCTGCGGGAATTTGTTTTTCAATTATTATTTTCATTTTATTAGGTACTAAAATTACCGAATCTATACTTATTTGTCAAGATTAAAAAGTGTAAAAATTCAGCTATTTGACAGAATAATCAGGATCTCAATAGCTCGTTAAATTGGTATGTGTCTTTATTTGAAATGCAGATTTAGTAATAACAGTGGTAATTTATCCAACAGGTAATAAATATCTTCAATACCGCTAAATAATATTAAAATCTACCGCTACTCTGATCCATGAAGCCACATTTGAAAAGCAGGCTCTGAAATTATATATAATGTATGACCAAATTGACATACTTTCACCCCTTTTCAACAAGGGTATAACCAGCCTCCAAACAGCCTATGCCCAGCCTCTCAAAGTTCCATAAAAAGTATGTCAATTTTGTCATACTATTCAGTCACCTTTTCATCGCTGAATAAATATTTAACAGACTGCATCAAAGAATATTCTTTCTACAGTCAGCAATGATAGTATCCAAAACCAATTAAATGTTATCATTTTCAGAGATAAACCTGGTAATCAGACTGGCAAGCCTGGAATGAAGGCTTGTCTCGGTTTGGCAAATTCAAATTATTACATTATCAGCGAAATAAAACTGAGACACCTCTTTAAATTGTTTTTAACTAATTATTGAGTTAATTTTGAATAAATTAAATTAAATCGGAAACTTAGTTGGAAGACAAAAAAAATAGCGAAAATTCATCAAATTCTACAAATCAAAATAACCCGGCAAAAGAAAAACCAGCTGAAACTTATAATTCAAAAAAAACCAATTACAGGAGACCTTATTACAAGGGTAGAAGAAGGTATTCCCCAAGAACCAATAAGTCCTATGGTTTTCAACAAATAAGCACCATTTTCAAAAAGCTGTCTATTGTTGTTCCGCTTTTTAATGAAGAAGAATCTCTTCAGCCGCTTGCCAATGAAATTAGAAAAGCAATAAAGCCTCTGAATATTGTATACGAGGTCATACTTGTTGATGATGGTAGCACTGATAATTCCCTCAAAATTATTAAGGAAATCTGTAAGCCGGACAAAAGATTCAGGTATGTCAGTTTCAGAAAAAATTACGGAAAATCTGCTGCTTTGCAAATCGGTTTCACGGAAGCATCAGGCGATGTTGTTGTGACAATGGATGCAGACCTTCAGGATGATCCAAATGAAATTCCTAATCTTATTAAAAAACTTGAAGAGGGATATGATCTCATTTCCGGCTGGAAAAGAAAAAGACAAGATCCTTTTGTTAAAAAAATTTCTTCCCGGTTTTTTAATTTCATGACACGTTTAATGACCGGAATCAAAATCCACGATTTCAATTGTGGACTAAAGGCATACAGAAAAGAAGTAACCGATAATGTTAAAGTTTATGGAGAATTACACAGGTATATGCCTGTCCTTGCCGACTGGGAAGGTTTCAAAGTTTCTGAGTTAATTGTAAAACATCATCCCCGCAGATATGGCAAAACGAAGTTCGGGATTTCAAGATTTTTTAAGGGTTTTATCGATTTAATCACGGTCTTATTTTCCACTAGATATATCAAAAGGCCTATGCACTTTTTTGGATTCTTTGGTGCTTTTGCATTTCTTGTTGGTATTATTGTAAATGGTTACCTCAGTTATTTATGGATAATAGGTGAGCCTCTGAGTAACAGGCCAATGTTATTTTTAGGTATACTGTTAATAATTGTCGGTGTTCAGTTTTTCTCAGTTGGGTTGCTGGGAGAAATGCTGGTCCACAATTCAAAAAGTGATAAAGAATATATAATTAAAGATAAAGGTTAACTTTCTACCAAACATTCGGGATATTTTTCGCAATTCTCTTGAACTCATCACAAATAATATGAAAATTTCCGATATAAAAATTGACTGCCGCTATTTTAAGGGTCACATTCCGTGCAAGCCTTCAAAAAATTTTGGCGTCCATTGTGTGGATGAAAAAGGAAGTGACTGCAAATATTATGAATCAGTAAAAGAAAAAATTCTGATAATCAAACTCGGTGCAGTTGGAGATGTAATAAGAACTACTCCTCTATTAAAAGCAATTAAATCAAGTTACCCAAAGGCAAAAATTTTCTGGTTAACACATACGCCAGAAGTTGTTCCCGATTCAGTTGATGAAGTTCTGAAATTTAATCAGGAAGGAATTAGCTATTTAGAATCAGTTAATTTCAATATAATTTATAATCTTGACAAAGATAAAGAAGCCTGTGCGCTTACAAATAAATTAAATTCGAAATCAAAAAAAGGATTTATATTAAAAGAAGGAGTACCTTTTCCTGCTGATAAATTTGCAAAACAAAAATATTTTACGGGACTTTTTGACGATGTTAATAAGGCAAATAAAAAAAATTATCTGGAAGAAATTTTTGAAATTTGCGGATATAAATTCGCAGGGCAAAAATATATACTTTCTTCCTTTGAGGAATTTTCAGATTCCTGGAATTTAAATAAGTCAAAAAAAATAATCGGCCTAAATACTGGCTGCGGCGGGAGGTGGACCTCGCGCTTATGGGCTGATGAGAACTGGATAGATCTAGCAACTTCTTTGATTGAAAAGAATTATGAAGTTATATTCCTCGGCGGCTTTCAAGAAGACGAAAAAAATAAAGTATTTTCAGAAAAAACTGGGGGAAAATATTTAGGTCATTTTCAACTTGAAAAGTTTATAAATCTCGTCAATCAATGTGATCTGGTTGTTACCGGCGTAACTATGGCAATGCATATAACTATAGGGCTTAATAAAAGGATTGTTCTGTTCAATAATATCTTTAATCCAAACGAATTTGAACTATTCGGTCTTGGGGAAATCGTTCAACCCGAAAAAGAATGTAAATGCTATTTCAGAGGAACGTGCATAAATCCGGACTATAAATGTATGGACCACCTGAAAACTGAGACTGTTTTAAAAACAATAGATCGATTGCTCACCTGATGAAAATAACGATTCTTTCCACAGCATATCCTTTACGTGGGGGAATTTCTCATTTTGTTGGTTTGCTTTATAAAGAGCTTGCAAGAAATAATGAAGTTTCCGTTATAACTTTTAAAAGACAATATCCATACATTCTATTCCCCGGGAAATCACAATTAGAATCAGGAGACACTGTTGAAAAAATTCCAACAAAAATATTGGTTGACTCTATCAATCCCCTTAACTGGATCAAAGTAGGAAATAAGATAAAAAATGATTCACCGGACCTATTAATATTTAAATATTGGATACCTTTTTTCGCTCCCTGTTTTGGAACAGTATCAAGAATAGCTAGGAAAAATGGCAAAACAAAAGTTTTAACTATTTGTGATAATGTAATTCCTCACGAGAAAAAACCGGGCGATACTGCGACAACTAAGTATTTCTTCAAATATGTAGATTACTTTGTTTTGCTTTCAAAAAAAGTCCAGGCAGATTTATTGAAATTAAAACCAGGCGCTAAAAATAAAATACTTCCCCATCCGATTTATTCAAATTTTGGAGGACCTGTTGCTAAAAAAGAAGCTAGAAAGTATTTAAGTCTCCCGGAGGATGAAAAGCTAATTTTATTCTTTGGATTTATTAGAGATTACAAAGGACTTGATGTTTTGCTCGAAGCCGTGAAAATGTTAAAGTCTAAACCTGATATAAAACTAATAATAGCAGGAGAATATTATTCAAACAAAACAAAGTATGATAATATCATAAATGCATTGGAATTACAAAATCAATTATATCTTTTTACTGATTTTATTCCGACTTCAGAAGTTAAATTTTATTTTTCAGCATGTGACGCAGTGATACTTCCATACCGTAATGCAACTCAAAGCGGGATTGTACAGATCGCAATGAATTTTCATAAACCCGTTATAGCAACAAACGTGGGCGGATTGGCGGAAGTAATTTCCAATAATTCAACTGGTTTCATTGTCAAAAAAGAAAGTCCACAGGACCTGGCAATTGCAATTGAAAATTTCTATGGGCAAAATAAAGAGGAACAGTTTATTTCAAATATTATAAAAGAAACCGACAAATATTCCTGGAGTAAATTTACTGAGGGATTGTTTGATCTAATTAATAGTTAGCTGCCAATATGCTTTACGACCCAATTAAAAATGTTTTCGCATCTGCAATTAAAAGGTTTCCCTTTTTAACAGTATTGTTTTATAAAACACTTGATGTAATGTTTCTTCGTTCCTGGTATGTAAGAAGGGAACTTAAAAAGTTAAGGAAGGAATTTGGAACAAAGCAAATTTCAATTTATGATGCAGGAACGGGTTACGGGCAATACACTTATTTTATGACTAAAAAGCTCCAGCCTAACTCTATTTATTCTGTAGACATCAAAGAGGACTGGATCAATAATTGCAAAACTTTTTTTTCTCAAAAAAATATTAAAAACGTTTCTTTTGGTATGGAAGACCTGACTAATATTAATCATAATGAATTGTTCGACCTGATACTGAGTGTTGATGTAATGGAACATATTGAAAACGACGTTAAAGTATTTCAAAACTTTTATAAGGCTTTAAAAAAAGACGGCTTTCTGATTATAAATACTCCATCCATCTATGGTGGCAGCGACGCACACAAAGATGAAGACGAAAGCTTTATTGGTGAACATGCCAGGAAAGGGTATTCATTTGAAGACCTTGAAGCCAAGCTCAAACCCATTGGTTTTTCTATTTACCAAAAAAGATTCACTTATGGTTTTTGGGGAGATAAAGCATGGCGATTAGGAATTAAATTGCCGATGTTAATGTTAAATAAAACCAGGTTTTTCTTTGTATTGCTGCCAGTTTACTATATTCTGATGCTTCCATTTACATTCTTAATGATGTATGTTGATTATTCAGTGATAAATAAAGTAGGTGCGGGGATTAATCTCATCGTAAAAAAATTATAGCATGGTGAATAAATGAGCAAAAATAAAAAGAATGTCAAGTCTTCTAAAACTCAGGAAACTTTTTTTTCTAAATTCAATTTTGAGGAATTTCTACCACAAAAGTATCATGTGCTGGCTGTAATTCTTGTGATCATTATTTTGTTTTTAATTTTCCTGAATCCACTTTACTTTGGTAATAAGACATTTCAGTCAAGCGACATACTTGCAAGCCTGGCAAGCCAACAATACGTTTCTCACCATGGAGAAGGATTTACTTTATGGAATCCTTACTTATTCTGCGGTATGCCAGCTTATGCTATTGGAACGGCACCCACCTGGTTTAATTTGATTTATACTGTAATCACTAAAATCAGATTTGCCTTTACAAGCTTCTTTTCTGTTGAATATACTATGTGGACCTTTTATTTAATAATTCTGGGTATCACTTCATTCTTGCTTATGCGCTATCTAACCAGGAACACTCTCGTAAGCTTATTCACAGCTGTAGCAACATCATTCAGTACAGGACTTATTGTTTTTCTTTATATCGGTCATGTAACAAAGCTTACAGCACTTAGTATGTATCCCCTGGTATTTTTGCTGCTTTTGAGATTAAAAGAAAAACCAAGACTCATAGATACTCTTTTATTAATTATTACACTTCAACTATTGATACAAAGTTTCCATGTTCAGATAATCTTTTATTCAATTTTCGCAGTTGCAATTTATTTTATTTATTATTTTCTAAGATCACTTGCAACAAAAGACACCGGGTTAAGAAAAAATATTTTAAAATCAGCAGGAGTATTTGTCGTAGCTTCAATAGTTGCCTTTCTTATACAGACAGGTAACCTTACCCAGATTTATGAATACATGCCTTTTTCAACAAGAGGCTCTAAAGGTATACTTGAGAAAACTTCAAATGAAACAACTAAGTCTACATCCGAATATTACAAGTATCATACAGACTGGTCTTTTTCTCCTGAAGAAGTTGCTACTTTTGTAATTCCATCATTTTACGGTTTTGGAAATGTAACTTACCAGGGCCCTCTTACAAGAGGAAGGGAAGTTCAAACCAATACATATTTTGGTCAGATGCCTTTTGTGGATGTGGCTGTTGGCTATATGGGAATTATAGTTTTTATGCTTGCTCTCATTGGAATATTTACAAGATGGAAAGAACCTTTTGTGCGCTTTCTCACTATTCTCACAGGTGTTGCTTTATTGATTTCCTTCGGAAGAAATTTCCCGATACTATTCGATTTTTTGTTTTACAATCTCCCTTACTTTGATAAATTCCGCGTTCCTTCAATGATTCTGGTATTGGTACAATTAAGCATCCCCGTACTTGCCGGTTTGGGGCTTATGAAAATAATCAATCTCCGTAGCGAACGGGATGAAAAATTAATTAAGATAATTAAGAATATTGCGATTGTATTTTCCGCTATTTTCATACTATCAATATTATTCAGCAGCGGAGTTTCCGGCTGGATGGTAGACAGAGTAAATGCTTACGCGGACACTATAGCTGCTTCACGACCGCAATATGCTCAACAGTTTCGCGCCTTAGCCGATTTTATTGGTGATATGTTCAGAACAGATTTCTTAATTGCTTTTGGCTTACTATCAGCAGCGTTCTGGGGTTCTTATCTTTATATCCAGGGTAGATTAAGCAGGGATATTCTTGTCCTGGGAATAATTGTTTTGACCATAATTGACTTATGGAGAATAGATGCACGGGGTGAAAGGTATCAAAATAATCCTGAAATGAAAAAAGAATTTAATACCCCTGACTACATTACTGCTATTAAAAACCAAAAAGATAAAAATCCATTCCGTATTATAAATCTAAAACAAGATCATTCACTCGGTTCACTCGATAATAACGAAAACTTTAATATGTATTTCTTGATTGAAGATCTTTACGGTTATTCTGCTATAAAACCAAGATCATTTCAGGATTATATGGATGTCGTCGGTCCAGTTAATACTACAATCTGGAGAATGTTAAATGTTAAATATCTTGTAGCTGATCGCCCTGTTCCCTTTAAAGGTTTCAAAGAAATAATGAGCAATTCAAAAACCTATGTTTACTTGAATACCAATGCTTTGCCGCGCCTATATTTTGTAAACCAGGTAGAGCAGAAACCTGATATAGATGTTTTAAGGTCGGTTAAAGATAATGGATTCGATCCAAAACAGGTCGCTTATGTTAACGATGGGAAAATTAATGTTGATGTGCCTGATTCAACTGCATCAGTAACTATAACAGCGTATAAAGATGAATTGGTTTCTGCGGATGTAAATGCTAGTGGCAATAATTTTCTTTTCTTCGGCGATACCTATATAGCTGGTAAAGCAGATTACAAATTATTTAAGATACCAACAGGCTGGGCAGCTTACATTGACGGGAACAAAACTAAAATATATAAAACCGATCACGGCTTTATGGGAATAGTAGTTCCTACGGGAAGACATACAATCGAATTTAAATATGCACCAATTAGTTTCTATATTTCAAAATACTTTTCATTAGTTTTGAGCTCTTTGGTTATACTGGGACTAATCGTAACTATTTTGTTTAAGTATAAAAAGATAAAAACATTTTAGGACCAATTGAATATTAATAAATTATTTATTTCACCAGTACTATATCATTAAGATATAAGGCATTTTATAACTTCTTTTTTCCTAATCAGATATATTTTTATAAACCTTTAAATGTATCCGAACAATACTAAAGTGGAAAATGTTCACTTTTCTGTAGATAAATCACGAAATATGCTAAGCAACCTAAAACATTTCCTCAAACACTCATTAGTATATGGTATTAGTAATGTAGCAACAAAGGCTATTGGTGTTATATTGCTTCCGCTTTATTCAACTTTTTTAACACTCACCGAATTTGGAATTTTAGGTATCCTGGAGATTACCATTGCCATTTTTACAGAAATTATAAATTTAGGTATGGGACCTGCTCTTGTTATGCTTAGTAGCCTATCAGAATTTAAGGATAAGAAAAAGTCTGCATTATTTACAATTCTTTCAATGTCATTTTCCCTATGTATTATTTTTCTACTATTTAGTCAATTTTTAGTTCCAAAGATTGCTGTATACTTTGGCGACCCTGCAAAATTCAGTTTATATTTTAAAATCAGCTCAGGAATTATTTTCTTAAGAGTTCTAAATAATATCTTTAATGATAAACTAAGAGCCGACGAAAAATCGATTGTTTTCTCATCAATAAACCTTTCCAAACTAATTATCACCTTAGGACTTACAATATATTTTGTAGCATTTTTGAAGCTTGGAGTTGCAGGAATTTTATATTCTTACATTATAGGCGAATCGTTAACATTTCTTACTTTTATTCCGATAATGATTTCTAAAGTCACTTTAAAATTTGATAGAGAAATTGCTTCGACGGCAGTAAACTTCGGTTTACCATTAATATTCGGATCAATTTCAATGTTAATTTTAAACATAAGCGATAGGTACATTTTAAAATATTTTTCAGGATACGCTGTTCAGGGATTGTATGACCTTGGATACAGATTAGCCGGTGTGCTTAATATGTTTTTTATAATGCCGTTGAGTATGGCATTAATGCCTATAGCCTACAAAATATTTAGACAGAAAGGAGATAAAAGATATTTCTCAAAATTAATGACATATTTTGTATTTGTTTTAACCTGGGGAGGATTAGCATTATCTATGTTCAGCAAAGAGATTTTACACATTTTTGCCTTAAATCCAAGTTACTGGCCTGCCTATCAGGTAGTCCCTATAATAGTGTTTTCCTATGTTTTTTTTGGTATGCGCCTCATTTCAAATCTCGGAATGTATTTGACTAAGAACACAAAATATGTTGCATTTATTACAGTAGCAGCAGCCGCACTTAATATTATATTAAATTTGATATTCATACCTAAATTCGGAATGATGGCGGCTGCATATTCAACACTTATTTCATTTATCATTTTGTATATTTTGTCTGATTATTTTTCTTCAAAATATTATAGGATACCGTTTGAAAATAAAAAATTGACTTTATTGATTGTGTTAGGAGTTATTTTATATGTTGTTTCTACACTATTTACAGTTGAACTCATCCCTGGAATATTAATTAAAATCATTATCTTGATTGCACTCCCATTTATTCTATATTTTCTAAATTTTTACGAAGAGGTAGAAATTGCTGCTATTAAAGGATTTTATAATAAATGGAAGAATCCTATTATTTGGAAAAGCTACATAAAGGAGAAGTTTAAAAAGTAATTTATTGTTAAAACTTAAGGAATAGTGCTTGCTTAGAAAAATAAAAAAAATTGTTTGGGATTTCTTAAATTTAATACATATCGGCGGATCAGTTCAATTAATTCTAAGAAGCGGATTAAAGGAAGATGGTTGGTTTAAAAGCTACTCAACTAAAATGCCAGTTGATAAAAAAGGAAATCCCATACCGTGGAATACTTATCCCTATATAAAATTTATTGAGTCAAGACTTAAAAATCATTTTGATATTTTTGAATTTGGCAGTGGTAATTCAACTTTATGGTATGCATCACGGGTCCAATCAGTTAAAGCAGTTGAAAATGACAAAACCTGGTTTGAAAAATATTCCAAATCGAAACCTGATAATGTTGAGTTAGTTCATAGAGATCTTAATGATGAGGATAAATATGTTAATGAAATCGCTAATGACAATAAAAAATATCATGTAATCATAATTGATGGAAGAAATCGTGTGGAGTCAGTGAAAACAAGCATACCAAAATTAAGAGAAGATGGTGTTATTATATTTGATAATTCTGATTTGCCAATCTACAAAGAGGCTCATAATATTCTGAAAAAGGAAGGCTTCAAAAAAATTGACTTTATTGGTTTGTCTCCTATAACTGCCCATATAAATTATACAACAATTTTCTACAGAAATAATAATTGTCTGGATATTTAAGACAACAAATTTTAATGAAAGTATTGTTTACATTCAGCGGTCTCCCCCACTATTATAATTTCGTTCTTAATAAACTTAACTCAATGCCAGGAATTGAAATAACAGTTATTATACCGGACAATAAAAGTTTAAATATTGGTAGAGGAGTTCATCAAACTACTAAAGGGATAAACTTTAACTACATTCAATTAAGCGAATACAAAACTTTTTACGGAAAAACTTTCTTCAAAGATTTTGATAAAACTCTTACCAGAATTAATCCCGATATTTTAGTAACGGGATGGCCATACATACTGGGGATATTCTTTAATCCTTTTCTATTAACCAAAATAAAAAATAAAAAGATAAAAATTATATATAAAGACATTCCATTTAGAATACAAAAGTTTGGTGATGCATTTAAATTTAAAAACTCCTCCTACATAGATGAAAACCTTAATGAATATAAAACAAATACTTTTAGATATTTAATAAATATTGGCAATGCATTACTTAGACGGTTTTATTTAAAAATAATAGATGCTCATGTTAATTATATTGATATGGCCTATGAAATTTGGGGAAGCTATGGAGTTCACAAAGAAAAAATATTTATTACATATAATTCTCCCGATACTGATATACTAAAAGAAGCAAAAGAAAAAGCATCTTTAATTACTCCATTCTTGCCAGTAAATAGAGAGAGAATAATCCATGTTGGGCGTTTGGCAAAATGGAAAAAGGTACATTTACTTATAGCGGCAATTAACATATTAAAAAATAAATATAACAATATTGAATTAGTGATAATAGGTGCGGGACCAGAAGAAGAAAATCTAAAACGACAAGCAAAAGAATTGAATATCTCTCAAAGAATTATTTTTGCAGGCCCGATATATGATCCGGTAATACTTGCCAGGTATATGCTGGAGTCTTCAATTTATGTGCTTGCAGGTATAGGAGGATTATCGATTAATGAAGCTATGTGCTTTGGTAAACCTGTTATTTGTTCGATATGCGATGGAACGGAAAAACATCTTGTATTTGATGATTATAATGGCAAATATTTTATTGAGAACAACGCAGATGATTTATCTATGAAAATTGATTATATATTATCAAACCCTGCATTGATAAAAACTATGGGTGAAAATTCATTGAAGATTATTAATGAGAAAATAAATATCAATACTGTAATTAATGGCTATTTAAAAGCTTTTCATTACGTTTGTTATAGAAATAAAGATTTATATTAACATTTATTTATGGAAACCCTAAAAAACAAATCTAGTAATTTCAACCTCTTTTTACATAACAAATATTACAGGGAATTTTTGAAATTATTTTTTAGATATGGAAAAGTGAAAAGGAATGAGAAAAGATCAATAAAATATCTTAATCATAAAATAATGGTAGCGGATTGTCTTTCATTCATTTTTCAATTTAAAGAAATATATGTCAAAGGATACTATGATTTTAAGACAGAAAGTAAGACACCATTAATTCTGGATTGTGGCTCAAATATTGGAATCAGTATTTTATTCTTTAAAGATGTTTATCCTAATTCTGTTATAAAAGCTTTTGAAGCTGATCCGCACATTTCAGAATTATTACTAAATAATTTAAAAAGTAATTCAGTAAGTAATGTTGAAGTAATTTCAAAAGCTGTGTGGAAAAATAATGATGGGATTGAATTTAGTTTAGAAGGTGCGGATGCCGGTTCAATATTTGGCAATAATAAAAGAGTTCGTGTCCCTTCGGTCAGGCTTAAGGATTTAATTGAAAAGGAAAGTAAAATCGATTTCCTAAAACTTGATATTGAAGGTGCAGAATCAGAAGTAATAGAAGACTGTAAAAATAGTTTAATGAACATACAAAATATATTTATCGAATATCATTCTTTTGCTAATGAAGAACAGAAACTGGATAGAATATTAAATGTTTTAAAGCTCAATGAATTCAGATACTTTATTAAAACCGATGAGCCCAGACAAAAACCTTTCATCAATCATGATAGTGTTGTAAGTACAGGTATGGATTTGCAACTGAACATTTTCGCATATAGGTCAAATTGAGAGTTATTCATATAAACAATTCTGATAAAGGCGGTGGCTCTGCCAGAGCCGTTGTGGATATTAGTAACGCTTTGCATAGAGCAGGGATAAATTCTACTATTTTAGTACAACAAAAATTATCCTCTTATGATCACATACATACTACTACAAAATCATTTATTCAAATAATACATTTTTTCCTTAGGTACTGGTTTGATTTTATATTGATTAGTTTTTTTACAAAGCAAACGCGTGGCCGTTTTTCATTCCCCTTTTGGGGTATTAACCTTTCTAAGGAATCATTTTTAAAGGAAACTGATATTATTCATTTACACTGGATAAATCAGGGTTATTTTTCAATTAAAACATTCAAAAAACTTGCAAGATTAAATAAGCCAATTGTTTGGACACTTCATGATATGTGGGCTTTTACAGGAGGATGCCATTATAGTGGGGGATGTGAAAAATTTATTTCCGAATGCAAAAATTGCCCGTCATTAAAATTTAGTTCTGAAAATGATTTCTCAAATAAGATCTTTACTAATAAAATTTTAACTTATAAAAAGTTAAATATTGACATTGTTACTTGCAGCAAATGGCTGGCTGATGAAGCCAAAAGGAGCTATTTATTTCAAAATAAAAAAATCACTCCCATTCCAAATCCAATTGAGATAGACATCTACAAACCAATGGATCAAAAAACTGCGAGGGCAAAATTAAACTTGCCACAGGATAAAAAACTAATATTGTTTGGCACAATGACTTTAAAAGAAAAACGAAAAGGTTTTAGTTATCTTAAAAGCGCGCTTGATTTTCTTGATAAAGAGCATCCCGAATTAAAGGATGAAATTGAAGTACTCGTGTTTGGCTCATCTAAAAACAGTACCATAGACCGCATACCATTTAACACTAACTTCGTTGGGAGAATTGCTGATGTAAATAAACTGGTTCAGTGTTATAATTCCGCAGATTTATTTGCCGCCCCTTCACTGGAAGATAATCTACCCAATACAGTAATGGAATCGTTATCGTGTGGTGTCCCTGTTATAGCTTTTAATATTGGTGGAATGCCGGATATGATTGGACATAAATCGAACGGCTACCTGGCAAAGCCCTATTCCCACCAAGATTTTGCAGAGGGGCTCTATTGGATACTAACTGGAACTGATAAACAAAAATTACAAACTAATGCAAGAGAAAAAGTAATAAATAATTTTACTCCTGATATTATTGGAAAGAGATATTTAGATTTGTATAAATCAATATTGAACTAATTAAAACGGATTTGTCATCAGGAATCATCTTTTTACATAATACTTTGCGGGTCTACATCATAAATTAATTTAACATCCTTAAAACGTGACTTCCTGTTAAATTCCGTATAGGAATTCAGAATTGCCTTTCTTAAGATAGCCCCGCCGGGATCAACTTCTTTTGAACTTTTAATTAAAATGTGATAGCGATAAAAACCCTTCAATCTTGCCAGAATCGCTGTCGCTGGTTCCATTATTTTCAGATACTTTTCATAGGCTTTTAATTCTTTATAAAAATCAGAGATAGCACCTTTGGCCCTCCTTTCATCAAGGTCTTTTGCTTCTATCAACCCGATTCTTGTAAAGGGCGGATAACCCATTATTTCTCTATCGGTTATTTCTTTTTTATAAAAACCGGCATAATCATTCTGAACTACTTTTTGGAGTGTGAAATTTTTTTCATTCTGGGTTTGAATTACCACTTCCCCTTTAACTTTGCTTCGTCCGGATCTTCCGGCAACCTGTGTAAGCAGCTGAAATGTTCTTTCATCAGCACGAAAATCGGGAAGCCACAAAGTCGTTTCAGCAGAGATAACCCCAACCAGCGTGACTCTTGAAAAGTCGAGCCCTTTAGAAACCATTTGTGTTCCTACAAGAATATCAATATCGCCCCTGCTGAACTTCAATAATATTTTGCTGAGTGAATTCTTTTTAGTTATTGAGTCCGAATCAATTCTCTTAACCCTGACATTCGGGAAATAATATTCAATTTCGTCTTCTACTCTTTCAGTTCCGGTACCGAAGTATTTAACAGAAAGTGATCCGCAATTTGTGCAAGCGTGAGGAACATCTTTTACAAATCCACAATAATGGCATTGAAGAACATTTTTATTGATGTGATAAATAAGCGGCACAGAACAATTTTCACAGGTTTCAATCTCTGAACAATCTTCACAATAGACCTGTGTTGAGAAACCTCTTCTGTTTTGAAGAATTATTATCCCCTCTTTTTTCTTCAGCCTATCCTCAATTTTATCAAGCAGAAATTTTGAAAAGATATTTTCCATTCTTTTATTTTTTCTCTCATTCGCAACATTCACTAATTCTATTTCAGGTAATTTTGCATTATCAATTCTTTCAGGCATTTCCAGCAAATGGAATTTTCCTGTTAACGCATTATGCATACTTTCAATGGAAGGTGTTGCGGATCCGAGTACAACCGGACAATCGTGGTGTCTGGCAAGTATTATTGAAGAATCACGAGCCTGATATTTTGGTGCAGATTCAAACTGCTTGTAGCTTGAATCATGTTCTTCGTCTACTACAATAATTCCTACATTTCTTAAGGGCGCAAATAGAGCCGATCGCGCCCCAATTACTATTTTTGATTTCCCTTTTAATATTTTTCGCCAGGAATCATATCTTTCACCGATGGACATTCTGCTATGAATAATAGTGACTATATCACCGAAATTATTTAACAGTCTTGAGGTTATTTGGGGTGTAAGAGAAATCTCAGGGACAAGAAAAAGTGCGGTTTTATTATTCTCAACAGCCTTCTTTATAAGCTCGATATAAACCTGTGTTTTTCCGCTGCCGGTTACACCATGCAAAAGGTAGGCTGCAAATTTTAACGGCTTAAAGTTTTTTGAAACTTCTTCAATAACCTCTTTCTGTTTAGAAGTTAATTCAAAAGTTTCATGTTTTTCTTTGTATTCTTCTAAATAAGTTCTCTCTATCTCCTTTTCGATTATTTTGATCAATCCTTTCTCTTCAAGGCTATTGACTGAAGACGCGGAAGATTCCGTTTTTTTTAGAATATCAGCAAGTAGAAATTTTTTGTTCTTACCAGAAATTAATTCAAGCAGAATCTTGACCTGCTTCGGCGATCTTCTTTCAATCTCAGGAAACGAAGCGTATATTTCTCCAATAGACTTATTAAGCTCAATAAACTTCGCCGTTTTTGCTTTGACCTTAGCATCTTGAATTTCATCCAAAACTGTGATTGCCCCTGTTACCTCAAGACTTTTTACCTGCGAATAAATATTTTTTTTCTTTACTAAACTTTGAAGATAAGTGAAATTTATCTCGTCCCGTTCACTTAAAAACTTTAAAATCTTAGCCCTTAATGAATTTTTATTTTTTTCTTTCTTGTAAAGTTCCTCACAAAGTTTTTTATCGATAATTATTTTTCTTTTTGTCTCAATGTCCGAGCCGTATGGCACCCCCAGCTTTAATGCTTCCCCAAGCGAAGAGAGATAATAATCGGCTACCCACTCATAAAATTTTAGTGATTTTTTATCGAAAATAGGCTTATCGTCAAGGATGTCAGAGACAGGCTTAATTTTTTCCTTTACGGCTGTTTTATCTGAAGTATTAATAATAAAGCCGGTAAGTGTTCTTTTGCCGAAAGGAACAACAGCCCTCACACCTGTTTGTGCGAAGGCTTCCAGTTCTTTCGGTACCGAATAAGTAAATGTATTTCTGAAAGGAAGAGGAAAAACTATTTCAGCGAACATTATTCTTTTGGTTTATAAAATTGCGCCAGGGCTTTGAACGTAGTATTATTAAAACCTGAACTGTACATCCCAAATTTCAATTCTGTATAAGATTTATCCCATAAAATTCTTTTATATTCTTTCGATTTAATTATCTGCCCGTTAGTGGAAATAACACTATCATCAAGTGCCAGAGTCAGGAAGTAAAATCCATCTTCAAACCGGATACCTTCAACTTTGTTTATATCATTAAACTTGTAAACAGCCTTGCCATCCAGACTGTTATCTTTCACAAATAATTCCCTTGAAACAACATCTTTACCCTGTCCTTTCAACTGTTCAGTTAATTTATTGCTTTTCAGTATATAATCGAACAGGTTATCTTTATCTTCCTGAAATTCTTTGTCGGATTTAGCATCTGATTTTATATTGTAAAACTGCATTGTTACAATGCCTTTATTCGGACCTTCAAGCTTAACAGTATAATAAATTTTTTCAGAGACGAGACAGCCTTCAGAGACCAAAGCTATAAATAGCAGTATTGTAATAAATATTAGATTTTTCTTCACTTTTTAGCCCCGCTATTTTTTTATTGCCTAATATGTTGAAAATAAATTGTAAAACAAATTGCAAATGAAATTAAGCCAAATTTAATCATACTTTTATTGACAGGATAAGCTACTTTGATAATTGTTTTTTATTTTAAAGATAAATGAATTCCTTTTTTTGAGTCAATTTATAGAATATGGCAGATAGAACCTTAAAACAGCTAAAAGCAGGCGCATTTCTTTTGCTGATAACGCTGGTTACAGGATCAATCGGATTTATGCTAATTGAGCACTGGAGTTTTCTTGACTCAATTTACATGACATTTATTACAATCACTACAACCGGATTTGAAGAAGTCCACCCACTAACTCACTCAGGAAGAATATTTACTATTATTTTGCTTGTTATGGGAATTGGATCAATTGCTTATACCGGTGGGAGAGCCGCTCAGTTATTGATTGAAAATCAAATAATCAGGAGAAGAAGAATGAGCAAAAAACTTGAAGAATTGAAAAACCATTACATTGTTTGCGGTTATGGTAGAATGGGAAAATATATCTGCGAGGAATTATCATCAGCGAAAGTTGAATTTATAGTAATTGAAAATGAGCCCGGCAAAATTGACCGGCTGATTGAAATGAATTTCCTATATATAAGTGGAGATGCTACAAGTGACGAAATTTTAACAATGGCCGGAGTAACGAAGGCTAAAGGGTTGGTCGCGGTTTTATCGAATGATGCAGAAAATGTATTTACCACTCTTTCTGCCAAAGTACTAAATCCAAACCTTTATGTTGTTGCGCGCGCTGTGGAGGAAGAGACAGAATCAAAATTGAAAAAGGCGGGTGCGAACAGGGTGGTCAAACCATACGAAATTGGGGGAAACCGGATGGCTGAACTTCTTTTGAGACCGGGAGTAATTGAGTTTATTGATGTAGTAGCGCGCGAGAAAAATGTCGATCTTAGCATGGAAGAGCTTGCAGTAAGTGAAAAATCAAGCTTGATAGGAAAAACACTGGCCGAGTTACCAATCAGAAAAGATTTAAATATTATAATCGTCTCAATAAACAAATTGAAGGGCGGCTTTATTTACAATCCCAAGTCTTCAACTGTGCTGGAACAAAATGATAAGCTTATTGCTCTGGGTGAAAAGGTAAACCTTGCTGAACTAAGCAAATTGTGCAAAAGTTAAAATCTATTTAATGTGAAGGTCATCTATTATTTTTTCATCAAATAATAAATGCTCAAAACTCTCCCTTCCCCGTGTTATATAAAATTTATCTTTATCAACAATTACTTCCGGTGGTCTTCTTCTTGCATTATAATTTGAGGACATCGTCATTCCGTAAGCGCCTGCAGACATAATTGACAAATATTCCCCTGCTCTGACTGCATTTATTTTTCTTCCTTTAGCAATAAAATCACCGCTTTCACAGACCGGACCAACTATATCTGCCGTTATTTCCTGATCCGAATCAATTTTAACAAGCGGCTGAATATGATGATATGCTCCATAAATACTTGGTCTTATTAAATCATTCATTCCGGAATCAATTATAATAAAGTTTTTATTTCCGCTCTTTTTAGGATAAAGAACTTTAGTAACAAGCACCCCGCCATTTGCCGTTAAATATCTGCCGGGTTCAAACCAGATTTCGCAATTCAGCATTTTGAATTTTGGGATAAGCAATTCCGCAAACTCCCTGATGTCCAAAGGCTCTTCATCATTATAATTAATTCCCATCCCCCCGCCGATATCAAAATGTTTAAGATTTATTCCTTTTGACTTCAATTGCATAAAAATATCCGAAAGTTTATCAACAGCTTCCACATAAGGAGCAGCGGAATAAACAAGTGAACCTATATGCATATCTATGCCGGTCAGAATTATATTCTTCAACTGTGATGCTTCCTGATAATACTTAACTGCATCAGATGATTCTATTCCGAATTTATTCTCCAGTAAACCGGTTGATATATAAGGATGAGTTTTTGAATCAACATCCGGATTAACCCGGAAAGCGGTCTCCACTTTTTTGTTTATACTACCCGCTATTTTATCTATTAAAAGTATTTCATCAAACGATTCAGCCTTGATCAGTTTAACACCATGCCTGATCCCTGCCAGTATTTCTTCTTCTGTCTTTCCAACACCTGTCTGAATAATATTATGCGGATTTACACCTGCTTTAAGAGCGCGAAAAAGTTCACCAGAAGAATTAATATCAATTCCGCTTCCGCATTGGGAAAATATTTTTATAACATTTAAGTTAAAGTTAGACTTGGCAGAAAAAAATATCTTAGAATTAATTTCTTTGAAAGCACTGGCAAATTCTGAATATTTATCTACAAAATACTTCTTGCTATAAACGTAAACCGGAGTGCCTGTTCGATCTGCAATATCTACTAGACGCGTTTCCTCGCAGTGCAGATTATTGTCTTTATACTTAAACACATCAGAGTTAAAAATATTCATATACTACTAAAATGGTATTAAAAATAAATTTAGGAAACATAACCGTTGACATGCAAAAATCATTTGCATATATTCAACAACATATATACGGGGCTTTCAGTGACTTCAAAAATAATCAAGTTACTTTTATTTTTCATAGTTCTGCTTACTCCTAATCTATTCTCACAGGGCCAGGGAATAACAATCTCAGGTTTTGTTCGGGACTCCACCAGCGGCGAAGCCTTAATCGGAACAAACATCCTTGTTTATAAAGACACAATTGATACTAACAATCCTCCTTACCAAGGAACAACAACCAACACATATGGTTTCTATGCGATTCCAAAATTACCACTTGGTAATTATTATATTATTGTAAGAAATATAGGCTATGTCCCTATAATAGACAAAATTAAAGTCAACTCAGCCAATAAAAATGTCCAGATTAACTTTAAGGCTGTCAGTGAGAGTATTCAGCTAAATGAAGTTGTGATTGAGGGTAAGAGAGAAGCAAAACCTATTACAAGCACTATAGAAGTTAATCCTGATATTTTAACAAAGTTGCCTACATTAAGCGGTGAAGCAGACCTTTTTAAAGCCCTGGAACTACTCCCTGGCATAAAAGTGGAGAGTGATATTTCAAATGGATTGTACATTCGCGGCGGCTCTCCGGATCAGAATTTAACATTAGTAGATGGCGCCATAGTATATAATCCCACACACATGGGAAACTTTACTACTTCATTTAATTCCAATGCAATTCAAAGCATAAAATTAATCAAAGGTGCATATCCCGCTGAATACGGAGGCAGGCTTTCAGGTGTTCTTGATATTAAACTTCGTTCCGGTACAAAGGAAAAACAAAAAGGAATAATCGGACTCGGGCTAATTAATTCAAATATGATGTTTGAGGGCCCGCTGGGGGAAAACTCAACTTACCTGATATCAGGACGAAAGATGTATTATGATTTTATTCAGGATAATATTCTCAAAAATAATAATTCGCCAAGGTATAATTATTATGATTTGAATGGGAAAATTACAATTACTCCTTCCCCCTCAAATGTTATAACATTAAGCGGACTTTACAGCAATGATAATTTAACAAGCCCCTCTGAAAATACATCAAGTTATGATATTCAGTGGAAAAATACTTTGTTCAATTTCACCTGGTTACATATTAATTCAAACTCTTTGTTCATAACAACATCTCTTAGTTATGTTTCGTATGAATTTAATTCTATTCTTCTGGATAATTCACCAAATTCTATAGAAAATAATTATTATTCCTACTCTAAACTCAGAGATCTCGATGTTAGATCTTCTGCAGAAAAACACTGGTTAAACAATCAGGTTTTAAAAATGGGATTTAGTCTTCTATTCCATTCCTATTCATTACTGTATAGTGATTTTTATGATCCATTATTACAGAGTACAATAAGTGATAATCCAGATGTTGTGACAAGTGAAACAGCTTTTTTTGTTGAGAATGAAGGCAAGATATTTAACTGGTTGCGAACCAATCTAGGTGTAAGAGCTTATTATTTCAAGGATCAAAAATATTTTAGCCCAGAACCCCATATATCCTTTCAAATTTTATTAAGTGATAATTTAACCTTTAATACCGCATATGCATTTACACACCAGTTTTTACATCTTGTACTCAGAAATAATATTGCACTGCCTACGGATTTATGGTACCCTTCAAATGACAAAGTTGATCCAAGCAATTCCAAGCAGTATGTAGCCGGCTTTGACTATAATACGGGAGATAAGCAGTATATCTTTTCGATTGAAGGATATTATAGAAACATGAAAAACCTATATGAATTTGAAGGCGGCTCATCGATAAAGATTAATGAATCCGTCGCAGATCTTTTCACAAAGGGGGAAGGCGAAGCATACGGGGTTGAATTTTTTGCAAATAAAAGATACGGCAATTTAACCGGCTGGATTGGTTATACATTATCCTGGACTAAGAGAAAATTTGACTATTTAAACTCAGGAAAAGTTTATTACCCCAAATATGACAGAAGGCATGATTTCTCCATTGTTGTAGCATATACAATTAATGATCACTGGAATTTAGGAATGACCTGGAGCTATGCTACCGGGCAGGGATATAGTTTACCAACCGGACAGTACGCATTTGAGTCCATTGGTCCATCTGAACAGCAAAGCCTGCAATTTAACTATAGCGATAGAAATAGTTACCGTTTACCGGCGTACAGTAAACTTGACCTTAGTGTGTCATATAAATTCAATTGGGACAAGTTTAATTTTGAAACGTTTTTAAGTCTTTATAATGTATATAATCGTCATAATCCTTTTGCTTATTATACAACATATAACACAACTGCTACTACAACATCATTGCCGATCCCGAAGATTAATCAAATATCGTTATTCCCATTTATACCAATGGTCGGCATAAATATGAAATGGTAATTTTTTAATTATGAAGAATGTACTTTACCTAATATTTATTTCAATTCTAATCTCGTTTATTGGCTGTGAAAATGTTTCAGTAGTTAACCCTGATTTAAATTATAAACAATACATAGTAGTCAGGGCAGAATTGGTTGCCGGAGAAGATTTTGCCGGTGTTAAATTAACAAGGACACAACCACTGAATCAGCAATATGACAGCGCAAGCGCGGCCATAACATCAAATGTAACTGCATATTTAAGAGTTAACGGTGTTCAAATAATTCCGTTGCATCATGCAGGGAACGGAATATATTTGGCCAGTGACAGAATCCGTATTCAATCAGGATATACTTATGAGTTTTTTGCGGATATAGGCGACGCGGCAATCTACAGCTTTACCAGAATTCCCCAAAAGCCCATAGTGGTTTCGGCACAATTTGTTAATGATTCTCTCTTTCAGGCAAGTGTTCAACCTGAAACTAACACGGTTTATGGCGCAGCATGGGAAATTTACAACAGCAGCGTAAATCAAGTTATAGACAGCGCACCCGATTTTAAGGAAATTATTCAAAACTCTGATGTATATAATATGCAGCCGATTACAGTAAATACATTAGCTCTACCGGCTCAATACAGAACAGGCAATTACAGCAATCTTTGGTATGTTAGAGTATATGCGTACGATACGGCTTACCTGAAATTTTTCAGAACGCGAAATAACAATCAGCCTGTCTCTGACGTTTTTTCACAGGGGGGAGATAAGGTAATCTGGAATGTTACTGGGAATAATGCAATCGGGATGTTTATAGGAGTGGCTAAGGGAGATTTTGTTAAGGTACAGTAGAAAAAAATCAGGGAGAATATTTCAACTCCAGAAGTCTATTACTTTATTTAGATTTTCCCTTTCTTTAAGAATTGAAAAACTTTTCCCATTTGAATGATAACCGATCACCTTGGATAACTGCCTGCTGTTATATCTTGACCACATACTCATAGTATAAGCCCCGACATCTTTAATCACAATAAAATCACCAGCCCG
The DNA here is from genome assembly GCA_964412105.1 of uncultured Ignavibacteriaceae bacterium. Lineage (GTDB taxonomy): Bacteria > Bacteroidota > Ignavibacteria > Ignavibacteriales > Ignavibacteriaceae > JAKAGZ01. Next base: position 3,398 of record CAYPNM010000023.1, on the reverse strand, counting down.
AAGCTCCGGCAATGAAATATCTTTTTCTATTACATCGCCGGAGAAGCACAGCGGTCCGGCAATTACATATTTAATCCTTTTTCCACTTTTTTTAATTATTCCGTTTTTATCCAGTGCAAATATATCATGGTGCCATTTACCCGGCATATATGCCTTACGCAAAAACATATCGGCGCCCAGATGGATTACGGCAGTATTTTTCGTCCGGCTGTTTTTAACATATTCAATCCTGCTCACAGCCCATGCTGAGTTAGCATAGATATATCTCCCAAATTCTGTTATAAGTTTAAACTTGTTTGTGAATAATTCAGGACAACTTTTCTTTAGTCCTGAATAATATTCTTTAAGGGAAATTGATTTTCGATTTGAATGATAAGAAACAGGAAGCCCCCCGCCTATATCAAACCTATCAATTGGCTTTTTTGACTTTTTGATCAATATTTTGTTTGTATCAACAACAAAATCGTAAACTGTCTTATTACCCCTTAACAACATTTGCAGGCTAATTCCCTGTGAGCCAATGTGCAGATGAACACCCCGCAGCCAATCATTTTCAAAGATAAATTTTTGCAGTTCTTTTTTCTTTTCTTTTATTGGAACCCCGAATTTTGAATACTCCCCTGCTACGCTGGTTTCAGGAATATTGCCAATGCCTACCTGAGGATTTATCCTGACGCCAATCCTGCTTTTTGTTTTAAGCCTTAATAATAATTTCTTTATTAATTTCAGCTCTTCCAGCGAATCCGCATTTATATTAATATCGTTCTTCAAAGCAAAAACTAATTCTTCTTTAGTTTTCGCTGGTGAATCAAAAATTATCTTATCGTTTTTAAATCCTGCTTTCAAAGCCAAATAGACTTCCGGCAGAGATGCCGCTTCAGCACCAACATTAAGTTTATTAATGAATTTCAGGTTAGCTAAAAGAGGATTAGCTTTGACAGCAATTGCGTGCAGAGAGTTTTGGGGAAATACTTTCTTTAATTCATCAATCCTTTCCTTGAGGAAAGATAAATTATAAAAAATTGCCGAAGTGTCTTCAGTTTGATTTATCTTTCCGGATTTTAGAGCTCTTCGAAAGATGCTGCTAATTTCTTCAGCTGGAATTTGAGTTTTCTTCAAATTAATCCTACCCTTACTTAGTAAAATCTAAAATCTAAGTTAGAATCTATTGTATCATATACTTAAACCGAGTCCTGAGCCGGCGACCTATATTAGCATTTTATTTACGCTGTCGTTAATTCACCTTTATCTTTTTTTATAAACGAAAGCGAGAATGTTACAGCCGCAAGAATCACATACGCAGCAGTGAACTGATATGGAATTAATCTCAACGTATCGGACAAATTCCAGGGCAAATACATGTTCCCATCAGGGATTGCAGAATGAATAATTCCAAAGAATGTGAACACCGCAATTAAAATAAGATAAGCCGAAGCGAGTTTAAGCTTTTTATCTATTAGAATTGCGATAAAAGCTCCCCAGAGCATCGCCGTAAGAATAAATCCATTTCCGAGCGCTACAATTACCAGAAGTTCAGGCAGAGTTCTTCCCGTCTTATTTAAGAGTTCAGTAAAATGAGCAGCGGAAACATAGGTTGTGTCACTCAATTTAATTTGAAGCAGTCTGGCCACAATAGGGAAAAATGAGAAAGCAACCGCCGGATAATGTCTTTTCGGACATGCCTCAAACGCCTGTGACATTATATCAAGAGCGACAAAGATTAATATTGGCGCCAAAACAGCCCTTGGTATTAATTCAACTATAAAAGAAATATATCCGAACACACCGCCAAGCCCAATGAACAAGCCTGTTAAAAGAGTATAACCTGATCGACTCCCCATATTTTTGTAAGCCGGGTGACCAATGTAAGGAGTTGATTGTGCAACGCCGCCGAACAATCCGGCAATTAAGGTAGCAAAAGCTTCGGTCATCAGGATGTTTTTTGTATTATAATCATCGCCTGCTACTCTGGCGCTTTCAGTAACATTTATTCCGCCGACAACTGTGAGGATAGCAAAAGGAAACGCGATCGGCAGATATTTTAACGCTTGCGTAAATCCTTTAAGAAATCCGAGTGTCGGCATCGGTATCGCAAAATCCAAATGCATTTGGGGAGCCTGAAAAGTAGTACCGAGTAATCCGGTTGGTGCAACTAGATAATAAATAACCGTGCCGATCAGGACAGCGGCAAAGACGCCTGGAATTTTTTTAGGTAAATCAATTTTTGCAACGAGAGTGTAAAGAATTAATCCGAGAGATATTATGCCTACAACCGGAAGCCCGAAAATATCCACAAGAGGAACAAATCCGATCAAAGCCAGGCCTATTCCTGCAAGACTGCCGAGCAAACCTGCCTGCGGCACAATCCTTTGAATCCAGTTGCCGATAAACGAAAAGACAAATTTTATTATTCCCATTAAAATCATTGTAGCCATACCGATATACCATGTCATCATTGCGGCGTCGGCCGGATTCATTCCCTGGTTTTTTAAATATATAAAGGCAGGACCAAGAACCGTTAAAGCAATGCCGATTGTGGAAGGCGTATCGAGACCAAGGGGCATGGCAGTAATTTCTGAAGACTGCTTTTTCTTAGCAAGCCTGAATGCCATATATGTATAAACAAGGTCGCCGAATAAAACGCCCAGTGCAGTTCCGGGAAACATTCTGCCGTAAACAATTCCCGCAGGAAAACCAAAAGCAAAAATCAAAATGCCTGCAAGGAATGATAACACAGTGATGTTATCGAACATTAAACCGAAAAAGCCATTCAGGTCTTCTTTAACAAACCAACGATATTTAAAATTTGTATCAGCCATGATCAACCATTATTGATGATAAAAAATTATTAATCGAATTAGATCGGATGGGACAGTTTTGAAGGTCATATTTGTAAGAAAAATGAAATTGGATCAAAAAAATGTTTTTTGATTGCGAATAACTTACTACAAAGTTAAATTAATTGCCATATCTATTCTAATCTAAACATTCCCTACCACTATGGACTTAATTAATTAAAAAATCGAAAGGTAGGAACTTTATAATCTTTGTTGGAATTCTTTTTATTGAACTTACCAATGGCCGAAATGCTGACCGACTGAATTATATACGAAGTTCCCAGTGATAAAAAGGAAGAGCATCGGTTTTGTTTGCATTAATTTTTATGTACCCGGTTACCAATACCGCCAACGCGTTTGTCTTATCAATAAATGGATATAGTGAGATGCAGGAAATTCGAATGGAGTTCAGGGTTTAATTTTTATTAGTCTTTTTTTGTCCCGAAAACTTTATTGGTCAATTTTGTGATCCAAGATGGCGTTTATTTGCCAAAATATAAGTTAAGAGCGCTTTAGGTATAACTGGATGCCATTTGGAACGTTTTCAGAACGTTTTCAGAG
>CAYPNM010000022.1:0-52722 GCA_964412105.1 uncultured Ignavibacteriaceae bacterium | reverse complement strand
TTGTGTTCAGTCCAATTCCGATTTCAGCGTTATTCAAATCGGCAGAATAGTCGTTTCCGGTCTGTCCTATGAAATTAGTGCCGCCAATATATTTGCCGCTTATGAAACTATGAGATACGCCACCGAATAAACTGAAACGAAGAGGCAGGCCGACAAAATTAATCTGCGGGGCATCGAGGTACATTCTTACTCCCACATTTTTCCCGCTAAATGAATATGTCTGGTTATCCATCACAGGAAAGGCTTTGTCAACACCATCATCCCAGTAGCTGAAATAAACTCCCCATCTTAAAAGGGGTTTCACAAGGTTTCCATTAAGCTGAATTGCATAATAAGGGATGTAGTTGGAATTATTAAGCTGAGGCATATTAAAATTCTGAATGATCCCGAACTTCATTGATACACCGGAAACTGAGGGCTGGGCTATTGTCAGGTTAGCAGAAATTATTATTACTGCAAAGGCGATAATTAGATAATTCCTTTTCATATTCAACCTCCGCTTTCTTTCTCATAATAATTTAGGAAATCAGGGCAATTTTTTCAACAGCTTTAAAACTACAGTAGTGTTATAATTTCATAAATATCATCCTGAATCTGCTTCTCATAGACTTCTTTTTTTACCACAGAGGACACAGAGCAGAAACAGAGGCAACAGAGTAACATCTAACCCACAAACCAATGGGCACGTTCAGAATGACCATAAACATTAGTTAATTAAAGTTGAAATTAGGCAACAATCAAAATTTTCTGAAAATCCAGATGATAAAAGAGATCAGAGCGCTTAAAAGAAGCATTGTGGTGATAGGAATGAAGAGCTTAAAATTCGGTTTGTCTATGACGATATCTCCCGGCAGATGGCCGAGCGGTAATTTGCTGAGCCACGGCCAGAACAAGCCTGCAAGTACTATAATAACTCCAATAATAATCAAAATCTTCTGCATAGAATCTCAAATATTTTCAGTTTAAAATTATAAGAAATCCACAGCTAATCAATTCTTTTATAAGTGATTAACCGTTTAAATCCGATGGTATTAACATTTGAATTACCGCCCATTTTCGGTAAATTTGCTCTTAATTTTTAAAATTCAAGATATTCTATAAATGCGTTATCCCTTTTCCGAAATAGAACCAAAGTGGCAGAATTACTGGGAAGAGAAGAAAGTTTTCAAAACAGATCTGAATAAGATCGAAAATAAGCTTTACTGCCTTGTAATGTTCATTTATCCTTCCGGCGCAAAACTGCACTGCGGTCACTGGTATAATTACGGACCAACTGACAGCTGGGCCCGCTATAAAAAATTAAAAGGTTTTAATGTTTTTGAACCTATGGGATACGACGCATTTGGTTTGCCCGCTGAAAATTATGCAATAAAAACGGGAATACATCCACAGGACAGTACATTACAGAATATTAAAGACATACGCGAACAGCTCAAAAGAATGGGCGGGATGTATGACTGGGATGCCGAGTTAATGACATGCGCTCCCGAATATTACAAATGGAACCAGTGGATATTTCTTCAGCTATTTAAAAAGGGACTTGCCTACAGAAAAAATGCACCGGTTAACTGGTGCCCTAACGATCAAACAGTGCTTGCTAACGAACAGGTGCTTGCCGATGGGACCTGTGAGCGGTGCGGTACAACAGTAATTCAAAAAAACCTGACGCAATGGTTTTTGAAAATCACCGATTACTCGGAAGAACTTTTACAGGATCTCGATAAAATCAACTGGCCCGAAAAAACCAAGCTGATGCAGAGAAACTGGATCGGTAAAAGCGTCGGAGCAGAAATAGTTTTTTCAGTTGAAGGAAGCGATGATAAAATAAAAGTTTTTACAACCAGACCGGATACGGTCTTTGGAGTTACATATGTCGTACTGGCACCGGAACACCCTTTAGTTGATAAACTGACAAAACCTGAATATAAAGCCAGGATTGAAGATTACCGGGATTCGATTAAATCACTTACAGAAATTGAAAGAACTTCCACAGTTAAGGAGAAAACAGGAGTGCCGATCGGCGCAAATGCCATCAATCCTGTTAACGGAAAGAAAATTCCTATCTGGATAGCCGATTACGCTTTGCTGACATACGGAACAGGTTGTGTAATGGCTGTTCCCGGACAGGATGAACGCGACTGGGAATTTGCAACCAAGTTTAAATTGCCGATAATCAGAACAGTCGAACCGCCGAAAGATTTTGAAGGTGAAGCCTATCTCGGAGACGGACCCGCTATAAACAGCGATTTTCTCGATGGACTTAAAGTTGAAGACGCTAAAAATAAAATTATTGAATGGCTTGAAAAAAATAACCACGGTTCTAAAAAAGTTAATTACCGTTTGCGCGACTGGCTTATTTCACGCCAGCGCTACTGGGGAACGCCGATACCTATAATTCATTGTTCAAAATGCGGTGAAGTTCCCGTCGATGAAAAAGATCTACCGGTTGAGCTTCCATATGACGTAAATTTTAAATCCGAAGGGGCTTCTCCCCTTTTATCGAACGAAGAGTTTATAAACGTTAAATGCCCTAAATGCGGAGGTAGCGCCAAACGTGAAGCAGACACAATGGACACTTTTGTCGATTCATCGTGGTATTATCTGCGTTATCTTAATCCTAAAATAGACAATGCAATTTTTGATAAAGAACTAGCTGACAAGTGGACTCCTGTTGATATGTATGTCGGCGGAGCGGAACACGCTACTATGCATCTTTTGTATGCGAGATTTATTCATAAATTTATGAGAGACATTAAACTGGTAAATTCTGATGAGCCGTTCTCCACCCTGCTGCATCAGGGCACAATAACAAATAACGGCGCAAAAATGTCAAAATCGAAAGGGAATGTGGTTAATCCTGATGATTTTACCAGTAAGTTCGGCTCAGACGTTTTCAGGCTTTACCTGATGTTTATGGGTCCATATGATCTTGGAGGAGACTGGAGCGACAAAGGAATAACGGGTACAGACAGATTCGTACAAAGAACTTATGATTTATTCCTGCAAAACAAAGATATTCTTAAAAAAGCATCGCCCAAAGATATTTACGAAATAGATAAATTGAATAATGAAGAGAAAATTGTTTACAAGAAAATAAATCAGACTATCCGGAAGTACGATGAAGAAATCAGCAATTTCAGGTTTAACACTGCAATCGCTTCATTGATGGAATTGCTTAATGAATTAAAAAATCTTGAAAAATGCTCCGATGGAGTTTGTGCATATACACTACTTAGATTCGCTGTTCTTGTAGAACCGGTTGCACCACATCTGGGAGAAGAGTGCTGGAATTTAATAGGCAATGAAGTTTCATTAATGGAAAAACCAACCTGGTTTGATTTTGATCCGAAAGCACTTATCGAAGATTCTGTAAACATTGCAGTGCAGATTAATGGCAAACTAAGAACGACAGTTGAATTGCCAGTAAACAGTGAACAGGATGCAGTTAAAAAATTAGTCCTCGCCGATGAAAAAGTATCAAAGCATTTAGATGGTAAAAAAGTTATTAAAGAGATTTATGTGAGAAATAAAATTTATAATATTGTTGTAAAATAGGAAATTATGCTCGATTTAAAATTTATACGTGAAAATCCTGAAGCAGTTAAGCAGGGAATAAAAAACAAAAACGAAAAAGACAGAGTAGATGAGATTATTTCCCTGGATGAAAAACGCAGGAGTCTTATTTCAAAAACCGATGAACTGAAAGCCAAACGAAATCAGGTCTCCCAGCAGGTAGGGCAAATGAAAAAAGCCGGACAGGATGCCACAGCTATTATTACAGAAATGAAAAAAGTCTCCGATGAAATAACTTTACTGGATTCACAGTTAAAAGAAGTTGAAGCTAATCTTGAAGACATTTTAATGTTCGTTCCGAATATGCCGCATGATTCTGTCCCTGTCGGAAAATCTGCCGAAGATAATAAAGAGATGCGACAGTGGCTTCCCGAAGGATTTTCATTTAAGAATGAAGAAAAACTACTGGACCATATTGAACTCGGGAAGAAACTAAAAATACTCGACTTCGAAAGAGGGGCTAAGCTCTCCGGTTCAGGATTTCCTCTTTACATAGGAAAGGGTGCATCGCTGGAAAGAGCTCTTATTAATTTTATGCTTGATTATCACCTGGAAAAGCACGGATACACAGAGGTTTTACCACCGATACTTGTTAACAGGGATTCAATGAAAGGAACGGGACAGCTACCAAAAATGGAAGAGGATATGTATTTCATCGAAAAAGACGGTCTCTACCCCATTCCAACAGCTGAAGTTCCGATAACAAACATTTACAGGAACGAAATTTTAAGCGAGGCTGAACTCCCGATAAAATATGTGGGATTCACGCCCTGTTTCAGACGGGAAGCCGGTTCTTACGGAAAGGAATCAAAGGGATTTCTTCGTGTCCATGAATTTAACAAAGTTGAAATGGTTAAATTTGTAAAGCCGGAAACTTCTTACGATGAACTTGAAAAGCTTGTAAATGATGCTGAGGACATCTTAAAGGCCCTTCAGATTCCATACAGAATTTTATTACTTTGCACCGGTGATTTAAGTTTTTCTGCGGCTAAATGCTATGATATTGAAACATGGTCACCTGCAGAAGACAGGTGGCTAGAATCATCTTCCTGCAGCAATTTTGAAAACTTTCAGGCAAGACGCGCGAACATTCGCTTCAGAAACGAAGCTACAAAGAAGCCTGAATTCCTGCATACTCTGAATGGCTCCGGACTTGCTACCAGCAGGTTAATGGTCTCGCTGCTTGAAAATTATCAGACACCTGAAGGAAAAGTAATTGTACCTAAGGTTCTGCAAAAGTATACTGGTTTTGAAGTTATAGATTAAAGAGTTATAGCCTGTCAGATAATTTTACCGTTCTTAATTCTTAGGCGGAAATTTATTCTGATTATATTTATCTTTTTTTCCCGCTAAATTAGCCTTATTAAAATAAATACATATGAAAAATTTATTTACGTTAAAAAAATATTTCGCACGTTATAAGAAGAAAATTTTCCTGGGATTCTTGTTTATACTTCTTTCAAATGCAGGTGCTGTTTATATCCCCCTTATTACGAAAGACGCAATTAATGAGCTATCGAATGCAGTAATTATTGAAAGTTTGATCCACTATGCAATTATTATCGTTGCAGCGTCGATATTTGCAGGGGTATTCAGGTTTTTAATCAGGGAAACAATAATTGTTGTCTCGCGCGAAATTGAGTTCGATCTTCGGCAGGATTTCTGGGAACATATTCAACAATTACCACTTAGATATTTCCAGAACAATTCCACAGGGAATATAATGGCTCACGCCACAAATGACATTAACGCGGTCAGATCTTTTCTAGGTCCTGCAGTTATGTATTCGGTGGATACCGGCGTAAGATTGGTAATTGTTATCTCAATAATGTTGTCACTTAATTTAACTCTAACATTACTTACACTTATTCCATTACCTTTTATATCTTACTTAGTTTATAAAGTAGGGAAACTCATCCATGAGAAGTTCACATTGATCCAGGAAAAATTTTCTGAGCTTACAACAAAAGCACAGGAGAATTATTCAGGTATCAGAGTTATAAAATCGTACGTCCGGGAAGAAAATGAAATAAAAGGTTTTAAAAAATTAAGCAGAGAATTTCTCGACAGGAACATGGAAATGGTAAAAATCCAGGCTTTGCTTTTTCCATTACTGCTGCTTGTAACAGGACTTTCTGTTATCATAGTTATTTGGTTTGGTGGAACCCAAGTAATTAAAAATGTAATCAGCCTTGGAGATATAGTTGCTTACATTGCTTATCTGGGAATGCTCACCTGGCCGGTTATCGCATTTGGATGGGTAATAAATATCATTCAACAGGGCGAAGCAAGTATGAGACGTCTGAATAAAATATTTGCCGAGCCATTTGAAATTCAAGACGATGAAAACACAGATTATAAAGTAAAAAATATTAAGGGTGATATTGAATTTAGAAATGTTTCATTCAGATATGCTGAAAATTTACCTTATATTTTCAAAAATGTGAGCCTCACGATCCCTTTAGGCTCTACAACAGCAATTATGGGCTATACGGGATCCGGGAAGACGACTTTTATAAATCTTATTCCACGCTTATACGATACCTCAGAAGGTGAGGTTTTAATTGACGGAAAAAATGTGAAAGATATTCCACTTAAAATTTTGAGAACAAATATAGGGCTTGTACAACAGGAAGCATTCCTTTTTTCCGACACAATTACAAATAATATCTCATATGGATTAAGAGATATAGATCAGGATAGAGTAATTGAAGTTTCAAAAATCGCGAATTTTGATGAAGACGTAAAAGATTTCCCTAAAGGTTATGATACGATCATGGGTGAAAGAGGAATTACACTTTCAGGCGGACAAAAACAACGTGCAAGTCTCTCCCGCTCACTTGCAATAGATCCGAAAATATTAATTCTTGATGATTCATTTTCCGCGGTTGATACTCATACAGAAGAAAAGATATTGCAAAACCTTAAAAATTTTATGGAGAACAGAACCAGCATAATTATAAGTCACAGAATTTCCACAGTAAAAGATGCAGATAATATCATAATCCTTTCAGAAGGAAAAATTGCTGAACAAGGTACACATGAAGAACTTGTTGCTTTTGGTGGAATTTATGCAGATCTGCACTATAAACAACTACTTGAAAAAGAATTAGAAGAATTGAAATAAAATAGAAATATATGGCTAACGATTATAGAAGTGAAGAAGAAGTATTGGGGAAAGCGTACGATTCTAAATTAATGAAACGCTTGCTGGGTTATATAAAACCATATAAAAAATATGTCATTCTCGCAATAATATTGAACATTTTTGTAGCGGCATTAGGCCCACTGCGTCCTGTTTTAACAAAAATAGCGATAGACAAATACATAGCTCATTCTGATTATCACGGACTTATGATTATAGGCATTGCCCTTTTCGGTTCATTGTTCCTGCAGGCTGCGATGCAATATTTTCTTACCTACTACATGCAATATCTGGGACAAAAGACTATTTATGATATCAGGGAGCAAATCTTCAGACACACCCAAAGGCTAGCGCTACGCTTTTTCGATAAAACTCCGATTGGTAGAATTGTTACAAGAGTAACAAACGATGTACAGGCTTTGAACGATCTTTTTTCTTCCGGAATCGTGATGGTGTTCAGTGACGTATTTATAATTTTGTGGATACTCGTATTTATGTTCACCATGGATGTAAGATTGTCATTGGTAACACTTTCCGTACTACCTGTTTTATTCTATGCAACCTTTTTGTTCAGAAGGAAGGTAAGGGAGAGCTATCGTGATGTCAGGCTTCACCTTGCAAGATTGAACTCTTATATGCAGGAACATGTTACAGGAATGAACATAATCCAGATATTTCACAAACAAAAAACCGAAAAAGAAAAATTCTCTTCTATTAATAATGATTACAGACAGGCAAATATTAAATCAGTTTTCTATTATGCAATTTTCTTTCCTACTGTTGAATTACTAAGTTCAATTGCTGTTGGATTAATAATCTGGTACGGCGGTGGAGAAGTAATAAAAGATACACTTACAATCGGTGTAATAATTGCATTTACCCAATTTGTTGAGCAGTTCTTCAGGCCTATCAGGGACCTTTCGGAAAAATATAATATTATGCAAACTGCAATGGCCTCCAGCGAAAGAATTTTTAAGTTGCTTGACAATGAGACTTTTGTAAAAAATCCTGAGAAGCCAGTTAATTTTGATAAGGTAAAAGGAAATATTGAATTTAAGGATGTTTGTTTCGCTTATAATAAAGACGAATATGTCCTCAGGAATATTAACTTTAAAATCAATGCCGGAGAAACTATCGCAATAGTTGGTCACACCGGAGCGGGCAAGACAAGCCTGATAAATATATTAACCCGGTTTTATGACATTCAAAAAGGCTCAATATTAATTGATGGGATTGATATAAGTTCAATAGACAAAAAGGAATTGAGAAAATATATTTCAATTGTTCTACAGGATGTGTTCCTATTTTCAGGTACTATAAGATCTAATATCAGTATGGACAATAACGATATACCTGAAGAGACAATAATAAACTCTGCAAAACTTGTTGGTGCACATCCCTTTATAGAAGCACTGCCTAAAAAATATGATGAAGTAGTAATGGAACGGGGTGCAACACTCAGCGTGGGTCAGAAACAGTTAATTTCTTTTGCAAGGGCACTAGCTTATGACCCGCAGATTCTGGTACTTGACGAAGCGACCTCCAGTGTAGACACCGAAACTGAAATTTTGATACAAAAAGCTATTGAAAAACTCCTGTTCGGCAGAACAGCTATTGTTATAGCACACCGCCTTTCGACTATCCAAAACGCTGATAAAATAATAGTTATGCATAAGGGGGAAGTTCGCGAAACCGGAAATCATCAGGAATTACTTGCTAAAAGGGGAATTTATTTTAAATTATACCAACTGCAATATAAAGATCAGGAAGTTGTTCGGGCTAGTTAACTAAAAATCAATAAAATGAGAGGTCTATAATGCCAAACCTACGTTTCATGACATTAGCGAGGCATATTATAGAAGGGGAAAGGATGCATCCCGAAGCAACGGGGGAACTTTCTACTTTGTTATCACAGTTATCCCTTGCAGCAAAAGTTATCTCGTTGGAAGTCAATAAGGCCGGGCTCGTGGATATATTAGGATTCACAGGGGATAACAATGTACATGGCGAACAGGTCAAAAAACTCGATATGTTCGCTCACGATATGATGTTTCGCGCAATGGACCACGGCGGACATCTTTGCGTAATGGGTTCAGAAGAAGAAGAGGATATAATTCATATTCCGCCTAAATATAGAATCGGGAAATATGTTCTTCTGTTCGATCCTCTTGACGGCTCTTCAAACATCGATGCAAACGTCAGCATCGGGACAATTTTTTCTATCTATAAAAGAGTTACACCGGACGGAACTCCGGGAACACTTGAAGACTGCCTTCAGCAAGGATTAAACCAGGTAGCCGCTGGCTATGTAATTTATGGTTCAAGCACAATTTTTGTTTATACTGCCGGTCATGGCGTTTACGGATTCACTCTTGACCCATCATTCGGTGAATTTCTTTTATCACATGAGAATATAAAGACACCAAAGAAATCAAAAATATACAGCATCAATGAAGGTAATTACCTTTACTGGCATCCCGGTTTGAAAAGATACATCAAGTATCTTCAGGAAGAAGATAAAGCAACAAACAGACCGTACTCTTCAAGATACATTGGTTCAATGGTGGCTGATATACACAGGAATTTATTATACGGTGGAATTTTTATGTATCCTGCTGATTCAAGACATCCCAAGGGAAAGCTTCGCCTTATGTATGAATGCAATCCGATGGCTTTTATTATGGAGGAAGCAGGCGGCAGAGCAACTGACGGCAAAAAAAGAATACTTGAACTACAGCCGAAAGAACTGCACGAAAGGACGCCCATATTCATCGGCAGCGAGGAGGACGTAAAAAAAGTTGAAGAATTTATGGCTAAAGCAGATCAGGAAATTGCGGTGGCGAGTAAAAATTGATTTATAATGACAATAAAAAAGGAGAGACTTTATCTCTCCTTTTTAGTCTTAAATTGGAAATACATTAAGAAATTTTTTTAATCTCAGCGGATAACTTTTCTGCGAGTTCTTTCTCACTAATTCCTTTGATCTCTACCTTAGCATTCTTAACTATTATTGAAGGATGATCACCTTCTCCTTTTACATACTTGTAAAGATTAAATCCCAGACGGTTTCGATCGTTTGCAACGGGCAAATATTCTTTGAAACTATCAACTATACTATATACCTTTTTTTCGAGAGAAGATTCAGGAGATTTTTGAACTCCCGGAGGAGGCAATGTACCCATAATACAATCCTAATTTATTAAAATGATTTATAAAATTTTGAAGTAAAATTACTATTTAACTAAATTCACTTTATTAAATATATAGTATTTTAAAATAAATCGCTTGTTAAATTTAAAAACCGCAAATAATGTACTAATAATCAGGTTAAGCTCTCTTGGCGATATACTGCTTGCAACCCCATTGATACGTTCTATCAAAAACCAGTTTCCCTCAATAAATATCGATTTCCTTTTGAGAGAACAGTATAGAGATGTTTTAAAATTCAATCCTCATTTAAGGAGCCTCATTACCTTAAAGGAAAATTATGAAGAATTGGCCGGAATAATTTCTCAAAACAAATATGACCTGATAATCGATCTTCAGAACAACCTGCGTTCACATAAATTGATTGCCAAAAGCAAAGCAAAGAAAGTTCGCTTCAAGAAGCATGATTTTGATAAATTTTTATTGGTGAAATTCAAAATTAACAGGATGAAGGACCTCCCGCAGATACCATTAAGATACGCAGAACCATTAAAAGGTTTTAATCTTGACGATAAAGGTCTGGAAATTTTTGCGCCACCGGATATAAAATCAAATCTAGATGAGGAAAATAATTATATAGGGCTGGCGCCCGGATCCAGACATTTCACAAAAATGTGGCCGAGCTATTACTTTATATATTTATGCAAAATGCTGAACGTAAATGGATTTAAGGTGGTATTATTCGGCGGCAAGAATGACACGGCAATTTGCAAGGAAATTACCGAACTATTCCCCGGAACTATTAATCTTTGTAATAACGATGATATTTTACAGATTGCAACTGATATGAAAAAATGCACAGCCATTGTCAGCAATGATTCGGGTTTAATGCATACTGCCTGCGCTGCCGGTACACCTGTTTTGGCATTCTTCGGATCAACGGTAAAGGATTTTGGTTTTACCCCTTACAAGAATAAAAATTTAATTTTAGAGAACAATTCTTTATCTTGCAGGCCTTGTTCACATATAGGAAGAGATGAGTGTCCCAAAAAACACTTTAATTGCATGAAAGAAATTACGCCTCAAATGGCTTTCAAGAACATTAATCTTCTAATAAATCCCTGATGAAAAATACCTGGATTCTTTTTTACACGTACCTGATCATCCCGCTGTTATATATCGGCCTGAGAATTCTGGGATTATTTAATTCGAAGGTCAGAAGGGGAATCAAAGGCAGGAGAAGGATTTTTGAAGAATTGATCCTGAATGCAGGTGAGCTAGATAAATCAAAGAAACTGCTCTGGTTTCATTCTTCCTCTTACGGAGAATTTGAGCAGGCAAAACCGATAATCAAGGAGTTAAAGAAGAATAACGAACTTAATATTCTGGTTACATTTTTTTCCCCTTCGGGTTATGAAAATTCCAAGAAATATCCTTATGCTGATCTAATTTCATATATACCATTAGATACGGCATCAAATGCCGAGAGATTTATAAAAATTGCAAATCCAAATCTTGCAATAATGATGCGTTATGATATCTGGCCGAATCACATCTGGGCACTGCGAAGAGCAAATATTCCCTGCTTCATCGTTGATGCTACTATGAAGGAAAAAACAGCAAGAAATTTTCCCTTAATAAAAAGCTTTCATAAACATTTATACCAAAACTTTACAAAAATCCTGACTGTATCAAACAACGATGCAAAAAGATTTAAAACCTTCGGATGCTCCGATGAGCAGGTAAATGCGGTAGGTGATACCCGATTCGACAGGGTTTACCAAAGAAGTGCAAACGCAAATGAAAGAAAATTAATCAGGGATGAAGTTTTAAAAGGGAAAAAGGTATTGGTTGCAGGCAGTACGTGGGAACAGGATGAAGATATTATACTTCCGGTATTTAAAAAGCTGGCGTCAGTTGACAAAAATGTTTTACTTATAATTGCCCCACACGAACCTACAATACTTAATCTTGAAAACATTGAAAGCGGCTTCATACGAGTTATGGATACGATAAGATTTTCATTTCTAAACAATTACAATAATGAAAGAGTAATCATAGTTGATTCAATCGGAATATTACTGACTTTGTATATCTATGCAGATATAGCTTTTGTCGGCGGCGGCTTCAAACAAAACATTCATAATGTTCTGGAAGCAGCTGTATACGGCACACCTGTGCTGTTTGGTCCTAAAATTGACAATTCGCAGGAGGCTCAGGAATTGCTGAAACGCGGAGGTGGAATTATGATTAATAATAAAACCGGAGCCTACCGCCACTTAAGGACATTATTATCAAATGAGGAATTACGAAAGGCAAAAGGCAAAATTTCTCACCAATATGTTCAGGAAAACCTGGGAGCCACCGAAAGAATCCTGCAGGAAATAAATAAAATTATCTAAGGTTAGACACCATATTTTTCTCTTAAAACAGCAATATGATGCATCGCGTGCCCTGCTATTATAAATATTAATGCCCGCACGGTGACTTCATTATTGCTTGCGATTCCTCTACTATTCAATTCATCTTCTGAAAATGAATTAAACAAAGCAAGATTAGCTTTCCTGACCAAAGTAAATTCATTCACTAAATCCTTTAATTCTCTTTTATTGAAGCTGCCCCCCCTGACGTAATCATCCTGCTCCATTCCCGGCAAGGATTGTTTTTCTTTTCTGGCAAAACAAAGGGCCCTGTAAGCAAAAACTCTTTCTGTATCGATAACATGCCCCAGCACTTCTTTTACGCTCCACTTCCCTTCAGCATAAGAATAATTCCCCTTCTCTTCAGTAACAGTCTTAAAGAAATCCGAAATTGAGTTCAACTGTTCCCGAAGAATACCATTTATATCATCCCCTTTTATATTGTCTATGTAGACTTTATAACTCGGGGCATAATCTTTTTCTAATGGACGCATTTTATTTCCTTTAATTGTTTTTATTTCCAAATCCTAACTTCAAAAACACCGGTAGAAGTAGCCACACCTCTGAACATTCCTTCAGTGTTAAAAGAGAAAGCATAGTTACCATGCTTATCAACACCGATAACTCCGCCATCACCAGGTTTTAGTATATGATGTATAATTTCATCTTCGGCTCCCTTCAAAGACATTCCCTTATATTCCATTAATGCAGAAATATTAAAAGCGACATTATGTCTTATAAAGAGCTCACCTGTTCCGGTACCGGAAATTCCGCAGGTTTTATTATTTGCATATGTCCCCGCACCACAAATTGGCGAATCACCAACTCTTCCCGGCATTTTGCCAGTTAATCCTCCAGTTGATGTACCGGCAGCAATGTTACCGTACTGGTCAAGACAAACGCATCCAACAGTGCCGTGTTTTTCCTTATCCATTCTGGCTTTCCACTTTTCCCATGCTTCTTTTCTTGAAGGAGTATCGAAATATGAATTGGGGACCCACTTTAGACCAAATTTTTTGCCAAGCTGGTCAGCGCCCTCGCCGGCAAACAAAACATGCGGAGTCTTCTCCATTACCAATCTTGCCAGTTCAATAGGATGAGCGATATGTTTCACTCCAGCAACAGCACCTGTACTCAAGTCCTGTCCCTCCATTACGCAGGCATCCAGTTCATGCTTTCCATCAGCGGTAAATACCGCACCAATTCCGGCATTAAACTTAGGATCGGTTTCAAAATACTGGATTACCGCTTCAACAGCATCGATACTTTTGCCGCCTTTTGCAAGAATATCCCGGCCTATTTTTAAAGCGTGCGCCAGCGCATCGGTATAAGCTTTTTTTATATTATCAGGTAAATTCTTGCTTATAGTTCCTGCCCCACCATGAATTACAATTGTATATTTTCCTGATTTCTCCTGCGCATAATTTTTGCAATTATTAAAGCTTAAAACAAAAAGTAAACTCAAGAAGAACATAACCGATAGTTTGAACGCCGAAAATTTCATTTTGAAGTCCTCCGGATTTGGGAAATTATAATATGATAATCCATAAAATAGAGCTAATCCATACTATAATTCAAGGAATTGTGAAATAAAAATTTGACAATTTAAATAGTAAGGACAAAAAGGGAATGGGACAATAAATGAATCCAGCTAGCAATAAATAAGTATTATTAATAAAAGTCCAACACTTTTATATAGGAATGTTTTCTCCTCTTACAGGTGATTTGGCATATTACTCCACACTTAAGATAAGCCGAATTTCGGAGTCACCAGTTTATTTTCATCTACAATATTTTACTTAAAACTATTTCTAGAATGTCCTTTATGTTCTCATAATCTAGTCGGATAGGTGAATTCAATAATTTTAGGTTGAACAAGCTTTTGAAAATCTCTGAAACCCATCTTTATGAGATTATTATGTGTACAGGCATTAAATGCAATGTCAAAATCATCAGCAAGACTACCTGCAACATACACATCCATATTATAAAGATTTCCAAATGGCGGCATAGCGCCTACTTCGCAATCAGGGAATTTATCTTTAAACTCCTGTTCATAGGCCAGGCGCACTTCTTTTGCCCCCAGAGCTTTTTTCAATAAATCGAATTTGATTTTATAATTTGCAGGAAGAACAACCATAACCAGTTTCCCATCCGCTTTAACAAGAACTGTTTTAGCTAATGATCTTCCGGGTATATGAGCAGATGCTGCAATTTCCTGAGATGTGTAGGCAGGTGAATGAGTAAGAGTAATATATTTCACCCTATTGCTGTCAAGATAATATGTAAGGTTATTAGGTATCATTTTAGCCCCCGCTAATTTTTTAATTCATATTTCCTTAGTGAGTTCAATATATTTTTTATACGGAATGGCAATGAGACTCTCGCACTGTAAAGCCCCGTTAGACAAGCTTATAAGTGAAACTTTAGCTGCAGTTTCATCGTCAGGAGCTTCGTAAATATCCAGAAAATCATATTTCCCGAGCAATGCGTAATGTTCAAGAAATTTGACCTGAGGACATTTTTTCTTTACCTGGTAAAGCCAATCACGGCCGACTTCCCCACGGTTTTTTATCTGCTTCATCAGATCAGGAGATAATTTGGTTAGAAGTATAAATGTTTTCATGGCTTACCCCACTCTTGTATGGTTGAAAAACTATTCCATACATCTTAAGCCAGAAATTTTATCAGTAGTGGTTTAAGGTGTCAAAATCCTAAAAGAATATAATTTAACTTAAATTAAAGTTCAATTGAAATAATACTTACTTAAACAAATTCTATTTTTTAATAACCTTAAAATTGAATTTATTTAGCTCTACGCCATTATTTTCAACATAATTTTCAATAGTAGAATTATGAGCATATATAATCGTAATAGTAATATCCTCCACAAATTTGCTTGAAATCAATGCAATAAATCCATTTTTAAAAATCCAGTAAAATGCGGGACCGGAAAAGCTTTTATAATTATCTTTTCGCACCCAAACCGAATCTGAAGTAAATTGAAGACCTGATCTGTATTCAGGCCTGCCATATTTATCCGTCAAATAATCCAGAAGCTTATTAAAATCGCCTATGAATGAATCTCCTGATTCAATGATGTATGATCCCTCAGTAAATTTATCATTTTTGAAAGTATAATCTACCCTGGTTTCTAATCCTGCAAGCTTATCCTTAAATGAAAGAGTCACCAGACCAAATCCAATAAATTTTTGCAAGTAGTAAGCGGATTCCTGTTTTCTAACATTTTCCTGAGAAGTTCCCCAAGCTATTTCCCTGAATTCGGGCATAGTAACAGAAGAATCTGCAGGTGAGAACGGTAATATTCGATATTGAAGGAGGCAAAGAAATACTATAAAAATAATTTTTATCTTCATACTACTTTGCTCAACTATGTTCTTAAATCAGTCCAGAGCTAAAAATAATGCCCTACAAAAAATTACATAAGCAATGCCATAATCGCTTTTTGAACGTGCAGTCTGTTTTCAGCTTCATCAAATATCACCGAATTAGGAGAATCGGCAACTTCATCTACTACCTCATCTCCTCTGTGTGCAGGCAAACAGTGCATAAATATATAATCCTCTTTTGCATTTTTTACAAGCTGAGGATTAACCTGGAATTTTTGAAATTGCTTTTTTCTCTCCTGTGCTTCAGTTTCCTGTCCCATGCTAGCCCAGACGTCAGTATAAACAACATCAGCATTTTTAACTGCAGCCACCGGATCATCAAGAATTTCTATCCTGCTATTCATATATTTCGCATTGATTTGGGAATTTCTAACAATTTCTTCATTTGGTTTATACCCAGAAGGAGATGCAATGGCTATATCCATCCCAACTTTTGAACAACCATGAAGAAGGCTGTGAGCCATATTATTCCCATCACCAATGTAAGCCAGCTTTAATCCCTGAAGCTTTCTTTTCTTTTCCCGTACTGTAAAAAGGTCCGTCAATACCTGACAAGGATGGAGCAAATCAGTCAGACCATTTATAACGGGGATGCTTCCGTATTTTGCAAGATCAACTACATCCTGATGATCAAAAGTTCTGATCATTATTCCATTCAAATATCTGCTAAGAACTTTTGCAGTGTCTTGAATATTTTCGCTCTTTTTTAATTGCAGGTCATTCTGGTTAAAATAAAGCCCTATACCACCGAGCTGGTAAATTCCAACTTCGAAAGAAATTCTGGTTCTTGTGGAGGGTTTTGCGAAAATCATGCCTAGTGTTTTCCCTTCCAGCAGCCTGTGAGGTTCACCAGCAAGAAGTTTTTCTTTTAAGGATTTTGCAAGATCAAAAATCTGATAAATTTCCTCCAGAGTAAGGTCATTTATAGAGATCAGACTTTTTCCTTTCATTTTTATGGACATATGTCTCCCATCATATTAATTTAAAATTATTCTTGTTCCGCTATCCGAATTTTTTAATTGTGACGCTTCGGTAATAAAGACTTCCTTTCCGCCTTTTCTTAAAAATTCAACAGCTGCTTTAATCTTAGGTTTCATACTTCCTTCGCCAAATTCACCTGACTCAAGATATTTTTCAGCTTCTTCAACTGTTATTACATCAAGAGCTTTCTGTCCAGGCTTCTTAAAATTTATATAAACTTTAGGTACATCCGTAAGTATAAATAATGCATCAGCTCCAATTTCAAAAGCCATTAAGGCTGAGGCAAGGTCCTTATCAATAACCGCTTCTATGCCGTGCAATAGTTTATTTTCATCCCTGTAAACAGGAACACCACCGCCACCTCCAGCAATGACAATATTACCTTTTTGGGCCAGGTTTTTGATAATTTTTTTATTCAATATTTCCCTCGGATATGGGGAAGCTACTACCCTCCTCCATCCTCTTTTAGCCGCATCTTCTTTAAATATCCAGCTATGGTCTTTCATTAAAAGTTCAGCTTCTTCTTTCAGGAAAAATGCTCCAACCGGTTTTGTGGGATTTTGAAAGGCCGGATCATTTTTATCAACCAGCACCTGCGTTACAACAGTTACAACATTCTTCCTTACTTTTTTCTGCTTTAAAACATTTTGCAACTCGCGTTCCAACATATAGCCTATTCCACCCTGTGAATCAGCTACACAAATATCAAGGGGCATTTTAGGAATTTTATAAATTTTGTAACCGGCATCATTCCTTAAGAATATATTACCCACCTGAGGACCATTACCGTGAGTTATAACAAGGTTATGGTCTTCTGAAAATAATGCTTCCAGATTCTCAAAACTATTATGCGCATTTTTATCCTGCTGCTGGATTGTCCCTATTTCGCTACCCCTTAACAAGGCATTTCCCCCAAGTGCAACTACAACAAGTTTCTTCATAATTGATTTAAATTCATTTACAGATAAAATCTAACGGGTTATATAAAGAAATGATTATGAAATGATCTCTTTTTTGATTCTACAAATATTTCCATTAAAGAATTATTAAATTTAATTCTTTGGTTCAAATTTAAGCATATTATTCTTAAAAAGAATTATTATCGATCTGAATACCCCGTATGCCTTGCCAATATTTAAGGATTTTATATATTTGGAACTCTCTTCCAGATACTAAAATAATGGTCCGAAGGGCATTATGGCAAAAAAGAAAATATTAATGTGTCCGCCTGATTATTTTGAAATAAAATATTCCATAAATCCCTGGATGAATCCCGCTAATAAAGTTGACAAGGCTGAAGCTATTAAACAGTATAATGCTCTAAAGGAAGAATTCCAAAAAGCGGGCGGAGAAATCGCTGAATTGCAGCCCTCAAGAGATCTACCCGATATGATTTACACCAGCAATGCGGGATATGCAGAAGAGGACGTTTTTATCAGAGCAAATTTTAAGGCTTATCAAAGGCAGCACGAATCGGACAAAGCGGAAAAGTATTTTAAAGAAAATAAGTACCAGGTTTTTGGAATTCCGGAAAATATAATATTTGAAGGGGAAGGAGACTTAATACGCTCGAAATCCAAATATTTTCTTGGATGGGGACCAAGAACCGATCTGATAGCAAAAGATTATATTGAAGACATAATCGGGAAAGAAATTTCAGCACTTGAATTAGTAGATCCATATTTTTATCACCTAGACACCTGCTTTGGTCCGCTAAATGATAATGTCGTAGTATTAAATGAAAATGCATTTTCCGAGGAGTCACTTGTAAAGATCTACGAAAAATTCAGAACCGTTATAGCGACGAATGAACAGGATAATTCCGTGCTTGCCAGCAACCTGGTAGTTATAGGCAATAACGTAATTTTAAGTAAAGGCATCTCGAATGATCTCAGGGGTGAAATTAGAAAGCATAAATTTAATGTAATCGAAACTGATATGAGTGAATTTCTAAAGGGCGGCGGAAGTGTTAAATGCCTTGCCCTTGAAATTTATTGACTTTATTATTTCAATATGAATAGCAAAATCCCGGATAAGGAAGACTGGCTTAAGCCGAACAATATGATCCGCCTATATTCCAGAGGCGCTTTTCCTATGGCAGATGAAATTACGGGATATATTAACTGGTACCTTCCTGAAATTCGCACAATAATTCCACTTGATAAATACAACATCCCCCGTTCTCTTAATAAAGTATTAAAAGAAGAGCGATTTGAATTTCGTTTTGATTATGATTTCCTATCAATAGTTAAAGGCTGTGCACATCGCGATCAGACCTGGATTTCCCAAAGATTAATAGAAGCTTATCTTGAGATTAATAAACTGGGATATGTTCACACAGTTGAAACGTGGGAAAACGGAAAACTTGTCGGAGGTTTATATGGAATTTCCTACGGAGGTGCATTCTTCGGTGAATCGATGTTTTCAAAAGTCCCGCAGGCCTCGAAGGCAGCTTTGGTAAAATTAATTGAACACCTCAATGGAAAAAACTTTGTTATGCTGGATGTTCAGTATATGACCCCACATCTAAAAATGTTTGGAGCAAAAGAAATCTCTTTTGAGGAATATAACAGACTTCTTCAGATCTGTTATAAAGCAGACTGTAATTTTTAATTATTGGTAAAAAGAATCAAATACTCTTCGTGTAACGTTGTGGTTATTTCCTGGTCTTCGTTTTCAAAGAAAATTACACGAAGATTCACGAAGAAGGTTCAAAGGACCACGAAGAAATTTTACGATTTAATGAACGTACCTCTTAAGTCCATCTTTTAGCCGGGTTACATTAAAATTCATCAAGAGCCCGATTTTCTTTTCCACAAATTTCAAGTACGTAAGAACCTGTGCTGTATGAATTGGTGCTAATGCCTCTACAGATTTTATCTCAATTACAATTGTATTATTTACAAGCAGATCAATTCTATATCCACATTCAAGTTTAATTTCTTTATAAATTACAGGTACAGGTTTTTGCCTCTCAATTACCAGATCACATTTCCTAAGCTCGTAAGCCAAACATTCCTCATAAGCAGATTCCAGTAAACCAGGACCTAAGACCCTGTGAACTTCAATAGCTACACCAATAACTTTATTTGATAATTCATCAAATTGCATAAGTTCCCCTTATAATTTTTAATCTTATTGCTAATTATTAAACTGAATATTTTATTTTTCTTTGAATTGACGATGAGAAGCCAAGAGTTCACCTTGTATAACTTCG
Source organism: uncultured Ignavibacteriaceae bacterium (assembly GCA_964412105.1). Taxonomy (GTDB): domain Bacteria; phylum Bacteroidota; class Ignavibacteria; order Ignavibacteriales; family Ignavibacteriaceae; genus JAKAGZ01. The sequence goes on along the minus strand of CAYPNM010000022.1, from coordinate 32,829 downwards.
TGACTTTTTCCTGGTTCATCGTGTCAGAGAAAAATTGAGCAAAGAAATCTTCAATTAAACTGTAGCATTTCCTATCTCTAGTCCGTACTTATCAAAATTAATTCTTTCTGGGGGGGAGAAATAAATTCAGCACCATTCTCTTTAACAACAACTTCTTCCTCAAGAGTCGAGGTACCATAACCTTTAACAGTCAGCCTTGGTTCAATTGTAAAAATCTGGTTCTTTTCGACTTTCATAAAAGGAGCATTACCATACTTTTCCCAGCGGGGAAATAATCCACAGCCGCCATCATGGACTCTTCGTCCAACCTGGTGGCCCAAGCCATGCGGAAATTCCTCATAACCCCGCTCAGCTATATAATTCCTGGCGATATCATCCATATCGCATCCGGCTACTCCCGGTTTCAGATTATCAGCGACTTTTTGAATAGCATCCCGGATTACTTCAAAACCTTTCTGAACTTCGGCGGGTGCTTTATCTTCACCATCCTTCAAAACATACCAGGTTCGCTGCAGATCAGAACAATATCCTTTATAAAGAATTCCAAAATCCATATTAACAAGATGTCCTTTCTCAACTTTTCTATCTGTCGGGCCAGAATGTGCACTCTGCGTATCAGGTCCAGTAAAAACTGCCGGACAGGTTTCTTCTTCCCAAGCAGGTTCAAACTTATTTTCCTGTAATATCGATTTAACAAATAAAGCAATCTCTTTTTCTGATTTCCCTGGTTTTATAAATTTAGTTACCTCATCAAAAATATCGAGAGTTTTAATTACCGCTTCCTTCATAATAGAAATCTCTGTTGCAGATTTTCTTCCCTTCAAAGCAGAAATGATTTCCTCAGCAGAAATAAATCTGTTTTCAAAGCCGGTCCCTTTTAAATAATCCAGAATCTTTAAATAAAAACCATGGGTAAGTCCGTCAGCAAGCACGGAATTTTGCGAATAATTAATTGCAATATTTTTAGGATTCTTTTTCTTCAAGTATTCCAGAAGAGGCTGACTAAACGATTTTACATAGCCGATTACATTCTTGAAACCGCTTTTACCTTCGAAATTCTCTTTTTCCATCTCACCAAGTATAGCGGTAGTATCTCCATCTTTGGATATAATAAATGCCGACTCCCATGTACTGTTTTGTCCTATTATAATTTCTATAACCGGATCAGTCATAATTGAACTTTCCCGAGCAAAAGTAATCCACATGTCTATATCTTTTTCTTTCAGAATACCGACAGCTTGTTCAATTTTTTCTTGAATTATCACTTTATCCATATTAGGGCCTTTTGTTTTTCTATATTAAATATCAATCAAATCTATCAATTATGATGAAAATATGCCAGAAATAGCATATTTAGCATTTTGCTATTTTGCAATAATTGCAGTTTAATTAGCGAAAATCATTTTATATCTGAATTGAGTCACCTTATTCTGATCACTTATCTAATGAAGTTTAGCTAATTAATTACTAATTTTGAAATAACAATTATTGAGATTTCCTGTTGGTACTATCTTCAATGATAAATTCAAAAAGCTTATCTGCAAAAAAAATCATCAAGAATCTCTCCTTAAATGAGAAAAATTAAAATATTTTATACATAAGAGGTCAGTATGTCCGAATATACCAAAAGCCTGGTCGCTAAAGTTAAAGCCCAGAACACCAACGAACCTGAATTCCACCAGGCAGTTGAAGAAGTAGTTGATTCACTTAGCCTTGTATTAGAACGCCACCCCGAATACCGCACTGCAAAAATATTAGAGAGAATGGTTGAACCAGAAAGAATAATTATTTTCAGAGTTCCCTGGATGGATGATCAGGGAGTGATTCATATTAACAGAGGTTACCGTATCGAAATGAACAGCGCAATCGGTCCTTATAAAGGAGGATTAAGATTTCACCCCTCCGTGACACTTGGGATCTTAAAATTTCTTGCCTTTGAGCAAGTTTTCAAAAACAGTCTAACTACACTGCCAATGGGCGGGGGAAAAGGCGGATCAGATTTTGATCCTAAAGGAAAAAGTGAAAACGAAGTAATGAGATTCTGCCAGAGTTTTATGACAGAGCTGTACAGACACATTGGACCAAATACAGATGTTCCTGCCGGAGACATTGGAGTCGGAACCAAAGAGATCGGATATCTTTTCGGTCAGTATAAAAGGTTAAGAAATGAATTTACAGGAGTATTAACCGGTAAAGGTTTAAACTGGGGCGGTTCGCTTATCAGGCCTGAAGCTACCGGCTATGGAGCGGTTTATTTTGCACAAGAAATGTTGAAAACAAAAGGTCACGATGTTGAAGGAAAGGTTTTTGCAGTTTCTGGTTTTGGAAACGTAGCATGGGGAGCAGTTCAAAAAATAAATCAATTAGGAGGAAAAGTTGTAACTCTTTCCGGTCCTGATGGTTTTATTTATGATAAAGATGGGATTCGCGGAGAAAAAGTTGAGTATATGTTAAAGATGAGATCAAGTGCAAATGACAGAGTAAAAGATTATGCAGATAAATATAAAGTGGAATTTTTTGAAGGCAAAAGACCCTGGGGAATAAAAGTCGATGTTGCAATGCCTTGCGCAACTCAAAATGAATTAAACGGCGATGAAGCGAAAGAACTGGTAAAGAACGGCTGCATATGTGTCTGCGAGGGTGCCAACATGCCGACAACTATAGACGGCTACAAAGTATTTACTCAGGCCGGCATTCTTTATGCACCTGGCAAAGCCGCAAATGCAGGGGGAGTAGCAACATCGGGACTTGAAATGTCACAGAACAGTATGCGTCTTCCTTGGTCCAAAGAAGAAGTCGATAAAAGATTACATGAAATTATGGCCAGAATTCACAGCACCTGCATTACTACTGCTGAAAAATATGGAACGCCGGGAAATTATGTTAACGGCGCTAACATAGCCGGATTCTTAAAAGTAGCAGATGCTATGCTGGATCAGGGTTTGGTTTAATATTCCGGAGGCGCAGGATATCCTTCTGCGTCCGCATTAAATATTATTAATTGAAAATGTTGATATCATTTAAAAATTTTTTGTTCAGGCGTTTTCATTTAAAGTAATGATAACTGTGGAATCCAATATTAAAAATACCCTTGAAATGGAAAAGATCCGCCAGATAGAAACTGACGAAATCTTCGGCAACAGGATAAAAAAATTCCAGAAGCTGATGCATTTCAAGATAAGAGAGATCCTTCTTGTTTCCAGTATTTACGACAATTACCTGTTTGAAGAAGATGGAAGATTATATGAACTGATCCGTCAGGAATACCAGAATTTAAATTTAAGTCACTCACCTGAAATTACTCACGTCACCAACGGAAAAGAAGCAATTGAAATAGCAATGAATGAGGATCATTTTGATTTGATTCTCACCACTCTTCATATCGAAGATATGCACGTTGTCAGGTTTGCTCACATGGTAAGAGAAGCGGGAATAAACACGCCTATAATTCTTCTTGCTTATGACAATCGTGAACGGAAGGAACTGGTAACACAATATGACACTTCAATTTTTGAAAGGATATTCATCTGGCAGGGCGATTATCACTTGCTGATTGGAATAATAAAATATATGGAGGACAGGCTTAATGTCGAAAATGATACCAAAACAGCCGGTGTACAAACAATTATTTTAGTTGAAGATAATGTAAAATTCTATTCGTCCTACCTTCCTTTAATTTACACGGAGATTTTTAAACAGTCCCAACGACTAATTGCTGAGGGAGTGAATCTTACTCACAGATTTTTAAGAATGCGGGCGCGTCCCAAAATTTTGTTGTGTAATACCTATGAGGAAGCCTGGAATTACTATGAAAAATATGAGAGTTATATCCTTGGGATTATACTAGATATTAATTTTAAACACAACGGTGAAAAAGATTCTGAAGCAGGCATTAAGTTTGCACAGAAGGTAAAGGCAAAACAGAAAGATATTCCAATACTGCTTCAATCAAGTAATCCAGATTATATGAGCAAGGCTCAGGAAGTTGGTGCTTCCTTCCTTTTAAAAGGATCGCCAATGCTGCTGCACCATCTTCGTGATTTTATGCTGGAAAATTTTGGCTTTGGCGATTTTGTCTTCCAACTTCCCGATGGCAGTGAAATAGGCCGAGCAAGAAATTTAAAGGAAATGATAGAGCTTTTACATTTAGTCCCGGACGAAAGTATTATTTATCATGGAATGGGAAATCATTTTTCAAAATGGTTGAAAGCAAGAACCGAATTCTGGCTGGCGCACAAGCTACGCCCTGCAAAGGTTTCAGATTTCAAATCTGTTACCGATCTTCGCAATCTAATAATTGGTTCCTTAAAGGATTATATAGAGGCTCGCCAACGGGGAGTAATTACAGATTTCGATAAGGATAATTTTGATCCGAAAAACAGTTTTGCGCGTATTGGGTGGGGCTCGCTTGGCGGAAAGGCACGCGGTTTAGGCTTCATAAATACTCTGATTATAAATTATAATATAAGGGACCGGTTTGAAGATATAGAAGTATTTGTTCCTTCCGCTATTGTAATTGCAACTGATGTCTTTGATTACTTTATAGAAAAAAATGATCTTGAAGGATTTGCATTGAATGAGACGGATGATTTAAAGATAACACAGAAATTCATTGCATCATCAAACTTTCCACAAGATATTACCGGTAAATTAGCTGATTTTCTGGATCTTGTTAAAGGCCCGCTTGCTGTGAGATCATCAAGCTTGCTTGAAGACTCACAATTTCAACCTTTTGCGGGGGTATATCAGACATATATGATCCCAAATAGCAATCCTGATAAAGCTATCAGGCTTCGGGAATTGCTGCAATGTATAAAGAGTGTATATGCCTCGACCTTTCACAGAAAGGCCAAAGATTATATTAAAGCTACGTCGTACAGGCTTGAAGAAGAAAAGATGGCTGTGATCATTCAAAAATTGATTGGCGCTGAAAGGAACGGAAAGTTTTATCCTGATTTCTCCGGAGTTGCAAAATCATTTAATTTTTACCCGGTACCGCCACAAAAATCTTCTGATGGAATTGCCCAGGTTGCATTAGGCCTTGGTAAAACCGTAGTCGAAGGAGGAAATACAATAAGATTTTGTCCAAAATATCCAAAGCATCTGCTTCAGTTTTTTTCAACAAAAGAAACAATTAAGAATGCACAGCAATATTTCTTTGCATTGGATATCAAAGGTCATCTGGAAAAGAACGTGCATGAGACTTCCGATATGCTAGTAAAGAAATATGACCTTCACTGTGCTGAAGAAGATAATACTCTTTTTTCAGTTGCTTCAACATATTCACCTGAAAATGAAGCGGTCTACGACGGGACATCTAGAGACGGAATGAGGGTGGTTACATTTGCCCCGATTTTAAAACACGGAATTTTTCCACTGCCGGATATATTAGATGTGCTTCTGAACATCGGGACGTGGGGAATGGGAACTCCGGTCGAAATTGAATTTGCAGTTAATCTTTCAGATCTGGAAGGGCACAAAAAGGAATTTGCTATGCTTCAAATGAGACCGCTTGTCATACATAGAGAAAATGTTGAATTGGAGTTTGATAATATTCCTGAAGAAGATCTTATATGCCAGAGCACACAGGTTCTTGGAAACGGAGTGATAACTGATATTCACGATATTGTTTTTGTAGATATAAATAAATTTGACCGCTCAAAGACAAATGAAACCGCTTTAGAAGTCAGCACCCTTAACTCAAAATTAATTAAAGAAAACAGGCCGTATATTTTAATCGGGATTGGAAGATGGGGTTCGCTTGATCCATGGTTAGGCATACCTGTAACCTGGGACCAAATCTCGGGGGCCGTAGCTATCGTGGAAGGCGGATTTAAGGATATGAATGTAACACCCTCACAGGGTTCTCACTTTTTCCAGAATATAACTTCTTTCAGAATAGGCTATTTTACTGTAAATACTTTCGCCCATAAGGGTTTTATAAAATGGGAATGGTTGTTAAAACAAACTCCAATTAATGAAACAAATTACGTAAAACATCTGTATTTTAAAGAGCCTGTATCAGTAAAAATTAGCGGGCATCAGAATAAAGGTATTATACTAAAACCGGGAAAATAAAATTTCACTTAAAATCTAGGGGGACAGAGTTTACTTCAAAAAAGGCGTAGATATATAAACTAACCTTACGCTGAAATACATACACACTATACATAACTCAAGGAGGCGATCATGTCTAGTTACACAAAGGATTTGATTGCGGAAGTCAAAGCAAAAAATCCTGCTGAGCCCGAATTTCATCAGGCAGTAGAAGAAGTTGCAGAATCTCTTTCGCTTGTATTTGAAAAACATCCGGAGTACCGAGCGGCAAAAATACTGGAAAGAATTATTGAACCTGAGAGAGTTATCACTTTCCGCGTACCCTGGGTTGATGAACAGGGAGAAGTTAACATCAACAAGGGTTACAGAATCGAAATGAACAGCGCAATCGGCCCATACAAAGGAGGATTACGCTTTCACCCATCAGTTAACCTCGGAATATTAAAATTTCTCGCATTCGAACAAGTATTTAAAAACAGCCTGACAACTCTTCCGATGGGAGGAGGAAAAGGCGGATCTGATTTTGATCCGAAAGGAAAAAGTGATTTGAAAATTATGCGGTTTTGCCAGGCATTTATGAGTGAACTTTTCAGACACATTGGACCAAATACAGATGTTCCGGCAGGTGATATCGGAGTCGGTGGAAGAGAGATTGGTTACTTATTTGGTCAGTACAAAAAACTCAGAAACGAATTCACAGGAGTATTAACAGGTAAAGGTCTGAACTGGGGAGGCTCACTTATAAGGCCTGAAGCTACCGGCTATGGAGCAGTCTATTTTGCAGCAGAAATGTTGACCACTAAAAAAGAAACTCTTGAAGGAAAAACCTGTCTCGTTTCAGGCAGCGGAAATGTTGCTCAATATACTGTCGATAAATTAATTTCACTCGGAGCTAAAGTTATAACTCTCTCCGATTCTAATGGATATATTTACGATGAGGAAGGAATCAATAAAGATAAACTTGAATTCGTAATGGAACTGAAAAATGTCAGACGTGGAAGAATTAAAGAATACGTCGACAAATACAAAAATGCTGTTTACACTCCTATCGATCCAAAAGCTGATTATAATCCACTATGGAACCACAAGGCACAGTGCGCATTCCCTAGTGCAACACAAAACGAAATAAACGGAAAAGATGCACAGAATCTAATCAAGAACGGAGTTTACGTTGTTAGTGAAGGAGCAAACATGCCAACCACACTTGATGGAGTGAAGATTTTCCTTGATAAGAAAATACTTTATGGACCAGGAAAAGCTGCTAATGCCGGCGGTGTTGCTGTGTCAGGACTTGAAATGACACAAAATAGTATGCGTTTGCCATGGAACAGAGAAGAAGTTGACAACAGGTTAAAAATGATTATGAAAGATATTCATACAACCTGTGTTCACATGGCCGATAGGTTCGGAACCCCTGGCAATTACGTAAATGGCGCTAATATTGGAGGATTTTTGAAAGTTGCCGATGCTATGATGGATCAAGGTGTAGTCTAGCTTTACAATAATGTACCGATTATTGAGGCATTCAATTATTGAATTGAATGCCTCTATTTTTTGTAAAAGTAATTTCGTATAATTGAGTAACCCCCAATATACTCAGGCCATTATGCTGGAAAATATTGACAAAATAAAAAACAGTTTTGATGACTACTGGGTTGAGCACGGTTATGGTACACGGTTCCAGGGTTTTCAAAACCTGATGAGACTAAGAATTAGGGATATTCTTCTCGTCTCAAGCCTTTATGATTTATATCTTTTCGAAGAGGATGGCCGTCTCTATGAATTAATCCGAAACGAATACCAAGGATTGAACCTCAGCCACTCCCCCGAACTTACAAGAGTATCCAGTGGTAAAGATGCAATTGCGCTGGCCAAGGAAGAAAAAAGATTCGACCTGATTATTACAACTCTTCATATCGAAGATATGCATCCGATAAATTTTGCCACACTTGTAAAAGAATCTGGTTTAAATATTCCGGTTGTACTCCTGGCGCACGATAACAAAGAATTAAAATACCTTTTGCTGAAGCCTGAAATTTCTGCCTTTGATAAAATTTTCATCTGGCAGGGAGATTTCAGAATCATAATTGCAATAGTTAAATATCTTGAAGACAGGATGAATGTCGATCATGACAGCAGAATTGTAGGTGTTCAAAATATAATTTTTATTGAAGATAACGTAAAATATTATTCTTCCTTCCTTCCTGTTATTTACACAGAAATTCTTAACCAGTCACAGAGACTTATATCCGAAGGAATTAACTTAACACACAGATTCCTGAGAATGAGAGCAAGACCTAAGATTCTCCTTTGCACCAACTATGAAGAGGCGTGGAATTATTATCAAAGATATAAAGACCTTGTGTTGGGAGTAATTTCAGACGTTGACTTTCCAAAGGATGGAAGGCAGGACACTTTAGCAGGGCTTGAGCTCGCTGAAAATATAAAGAAAGAACATCCTGATATTCCTATACTTCTTGCATCAAATAATTCCAAACACTCAAGTGCAGCAAAAAAAATCGGTGTTTCATTTGTACTAAAAGATTCCCGTCTGCTGTTCAACGAACTGCGACAGTTTATGATCCAAAATTTCAGCTTTGGCGATTTTATTTTCAGAACACCTGAAGGAGTTGAGGTTGGCAGAGCAGTTAACCTGAAAAGCCTGGAAGAACAACTAAAAGTAGTACCGGAAGAAAGTTTAAGATTTCACGGAGAGAGGAACCATTTTTCAAACTGGTTAAAAGCAAGAACAGAATTCTGGCTTGCTCATCAATTAAGACCGCGAAAAGTTACCGATTACGCTTCAGTGGAAGATCTTCGAAAAGATTTAATAAACTCCCTGCACAACTACAGGAATCTAAGACAAAGAGGAATAATTGCTGATTTTGTAAAAGAATTTTTCGATCCCAACAGCAGCTTTGCAAGAATCGGAGGCGGTTCACTTGGCGGAAAAGCGCGCGGTCTTGGATTTGTAAACACCTTAATAAATAATTACAATGTTAGAGATCAGTTTGAAGATGTACAGATTTCAGTACCAACTGCCGTAGTTGTAGGGACTAATGTATTTGATCAATTCCTAGAAGAAAATAATCTTAGAAATTTTGCTCTTAGCTGCGACAATGATGAAGAAATCACCCGCCGCTTTCTGGAGGCTGAAAAGTTTCCTGAAGATATACTGGGAGAATTGGCGGCATTTCTGGATATAGTACATAGCCCCCTAGCAGTACGTTCTTCAAGTTTGCTTGAGGACTCACAGTATCATCCGTTTGCCGGTGTTTATGAGACTTATATGATACCAAACAATCATTCTAATCCTCTGATTAAGTTGAATGACTTGTTGAACACAATAAAAAGAGTTTATGCTTCTACTTTTTACCAGGGGGCCAAAAATTACATAAGAATTACCAGTTATAGATTAGAAGAAGAAAAAATGGCGGTAATAATTCAAAAAATGATTGGTGCGAATCATGATCACAAATTTTATCCCGAGTTTTCAGGTGTGGCTAAATCCTTCAACTTTTACCCGATAGCTCCACAAAAATCCACCGATGGAATTGTATCAGTTGCCCTTGGATTAGGCAAGACTGTTGTTGATGGCGGAAACACAGTAAGATTTTGTCCCAAATATCCAACTGACCTGATTCAATTCTATTCCACGAAAGAGTCTCTCGACAGCAGCCAGAAAGACTTTTATGCATTAAACCTTGACGGCAAATCCGATTTTGGCTTCGTAACACATGATATGTTAACCGTAAAATACGGATTGGATATGGCAGAGAAAGAAGGAACATTAAATTTGATCGGGTCAACATACTCACCTGAAAATGATTCCATCTCTGACGGACTTTCAAGACAGGGAATAAGGATGGTGACATTCGGGCCTATGCTGAAGCATAAATTTTTCCCTCTGCCAGAAATAATAGATTTGCTGCTTGATATGGGTACCTGGGGAATGGGAACTCCTGTTGAAATTGAGTTTGCAGTTAATATGTCAGTACCTAAGGGCAGGCCGATTGAATTCGGATTGCTTCAGATGAGACCTCTAGTAATCAACAGGGAACACGAAGAAATCACAATTGAAAAATTCGAACCTGAAACATTAATCTGCTATAGTGAACAGGTATTAGGTGACGGGGTCATGAATGATATATTCGATATTGTTTATGTAGACTATAATCTGTTCGAAAGATCAAAAAGCCGCGATGTGGCCAGAGAAGTCAGCCAATTTAATGCACAACTGATGGATGAAAACAGACCGTATCTTCTGATTGGTGTAGGAAGATGGGGATCGCTTGACCCGTGGCTTGGAATACCTGTCAACTGGGAACAAATCGCAGGGGCACGCGCAATTATTGAATCAAACTTTAAAGATTTTGCAGTTGAGCCTTCACAAGGCTCACATTTCTTTCAAAACCTGACATCTTTTATGATAGGATACTTTCACGTTAATAGTCACAAACAACAGGGATTAATAGACTGGAACTGGCTGTTGACCCAAAAATCGGAATCGTCAAAGGATTTTACGAAGCTTTTACATTTTGATTCACCAATAGTTGTAAAAATGAACGGACACCAGAATAAAGGAGTAATTTACAAACCGGAGGGGTAATTTGGAAAACGGGAAATCACAGGAAAGTGCCGAAACTATAGAATTATGTCCTCATTGTGGACACAGATTGAGCCCATGGCAACAGGTATTGCTGAAGGTTGACCGTGCACTAACCTGTAAGAACTGCTGGTACAGAATAATTCTTGATGTTCCTACCAAAACTGAGCCCAAGCCGGATAAGGCAAAAGATAAAAATAAGCCCGAGGGATAAAATAATGGAATCATATAATTCATTTAATGTAGCCAGACAACAAATATTAGAAGCAGCTAAAATTCTAAATTTAGATGATGCAACTACTGAATTATTAGTCAGGCCACAGAGAGAATTTAATTTTACTCTGCATGTTAGAATGGATGACGGGAAAGTTAAAATCTTTCAGGGTTACAGAATTCAATATAATTATGCAAGGGGACCGGCAAAAGGCGGAATCAGATTTCATCCGGACGAAACAGTCGATACAATCAGAGCGCTCGGCTGCTGGATGACCTGGAAAACTGCAGTTGTTGATCTTCCGCTTGGCGGCGGTAAAGGGGGTGTGTGCTGCGATCCTAAGAATATGTCTAACAGAGAACTGGAAAACCTTTCACGTGAATATATACGCGCAATAGCTCCTTTAATTGGAGCAAAAAAAGATATTCCGGCTCCCGATGTTTACACAAACCCTCAAACAATGTCGTGGATGATGGATGAGTTCGAAACAATTACAAACAGGCACGAACCCGGCGTCTTGACAGACAAACCTCAGCAGATCGGCGGAACTGAAGGAAGAAGAGACGCCACCGCACGTGGTGGAGTTTATACGGTGCGGGAAGCATGCAAATCATACGGATTTGATCCGACAAAAACATTTGCTATTCAGGGTTTTGGAAATGCCGGTCAAAGGGCGGCTTTGCTCCATCACGAAATTCTTGGGGGAGGAAAGCTGGTTGCAGTCAGCGATTCGAGAGGCGCAATTTATAATCCTGATGGATTTAATTCAAAGGAACTTGTTACACATAAATTAAAAACAGGGTCTGTTTTAGGTTTTCCCGGAGCAAAAGAGATTCCACACGAACAGTTGTTAGAACTTGAGGTTGAAATTTTATACCCAGCAGCCCTAGAAAATGCTCTTACATCCCAAAATGCAAATAACGTAAAAGCTAAAGTAATCTGCGAACTGGCAAACGGTCCTACTACACCTGAGGCCGATATCATTTTAAATAAAAAAGGAATACACGTAATTCCGGATATACTTGCCAGTGCCGGCGGAGTTACTGTTTCCTATTTTGAAATGGTTCAGGATAATTATTCATATTTCTGGGATGAAGAACTTGTGCACAAAAGACTTGATGATAAGCTAACAAAAGCTTATCACACCGTAATGGAAGCGGTTAAAGAGAAAAAAGTTCATCCGCGCCTTGCAGCAATGGTAGTAGGCGTAGCGCGAGTTGCTGAGGCCTGTAAGCTTCGCGGGTGGGTCTGATTATGCGAAACCATATAATCGATCAGCAACTTATTAACTAAGGGAATATCCCCAGCGCATAATATGATTCGGCTACTTTATTAATAGCTGTTACGAAAGCGGCTGTACGTAGGTCCGGTATTTTTTTATTTGATTTCAAAGTTTCTCTTATTTCATTATATGCCCCCACCATTGTTTCTTCAAGTCCTGAATTAACAAGATCCTCTTCATCAGCCCCATGTGTAAAAATTTTTTTTGATGGCTCATCCAGCTTTTTTCCTATTGCCGATTCAATTGATTCCACCAGCGTCTGATTAATTATTTCGTCATATCTTTTCCCCATTCTTCCAAATCTTACGTGAGAAAGATTTTTCAGCCATTCAAAATAAGATACAGTTACGCCACCAGCATTTAAATAAAGATCAGGTATAATTAAAACATTTTTCTTTAGCAAAACTTTTTCGGCCTCAGGAGTAACAGGACCATTTGCTGCCTCCGCAATAATTTTTGCTTTTATTCTATTTGCATTACTCGAATTGATCTGGTTTTCAAGAGCTGCAGGAATTAATACATCACATTCAAGTTCCAGAGCATCGCTTCTGTTCTTCAAATTTTTGGCTCCGGGGAAATTCAAAATGGTACCGTTTTCCTTTCTATGTTTCATTAATTTTTCAATATTAATTCCCTTCGAATCAAAAATAGAACCTTCATATTCTGCGACACCAATTATTTTAGCGCCAGCCTCAGAAAAAAATTTTGCAGAGTGGTAACCAACATTTCCAAGGCCCTGCACTACAACTTTTTTCCCTTCAATGCCTGTTTCCAAACTTAATTGTTTCAAATCGGATTTATTAGATAAACATTCTCTAACTCCGAAGTAGACTCCCCTACCTGTAGCTGCCGTTCTTCCTCTTATCCCACCCTGGCTGATCGGTTTACCTGTAACGCAGGCCTGCGCATCTATTGTTCCAGGATTAAATGCGGCGTATGTATCTGCAATCCACGCCATTTCACTGGCACCGGTTCCGTAATCAGGTGCAGGTACATCTATTCCAGGTCCAATAAAATTCTTCCTAATTAATTCAGAAGTATATCTCCTGGTTATATGTTCTAGTTCTACTTCGTTATAATCTCTGGGATTTATGCATACTCCTCCCTTAGCACCACCAAATGGGACATTTACAACGGCGCACTTATAAGTCATTAAAGCGGCAAGAGCCATTACTTCATCACGATTTACTGATAAACTGAATCTGATTCCTCCTTTGACAGGTAACTTATGCTGGCTATGTTCCACTCTAAAAGCTGTTATAACTTTTATTTGATTTTTTATTCTGACAGGAAATTTCATTTCATAAACACTGTTACAGTCTTTAATTTGATCAAGCAAACCGGCAGGATATTTTGTGAATTGCGCAGCTTTGTTAAAATAGTCGAGCACATCTCCAAAAAAACTGCGCTCACGTTTTGAGGTTACATTGTGATTGTTCTGCATAAAATGCGCTCCGTAGTTTGGTAAAGTGAAATAAATATTAGTTGCTTAGGCTAAAGGAACTTATAAATTTATTGCTGTGAAGGCAAGTATATTGATATTAATGTCATCGGCTGAAATTAATAATCTCCGGGAAAAATTGATTATCATAATCATCCTTATTTTTATAACTTCATATGACTATAATCTAAAATCTGTTACCATCAGATTTAAAAAAGCTCAATTAGCTCGATACTATACAATGCGTTTGTCCGCAGATGTGAATATGGAAGGCTGTGTCATATTGAGACTCTTACTGCTAAGATTTGCTGACCAGCAAGTCATTTAAGGCCACCTGAAGGCTGGTTGAAGGCTAGTGGGTAAGTGCCTGTTATTGTGTCCTAAAATGAGACATTATGGGCAACTACCAAAGTAAATTCAAAATTTGAGAAGGATAATTAATCAAACGAATTCAAGAATCTCCTTCAGAGGCTTTTTGCTGATTTCAGGAACCTTTGCATCTTTTGCAGGATGACCAACTACCAGTATTAGAAACGGTTTTTCATTACTCGGCCTGTTTAAGATGTGATTCAAAAAATTCATCGGGCTTGGAGTATGCGTTAATGAAACTAGACCGGCATTATGAACTGCAGTAATTAAAAGACCAGTAGCTATTCCCACTGATTCAGCAGTGTAATAATTTTTAGCCTGCACGCCGCCAGGTAAAATCTCAAATTTTTTCAAAAAGATTACTATTAAATATGGCGCTGTTTCCAGAAAAGGTTTATGTTCATCGGTACCAAGAGGAGCCAGGGCATCAAGCCACTCCTTTGGTGCACGTTGACTGTAAAAAATTTTCTCCTCTTCTTCTGCAGCTTCCCTTATTCTTTTTTTAATATCTTTATCCCCGACAACTACAAAATGCCAGGGCTGCATGTTTGCACCATTAGGCGCAGTGCCTGCAGTTGCAATACAATTTTCAATAACTTCCCGCGGTACCGGTTCATCGGAAAATTCTCTGATCGTGCGCCGCTGCTTCATAGTTTCATAGAATTCGCTTGACCTTTGTAACATTTCTTTATCCGAGTAACTGTGTGGATTTTTAAAAGGAACTAACTTTGGCTGTTTCATTTTTAAATATAAAGTTTTGACTATGAATATTTTTTTCTTATCTGATTTATCCCATCCGGCTCACCTATAATTGTCAGCACATCCCCCTCTTGTAAAAAGGTATTACCGTGTGCAATCAACTCCAGGCCGCTTCTTCTCATCCAGGTTACGAGACAGCCTTCGGGAAAATCAACATCCGCTAACTTTTTACCGATTAATTCTTTAGAGCTTGTGTTATTAGTTACTATCAAAGTGAAATATCTTTCTTCGTGCAGCAAAACCTCTTTTAATTGCTGCTCATTTTCTGCCGATTCCCAGTCATCGGCAAAACTTTCTTCATCTACCCTGCTGGCAATCTGGGCAAGCATTCGCAGGTGCTGAGCCGGATTGCTTTCAGGACTAACCAGGAAAAATATTGCATTTACTAATTCTTTTTTCTCTTCAAAATCTGTTAATGGATTATTCAATGTTATGGTAATTCCCTGTTTGCACCTTACTAAAACCAGTTCAGGCTGCTGAAATCCTTTCATTCTTAGATGAGGTAAAGCAATATTATGGGTTACAGGTGTTGCGCCTATTCTTGTGCCTTCAAGAAATTCCCGCTCTAATTCTTCAAATGTATGAGTTACAAATTGTGATAACCAAACAGATGCTTTATTAACAACGGTTTCAAAATCCTCAGGATCTTTTAAATCAATTACAAAGCTTCTCGCAACGATTAAATCAAAAGGATCTTCTTCCCTTAAACCTTTTTCTTTTAATATCCCACGCAATTCTCTATCGAGCCCCTGGTAGCGGGCGTGACCGAGCCGCTCAAAAATATGATATATTGCCCCATTCCTGATTACCCTATCCTTTGCATAATACCAGTACCAGGCACTTCCGATCGAAATGAGTCCCAAAGAAAAAACAATAGGCAAAAATCCCATTTCAATTATTAACCAGATAGGTGCACATATACCGATTATGTGAAGATAGGGATACATCGGTGACCTGTATCCGGGATCGTAAGAATCGATTTTGCTTTCCCGCATGATAATGACTGCTAGAGATATAAAACCAAACACTAATAATTGAAATGCACTGGCAAGCTTTGCAATCTTAGCAGGATCAAATATAACCAATATTAAAACTATAACTAAGACTGTCATCAGAATTGCAATGAACGGGGTACCGTTGCTTCCTATCTTCTGGAATAACCTCGGCAGCATATGGTCACGACTCATAGCAAGAGGATAACGTGAAGCACTTAACGTACCCGCATTAGCGACGGATAAGAATGCCATTAGCGCAGCGATTGTAATAAAAATAGTTCCTGTCCTTCCAAAAATTATTTCCGATGCGGTAGCCACAGGTGTTAGATCCCCGGCAAGTTTATCAATTGGAATTACACCAACCATTACAACTGTACCTAAAATATAAACTACAAACGCACTGCCCAGCGCAATAAAAATTCCTCTTGGAATATTTCTCTCAGGATCCTTTATTTCTTCAGAAAGACTTGCGACCTTAGTAACACCGACATAACTGATATATACCAAACCGGCAGTAGAAAGAACTGATTTAAGATCGTTTGTAAAAATAGCATTGAAATGAACAGCCTGAATTGAATTCAATCCACCGCCGATAAATACAGCAAGAATTGCCAACAATCCTATTACCATAAGTATTTGAAATTTTCCGCTTTTCTTTGTTCCGAATAAATTTAATATACCGATCGCAATTGCAAAAAGAATTGCAATTAATACTATTGGAAGATTGGGGAAAAACAATTCGAGATAGGCGCCCATTCCAATCAAAGCAAAAGCAACTTTAAGAATCAGAGCCAGCCACGTTCCTATTCCACCTATAGTCCCGACAAGCGGGCCGAGCGAACGATCGAGGAAATAATAAACTCCTCCTGCGCGGGGCATTGCAGTCGCCAGTTCTGCAATACTAAACATTGCAGGTACCAAAGGAATTGCAGCAATTATATAGGAAAATATCATTGCTGTGCCTGCCTGTTGTGCAGCTATGCCGGGCAATAAAAAGAATCCTGCGCTCAGCGTAGTTCCGGTTGCAATTGCATAAACATCAAGCAGCCGGAGTTCTTTTTTTAGCTTTTTATTGGCCTTTAGTTCGGGCATATAATGCTCGCTATAAGTTTGTGTTATCAAAACCTTGCCAGCAATATGCAAAAAATTTGGATAAGAAGTTATTGATAGGTATTGGTCATTGCAATGATCATATTTAGATGAAATTAAGTGGAAATCCAGAAAGGGTACCCTTCATTATATAGAATAACTCAATTAATGAGTATAATTAAAGCAACTAGAATTTTAAGCAAATCTAAATCAGCTTTTTGTCAACTGCTGAGATATGCTAATATTTGGAGGAGAATTCAAAGTTTGAAAAACCACACAGTACCGTTCAGTAAGTTTAATAAGTGTAGAGAGCTCTTCATCCGAAGCATCCGTTTTGAGAATAAACTTAAGCCGAATATTTTGAAATCCGACTGGTGCTTCTTTCGAAACGCCGAGGGTTCCGCGAAAATCGAGGTCACCTTCGGTCTGCACAATTCCTTCATCTATCTTTATCCCCTTGGCAGTGGCAACAGCATTCAGGGTTACTCCGGCGCACGCAGCCAGCGCTTCGAGCAACATATCGCCGGAACAAACAGTTAAACCGTTTCCACCAGTTGCCGGATGCAGGCCCGCTTCTGCGAGAGCTCTTCCTGTCTCTATTTTGCAGGACACGCCTTCCCCGATCCGTCCCTGTGCTTTTAATGTTACCATGGCTGATTCGGGTTCCTCTCTGTATTGCTCTTTTAATGGCGCCTGCAGTGATCGCAGTTTCTCTTTTTCCATAGGATATTCCCAGCTTTATTAAGAATTATTTCTGTATAATATTAAGGTTTTTGACTACTGAATTTCTGCTTTTCCGCAATTCCGAGCTGAATATTGCCAGATTATAATCCTTCATAAGTTAGATAATGAACTTAATTAAAGCAATAAGTATCGATCCAAAAAGCATTTATAGATTATAGTGAACCAACAGCCGATTTTTAAGGGCGGAAATTATTCCAATATCGCAAAAATTCACCAAGAACTAACTAAATATTTCTTGACAAATAATTCCGTGGAACTTATCTTATAATTCGACCGTTTAAGTAATTTAGTCGAAGCCAAAAGCCTGATCCTTATGATAAAAGATAAATCTAAAGAAGAAGCAATAATAAAGGCAGCCAGGAAAAGATTTGCCCATTTCGGCTATTCCAAGGTTACAATGGATGAGATAGCCGGGGATGTTGAAATGGGAAAGGCGTCTTTGTATTACTATTTCCCGACTAAGGAAAACCTTTTTCAGGAAGTTCTCATGCAGGAACAGAATGAATTTGTAAGCGAGATCGAACTAGTATTGCAAAATGAAACCAGTGCTGAAGATAAATTATTGCAATACGTTGATCTTAGATTAAAATACTTCCAGAAGTTATTTAATCTTGGAGCGCTTTCGTTTTATTCCTTTATAGAGAAGAAATCACAGTTCAAAGAATATTATAAAAGTTTTGAAGAGCGAGAATTGCAGCTAATGAACAAGATTTTCGATGAAGGTAAAAGGAGGAATGAATTTAAAAAAGACATAGAAGAGAATGCAGTAAAAGTTCTGCTACATATTCTGCAAGGTTTAAGGTTAAGGACTTTGAAAACGATGGCAGGACAACAAATGGATAACAGATCTTATAAAGAATTAAAAGAAGAAATGACAACGGCTGTCAGGATATTTGTAAAAGGAATCAAATGTTAGAAATTTTAATATCTAATTAAAAGGATAAAGTAAATGGAAAATGAAAAGAAGAACAACGCAGATGAAAGTATAAATGAAGTTCCCTTATACCGGAAGAAAAGAATTCTAATACCTTTCTTCATAATTTTGCTTGCAGCAATCGGCGGAATCTACTGGTATATCGGTCAGCTAGGTTATGTATCAACAGATGACGCTTTCATCGATGGAAATAAATTATCGATCAGCTCCAAGATACTCGGACGAATTACTCAACTTAATGTTGACGAAGGAGACACTGTAAAACAGGGACAGCTTCTCGTCCAGCTCGACGATACGGATTTAAAAGCGAAGGAGGAACAAGCAAAAGCTTTACTCGGACTTGCAAATGAAAGTATTAATCTTGCAAAAGTTAATCTGCAGAAAGCGCTCGATGATTTTAACAGGTCAGAGAAACAATATAAAGATAAGATTATTCCAAAAGAGCAATATGATCACGCACAGAAAGCGTACGAGGCTGCAAAGGCAGAATATAATATCGATTTGAGTAAGATAGGAACTGCAAGGGCCCAGCTGAACGTTATCAGTACGGATCTCAACAATACGAAAATATATGCTCCGATGGACGGAGTTGTCGCAAAGAGATGGGTACTGGCGGGAGACGTTGTAACGGCGGGGGAACCGATTTTTACAATTTACAACCTGAAAGATATTTGGGTAACAGCCGACCTTGAAGAAACGAAATTAGCTTCAATACACATAGGAGATAAAGCAGAAATTTCTGTAGATACATATCCTGACCGAGAATTTGAAGGCGAAATTTTTCAAATAGGATCGAGTACAGCATCGCAATTTTCATTAATTCCCCCATCGAATGCAGCCGGTAATTTCACAAAGATTACACAAAGAGTTCCTGTTAAGATTTCAATAAGACAGGTAAAAGTAAAAGGACAGGAAGATCCGTCAAACGGCATAAGTCTTCTGCCCGGCATGTCAGTTGAGATCAAGGTCAAGGTAAAGTAACGCATGGCAGATAATAAAAATAGCGAGGCTTCGTTATCCTATTCCAACTTCCAAGAACACTCTTTTTATAAGTGGATAGTCCTTGCGAATGTAATGCTTGGAACGTTTATGGCTGTGCTCGACATTACCATTGTGAATGTGGGCTTGCCTAAAATGATGGCTGCTTTCGGCACAAGTGTAGATAAGATCGAATGGGTATTGACCGGATACTTACTTGTCTTTGCGGTTATTTTGCCATCATCCGGGTGGATTGCCGATCACCTAGGATATAAAAAAACTTATAACCTGGGGTTGCTTCTTTTTACAGCAGGTTCACTACTTTGCAGTCTGTCCACTAACGAAAATATGCTCATCATGTTCAGACTTATACAGGGAGCCGGCGCCGGTTTTATTATGCCTGTTGGAATGGCAATAATAACAAGAGAATTCCCACCTCAACAAAGAGGAACAGCTTTAGGTTTCTGGGGAGTAGCAGCTGCTGCATCTGTTTCTCTTGGGCCAATGATAGGAGGTTATCTGATCGACAGTTTCAGCTGGCATGCAATTTTTGATGTAAACGTTCCCGTTGGAATAGTGGCAATTGTAGCTACATTAATCATTCAAAGAGAATACAAGACAGAGACTACCCGGTCTTTTGACCTAATCGGTTTTATCTCTATGACTTTGTTTTTAACATTTCTATTGCTTGCGCTTTCAGATGGTAATGCTGCCTGGAACACTGAAGGCTGGACTTCTAATTTTATTTTAACCTGTTTTGCCATTTCATTTGTCGGGTTCGTAATTTTTATTGCTACCGAACTGACGGTCAAACATCCAATACTTGATCTGAGAATTCTGAAGAACAGAAATTTCGGCCTTGCAAATATAATGTTATTCATCTTTGGACTAGCATTTTTCGGCAATGCATTTCTTTTGCCGATATACCTGCAGAATTCCCTTGGTTATACTGCTTTGCAGGCAGGGCTCGTATTCTTCCCTGTCGGAATAATTCAGGCTATAATGTCACCAATAGCAGGCAAAATGACAGATAAGCTGAACCCTAAGATTCCGATAACGATTGGCATAATTTTGACATTTTTCAGTATGTACCTCTACAGGAATCTTTCACTCTATACCGAATATAAAGATATAATGATACCCCTGGTAATCAGAGGATTCGGACTTGGTTTTATGTTCATTCCATTAAGCACAATTGCTATAAATGACATTTCAAAAGAAAAGATGGCCCAGGCAACCGGTATGTTTAATACAATCCGGCAGGTAGGCGGCAGTTTCGGTGTAGCTATATTAGGATCATTACTAACACAAAGAGTCATTTATCATAGAACAATGTTTGGCGAAGCGCTCGATCCTACATCTGCTGCGTTTCAAAACACAGTTTACGGTTTGCGACACTTTGTGCAACGCTCGCTGGGAGGAGATGGAGCCGAGACAATGATGCGTGCAAAAGCTATGATATCACAACACGTAATCAACCAGGCTTTCATACAGGGAATTGCAGATGACTTCCTGGTTGGTGCGGCAATAACCCTATTAATATTAGTTCCGCTTTTCTTTCTTAAATACCATAAAAAAACGGGCGGGGCAAAGATTGAATCTGTTGAATAAATTTTATTTATGACGAATGGAGAAAACTTGATATGAAAAAAAATATTATTATCGCGGCGGTGATTGCCATAATAACGTTTACTAATGCAGTGTATCCTCAAAACAATTTTAAAGGAAACCTAACATTAAATGAAGCAATACAGCTCGCATTAAAAAATCAACCCCTGATAAATAAGGCGGAACAGGAAGTAAACGTAGCAGAAGCAAAAATAATGGAACAGAAAAGCTTTGATTATCCAAATGTGGAGGCTGATATTTCTTATGCAAGGATAGGCCCTATTCCTGCAATTCAATTCGGCAATGAATCTTTTATCCTGGCACCTGCAAATAATTATGATGCCCATGTAAGTGCAGGCTACAATATTTTTGATTTCGGGAGAAAGAATGCTCTTCTTGACTTAACGAAATCCTATAAACTGACAGCACAGGAAAAAACTAATTATATAAAGGATGAATTATCTTATAATACAACAAAATTATTTTATTCAATACTATTTCTAGAAAAAAGTCTAGATGTAAAAAACGACCAGATAAAAACACTGGAGTCACACCTCGATGTGACACAAAAGAAGGTTAACAGCGGCACCGCAACAGATTTTGAGGTTCTGACAACAAAAGTTAGAGTAGCATCTGCTGAAAATCAGAAAGTTGATATAGAGAATGAAATAACCAAACAGGAGATCTCTCTAAAAAGTCTTCTAGGTTTGGCAGTGGATTCGCCATTGGTTCTCCAGGGTGATCTTTCACTATTATCAATGCCAATTAATAATGATTCTTTGCTTGAACTCGCTTATACTCAACGGGAAGAATTAAAGATTGCACAAGATGCTCAAAAATCAATTGAACAGCAAAAACAAGTAGCTTCACTCAGCGACGCACCCACACTTAATGCAATCGCAAGTTATGGGCTAAAAAACGGTCTCATGCCAAACTTAGACGTTTTGCGGGGTAATTGGGTTGTAGGCATTTCTGCAAACATTCCAATCTTTAACGGAAACAGAAAGGATGCACAAATTCAAGAAGCAGAAGCTAATCTAAATGCAAATGATGCTCAAATCTCGGCATTGAAAAGGAAAATAAATATGGAAGTTCAGCAGGCGATTTCTGATCTGGAAACCAGCAAGGCCAAATTAAAAAGCACACAATTACAGGTTGAGCAGGCATCTGAGGCTGTGAAGAGAGCGGAAGTTTCATATTTAAATGGTGTAATTACAAATCTTGATCTGCTGGATGCAGAGACTTCTCTTTCAGAAGCAGAGCTTTTGCATTTGAGAGTCATATTTCAAAATGTAATTAATGCATACAATTTGAAAAAAGCTGTAGGAGATGTAATCAGATAAAATTTCCGGTTTACTCCGGAAAACCTTCTTGCGATCATTATGACTTTTCTTCTCACGATGAAAAGTTTTGTACAGAGTAAAATGTGAATGAAAAATGAGAATGAAGGTCTTGTTAATAAATTCGGAGAAAGGTTTAACGCGATAAGAGCGTTGCGTCATAAAAATTTTCGCCTTTATTTTGCAGGACAAGGAATTTCAGTAATCGGTACATGGGTTCAGCGTATCGCTTTAACATGGCTGGTATACCGGCTGACAAATTCAGCATTTTTACTTGGAGTGGTCGGTTTCTCAGGTCAAATACCGCTTTTAATAGTAACACCCTTTGCAGGTGTTCTCGCCGATCGATTAAATAAACATAAAATCCTTCTTTACACACAAGGGCTATCAATGGTGCAGGCTTTTATTCTAGCTGCACTTGTCTTAACCAATACCATTCAGGTATGGGAAATAATCTTATTAAGCGTAATCCTTGGGGTATTCGATGCTGCTGATATGCCTACACGTCAATCATTTATGGTCGAGATGGTCGGTGATAACCGCAGCGATCTGGGAAACGCCATAGCAATGAACTCAAGTATGGTTAACGGCGCCAGACTTATTGGGCCGGCAGTAGCAGGAATATTAATATCTGCATTTGGTGAAGGATGGTGTTTTCTGCTCAATGCTATAAGCTATATAGCTGTTTTATATTCTTTGCTCAAAATGGAACTCAATCACAACCCAATTACTACAAAGAAAAAAGAAACACTTAAGGAATTAAAAGAGGGTTACCAATATGCATTTGGTTTCAAGCCGATCAAATCAATTCTACTACTACTGGCAGTAGTAAGTTTTATGGGTACACCGATAAGAATTCTTGCACCGGTCTTCGTAAAAAACATTTTGCATGGCGGTGCTGATATGTTCGGGTTTTTAATGGGCGCTTCAGGTTTCGGCGCATTTACGGGTGCAATATTTTTAATGAACAGGAAAAGCGTTCTCGGACTCGGCAGGCTGATTGCTTACTCTACGACTGCATTCGGCATTGGTTTGATTGCATTCGCACTTTCACAGAATATGTGGCTGTCAATGGTTTTTATGTTCATGACAGGAATCGGGATGATGATACAACTTGCCGGAAGCAACACAATGCTACAGACTATTGTGGAAGATAATAAACGCGGAAGAGTGATGAGTTTTTATGCAATGTCATTCCGAGGTGTAGCCCCTTTCGGCAGTTTGCTGGCAGGAACAGCGGCCGGCATAATCGGAGCACCTTTAACTCTAGTATTTGGAGGAGGCTTTTGCCTTGCTGGATCTTTATACTTTCTGAAAAACCTTCCCAATATGCGAAAGCTTATTCGTCCGATTTATATTAAGATGGGAATAATTTCAGAATCCGTACAGGGAGTAGGTACCGCCACAAGTTTGTCATTTGAAGAAAAAGAATAAAATATTTTTTAATTCATCTATGAATATTATGCGACATTTTTTTAACATTCCATATTACTGACACACTCCCAATATTTTTTCCGAACTGTCCTTTATCACTCAAACCTCTACGAAATGAAGGATTCCCATTTGCAATAATAATTATGCATTTATCCAATAAGTTTTGTGAGCGTTGATTTTGACTGAAACAGGAATCAAAAATGAAAAGCCCATTTAGGATAATTTGAATATAAATAGAATAAATAATGTCTAAGAATATAAATAACAATAGCATAACAGCACTGTCCAATCTTTACGAACGCTCATATTACAAATGGCTCGTGCTTGCGGTAGTTATGCTCGGCACATTTATATCTGTTCTCGATGCTTCGATAGTAAATGTCGCCATGCCTAAGATGATGGCTGCATTTAGCGTAAGTGTAGATAAGATTGAATGGGTATTAACCGTATATCTGCTAGTTCGTTCTGTAATTTTTCCGTCATCAGGCTGGATAGCAGATCATTTTGGTTATAAGAGTACATATAATCTTGGATTGATATTGTTTACTGCCGGTTCTTTGCTCTGTAGTTTGGCTGCGAATGAAAACATGCTGATATTTTTCAGAATCATCCAGGGAGCAGGTGCAGGCTTTATAATGCCCGTCGGTATGGCAATTATTACAAGAGAATTTCCCCCGGAACAGCGGGGATTCGCACTGGGATTTTGGGGCATTGCCGCTGCGGCCTCTATTTCACTCGGACCAATGTTCGGCGGTTATTTAATTGACAGATTCGATTGGAATGCAATCTTCGATATAAATGTACCAATAGGCATTATAGGTGTAGCTGCTGCCTGGATAATTTTAAAAGAATATAAAATTCCTAGAAGAGGTAAGTTCGATATGATAGGACTTATCAGCATGACCGTATTTCTTATAGCTCTCCTTTTAGCACTTTCAGATGGAAATTCCTCCTGGAATACAGGTGGATGGACCTCAAATTTTATTTTAGCCTGTTTCTTTATATCATTTATAAGCCTGGTTATCTTTTTGGCAAGAGAATTCTCAACCGAAAATCCTATACTGGATTTAAGAATATTAAAGAACCGCAATTTCGGATTATCCAATATAATGTTCTTTATTTTCGGCCTGGCATTTTTTGGTAATTCGTTTCTATTGCCAATTTATCTGCAAAATTCTCTTGGTTATACAGCACTACAAGCGGGACTTGTATTTTTTCCAGTAGGTATTATCCAAGCCATTATGTCACCTGTTGCAGGAAAGATGACAGATAAATTAAATCCGAAGATTCCAATTTCAATCGGGATAATCTTAACTTTTTTCAGTATGTACTTCTATAAGGATCTCTCGCTTAACACTGAATACGGTGGCATTTTACTGCCACTCATTATAAGAGGATTCGGATTAGGATTTATGTTTATCCCATTAAGCACTGTTGCAATAAACAATATTCCAAAGGAAAAAATGGCGCAGGCTACTGGATTGTTCAACACTATTCGCCAGGTAGGTGGGAGCTTTGGCGTTGCAATTTTAGGGACCCTACTTACACGCAGAGTTATTTATCATACTGCAATGTATAGTCAATCCGTAAATCAATATTCTGAAGAATTTAAGCATATACAAAGCGGACTTAAGTATTTTGTACAGCAATCATTGGGAGGAGCAGGAAGTCAGGTTGCAACGAGGGCTAAAATTTTGATTGTTCAAAATTTAACAGCACAGGCATTTGTTCGTGGAATAGCTGATGACTTTTTAGCAGGAGCTGCCATTACAATAACTATATTACTCCCTTTGATTTTCCTAAAGTATAAAAAGAAAAAGAATTCGGCTAAAGTTAAACCTGCCAAATAAATATTTATATCATAAAAAGAAATATCAAAACATTGTCAACGGCTACGAACGAAAAGATACAATTGGTGATGTTGATTGATAATATTTGTAATTGAATTTTATTGCGATCTCTGTATTAATAATATTCCGGAACTTTTAACAAAGATCGCAATTTAATTGGACTCTAATTAATAATTATATAAATAAACCTTTTAGTAGGAAGTTTATTTAACTTGCCTGGAACATATGCACATCTCGTTGGGGGAATGGAATGTTTATCCCCTCCTGGTCAAATCTTTCCTTTACTTTTTCAGTCATTTCAAAATAGACATTCCAAAAATCCCCTGTGCTTATATAAGCTCTGACAGCAAAATTTACGCTGCTGTCCGCCAATTCTTTAACAAGTATCTGTGGTTTTGGATCAGTGAGAATCCTTTTTTTATTTTCTATTAATGATTGAATTATTTCTCTCACTTTTTTCATATTGTCGTTATAACCCACTCCAAAGATCCATTCGGCTCTTCTTGTATCATTGGCAGAATAATTAACAATAATATCACCCATTAATTTTCCGTTTGGAATTACGACTTTAACATTTTCGGGTGTTTTTAACTGCGTATAAAGCATCTGAATGTCCTCGATAGTTCCAGCGCTACCCGCAGCCTGAATGAAGTCCCCAGACTTAAAAGGACGGAATAAAATTAAAAGAAATCCGGCAGCAAAATTAGCAAGCGCTCCCTGTAAAGCGAGGCCAACAGCAAGACCTGCTGCACCGATAACAGCAATAAATGAAGTTGTCTGAATACCAACTTTTGATAGTGTAGCAATAATTACAAAGACAACTAATCCGACATAAGTTAAATTTGTAACGAACGAATTTATTGTTTTATCAAGACCTCTATTAGTTAATACTTTATGCAAAAATCTCTTAATGATTTTTGCAACCCATAATCCCACTACGAGTATTAATATCGCTGAGATTATGTCCATACCATATAAAACCGCAAGATTTCGCAAAGATGAAAAAACTTGCTCCATTTTATTCTCCTTTTTTGTTGGAAATATTATTTGCTTATTTTATTTATGACCACATTTATTAAACCACTTCATAAAATTATCTTAATTTAACTATTGCTTAGGGAATGAATAGATTCAGCTGATTCATTATATATAATAATAGTTAGAATAATAATCATCAAGTTAAGCAGCTAATCTTTTTGAGTTATTCAGGTATGGGACTTTATGGTACAGAGCTATAAATGCAATTAATATTTACTTGTTTTTAAGGAAGGTAAAAAATGTGGTGCAGCATTAAATAGCTGCACCGTTTTTAATTTTTAAATGCTAGCACTATTTTGATTAAGTTCCATATAATAAGTGGCACAGACAATTTTCCAGTTATTATTTTCCTTTACTAAAGTAATAAAACCGGTTGAAGTCATTCGGGCATCTTTAGCCTGAATTTTTGCAAATGCTGTGTTGCCTGCAGCATCTATACTTTGAATATCAAGTTGTCTTTCCCAGCCGCCTATCTGTCGGTTTTTTAAGGCACTAAGATAATCGGTCGAATTATATTCAGTTGTTTTTTTCGTAACCGCAATTACCTGAACGAAAGTAGAATTAGTAGATATTATTTTCTCCATGTCATTAGCATTTTGAGTATCAATATTCTTTTCAAATTCCTGAATTGTTTTCTTGATTGATGACATGTCTTCATCTGATAATTTACTTAATGCAAATGAAGAAGAAATAAAAAAGAATGAAAGAAAAAGAATGGATAAAATTTTAAAGGATTTCATAACTTCTCCCGTTTTATTAAATGTTAGAAATTTAGTCTATTGCCGGCCAGTTGCTACGGCAAATTATGCATCGAAGAGCGATTTTCCCCTGAAAATGCCTGTCGAAAAACATACTCAATTAGACAATGAATAATAGGGATTTGTTTCTTCTAATAAGATGATTATTACATGAACGGATTCATAGATTGATTTTTGGTTAACCAAATTTACAATTTACCTCAATTGAAAAGGTTATAGGTTTATAGTTCTTCCATCACTTTTTGCTTAATTATGATTGTCAATAATATTATATTTAAAAGCTTCGGCTCATTACGTAATAATTTATATTTATACTAAAGGTGTAATAATGTCAAAAAGCAAATTTAATTTTTCACTGATTATACTGATCATGTTAGTGATATTATATCCGGCATTGACTTTTTCTCAGGATGAAAATGATGTCAAGGGATTGGATAGAAGTAATATGGATACGACTGTCAGTCCTACAAAAGATTTTTATGAATACGCAGATGGAAGCTGGCTGAAAAATAATCCGGTTCCAGCTGAATACAGCAGATGGGGAACATTTGAAATACTAACTGAAGAAAACTATAAAATATTGAAAAATATACTTGAGGACGCAGCAGATAATAAAGATGCTGAGCCGGGGAGCAACGAGCAAAAGATCGGAGACTTTTACTATACGGGAATGGATACTGCTCAAATAGAGAAAGAAGGTTATAATCCGATTAAACCGGAACTTAAAACAATCTCCGAGATTAATACTCTCCCTCAAATATACAAGGTAATGGCCGCACTTTTTAAAAAAGGTGTATCGCCTATGTTCAGATTTTACGGATCCGCAGACGAAAAAAACAGCGATATGGTGATTTCACAATTATCACAGGGAGGGCTTGGACTGCCAGATAGAGATTATTACTTAAATGATGATGCGCGCTCTAAAGAAGTCAGAGAAAAATATGTCCCTCATGTAGCAAGAATGTTCATGCTAATAGGTGAGAATAAAGCAAGAGCAGAAAAGAATGCACAGACTGTAATGAACATAGAGACACGCCTTGCAAAATCTTCTATGACAAGAGTTGAAAGGAGAAATCCGGATAAAACCTATAATAAAATGACACTCTCAAAACTAGAGGAAATAACTCCTGGATTTGAATGGCAAACATTTTTTAACGGGATTGGGCTTTCAAATCCCGGAGATGTTAATGTTGCACAGCCTGACTTCTTTAAGGAAGTAGCCGTAATGATGAAGGATGTTCCTTTAGCAGATTGGAAAGTCTATTTAACCTGGAGAGTTGTTGATGATGCTGCAAATTATTTGAGCTCGCCATTTGAAGATGAGAATTTCGATTTTAATGGTAAATTTATGCATGGTGCAAAAGTTTTACCGGAAAGATGGAAAAGAGTATTACGCTCCGCAAACCGTGTACTGGGTGAGGCTCTTGGACAGATTTTTGTAAAGGAAACATTTCCACCGGAAGCAAAAGCAAGAGCTCAAGCTATTGTAAAGAATTTGCTTGAAGCTATGGGAGAAAGGATAAAAGCCGCTGACTGGATGAGCGATACTACTAAGGAACAAGCTCTGAATAAGCTAAAACATTTTACTGTAAAAATCGGATACCCTGATAAATGGAGAGACTATTCAAAATTAGTAATCAAAAGAGATTCATATGCATCAAATATGATCAGAGGAAGTGAATTTGCGGTTGAGCGAAACCTCAATAAGATTGGTAAGCCTGTCGATAAAACTGAATGGGGGATGACACCACAGACAGTCAATGCTTACAATAGTGGAACAAGAAATGAAATAGTTTTTCCGGCAGCAATTCTACAGCCTCCGTTCTTTAACCAGGATGCAGATGATGCTGTTAACTACGGTGCAATGGGGGCAGTAATAGGACACGAAATTACACATGGTTTCGATGATCAAGGTAGAAAATACGATGCTGAGGGAAATTTAAAAGATTGGTGGACAAAGGAAGATAACGACAGATTCAAAGCAAGAGCCCAAAAAATTATTGATCAGTTTAATTCCTATATGCCAATTGATTCAATGCACATTAATGGTGCGTTAACAACAGGTGAAAACATTGCAGATTTGGGTGGTCTTACAGTCTCGTTCACCGCCTTTGAAAAGACTAAAGAATATAAAGAAAATAAAACAATTGATAGTTTTACTCCTGAACAGAGATTTTTCCTTTCATGGGCACAGGTTTGGCGAAACAATGAAAGAGATAAAGCATTAATGCTGGGATTAAAAACCGATCCACACTCGCCCGGCAAATACAGAGTTATCGGCCCTTTAAGCAACATGCCGGAATTCTGGAAAGCTTTTAATGTTAAGGAAGGAGATCCAATGAGAAATCCACCTGACAAAGTTGTGAATATCTGGTAAAAATTGACTTTAAAATAGAGACACGCTCTTGCCCGACTATGGTAGGATGGCGTGTCTCTGTGCTAAAAGCTATAAAAATGCCGGTTAGACATAAACCTGCCGCCTTCGGCCGATCACTGAAAAAACAATCAATACCAGGGTTATGACAAAAAATGTGAATGTAGTCCCCGGTGCGAGTTTGTTCCCGGTAATACCTATAAAATCAAGAAACGGGGTTTGATCCATTGGACCAACGTACCACAAAATGAAATAGATAACTTCAAACATTTTACTGCTTCCGGTCCATATACCTAAAGCTAAAGCCAACGAAGGAATAAAAGCGGCGCCTACAAGCCATACAGTAATTAAACTAAATTCACCCGCAAAAAACATTCTTACAGGCCAGCCTATTCCGGTAATTAGCGCTACAAAAAAACCTGCCAGCCACAAAGCCGGGAGTTGCCCTAACACAGGATAAGGTGAAGAAAAAACATATTGATTAGTTCTGTATTTAAATTCCTTGTTACCCATCTTTGACCAGATTAAAATAGGCCATACCCAGGCAAAGGGAACAATGAATTGACGTGCAACATTAATTGGTATCGTGATACTTACGACTATTAAAGCGAGTGCGGCGAGATACCAGATTTTATACAGTCCTTTTAACATAATTTTTAATTCGCCTGTTACAGTTATTACCAATGCTGCTAAACGGTCGGTTTTATTTTCTGCCAGCGGTGTAAGCTGAATATTTCTATTGTGATAAACAGGAAATGTTAAAACCTGCTCTTCATCCGGAATTTTATTTTTCTTCATTTTCTTTTTTCTGTATTGATAGGATTGATCAAACCGTTTGAAAAATAGTGTAACCATTAATGTTATTAAAAATGAAACGCCAATCCAGAACAAGCGCCAAAGTATTATATTAAGATTCCAGTCAACACCATCCCAAACAAAAGTTATAACGTGGTTCCTTACGGGGCTGCCGCCGATCTCAAAACCCCCTTTATAGTCATGGGGGAAATTTTCATAAGCTGCTTTCTGCATACTGCCTACTATCAAAGAAACTCCGAATGGTCTTGGAGACAGATCTTTTGATGTGTATTCATTCTCAAACCCTATTGAAGTCATGAGTGTAGCCATTAATAAACCATAATAGAGAACATTTCCGATACCACCCCGCAGGAACCTTACAGATTCAAACAGCAATGCAACGGCAGACACTAATGCCATCATAGGTATAGTGGTAATAATTATTGGAGAGAAAAATTTCCATAATTCGATTGTAGCAGACTCGGCCCTGTATAACTGCATACCAATTGCAGCAACGGCAACAATTCCCACCATCGACATTAGAAAAACAAGATTGCTGAAAAATTTGCCAAACAGGTATGCCCACTTTGTAATAGGAGTAGCTGCTATTATTTGTCCGACACCTGTTGTATCATCACGCTTAATGGAATTGTTAATAAGGTAAAAACCTGCAAGAGCTAAAAGTGTATTGCATAAAAGAGCAATACTGCTTCCCATCCATGCCGAATTATAAATGCCACGGTAATCACGCATTGAGACAACAAGATACTTTGTGTCGATGGGGGGAAAAGATAAATAAGCTAAATAAATCAATATTCCAGTAGTTACAAGAAATGAATAACGACGCGTTCGTTCAAGGAAATCAGCACGTGCAATTTGATATAAAACTCTAAACATGATAATCACGCGCCTCTTCCGTTTGGGGAAACGTAATAAAGATAAGCGTCTTCCAGTTTAGGGGCCGCTAAACTTGCATTTTGTGAAGGCTTATCATCAGAAACTATCCGCACAACTATTCCATCTTTGCGCCGGAAGGTGCTGCTTATAATGAATTTTTCTTTCAATGCCTGCAGCTCATCGCTCTGGATCTCAAACTCCCAGACTTTTCCGCTCATCATTTCAATCATATCTCCGGGGGTTTTCTTAAAAACCAATTCCCCTTTTTTTATTAATGCGATATCCATTGCGGTAGCTTCGACATCGGATACAATGTGAGATGAAAGTATAACCATTCGTTCACCCGGCAATTCGGAAAGTAAACTTCTGAACCTAACACGCTCCTCCGGATCAAGCCCGGCGGTTGGTTCATCAACAATTAAAAATTTGGGATCATTTAACAATGCCTGGGCTATGCCAACCCTCTGTTTCATTCCGCCTGAGTATCCGCTTAGAGGTTGTTTTCGATTATCGAAAATATTAAGTACCTGCAAAAGTTCTTCAATCCGTTTACCTGATGTGATTTTATCCAGTCCTTTGATCGCTGCCATGTATTCGAGAAATTCCGTTGCATTCAAATTAGGATAAACATCAAAGTCCTGCGGCAGGTAACCCAATATTTTGCGTAAATCGTTAGGATGCTTCGCAGTATCCTTTCCATTCCAAATTACACGGCCTTTTGTCGGTCTCGTAATTGTGGCAAGTATACGCATTAAAGTAGATTTTCCGGCACCGTTGGGGCCAAGTAATCCAACAACGCCAGCATTGAGTTCCATGTTAAAATCTTTCAATCCCCAAACGGAACCTTTATATACTTTGCTTACATTTTCTATTATAAGTTTCATCTGCGTCAGTTCTTATTTATTAATTTAATTTGTTGAATTAATCACGATCCGGCACGCCATAGACAAGTAAATTCATCCTGACTACTTCCCCTTCAGATATTGCCGTTTAGATGTTCATTAATATGAATGTACAACGTATTCAATAAAGTGTACATTTGAAATAATGATTATTCTAACGGTAAGACCAGGTGTTCGAAGGATTTTTTGGGACAGTTAACGGCCCGTCTTATATATCTGCCTATAGCAAAGACAAACTGATAAATAATCCCTCTGCTTTACAAGAAGAGGGATTAAGAGTGAGAGCGGGTTATATGGTCGCTGGCCACAGCCACCCAAACACACCTGCAGTTACCAGGCCATAAACTAATCCGTCAAAAACATTT
>CAYPNM010000021.1:28799-55997 GCA_964412105.1 uncultured Ignavibacteriaceae bacterium | reverse complement strand
TTCATTAACCACATAACATCATAAAAATTACCATTCTTACTGTCAGTACCGCCATATAATGGTCTTCCACCAGCTACAGTACCTACTTGTGGTCTTATGTTTAACTTCTGGTAAGATAGATCATTAACAGACTTTGAATACTGGAATTCAACTGTACCAATAAATCCCATAGGTAATTGATGATCGACACCGAGATCAACTCTCATAACCTGGGGCATTTTTAGATTTGGATCACTTAAATCGATTTCAGCTGTTCGTGAACCAGCAAATGTTCCCGGGTCACCAAAGCCAGGCTGGTTGTTGGCATCCGGTGAAAATTGAAGTGTAGTTCCACTTCCCCTAACTTCAGCCTGTGTGTTACCGGTGTTGCCATACTGGTTTGAAATCCATACATAAGCAGGTCGTCCGGTAAAGATACCAATACCGCCTCTAACCTGTGTCGTTCTGTCTCCGTTCACATCCCAGTTAAAACCAAGGCGTGGAGACCAAAGCAGATTTCCGCTTGGAGCTGACGCAGTTGATATACCGGGGAAGTATGCGCTGACTGAATCGTTTAGCGGAGGAGTATCCGGGTAAACTGGATCATCAACTCTTAAACCAAAAGTAAGCCTGAAATTTGGTGTAGCCTGCCAATCATCCTGGACATAAAACCCAAACTGATGTACAGAGAAATTTGCCGCTCCGTCACCAACTAAAGGTATTACTCTCTGGTAAAACCCTACATTTCCTGCCCGCAAATCTGCTAAGCTGTAGTATTCATAGATTCCGGCGAAAGATCTCAGGAACAGGTTAGTAAATGAAAAGAATTCATTATGTGTTCCGATTGTAAATGTATGGTTACCGGCGAATATGGAAAAGTTATCCGTTAGTTCAAAAATATTCTGATCAAGACTGTTTGCTGAGGAGTATCTGTCTGTACCGGCATGATATTGAACTATATCATCAACTTGTACTTCGGGGGTCAAAGTTCCCTGTGGGCCTCTTTTATCCCTAATCGTTGTGTAGCCAAGTGTCAATTCATTCGCCATATTGTTTCCAAGCGTGCTGTTTAATTGTGCTACAATATTGCTTGTTTGATTGTGAAACTGGTATAAATAAGAATCAAAACTAAAATATCTACCACTCCTGTCTCCTAAGATGTCTTCCTTAGCATCCACATAGTTCCAGTGAACACTTAATTTATTGTTTTCTGAAAGGTTAAAATCCAGGCGGGCAAATATCTTATCGCTTGGTTGTTTTATGGTATAAGCACCGTAACCACCAGTATTAAATCCACGGCTGGCTAGTATTGATTGAATTTGATTTGCAGTATCAGCAACACCGGCAGGACCTTGTGTTAATGCAAGGTTCAGTACTGGTTCATTGCGTCCTGTTATTTCTCCATTTAAGAAGAAGAAAGCTTTATCTTTTTTAATG
Organism: uncultured Ignavibacteriaceae bacterium; assembly: GCA_964412105.1. Taxonomy (GTDB): domain Bacteria; phylum Bacteroidota; class Ignavibacteria; order Ignavibacteriales; family Ignavibacteriaceae; genus JAKAGZ01. Next base: position 54,581 of record CAYPNM010000021.1, on the reverse strand, counting down.
GGCCCACCAAGTCGGAATCCGTATTGCCATTCTTTGAATTCACTAACAGGATTATCCACTCCATCTAATTTCTTGTTTACGAGATCCTGATTACGGCCGTAACCGAATACGGAAGCGTGGAATTGGTTTGTACCGCTTCTTGTGATGGCATTTATACCACCACCGGTAAAGCCACTTTGCCTTACATCAAAAGGAGCTATCACAACGTTGAATTCCTGGATAGCATCCATGCTGATTGGATTTGTTCCAGCCTGTCCGCCTGGAGTTCCAGATGAACCTAAACCGAACAAGTCATTGTACTGTGTTCCGTCAATCTGGATGTTATTATAACGATTGCTTCTTCCGGCTGCAGAATAACCTGTACCGGAAAACAATGGGGACATTTTTGAAGCGCTTGCAAAAGTTCTGTTAATTGTTGGAAGTTCTTCCAATTGTCTGCTTGAGACGTTTTGTGCAGATCCGGTTCTGTTTTTGTTAATTATTGCAGATCTGGTTCCTACAACGGTAACTCCCGAAAGTTCAACCGCAGTTTCGACAAGCTGCACATTAAGTGAGTAGTTCTGACTGAGTACCAGTTTAGCTATGTCGTGAGTCTGCTTCTGATAACCAACGTAAGAGAAAGTTACCTGGTATGGTCCTCCAACTCTTACAGCGGTAAAATTATATTTACCGTCAGCGCGCGTAGTTGTACCATACTGAGTTCCTGACGGAACGTGTACCGCGATTACGGTAGCACTCGGTAAAGGATTACCGTTTTGATCAGTGACCGTACCACTGATACTTGCTGTCGTGGCTGCCTGGCCAAAACTAATAGTCTGAATTGCGAAGAATAGAATTGCCAGAAAACATGAAAACATTGTAGTTCGTATTTTCATTTGCCCATCCCTTTTTTGTGAAATGATGATTTATTTAATTAGAACTAAGGTGTTCCAAAATCTTGGATTTATGCTCGATCAAATTATAAATATTGCAAAAAGAAAACATTAGATTTTGTACAACGTGTCGAAGGATTATTAAGAAAATAGCTTAACGCAGGCATACAATCAGATTTTATAACATTGATAAAAATAAGGAAAGTTTATTCTTACAGCAAGAAAAATTTTATGGAGATCAATTAAATAATTGTTAAAAAACGAGACTTTGAGTTAATTAAAATGATAAAATTAATTCCGCCAAACCGGTTATAGTAAAGCACCTTCAATGAGCTAACTATATTTAGTTCTTTGCATTTATATACCCCTCTCTGTATATTTGAAAATTAAATTTCTAATAAAATATTCTCATAATGCCGAAGATTTCAATTAAAGACCTGTCAGAACACGTTGGGAAAGAAGTTACATTGAGCGGGTGGTTATACAACAAAAGATCTAGTGGAAAAATTAAATTTATTGTATTAAGAGACGGCACAGGTTATCTTCAATGTGTCTATTTTAAGGGGAATGTCTCTGATGAAGTTTTCGAAATTGCTGATAAAATCGGCCAGGAATCTTCCATAACCGTTTCTGGAAAAGTTAAAGAAGAAAAGAGAGCACCTGGCGGATATGAATTAGATGCAACCAATCTAAAAATTATTTCCGAAGCCGGTGATTATCCTATAACACCAAAAGAGCATGGGGTTGAATTCTTAATGGATAATCGTCATCTGTGGCTTCGTTCGTCCAAACAGGTTGCTATATTAAAAATTCGTCACAGAATAGTAAAAGCAATCAGAGATTTTTTTGATGATAGAGGATTTACCTTAATGGATCCTCCTATACTGACTCCTGCTGCCTGCGAAGGAACTTCCACTTTATTTGAAACAGAATATTTTGATCTTGGTAAAGCTTATCTTACTCAATCAGGACAACTTTATGCAGAAGCGGGTGCTATGGCTCTTGGTAAGGTTTACACCTTTGGTCCAACCTTTAGGGCGGAAAAATCTAAAACGAGAAGGCATCTGACCGAATTCTGGATGGTTGAACCGGAAGTTGCTTTCTATGATTTGAATGACAACATGGATCTTGCAGAAGAATTCCTGGAATATATAGTCCAGACGGTTCTGAAAGATATGGAAGAGGAATTGAAAACAATTGAGCGGGATACTACAATGCTCAAAAATGTAAAGAAGCCGCTTCCAAGGATTTCCTATGATGAAGCAGTTGAAATTCTAAAGAAGAATGGTATTGATTTTCAATACGGAAATGATCTTGGCGGAACTGATGAAACTGTAATTTCCAATCAGTTTGACAGACCTGTTATGGTTCATCATTATCCTGCTGAAGTGAAAGCATTTTATATGAAGAGGGATCCTCAAAATCCAAAACTTGCTTTGGCTGTAGATGTTCTTGCACCTGAAGGTTATGGTGAAATAATAGGAGGGAGTCAAAGAGAAGATGATCTCAATGTTTTAATTGAAAGAATTAAGGAACACAATCTTCCTATGGAAGCTTTTGAGTGGTATCTAGATTTGAGAAGATATGGATCCGTTCCTCATGCCGGATTTGGTCTCGGACTGGAAAGAACGGTTGGTTGGATATGCGGACTGGAACACGTTAGAGAAACTATTCCATTCCCGAGAATGATTTACAGGAATACTCCATAGGGATGGAAGTTGTATGAGGGTGGATGGAGTATAGATAATGGAAAGAGATAATTAAATAAAAATAAAGTAACAATTAAAATGGTTGATGAAAATGTAAAGTGTGGGTTAAGTCTTTTCGGGATACAACCACATCTTACATCTACCATCAGCCATCTACCATAATTTATGCACTTACAAATTATTTTATTTTTTGTCTTCGGAATAACCTCAGCGGTATCATCGGTATTGATGGTTACGAGAAAAAATGCTGTTATTAGTGCTTTATTTCTTATACTTAATTTTGCAGGTCTAGCTGGATTGTATTTGTTATTAAATGCACAATTCATTGCTGTTGCTCAGGTAATTGTTTACGCTGGTGCAATTATGGTGCTTTTCCTTTTTGTTATTATGCTTTTGCGTCCCGAAAATGAAAAGAAATTTATGGAGGCAAATCCCGGCGTTAAAGTGTTTGCCGTAATTATTGCCGGATTGATTTTTGTTCAACTCGTATATCTTATTTTCTTTTCACATCCTTCATCTCTTCCAACGGCAGATGTAGCTGCCAGCGTTAAAGCCGGAACAATTGAAGAAATCGGAAGAGAGTTATTTACATATTATGTTTTGCCTTTTGAAGCTGCCGGATTTCTCCTATTAGCAGCAACGATCGGGGCATTAGTTTTGGCAAAGAAAAAATTTGAGTAAGAATTATGCAAATTCCAATTGAATATTATCTAATACTAAGCGCGTTTATGTTCGTCGTGGGAGTAACCGGCGTGTTGACAAAAAGAAATGCAATCATTGTTTTTATGTCGATAGAGCTAATGCTTAATTCTGCTAACCTTACAATGATAACATTTGCTTCATATATGGGAAGTACAGTCGGGCAGCTTTTTGTATTCTTTGTAATGACAGTTGCAGCAGCTGAGGCCGCAGTCGGACTTGCAATAATTATTGCAATCTTTAGAAATAAATTGACAGTTAATATTGATGAGATAAATATTCTAAAATGGTGATCTTGATAGTTTTGATCCAGACTAATTAAAGAATTTCATTTTTATGATTCAATTAATTTACTTAACAATACTTCTTCCGCTTATCGGATTCCTGTTTAATGGGCTTCTGGGCAGCAAAATCAAAAATGAGAAAGTAATCGGTACAATTGCGTCCGGTCTAATTGGTATTTCGTTTTTGATAGTGGTCGGCGCCTTTATTGAAACTGTTGGCCTGCCGGCAGATCAGAGAAAAAGCATTGTTGACCTTTTTACGTGGCTGAGCGTAGGTGGACTTAATATTCATTTTGCCTACCAGGTTGACCAGTTATCTCTGGTTATGGCATTGATAGTTACGGGGGTAGGATTCATTATCCATGTTTATTCAATTGGCTACATGCGTGGAGATAAATCATTCTGGAGATTTTTTGCCTACATGAATCTCTTCATATTTGCGATGATGAATCTCATTCTTGCCGATAACTTTGTTGTTCTCTTTCTTGGCTGGGAAGGCGTAGGGCTATGTTCTTATTTATTAATTGGATTCTGGTATGATAGAAAATTCGAAAAGATGACTACAAGCGATGCCGGGAAAAAGGCATTTATAGTAAACAGGATCGGTGATTTTGGTTTTCTCTTGGGAATGTTCTTAATCTATTTGACATTCGGCAGCCTGAATTTCAGCGACGTTTTTAGCAAAATTGGCATACTAAACGTACCTCAAAGTGTTTTTAATTTCATTGCACTATTTTTATTCATTGGTGCTACAGGCAAATCGGCCCAGATTCCACTATATATTTGGTTGCCGGATGCAATGGCTGGTCCCACTCCTGTTTCTGCATTAATACATGCAGCTACAATGGTTACTGCAGGTGTTTATATGGTTGCAAGATGCTCCTTGATCTTTGCTTCAGCTCCGGCTATACTAACTGTGATAGCGATCATCGGTGCATTAACTGCATTTTTTGCAGCGACGATAGGCCTGGTTCAAAATGATATTAAAAAAGTTCTGGCCTATTCAACTGTAAGTCAGCTTGGTTATATGTTTCTTGCTATGGGTGTCGGTGCTTTTACAGCAGGAATTTTTCATGTTATGACACATGCGTTTTTTAAAGCTCTTCTCTTTCTTGCTGCAGGTTCAGTTATTCATTCAATGCATGATGATCAGGACATTCAGAATTTCGGGGGACTTCGAAAACAAATGCCTGCTACTGCAATAACATTTTTGGTTGCATCGCTTGCTATTTCAGGCATTCCTCCATTTTCGGGATTTTTCAGTAAAGATGAAATCCTTTGGAAGTCATTTGCAAATGGAAACATAACTTATTGGGCTATTGGAGCCTTTACTGCATTGCTTACGGCTTTTTACATGTTCAGACTCTACTTTCTCACGTTTGAGGGTAATGCAAGGTATGGGCACGATAAACATCCTCATGAATCGCCGAAAGTGATGACTATTCCCTTAATAGTTTTAGCAATCTTATCTGCAATTGGTGGATTTATTGGAATACCTGCATTGTTCTCTGGAGAAGGAGGTAATGCTTTCGAGAATTGGCTTGAGCCGGTTTTCAAGAATGCAGATGCAAGACTTGCCGAAACAGCGGCAGCATATGGACATTCCACGGAAATTATGTTGATGGTTGCATCTGTTATTCTGGGAGTTGGAGGAATCATCATTGCGAGAAATATTTATCTTAAAAAACCGTCCATTGCCACAGAACTGGCGAACAAATTCAAAGGATTATATAATCTGCTCTGGAATAAATATTTTGTTGATGAAGCCTACGATGCGGCAGTTGTTGATCCGATTGTTAAGGTATCAGATTCATTTCTATGGAAGATTACCGATGCAAAAATTATTGACGGTGCAGTAAATGGTGCAGCATCTATTGTTAATTCAATTTCAAAAAATATAAGAAAAATCCAGACTGGCGTTGCTCAGTTTTATGCGGTTATTATGGCTCTTGGAATCGTTTTAGCATTATTGTGGATTATAATGAGTTTATAAGTTTATGCAGAATAATTACCTATTGACATATCTATTATTTGTTCCTCTCGTAGGGGGATTGCTTTTACTTTTAATCAATAGAGAAAAAGAACATCTTATTCGTTGGTTCGGACTTGGGGTATCTGTAATTGTTTTCATAATATCATTATTCCTATATGCCGGCTTTGATATCAGTAATTCTGATTTTCAGTTTGTTTATAAATATCTCTGGATTCCAAATTTAAATATAAGTTATCATGTTGGTATCGACGGGATATCTTTATTATTAATTTTACTGACAACTTTTATAACTCCACTTACATTACTCTCAAGCTGGAAAGCGATTAATAAAAAAGTAAAAGAGTTTACTTTCTTCATGCTTATGCTTGAAGTTGGTATTCTTGGAGTTTTTGTCTCTCTGGATCTATTCCTTTTTTATGTGTTCTGGGAAGTAATGTTAATACCAATGTATTTCATAATTGGTATCTGGGGAGGGGAGCGAAGGATTTACGCTTCAGTTAAATTCTTCATCTATACAATGTTTGGCAGCCTTTTAATGTTGGTTGCAATTATATGGCTCGCAGTTTATGCTTCCGGTTTACTAGGACATTTTTCCACTGATTTGGTTGAACTATATAATGTCGGTCCTATGGTCCCGAGAACAATTCAAATTTATATGTTCCTCGCATTTGCATTTAGCTTTGCTATTAAAGTTCCATTATTCCCTCTGCATACCTGGCTTCCTGATGCCCACGTTGAAGCTCCAACTGCTGGATCGGTTATTTTGGCTGCTGTGCTACTGAAAATGGGTACATATGGATTAATAAGATTTTGTTTGCCTCTATTTCCTCAGGCAGCGCTATACTTTGCTCCCGCAATTTCAGTTCTGGCAGTGATTGGTATTATCTACGGTGCGCTTGTTGCCATGGTTCAAAAAGATATGAAGAAGCTCGTTGCATATTCTTCAGTTGCGCATCTTGGATTTGTGGTATTGGGAATTTTCGCAATGACAAATGTGTCAATGCAAGGCGCTGTAATTCAAATGGTTAATCACGGACTTTCAACAGGCGCATTATTCCTTTTAGTAGGAGTAATTTATGAAAGAACACATACAAGAACTATTGCAGAATACGGAGGTATTGCAAAAATAGTTCCGATATATTCTGTGGTTCTTATGATTGCATCTTTATCATCTATTGGTCTACCCGGACTGAATGGCTTTGTTGGGGAATTTTTGATTCTTTTAGGCTCATTTAAATCTCCAGTATTAAACAGTTGGTGGTATACGGTGTTTGCAGCTTCCGGCGTTATTTTCGCCGCAGTTTATTTATTGTGGATGTATCAACGTGTTGTTTTTGGTGAAGTAAAAAATCCCAAATTGAATTCAGTTAAAGATATGAATGCAAGGGAAATTTTTGTCATGGTTCCCATTTTCATATTTATTGTCTGGATTGGAATTTACCCAAGCACGTTTTTAAAGGTTTCTGAAAAATCCGTTAATAAAGTAATTGAGCAAGTTTTTACACCTCAAAACGCCAGTCTTAAGTAGGCTTTGCTGATGTTTGAAAATCTGAAAAAATTTGTTCCGTACACTTTTTTTATCATTTTGTTCTTTGGAAGTGTGACTGTATTTGCCGGGAATGTACATTCTCAGGTAGATACCTTGCAGGCTGCGCAGCAGGTAGAGCACGCTACGGCATTGCCGGAAGTTTATATGGTACTGCCTTTTGTTCTGCTGTTGTTGATGATAGCAACCGGTCCGTTGTTTTATAAACATTTTTGGGAAAGGCATTATCCAAAAATTTCAATCTTACTCGGAATTTTTGTCGTAGTTTATTATCTGGCGGTTCTAAAAAATCATCATATACTTATGCATACTCTTTCTGAGTATATAAGTTTTATTGCTTTACTCGGGTCATTGTTTGTCGCTTCAGGAGGAATCCTGATAAAGGTTGACAAAGAATCGACACCAATGTTAAATGTAATATTTTTGCTCTTTGGTGCAGTGATCTCAAACATTATTGGAACGACCGGCGCCTCTATGCTTTTGATCAGGCCCTTTATAAAGATGAACCGTGAAAGACTTAGACCGTACCATATTATCTTTTTTATTTTTATAGTTAGCAATGTCGGCGGCGCATTAACCCCTATAGGTGATCCGCCATTATTCCTTGGTTATTTAAGCGGGGTACCTTTTTTCTGGGTTATTGATAATGTTTGGTTTATTTGGATTCCCGCCTTGCTTATGATACTGGCAGTCTTTTATATATTCGATTCTCTTAATAAAACTGAATATGAAAAGATTGAATATACCAACAAGATCGAGTTTAAAGGATTAAAAAACCTTGGTTACCTGGTTGTAATAATTCTGGCGGTATTCATTGACCCTGCAGTTATACCATGGGTTCCCAAATTGCCTTTTGGTCTCCCGTTTGGTATAAGGGAAATAATAATGTTTGGCGTTATTTATTTATCTTATAAAGGTGCTGACTCCGAAATTCTGAAAGCAAATGAATTTGATTTTGAACCAATTAAAGAAGTTGCTTACTTGTTCATTGGAATATTTGCAACAATGGTACCTGCACTTGAGCTGATTGCGCATGAAGCAAATGTATTAGGTGATAAGCTGAATGCCGGTGTTTTTTACTGGGCTACAGGCTCGCTTTCAGCGGTTCTTGACAATACACCAACGTATATGAATTTTCTTAGTGCTGCTATGGGCAAATATGGATTGGTTGTTACTGAAAAAATTCAGGTTGCTCATTTCGTTTCTGTGGATCAGGTCTATCTGCAGGCAATTTCGGTTGCAGCTGTATTCTTTGGTGCAATTACATACATTGGCAACGGACCAAATTTTATGGTAAAATCTATAAGTGAAAGAGCAGGAATTAAAATGCCAAGCTTTTTTACATATATGATTAAATATTCGCTAATAATTTTAATTCCGATTTATGCCGTCATCTGGCTAGTATTTTTTTATGGTAAGGGTTGAAAAATGAATACAATAAAAGAAGCACTGGATAAAAAGTTGAATGGCTTGTGTTACGGGAACAGGGTGATTCTTCCTTTTAAAGCATCATTCCTGAAAGTAATTATCGAGGATGATATTATAACCGATTTCTCGACCAGCTCGAAAGGTATACAAGTCAGAGAAGATGAAAACTACACTGATTTATATTTCCTTGAAATTAAAGATTTGAAGGAATCAATTTCAAAATATGAAAATATTAAGATGGTTGTTGTCGAAAAAGGAGAGGACATTTTTAAAATCGAAAACCATAAAAAATTAGCTCTTTATATTGAAGAAAAACATAATGTTAAAATTGAAAAGACGGACGACGATATTTTATTTATAGAATAATTGATAAAGAAGTAAAAATATGCTGAACAATATTCAAGAATTTTATGACATTTTGCCTCTTGTAATTTTAGGTACAGGAATATTAATCTCGCTTATTATAGAAATGTATTATTCCAAAAGTGAAATTATATTGCCGTGGTTTTCTATAATAGTATTTATAACAGCCGGGTTTTATTCTTTATCGACTGTTAATAATATCTCAATAGTCTTTCAAAATATGCTCGCTACAGGTGGGGATATAAATATTTTTTATTTTATTTTTACTTTCGGTGCCGCGATAATCTGCCTCCTTTCAATTGACTACTTGAAAAAATATGGAGCCTATTTTGGAGAATTCTATATATTAGTACAAACTTCAGTATTGGGCATGATGTTCATGGCCGGAGCAAAAGATCTTTTTATGATCTTCCTCGGTCTCGAATTAATGTCTATTTCATTTTATGCTCTGGCCGGAATAAATAGGAAAAGCCCAAAAGCAAATGAAGCCTCTCTTAAATATTTTCTTCTTGGAGCTTTTGCAACCGGTTTCATCGTTTATGGAATTGCTTTAATCTATGGTAGTGCACAATCTACTTCCATTGAGGTAGTTGTCGGCAGGTTTGAGGAATTATCACACAACTTACTTTTCATAGCGGGTGTCTTGTTTTTCTTGATTGGTTTTTCATTTAAAATTGCGGCATTTCCTTTTCATATGTGGGTACCGGATGTTTATGAAGGATCATCAACGACAGTTGCCGGATTATTTTCAACTGGAGGAAAAGCAGCTGCTTTTGCAGCGATAATTGTTACGCTTAGTTCAATTTTTAATGGATTAAATCACAATATTTTTGAACCGTACCTGGCAGTTATTGCAGTTTTTTCAATGTTGTTTGGAAGTATAGTTGCAATTTCACAAGACAATGTTAAAAGAATGCTTGCCTATTCATCCATTGCTCATGCAGGTTATATGCTAATCGGACTAGCGGCCGGAAATTATGAGGGAATTGCCGGAATTATTTTTTACCTGGCAGCATATACATTCATGAATTTAGGTGCTTTCGGAGTAATTTCAATTATAGAAGGGAAAAATGAATCAAACCTGACATTTGATTCTTATTCAGGTCTTGCTTCACGCCAACCTCTGCTGGCTGCCTTGTTGTCACTTTTTATGTTCTCGCTGGCAGGTATTCCACCTTTTGCTGGATTTTTCGGCAAATATTATGTCTTTATAGCAGCAATAAAAGCCCATTTGACCTGGCTGGCTATAATTGGCGTAATTGCAAGCGCCATCAGTGTTTATTTTTATCTCAGGATTGTTGTTTTGATGTACTTTAGAGAGCCCGAAGTAGATGTTAAGGTCGAAGAAAGCAACACAGGTTTACTGGCAGTGATGATTTCTGTTTTATTGGTTATAGTCATTGGAATAGCTCCCGGTTCTCTTATCACCCTAATTTCATCCTTCTTGAAATAGTTGGCAATAATTTTTTTAGATTATTATTGTTAATTTCCCTTGATGGAATAAAGTTAATATTTTGCATAAAGAATTATGATACCTCTTTATTCAACAAGTCAAATCCGCGAGATCGATAATTTTGCTATAAATGAGCTTGGTGTCCCTTCAATTGTATTGATGGAAAATGCTTCACTCCAGATATTTGATGCAATCCAAAGTGAAATAATAAAGTTGGGAAAAATTAAAAGAATAGGGGCAGTTTGTGGAAAGGGAAACAATGGGGGAGATGGATTTGCTGTACTAAGACATTTTGCCAATAATGGATTTAAGGTTGCTGTAATTCATATTGGAAAAGAAAAGGAAATGACTGAAGATTGCAGAATTAATTTCAGGATTTTAAGAAAAATGTCAGCAACTAATACGGATATTATAATTCAGGAGTACAGTTCTTTAAAGGATTTGGCTCTAATTGCAAAATCTCAAATAATATTGGATTGTATGCTTGGAAGTGGTGCGCAGGGTGAATTAAGAGAACCGTATAAAGAAATTGTCGATTCGCTAAATAAATTAAAAGCGATACGTGTCGCAATTGACATTCCAACCGGGCTCGATGCCGATCTTGGAATGGGCAATACGATTTTTAATTCAGATTTTACTATTACACTTGGTGATTATAAGAAAGGTCTCTTTGTAGGACAGGGTTACTCAAATTGCGGTAATGTTATAAAAGGAGATATAGGGATAGCGCCTCAATATTTTGAAAAGTTGCAGGTTGAGGATTACCTTATTGAACCGGAAGATGCTTTTAAATCGTTGCCTGTAAAGGGAAAAAATATTCATAAATATTCCGCAGGAAAAGTTCTTACAATTGCCGGGTCTGGCAGTTTCCCCGGTGCGGCTGTCCTTACTTCAAAATCCGCATTAAAAGCCGGTGCCGGAGCTTCTATACTTGCGTTCCCCAGATCGGTCAGAAATCTTGTGCATAAAAAGCTAGGAGAGGTAGTGGTTCATGCATATGAAGATCAAAAAAGAGAACATCTATCCGTAGACGACATCAAGAAATTGAATGAAAAGATAAAATGGGCTGATGTAACTGCTATTGGTCCCGGATTAGGGAGGGACGAAGAAACGCAATCTGCTGTTTTAAAAATTCTGGAAGAGAAAAAATGTAATAAGTTTGTTATAGATGCAGATGCAATATTTGCCCTCGGAAAAAATAATTATCAAGATATTGATTTGAAAGATTTTGTCTTAACACCACATCACGCGGAGTTTGCTAATCTTATAAATGTAAGCATTAATGAATTGCGCGCTAATATGTTTAGGCATTGCAAAGAATTTGTTTCGAGGACTGGAGCTTATTTAGTTCTTAAAGGTGCACCAACGGTTATTTTTAATCCTGAAGGTGAGTCACTAGTAAATTCAGCCGGAAATCCTGGAATGGCAAAATTTGGTACCGGTGATGTTTTAACCGGAGTAATTGCGGGCCTAATGTCCCAACAAAAGGATATTGAAAAATCCGTTATTGCCGGCGTTTATTTGCATAGCCTTGCTGCTGATTTATTGGTCGCAAAAAAGACGGAATATTCTTATACTGCTGAGGATATAATTAGATCATTGCCTTCCTCTTTTAATTTTATAAAGAGGTCATTTGCATAGATATTTACAAAGAAATAAGATTGGTTTGATCTATTGGCTTCTCGGCATTTATTGGACAATCCTTCTTGTATTAACCTCATTACCTGGTAACGATTTACCAGATATTAATGTAAGTGATAAATTTGAACATTTTCTTGCTTTTTATGGGCTGGCAACGCTATTATATTTTTCCTTATTAGTCCAGGAAAAATATAAAAAACTAAAAAAATACTCTTCTTCCTTTACTTTGTTAATTGTTGGGTCCTATGCTGCATTGGATGAATTCCATCAGCTCTTTATCCCGGGCAGAGATTGTGAATTTTTTGATTGGATAGCAGATTTTTCCGGTGCTTTAGCAGCGGTTTTAATATTAAGGATTATTTTAAAGAAATTATTATCAAAACAATTTTTAGGATAAAAGATCAGAAGGGGAACAGAATTGCAATTATTTAGTGAAATAGATAATAATACCTCTAGTTGACATAAAATGGATCATTTATTAAATTAGTCTTGATTAAAGAGACTTTAAGGAGGTGCTCTAAATGGCCCTAATAAAGAATCCAAAAGCGGATTTAAGAAGTAAGTACAGTAAATTTTTCGAGGTTAGCTTAATAGTATCTCTTGCTTTGCTGATTTTGGCATTTAAGTTTTTTCCTCACTTAAAGCCCACGAAAGAAGTAGTCGCTAATACTCAGGAATTATTTAATGTAGAAGATGTTCAGCAAACAAAGCAGGAAAACAGGCCTCCTCCACCTCCCAAACCTCCTATACCTATTGAGGCCCCCACTGATAATGTCCTTAATGATATTGATATAAGTTCTACTGAATTGGATGTTAATGCAAACGTTCAAGCCCCTCCACCTCCTCCAAAAGAGGAAAAAAAGGATGATGAACCAACATACTTTGTAGCTGTTGAGGAAATGCCCGAACCAATCGGCGGTATAGCTGCTATCCAGTCTAAGATTGTTTATCCTGAAATAGCTAAGAGAGCTGGCGTTGAAGGAAGAGTATATATCAATGCATTTGTTGATGAGCATGGAAATGTGACAAAAGCTGTCGTTCTAAAAGGTATCGGAGCTGGCTGCGATGAAGCGGCATTAAAAGCTGTTGAAGAGACTAAATTCAAACCCGGCAGACAAAGAGGCAAACCTGTAAAAGTACAGGTATCGGTCCCAGTAATTTTTAAGCTTAACAATTAAATTAATGACTTTTTCACATTGGAAGGCACTCATCTTTTGAGTGCCTTTTTTATTTTAAATAAATATTTATCCTTATTAAGAACTAGAAATCATATGATTCTATTCCAGCAGATTAGCTCCCTCTGTTAATAAAACACAATTTCTTAGTTTTTAATATTACATTCAAAAATATTAATTCTGAGGTTCAATGGTTTCGCATAGAGCAAAGTCGTTAAAAAAAATGATAGCAATGGCTGTACCATCAGCTTTGTTATTTATTGTAATGTATTTTATGACCAATGATTCAAGCCGGACTGCTTTCGATATTTTTATGAAATCCACATTTGGTATTCTTAATAGATGGTCTCCCCACACTTATGGACCTCCTTGGCTTTATCGTATTAGTTTGGATCTTTCCGCATTAGGCGGTCATACAGATTTTATTTTGATAGTAGGCTTTGTTTCTGCTTTCTTGTTTTTTTTAAGAGAAGAAAAAAAATTGTTTGAATTTTTAATTACTATCGTCGGCTCTGTATTGTTACTTTTTATTATTAAATATACAATGAATAATAATATGCCGGATAATTTGTTGGATGTGTTTTTTACCAACGATTTTGGATTTCCCAGCGGACACGCTTTGACTTCAATTGTGCTATATGCCACGCTGGCAAAGTATTCAGGTAGAAAGCTTATTTATACAAAAGCACGTTATGTGATTTATATATTCACCGCAATATTGATTACCTTAATAGGTACTGCCAGGTTATTTACCTCACACACCTTAACCGAAGTAATCGCTGGCTGGTGTGCAGGGATATTCTGGCTTTCAATAGTTAATTATATTTTTAGAAAACACTAGCCGGTGGATTCTAGTTGCTTGAAATATTTAAAATTAAAGAGCCTGTCAACGGGGATGTTGGCAGGCCCACCGTTTTACGTCGACAGGCAGGGGAGAACCTGATCGACACGGTTATAAAAGTTTCTTTTGGTATAAAATATAATAGATGGATACCCTTTAGAATTAAAATAAATTATCAAATTCTTAATTGCAAGTGAAAATTTTTAGTTATGACGAATCGTTGAAAATTTAAATAACTTCTTTTGTTATATGAGAGAATTTTTATGCGTTTTTCCTGTACTTGTATTAAAATTATACATCCTACTGGGTACCCTTTCTTCCATAGAATTAAAAATCAATTATTTTTATATTAAAAGAGACGAAATTCTTCTATTACAACGCGTTTTTAATTATAGCTTTTTATAATGTCTTCACCTTGATAAATAACTGCTAATAGTCAAATCTGTAAATCATTAAAAGGAATTTAATTATGATTCGCAAAATTTATTTGTTCATTTTATTAATATTTTCATTTAGTCTGGTTACAAACTGCTACGCAAGCAATAACTTAAGAATAGATACATTAAAAACGAATAAAACTAGAATAAATCCTTTCTTTTCACCAAGCAAGCTTCCTTTCCAGGCTCCTCCATTTGATAAAATTAAGGAAAGCGATTATCTGCCAGCATTCGAAGAAGGTATGAAAGAACAGTTGGAGGAAATTAAAAAGATTGCTGATAATCCTGCTCACCCGACTTTTGAAAACACTCTTGTGAAACTTGAAGAAAGTGGCCAAATGCTTTCAAGAGTCTCATTAGTATTTAACGCGGTAGCCAGCGCAAATACGGATTCTATGTTGCAGAAAATTCAGGAAGAGGAAGCGCCAAAACTTGCTGCTCATAGAGATGCGATTTTTTTGAATGATAAACTTTTTCAAAGAGTCAAAGCAATTTATAAGGAAAGAAATCAACTTAAACTTGATCACGAATCGCTTAAGCTTATTTCGTACTATTATGATCGTTTTGTACACTCTGGTGCCAACCTTTCTCCGAAAGATAAAATAAAATTAAAAAAGCTGAACGAAGAAGACGCAACGCTTTCTGCTAAATTTGAAAAAAAACTATTGGACGGCACAAAAGCGGGCGCTCTGGTCGTTGATAATAAGTCGTTACTTTCGGGCTTAACCTCTGCTGAAATTAATGCAGCAGCACTAGCAGCAGCAGATCGCGGATTAAAAGGGAAATGGGTTATTCCGTTACAGAATACAACTCAGCAGCCCTATCTTCGATTTTTGAACAACAGAGAAACTCGCAAAAAGCTTTTTGAAGCATCCTGGAACAGATGTGAAAAAAATGACGAGAATGATACACGGGCAATAATTGAGCGAATAGCAAAAATACGCGCTGAAAAAGCCGGGCTGCTTGGTTATTCCAATTATGCAGGATGGGTTTTGGAAAATCAGATGGCTAAAACTCCCCAAGCCGTTGATAAATTCCTTGCTAATCTGGTCCCAGCTACATTGGAGAATGAAAAAAAAGAAGCTGCTGAACTTCAGGATTTTATTTATAAATCCGGTCAGAATTTTAAGCTGGAGCCCTGGGACTGGAATTATTATGCGGAAAAACTTCGTAAAGAAAAATTTGATCTGGACGATTCACAGATAAAGCCTTACTTTGTTCTAAATAATGTTCTTGAAAAAGGGATTTTTTACGAAGCTCATGAATTATATGGCTTAACATTTAAAGAGTTACATAATATCCCTGTCTACCAAAAGGATGTTCGTGTTTATGAAGTTTTTGATAAGGATGGATCACCTCTTGCTCTATTTTACACAGACTATTTTAAGAGGGATAATAAATCGGGAGGCGCATGGATGGATAATTTTGTTCAGCAATCAAAACTTCTAGGAACTAAACCTGTGATTTATAATGTCTTGAATATTAACAAGCCAGCGCCAGGTGAGCCGGTTCTTTTAAGTTATGATGAGGTTACAACAATGTTTCATGAATTTGGGCACGCACTCCACGGAATGTTTGCTGACGAGGAGTATCCAAGTCTTTCAGGAACAAATGTACCGCGGGACTTTGTAGAATTCCCTTCTCAGTTCAATGAGCACTGGGCTCTTTATCCAAAAGTTCTGGAACATTATGCTTTGAATTATAAAACCGGTAAGCCCATGCCAAAAGAACTTGTAGAAAAAATTAAAAAAGCATCAACATTTAACCAGGGTTACGATTTTACAGAAGTACTAATTGCGGCCGATCTTGATATGGCATGGCATTCTTTACCTGCAGACTCGCCGGAACAAAATTCAGATAAATTTGAGACCTTAAGTGAAAAAAAGGATGGATTATATATTCCTGCTGTACCATCACGATATAGATCAAGTTATTTTTTGCATATTTGGGCTAATGGTTATGCAGCCGGATATTATGCGTATCTTTGGTCAGAGATGCTTGATGATGATGCTTTTGATTGGTTTCAACATAATGGTGGCTTAACCCGCAAAAATGGCGACCGCTTCAGAGATATTATTCTATCAAGAGGGGCTACCGAAGATTATAATAAAATTTTCCACGAATTTACAGGGCATGATCCAAATATTGAACCAATGCTTAAGGATAGAGGATTGAAATAAAACATATTAAAAAGATTTCGTAATTATTTTTAATTGAAAAGTCAAAAGAAGAAATTTGTTCGATTCGATTGGAAATAAATATACTAAAGTGTCCTGCATAAAATTAGCAGGACACTTTATTTAATATCACAATCCGAACATTATAGTTGCCGTAATCGCGAACGTACTGAGCGTTCTTGAATTTTCTATAAAATGAATAGTACTTCCAGATTGGTATAATGGATCTTGCTCATCATTTAATGCAAGATATGAATCTAGTCTTTTAACATTAGTTGGGTCTACAACTTCAAACTTCTTACCAAAAGCATTCAATATATTATATTGTGCACCAACATCGAGTGTTAGTCCCATTAGATTTACAATTACTCCACCAGATATTCCGTAGCCAACTCTTGAATCACTTTTTATATCGTATTGGCCTGTTGGAATAGAAGTAACACCTTGAAAAGAAACATTACCGCTGAAATGGTTAAAGGATATATTAGCTCCAATATAAGGAGTGACAGGTGAAAGCGGAATACTTAATTTAAATTCGGGCCCAATCTTCAGAGATAAAATTTTCTGAGAAATATCGACGCTGCTCCCGCTCTGCCCTGGAGTTGCATTTCCACTGTTGCTCAATGAAGCATAATCCATTTGGCCAACCAGATTAAATCCTATAATTCCAACTCTTGCTTTAACCTGATAATCAATTCCACTTGATTGTCCGTAATTTGTGCCTGCGAAATAGTCGGTAGTTGATCCATTGAAATCACCTTTTGGCGAAACACTGCCAATACCTACACCTACTTGTAATGAAACAGGACTTGGAACCGGTGTTTGAGCTAAAACAGGCAGACTCATTAAAATAATACCAACTATAATATTGCGGGACTTGCTAAAAATGTTCATAATACATCCTTTAATTAATGAATTTCTTAAATATTGTTATTTATGATCAGAGTTTCAATTGGTAAGTATGTAGCTCAAAGAATGATTTTTGTAATTCATTATGTCGAATTATTAACCTGAAGATTCCAAAAATACCATAAACCGTCCATAATAAATAGGATGTTCTCATCACAATTTAAGGGTATTTGTTCATTTTTTTTCTAAATTTCTTCTGAAAATTTAAAGGGGTTCTGATGACAGCAGATTATTCAAAATATACTTTGCAGCAATTGTACGATATTTATGCTAAGCTGGATAATGAAAAAGATAATAATAAAGCTGAAGAATTATTTGGTGAAATTAGAAGGAGAGAAAAAGCAACAGTATTTTCTGTTGATGTCAAACTCGCTACACGCGGAGTCAGGTTATTGGCATTTATGATTGATATGGCTATAGTCTGGTTGATTTCTACATTTGTGATCAGATTTGGATACGGATCCTTCTTTACACTTGACCTTCGCCGCTTGTTTATGGGCGATTCTGAATATATTAAAGTTTTGTTTTTTGTGGTCATTGCTTCTTCCTGCCTTATCTATTTTATAATTAACGGCTATTTTTTGTATAAGACAGGACAGACGATAGGTAAAAAACTTATTGGAATAAAAATAACTGATTTAAAAGGAAAAACCCCGACGCTGATGAAGAGCTATGTGTTGAGATTTTTGATTCCATCTTTGATTTGTTCATTTCCTGTGCTTGGAATATTTCTTTGGTTTATTGACGTGCTCTTTATTTTTGGGAAAAACAAAAGATGTATACATGATTATATTGCCGAAACCAAGGTAATGTTTGCCGGTGACGAAATATATTGGTGATAGCAATATTCAATTAAATTTTAAGGATAGATTTTATCATAAGCTAAGTTCGTGTATTAGAATAGGCCAATTATTATATTATATCATCCTCAATATTGGCGACAATTTAAAGTCTAAAAAGAGTTTCGGATAATGGAAGAAAAAGTTAAATATAAGTTTGATGATTCTACCGGCATTCTTTACAAATATTATTTTGGTACCATTACACTTGACGATATTTTTACTTCTTGGAATGATGCCATATCCAATAATATTATTCCAAAGGATACCAAAGGATTTATCCTGGATTACACTAAAGCCAATTTTGATTTAGAGTTCGATGAATTGGATAAAATTCCTGAATACTACAAACAGCACCTGGACATTTTCAGAAATAAAAAAATCGCTATTCTAACTCAATCAGTAAGGGATATTGTCTATCCAATACTGGTTGAAAAAAAGGATAGTGGTTACTCTTCCCGCCCTTTCTATACGCTTGAAGCTGCTATTGAGTGGGTCCTTAGCTGATTTAGGCAGCTCTCCAATATTGTATAAATCTCTACTAAATTAAATTGAAAGCTTCGAAGAATTATGGTTAAATATTCGTCTTGGTCTTAAAAAATACAGCTGCAGCAACAGTACCAAATATACCAATAATGCCGCCAACCAAAAAAGCGGTTGGAATTCCAAATGCATCAGCAAAAATTCCAAATACGATTGGTCCTATTACCTGACCAAAACTTAAGGACGCAGTGAATGCTCCGGTAGCTGCACCCATTCCGTAAATTCGGCCTCTTTCCGTTCTGATTGCAATTCCCGAAGCACGAGAAATGGAACTGAATACTCCCATTATTAATGTAAGAATTATATACATCGTCATAGTTCTGAATTGTCCGAAAATACACATTGGTACTGCTGCAACCAGCCCGCCGAAAAGTATTAAATTAACTTTATGCTTCGGATATTTATCTACCAGCAGCCCGAACGGATACTGAATTATGGATCCTGATAACATATAAACTGAAAGAATAATCCCGATGTTAGTTACACTTAATCCGGCTGCCTTAACTGCAAGTATGGGAAAGAATGTGTTAAAGCCCCATCTGTAAAGACCCCGTGAACCAAAGTAGACCATAATGGCTTGCATAGGTTTATCTTTAAAGACTGGAACGAGAGATTTGAAAATTGGCTTTTTCTGTTGTCTTTTGTTTGCTATTACCTGGCTTTCAGGAACTAAAAATATAATGAATATTAAAGCAATGAATGATAAAACTGCCATAGCATAAAATGGCGCTTCTATATTGAATTGATCAGTGAGATACCCGCCTAGATAGGGCCCTAATGCCTGTCCTCCAAAGAAAGACATAAAGAAAAGATTCATATAATTTCCTTCTTTCCCAACAGGTGTAATATCACCGATATAGGATTGTGTAACCGGCGTGACAAGCACGGTCGAAAATCCTTCCGCAAATCTGATTATTGTTAGTGCTAGTGGTGATCTTGCCAGAACATAACAGATAGAAAGAATTATAAAAAGTATAAGCCCTGTTATAATCAGCATTTTTCTGCCATACTGATCGGAGTATTGCCCGATAATGGGTGCGAAGATGCCTCTTGAAAGAGCAAAACCTGAAAAGATTATACCTAGTTCAATTCCTGTCGCTTTCATGCTCTTTGCATACAAGGGAAGAATCGGTGTGATAATTCCGAGGCTTAGCATCGTAATGAGAGTCGCTATAAAGAGTATTAGGAATATCCGCTTTTTCATTTTGAATGCAAGTTAATAAATAAATTTAAATTCTTTGGATTAACTTATCTGAATTCAGACGGATACTTAATTGAAGAATAATTGTTAAAATATTTCACTCAGATTAAATAGTCGTTTCCTCATCATTATCTTTGCTCATCTTGCATATTTCTACAATTTCAGGTCTTAATCTCTGCCAAATTGTCATACATTTAAAACAAGGGCATAACTAGCCTACAACAAGCCTTCAGGTGGCCTTAAATGACCCGCCGGTCAGCAGGATTCTGATCTAAAGTATGACATAATGGCAGAACAAAATTAGGAGACAAAGCTATTTCGTGTTAAATACTGGCATAGCGCTTGGAGAGGCGTTCAATTTCAGATCTATATTCTGCGGTTCTAATTCTCAAATCCGAAATCAAATTTTTTTCTTGCCAATAATGAAACTATTTACTTAAATTATATTGTTATTAGAAGGTAAGTCGCCCTTCGCATATACTTTTCCACTACGGGGAGCCGGCTGAATAAGATTTTAACTAAAATATTCATCATTCAACGGGGAAGTTATGAAAAAGCTGTTTGTTATTTTATTCGTGATTATTGCTGTTGTTGCAACAATAATGATTGCAAAAAACAATAATAAGGTACCAAAAGGATGGATGTTTAACGCTCAGGACAAGTCAAAGTATGAAATCGGAATTGACAATTCGACTTACGAGAGCGGAAATTCCAGCGCATTTGTTATTTCGCACAACAACTCGATAAAAGAGTTTGGAAATTTAATGCAGGCCATTAAAGCGGAAAATTATCTTGGCAAAAGACTTCAGCTTACGGCTTATATTAGAAGCGAAAATGCCCATAGGGTGCAAATGTGGATGAGAATTGACGGTCCTAATCCAAAGGAAGGCCAAAGTCTCGAATTCGATAATATGGGAATGAGGCCGATAACAGGTACGACAGATTGGAAACAATATTCAATTGTTCTTGATGTACCTGAAAACTCCGTAGTTATTAATTATGGATTTCTGATTGTCGGCACTGGTAAGTTCTGGGTTGATAATGTAAAACTTACTGAAGTTGACAAAACAGTACCCGTAACAAATATGAATTTTAAATATACATTACCTTCCGGGCCGGTTAACCTGAATTTTGAGGAGTGAAACTATGCTTATGTACTTATTCTCAGTCATAGCTACCTGCCTTGTCTTCGGTTACGCTGGCTATTTGTTGTCTAAAAAATATCGCCGCAAGATAAATTATACGGTACTATTACTATTTATTATTTTGTCCTTTATTTTGTTTTATGTAGGAGTTGGAACACGTTTAATTTCGTTTTTTAATTTTTCAATAATGCTGAACCAGGTTTTAGGAAGCGTTGTTGCTGGATTTACAGTTGGGCTGTTTCCAAAATTAAAAAGAAGAGGCGCAAAATCCTGAGAAGAAATATGAATAAGATCATTGATTTATGATTAGAATGATATTTAATTTAGCATTGACTATCTATAATATTAGATAAATTATAACCAGACAACAAATACCTAAAAGCGGCATTTAGCAATTACTCCTTAAGCAGTTCCTTATAAGAGGTATCAAAATGGAAACACTGGGTATTTACACAATCTTCATTATTTTATACTTCATTATCTGGTTCTCTCTTTTAGTAGGGATTGTTCTTATTAAACAGAAGAGCAAATTAGGATTAAAGCTGCACGCGCTGTTTGTAAAAAGACAAATTCAAAAATTTCAGTACCCACCTTTCAAGCAACTGGTAAAATTATGGGTTAAAAATAAATTCCTGCTTTCCTCCATTACATTTATTGTCATAATTATTATACCTGCCACGGTTTTATTTTTCTTATTGGGCATAATGTTGCTTTCACCTATACTGGCTATTGTACAGGGATTCACTGTAGGAATTTTGATCGGCAACTTTGGAAAGAAAGATATGTGGTGGGCCGTAATTGTAGGAATGTTTGAATTTGGCTACTGGGCGCTTTCCGGTGCGTTGGGTATCTTTGTTTCATTTACCTGTCTTTTTGACGGGATTTCTTTCTTTGAGTCATTAGCCGGATCCATTAATACTATTCTGTCCGGATACTGGATACCTTTAATTATCTGCATATTAGGTAATGCGTTTGGAGAGGTTGCGGGTCCGATTTATCTGAATTTAAAATCTCCAATTAGTCTGATTACCCTGTCACGGGGAATAGATGATAATAAGAGTTCCTGATCAGCACTATATGAAGATTACCAGAATATTTTCAAATAAAATAATTAGATGTACCGGCTCGATTAAAAATTGAGCATTATAATTATATTTTGCTTTCAGCTAAATCCTACCACTGAATGCGGTACATAATTTTCTTCTAGTTTCTTTATTTCGTCTTCAGTTAGTTTTAAGTTTATAGCTGCAACAGCATCATCAATATGGTTTAAGCTTGTTGCACCTATAATCGGAGAAGTTACTGACTGTTTTGAGAGTAGCCATGCAAGTGACACTGTAGCCTGCGATATTGTACGATCTTTGGAAATTTTAGTAACAGCATCTATAATAGCCTTATCAGCCTCTTCAGTTTTGCCGTAAAGAGTGGTTCCGAACTCATCATTTTTTGCGCGCCTTGTTTCAGGATCTTTCTGGTATGGGCGGGCAAGTCTGCCTCTTGCCAGAGGACTCCAGGGCAGCACTCCCGTTCCTTCTTCAGCACAAAGCCTCAGCATTTCTCTTTCTTCCTCACGGTATAGAAGGTTGTAATGGTTTTGCATTGAGACAAACCTTGTCAGGTGCCGTAGATCAGCAATATATAGCGACTTAGCAAACTGGTACGCATGCATTGAAGATGCCCCTATATATCGGACCTTTCCCGATTTTACAACATCGTGTAATGCTTCAAGAGTTTCTTCAATTGGAGTACTATAATCCCAGCGATGTATCTGGTAAAGATCAAGATATTCAGTTTGCAGTCTTTTAAGACTATTGTCAATCTCAGACATAATTGCTTTTCGTGACAGGCCACGGCCGTTGGGTTCTTCCCGCATAGGAAAGAACACCTTGGAAGCCAGTACAATTTCATCGCGTTTTGCATAAAGCTTTAGCCCATTGCCGGTTATTATTTCACTCATTCCGCGCGAATAAATATTGGCTGTATCGAAAAAATTAATTCCTTCCTCAATTGCCTTTTTAAAGAACGGCAGGCTTTCCTTTTCATTCAATGACCATTTTCTTATTTCAGGGTTTCCAAAGCTCATGCATCCGAGACAGATTCTTGAAACTTTTAATCCTGTTTTTCCGAGGTTGATGTATTCCATAATTATTTCCGCTTAATAAAATCAAAATAATTTAATTAAAAAAACATTAATCAACTATTAAGGCTTTTCATTCTAAGATAGCATTTCTTTGTGATATTTACGAATTTAAGCAGCATTTTTTGCTTTTAAATATCCTTTCCCTTATTTAACTTGTTGTTGTAGCTTAGGAAATAATTCATTAAACGGTACTAGTGCGATAATGTTCTAGAGCGTAAGCGCACTTCGTAACTATTGACCTAAAACAGTAACTCCGAATTTAGTTTTTATGATTGAAATAGGGAGAAAAATATGCAGAAAATAACACCTTTCCTTTGGTACGATAATAATGCAGAGGAAGCAGTTAGATTTTATATTTCAGCATTCAATGATTCAAAAATTATATCAACCACTCGTTATAACGAAGCAAGTGCAAATGCTTCCGGTCAGCCGCAAGGAAGTCTTATGACGGCTGATTTTGAATTGAATAAACAAAAATTCGTTGCACTGAACGGCGGCCCCGTATTTAAATTTACACACGCCATTTCATTTTTTGTGAGCTGTGAGACAGAAAAGGAAATTGATAATTTGTGGAATAAGTTTTCTGAAGGAAATCAAAAAATATTCTGGCCGCTTCAAAAATATCTGTGGAGCGAAAAATATGGATGGCTTACAGATAAATTCGGACTTTCTTGGCAGTTTACTCTTGCAAATGCTCCTTTGAAGATAACTCCTTTTCTTATGTTTGATGGGGCTCAATTAGGAAAGGCTGAAGATGCATTGAAATATTACACCTCAATTTTTAATGATTCTCATATAGATAGTATTCATCGTTATGGACCGGAAAATAAAAATTCCGAAGGCCAAATTGTTCACGCAGAATACAAACTGTTGAACCAGCAATTTATGTCAATGGACAGTGGGATGCCAAACAATATAAATTTTAATGAATCAATATCATTTATAGTAAGCTGCAAAGATCAAAAAGAGGTGGATTACTATTGGGATAATCTTTCCAAAGATGGTGATCCAAAAGCGCAAATGTGTGGCTGGCTCAAAGACAAGTATGGCGTCTCCTGGCAGATTGTGCCAGATGCTTTTGTCGAAATGATGAAAGATCCGAAGAAATCCAAAAAAGCTATGAATGCTGTTCTTAAAATGAAGAAGATTATTATTAAAGATTTAATTTAATTACTTATTACATTGGTCATTAGGAGGAAACTTTGAGGAGAATAGTTGTCAATACATTTGTTACGCTTGAAGGAGTTATGCAGGCTCCTGGTGGACCCGAAGAGGATCCTACAGGAAATTTTAAATATGGCGGCTGGTCTTTCAACTACTGGGATGAAATGATGGGAAATTTTATGAGTGAGTTTATGGCTAGGCCTTTTGAACTTTTGCTTGGAAGAAAAACATATGAAATTTTTGCTGCTCACTGGCCTTATATTAAAAATGATCCTACTGCAGATAAATTTAATTCAACAAAAAAATATGTTGTGTCGAAAACAGTTAATAAGCTTAACTGGAATAATTCTCATCTTATAAAA
This sequence comes from uncultured Ignavibacteriaceae bacterium, assembly GCA_964412105.1. Classification (GTDB taxonomy): domain Bacteria; phylum Bacteroidota; class Ignavibacteria; order Ignavibacteriales; family Ignavibacteriaceae; genus JAKAGZ01. The sequence goes on along the minus strand of CAYPNM010000021.1, from coordinate 29,660 downwards.
AGCAATGTTGTTCAGGAAATAGGTAAGCTCAAAGAACTAGACGGACCAGAACTTCAGGTTCATGGGAGCGGCAATCTTATTAAGACTTTATTTAATGGAAACTTGGTTGATTTGTATAATATATGGACCTTTCCGGTTACAGTCGGTAAAGGGAAGCAATTGTTTGGTAATGGAACAAATCCGTCAAATCTTAAGCTTGTTGATGTTAAATCATCCGGCACAGGTGTAATTATCGCAGCCTATCGACCCGATGGCGAACTTAAAACTGGTTCGTTTGCCCTGGAAAATGAAACTGAGGAAGAACTTAAAAGACGCAGAAAACTTGCATCAGAAAAATGATTATTAATATACAATATCTTAAAGACAATGATTCGGTAAAAGCATCAATCTGACACTTATTTAATTAAAGGCTCTGACGACGTACGTTGTGTATCAAAGTTTTCTGGCATTAGGAACGAATTCTCAAGCTGAATTTCAAAAGCAAGCAAACAAGTAAAAGGAGATCAGTTTTGCAAAAAATACGCGTAGCAAATTTTTCTATTTCTATAGATGGATTTGGTGCTGGTCCTAAACAGGATATTAATAATCCTTTAGGGATTGGAGGAATGGACCTGCATCAATGGTTTTTTCCAACAGATGTATTTCAAAAAATGCACAGCGGAAAAGAAGGTGAGACAGGCAAGGATAATGATTATGCCGCTAGAGCGTTTAGAAATGTAGGCGCTTTTATAATGGGTAGAAATATGTTCGGTCCTATTAGAGGGAATTGGCCGGATGATAATTGGAAAGGATGGTGGGGTAAAAATCCGCCCTTTCATTGCCCTGTTTATGTTCTTACAAACCATTCAAGAGAATCAATCA
>CAYPNM010000021.1:0-28699 GCA_964412105.1 uncultured Ignavibacteriaceae bacterium | reverse complement strand
TACTCAACAGAAATTAAACATCAATTTTGAATAATAAGGAGTTATTATTATGTCAAAAATGAATCCCGTTGTTCACTTTGAAATGCCTGCTGAAGATAGGAAACGCATGGCAGGTTTTTATACAAATGTATTCGGCTGGAAAATTAAGCAACTTGGACCTGAAATGGGAAATTATATGGTTGTTTCTACTTCTGATACAGATGAAAAAACTATGCGTCCGAAAGAAGCAGGAATGATAAACGGTGGCTTTTATCAAAAACCAAATGATCCGGTTTCTATATACCCATCAGTAGTAATTGCGGTTGATGATATAAGAGAATCTATGAAAAAGATTTCGGAAGCCGGTGGAAAAATATTAGGTGGTGATCCAAATAAGCCGGGTGAACCAGGTGATATTCCTGGTGTTGGATTATATTGTTCGTTTATAGATACTGAAGGAAACCGGGTAAGCATGCTACAGCCAAATCGGGAAATGAAATGAGAAAAGTTATTTTTAGTATTAACATTACCATTAATGGGTATGCAGATCATACTAACGTGATTGCTGATGATGATTTGCATGATTTCTTTACCGACCTATTAAATGATGTGGATGTTGCTTTATTCGGAAGAAAAACATATCAACTTATGGAATCTTATTGGCCAAACGCCAGGAACGATTCAGGAAGCACAGATAGTGAGAAATATTTTGCAGATAAAATTAACTCCGTTAATAAAATTGTATATTCCAAAACCTTAAACAGTGTAAGTTGGGAAAATTCTGAACTGAGAAAAAAAGATTTAATTAAAGAGGTTTCTACATTAAAAAAGCAGAATGGGAAAAATATTTCAATTGGGAGCTTAAGTCTTGCATCACAATTATTGGCCACAAACCTTATTGATGAATATTATTTTGTTGTGCATCCTTTTGTTGTTGGAAATGGTAAACAGCTTTTTGAAACCTCAAATATAAAACTTGAACTAAAATTGATAGAAACCACAAAGTTTAAATCGGGAGCCGTAGTACTGCACTATCATATTTAATATTGTAAGAATAAAAAAAAGGAACTTATGATGAGTACAAATATTTATTTCGAAATTCAGGCTGATGATCTTGATCGGGCAGAAAATTTTTATAAGACAATTTTTAACTGGAAATTTAAGCCAATTCCCGGCTTACCTGTTGAGTATCGCAGCATCGATAACGGGGGAACGGGAGGAGGACTATTAAAACGCCCTGCAAAAACTCCTCCGGAAGAGTGCGGAACAAACGCTTTTACCTGCTCATTTGAGGTCAAGGATTTTGATGAAACATCAAATACTATAGAGAAATTAAACGGAATTGTTGCTTTACCAAAATTTGCTGTACCGGGTAAATGTTGGCAGGGATATTTTCTGGATACAGAAAGAAATGTATTTGGTATTTTCCAGGTAGATGAAAAAGCAGGATAATATAATATTTTTGGCAGTTCTAATGCTTTAGCACAAGAAAAAGAAATTCACGATTGTTTACGAATATATTTATCTTTCCCCGAGCAGCTACAGAAAAAATTTGGAGAATAAGAGTAACCATAAAAAATGGCGCTGCCAAATTCCGAGAAAGTTTTCAGTTGCCAAATTCCTGATTTCCAGCACAGTGGTTCCTTTAGTATGATTTGGCGCCTTTAAGAATCATATTGGATTTTTCCCAACTTTAAAAACCATACATTTATTCAGCAAAGAACTTTCTAAATAAGAATTGCTTTCTTCCATTGAATAATCGATAACCCATGATTATATTTGTTTCTAGTAATGGATTTGGTTTATGGATACAAATATAATACTGAAAACAACATTTCATGATATAAAGCTTGTAAAACGGGGAAAAGTCAGAGATGTATACGAAATAGGTGAATATTTCCTTATAGTCTCTACCGACCGACTTTCCGCTTTTGACGTAATAATGTCACAGGGAATTCCGAACAAGGGGAAAGTATTAACCAAAATATCCGAATTCTGGTTTAATGAAACTAAGAATATTGTCCGGAATCACGTGGTATCTACTGTTGTTGATGAATATCCCGATGTTTGTCAAAAATACAAAGATCAGCTTCAGGGAAGATCTATGATAGTTAAGAAAGCAAAGGTGATTCCTATTGAATGTATTGTTAGAGGTTATATCTCAGGATCAGGATGGAATGATTATAAAAAGACCGGAACGATATCAGGAATAGATTTGCCTGTTGGTTTAAGAGAGTCAGAAAAATTGCCTGAGCCGCTTTTTACTCCTTCTACAAAAGCGGAAATTGGTGAGCACGATGAGAATATTTCATTTGATCAAGCGGAAAAAATAATTGATAAAGAAACATTGAAGGAAGTTAAAAAAGCCGCACTGGATATTTATAAAACAGCCTCAAATTTGGCTCTTAAAAAAGGGATAATTATTGCTGATACCAAGATGGAATTCGGTTTGATCGATGATGAAGTGATTCTTGTTGATGAATTGTTAACTCCTGATTCATCGCGTTTCTGGCCTGAAAGTTCTTATAAAGTGGGTCAATCACAGCAGAGTTATGATAAGCAGTTTGTCAGAGATTATCTTCTTTCGATTAATTTTAATAAGCAGCCACCCCCTCCAATATTGCCGGAAGAAATTATTCAGAAGACAAGCGAAAAATATCTTGATGTTCTCTATAAACTAACAGGGGAGAAATTGACTTAAAGTATTCAATTTTGGCGAAAACCAGCCAATAATTGCGAATATCACTCAAATTAACTGTTATGCTATCCGGATTACCTTAATTAATGAGCATAACTCCGGCATCTATGAATTTTCCTTTCTTAAGCATTTAGGTTCAAAAAATTAGTAATTTAGAAGCCTGGATTTATAGAATGGCCCTAAATACGAAGTTTTTATAATAAATATTGTAACACAATATCTAGTTTATGGTTTTACCTAATCAGCTCACAATTTTACGAATTATATTGACTCCGGTTTTCCTGGTTCTGTTTCTTTCTGATAATCCAATATTAAAACAGATATCTTTAGGCGTTTTTATAATTGCTGCTTTAACTGACTGGTATGATGGTTGGCTGGCGCGAAAATTTAATTATATAACAAGCTGGGGAAAATTTTGGGATCCGCTTGCTGACAAAATCCTTACATCATCAGCATTTATAGGATTTGCTGCCCTCAGATTGATCCCCTTATGGATGGTAATTATAATCTTGGTAAGGGATTTTGCAATTACCACTCTTAGAGCCTATGCTGATTATAAAGGCAAAACTTTCCCGACTAGCTATTATGCCAAATGGAAAACCTTTTTGCAAATGACTTTTCTTTATTATCTCTTAATAATGTACGTTGGTAAATTTTCTCCTCAAATATTTCCGGAACATAAAGAGATATTTAATATGCTTCTTGATGGCAATTTTATTTATTTTTTCATGCTTTTTATAACGGCTATTACTTTTCATTCTGGTGTTACTTATTTGTACAAAAGCAGAATACTTATTGCGGGGCTCTTTAAAAGTGAAGATTAATATTTTTGAAAAGATGTTAGGCTCTGGATTTTTTACCGGATATATTCCAATTGTGCCGGGTACATTTGGTAGTCTTGCTGGCTTGTTGATTTATGGTATTCCAGGTTTCGAAGATCCAATGATAATTATTCCGGCTATCATAATCTTTGCTGCATATGGAATATACGTGGGAAATAAATTTGATAAAATTTACGGAAAAGATCCTCGTCAATGCACAATTGATGAAGTTGTAGGCATGTGGATTTCACTATTGTTTTTGCCTAAGAGAATTGTAGTTTCAGTCATCGCTTTTGTTGTATGGAGGGTGTTTGATATCATCAAACCATTCCCGGCCAAAAACCTTGAAAAACTTGAAGGTGGTTTAGGGATAATGATTGATGATGTGGTTGCAGGTTTGTATTCTTTGATTATTTTACAGATACTATTACACACTATTAAATTTTGATTTATTCACAAACAGAAAGAAAATATGGATGCTCATATAATTACTATCGGAGATGAAATACTGATCGGACAAACGTTAAATACAAATGCAGCTTATATAGGAGGCAAGCTTGCAGATATACAGGTTTTTGTAAAGAAAAGTTCAGTAGTTGCCGACCAGGAACAAGAAATACTAAAAGAATTTAAAAATTGCTGGGAGAATAATGATCTTGTGGTGGTAACAGGGGGGCTCGGACCAACTCACGATGATGTTACTCGCCAATGTATAGTAAAGTTTTTTAATACTGAACTGGTTCAGAATAAAGATGTTTTGGAAGAAATAAAAACAATGTTTGCAAAAAGAGGCAGGGAAGTAACTAAAGTTAATGAGGGCCAGGCACTTGTACCCAAAATTTCTAAAGTAATTCGGAACTCACGAGGCACAGCTCCTGGCTTCTGGATTGAGAAAAAAAATAAGATATTTATTGCTATGCCCGGCGTTCCATTTGAAATGAAGGAAATGATGGAAAATTTTGTGCTTCCTGCGTTAAAAGAAAAACTTAAAAGTCCCACAGAAATCTCATTAAGAAAGACATTGCAAACGACAGGAATTCCCGAATCAGAGTTATTTGAGAAATTGGGTAACCTGAATGAATTGCTTGAGGGAGCAAGGTTGGCATTCCTTCCTAGCCAGTTCGGAGTTAAGTTAAGGATTACAGCTAGGGAAAAGACCGACGAAGAAGCAAAGGATAAACTAACAGAGATTGAACAGCGAATTAGAAGTAAAGTAGGTCGTTTTATATTTAGCAGGGAGGAAGAATTACTTGAAGAGGTAGTTGCTAAATTATTGAAAGAAAGAGGATTAACAATATCACTTGCAGAATCTTGTACGGGAGGAGGGCTTGCAAATGTACTTACGAATGTTAGTGGTGCCAGTGCCTACTTTGAAAGAGGAATAGTATCTTACAGCAATGCTTCCAAGGTTGAGATCTTAAAGGTCCTTGAAGATACTCTTGCGGAGCACGGTGCAGTGAGCCTGGAGGTGGCAAGACAAATGGCCGAAGGTGTTAAATCTATTAGCGGAACAGACCTGGGTATTTCGATAACAGGAATTATGGGACCAACCGGTGCTACTACTGATAAACCTGTCGGGCTTGTTTACATTGGGCTTTGCGATGATAAGGTCTGCACAGCAAGGGAATTTAGATTTGGCGATGAAAGAATTATCAATAAACAGCGAACTATACAGGCAGCGCTGGATATGATTCGAAAGCACTTATTGGGGATATCTTTGGATGGCTAGGCTTTTTATTTCCCTTAATTTACCTGAAGAAATAAGAGATAATATAAATTCTTTGATAATGGAAGTTGATCCCCAAGAGAAAAAATTAAAATGGGAGCCAAAAGAAAAATTGCATCTCACACTTAAGTTTATGGGCGATGTCGATAATAATCGAGTGAATTCAATTGCTGAGGATTTATGTTTTATTGAGAATTTTGAAACAATAAATTGTGAAACAACCCAATTTGGATTTTTCTTTACGCGAAATCAGCCAAGAATTTTGTGGCTGGGTTTGCATACTGATAAAATTATTTTTAATCTTGTACAAGAATTAAATTCCCGGCTTGAAAAATTTTTAATTCCCAGGGAAAGAAAAAGGTTTACTTCCCACATCACACTTTTGCGCATACGGGGAAATACCAGCGAAGGGTTTGTAGAGAGATTTCAAAAGTTTAATGTTCCTAAGATTAAGTTTTGTGCCAGTGAGGTTTCGCTGATGAAAAGCGAGTTATTATCGCTTGGTTCTGTTTACAATGAAATTAAAAAATATAAATTAAAATGATTAGGAGGAATAATGGCTGCGGATATAGAACAAAAACTAAAAATAATTAACGATGCTATAGCAAGCATTGAAAAAACCTACGGGAAAGGCTCGATTATGAAATTGGGTGACGGTGTGATTGTTCCCGTAGAAGCAATTTCTACCGGTGCATTATCACTTGATTATGCTCTGGGAATTGGGGGGGTGCCAAGAGGAAGAGTTACTGAGGTTTATGGACCGGAATCAAGCGGTAAAACTACCCTCTGTCTGCATATAATCGCAGAAGCGCAAAAAGCTGGCGGGTTGGCAGCTTTCATTGATGCAGAACACGCACTCGATGTTAATTATGCAAAAAAATTGGGAGTGGATACAGCAAATCTTCTTATTTCGCAGCCTGATTTTGGAGAACAGGCTCTCGAAATTACGGATACTTTGGTTAGGAGTAATGCTTTGGATATAATTGTTATTGACTCCGTCGCTGCACTAGTTCCACGTTCTGAGATTGAGGGTGAAATGGGCGATGCCACAATGGCAGTTCAGGCAAGATTGATGTCACAGGCCTTGCGAAAGCTTACGGGTGCAATCTCAAAGTCTAAGACATCAGTTATTTTTATAAATCAGCTTCGCCAGAAAATTGGAATTATGTTTGGAAATCCTGAAACCACTACGGGAGGTAATGCGTTGAAGTTTTATGCTTCATTAAGAATGGATATAAGAAGAATCGCCGCGATTAAAGATGGAACTGATGTCATTGGTAACAGAACGAGAGTTAAAATAGTCAAAAGCAAAGTAGCTCCGCCATTTAAAGAAGTTGAATTTGATATTCTTTATAATGAAGGCATCAGCAAAACCGGTGACCTGCTTGATTTTGCAACAAATTTGAACATTGTTAAAAAGAGCGGTGCATGGTTTTCATTTGAAGAAGAAAGATATCAAGGGAGAGAGCAATTCAGGCAAAAGTTGATCGAAAGCCCTGAGTTGTATAAAAAACTTGAAAGGGAAGTAAAAACAAAGCTGGGAGTGCTTCCTGCTGATAAGGCGGACAAGAGAGAAGAAGAAAAAGGACCGGAAGAAAAAACAAAGGCAAAGAAAGGCTCAAAATAAAAGCCGGCGATGAAAATCACGCGAATAGTTAAGAAAGATGAAAAGAATGTTATAGTATATCTGGATAACAACGAAAAGCTTATTTTGACTTATGAAATATTTTTAAAAAATGGTCTCAGGAAAAACCACGATATTCCTGAAGACCATTTCCAGTCTTTGATCAGAGATAATCAAAAACATCACATAAAACAGAAAGCGTTTTCGTATCTAGGAAGAAGGCATCACTCAGCTTTTGAAATCAGAACAAAACTCAGACAAAAAAAGTACGATAGAATTCTTATCGAAGAAATAATAAATGATTTAATTGCAAAAAAGTACATCGATGACCTCGAGTTTGCAAGACTTTTTGCGGATGAAAATATTAGGCTGAAGTTGTGGGGAAAGAATAAAATAAAAGGTGAATTAATAAAAAGAGGAATTAACCAGGAAATAATTTCACAGGTTCTGAATGAAAAATTTCCGGAAGGAAATGATTTAGACAATGCTGTAGATCTTGCTTGGGGGAAATATAAATCATTGCAAAGAAGAAATCTTGAAGAAATAAAACTGAAGCAAAAATTGTACTCATTTCTTTCGTCAAGAGGCTATGATTATGAAACGAGCAAAGAGGCAGTTGATAAAATTATTAGCGGGCGTGAAAATTATTCAAAGTCAACTTGAAAGACTATTCAATTTTCTTTTTTAAAAACAACATCATTTCAGCAATTTCAGGTACAGCTATTTTCTCTAATGCTTCATCAAGTCCAAACCATTTTCTGCTTCTCTTGAATTTCTCAGGATAATCTTCAAGTTCCTTTATCACTTCCATAGAAAATATTTTCAAAAAACATTTACCGTATGATTTCTGAATAATAAATTCGCCTAATTGAAATGTTTCATTAGTTCCCAACAAGCCGGCTTCCTCAAAAGCTTCCTTCTTCGCTGATTCAAAAGCAGATAAATTAAATTCAACGTATCCTTTCGGGATTATCCATCTTTTCCTTTTTACTGAAGTAATTAGAAGGACCTCAATTTTCTTTTTCCCTTTGATGCGGTAAGGTATTACACCGGATTGATGAAAATTTAGCTCTAATTTCAAAATGAGTTTTCTGTAGTTTTATTTATTAGTTCAGTATAATGCAAAATAATTAATTCTGTTTCAAAAAAGAAAATTGAATTCCGATTAATCAAAAGAAATCTGTATCTTTTCAGAGAAGATAAATCCCCTTAAAAATGAATATTCGAAAAAACTATTCGCTTAAAGAGCTAAACACATTCGGAATTGATGTCAAGGCTCAAATGTTTGCAAATATTAAAAGTGAAGAGCAACTTTACTTATTATTAACGGATAGGAACCTTGAAAAGGTACCAAAATTTATTCTGGGTGGTGGAAGTAATATTTTATTCACGGGGAACTTCTCCGGTCTTGTGATTAAAAATTCTATCCAGGGAATTAAAATTATTAATCAAAATGAAGATTATGTTCTGATAAAAGCTGGGGCTGGGGAAATCTGGCATAAAATGGTTCTATTCTGTGTTGATAGGAACCTTTGGGGAATTGAAAATTTGTCCCTAATTCCAGGAACAGTTGGTGCTGCACCAATCCAGAATATTGGTGCATATGGTCAGGAGATTAAAGACGTATTTGAATACCTTGAAGGTTTTTATATTGACTCTGGAGATAAAAAAAAATTTACAGTAAATCAGTGCAGATTCGGTTACAGGGACAGTATTTTTAAGCACGAACTTAAAAATAAATTTGTAATTACATCTGTTGTTTTGCGATTGAGCAAAAAGCCGGTATTAAAATTGGATTATGGGGCAGTTAAAGAAGAACTAGATAAGTTAAATCTTGAAAATGTTACCACAAAAAATATTAGTGATGTAATTTGCCAAATAAGACAAAGCAAGCTTCCTGATCCAAACCAAATAGGGAATGCAGGTAGTTTTTTTAAGAATCCTGCAGTTGGTGAAGATACTTTTTTAAGACTTAAAAAAGAGTTCCCCGCGATTATTGGCTATCCAATTGAAAATAACAAAGTAAAGATTTCTGCTGGATGGCTTATCGAACAATGTGGATGGAAAGGCAAAAGATTTGGCAATACGGGTTCTCATTCGAAACAAGCGCTTGTCTTGGTAAATTATGGCGGAGCAAAAAGTTCCGAAGTACTTGCCCTGGCGGAACAAATAAAGGAATCAGTGAATAGTAAATTCGGAATTAAACTGGATGAAGAAATAAATATCATTTAATAGAAATACCATTGAATTTCTGCAGCCTTATTTATAATTTGAAATAACAGAGTTGCTGTCTACAGGACGGAACTTAATCGAAAAAAATCCTGCAATCCAAGGAGCCTAAGCCTATGGAAGATCAAAAGAAAGACAAACAGGTTCTTTCAGCATATGAAAAAGCTGCCCAAGAGGGAATCGATCCGCGTTGCATACCTCAAAAGCTACAAGGCCCTGTTCCTGAACATGATGAAATAAAATATCCTGATTATCCTCAATCTGATCATGAGTCCTGGCAATATCTTTTTGACAGGCAGATGAAATTTTTGCCAGGAAGAGCGTGCAATGAGTATCTTAATGGCGTTGATAAATTAAGTTTCACAAGAGATAAAATTCCTGCATTAAAGGATTTAAGTCACGTGTTTTATAAGACAACCGGGTGGAAGGTGGCAAGAGTTCCCGGATTGATAGACGTTAATGATTTCTTTGGATTGCTTCGAAGAAGAGTTTTCCCTTCGACAGATTATATACGCGGTAAGGATGAGCTCGATTATACACCTGCGCCAGATTGTTTTCACGATATGTTTGGTCATATGCCTTTGCTTACTGACAAAGCCTTTGCTGATTTCTATCAGCAGTTCGGTGAAGCTGCCTTAAATGCAGAAGGAATGAACAGAAAATATCTTGAAACTTTTCATTGGTTCACTGTTGAATTTGGATTAATCCACCAGCCAGAAGGCATGAGAATTTATGGTGCTGGAATACTTTCATCCAAAGGCGAGGTGCATCATGCACTTTCCACTGAAGTGGAAGTAAGAGATTTTGATCCGGAAAAAATAGTACTTCAGGAATATGATGTTTGGCATTTGCAGCCGGTCCTTTTTGCAATAGATTCGTTTGAACAATTAAAAGACGGATTTAAAAAGTGGACTAAAAAACTTGGTTTGCTTAATTAGTTCCTGATCATATTGAATCCTTTCTAACTTGAAAATCCTGCCTTAATTGGCTAATTTATTTAGTCTTAAATAGTTAACAAATTTAGGAATGAATATAGAAGGAGAAACTATGTCAATAAAAGTTGGAGATCAGGCACCCAAGTTTACTTTACCAAATCAGAATAAGGAAAAAGTAAGTCTTGATGATTTTAAAGGCAAAAATGTTGTTTTATTATTTTTCCCGGCTGCTGGAAGCGGTGTTTGTACAAATGAAATGTGCAGTTTCAGGGACGAATTAAAAGCATATGAGGACCTTAATGCGCAGGTCTTGGGAATAAGTGTGGACACTGTATTCGCTTTAAAATTATTTGAAGAAAAGAATAAATATAATTTTCCTTTGTTAAGTGATTTTAATAAAGAAGTTATAAATAAATTCGGCGTTGTAGATGATGCGTTCGGTGCGGGAAGTCTGGATTATAAAGGAATTGCAAAAAGATCAGCATTTGTAATTGATAAAGACGGCAAAGTGAAATATGCTGAAGTAATGCCAAGTCCGGGTGAATTGCCCAATTACGAAGCAATTAAAAATGCGCTAAAATAAAAGTAGACTTTTGTATAATTATTAAATAGTCGCTTCATTTTTAAAGATATTATTTAAATAGATAATTTTAGAAAAACCTTCAAGGTCCCCACGTGGCTTTGAAGGTTTATATTTAATGTGGAGGATTCTATGCTTAAAGAAGGGAATAAAGCTCCGGTATTTAAATTAAAGAATCAGGATGGTGAAACTGTTTCATTAAGTGATTATCAGGGGAAAAAAGTTGTTCTTTATTTTTATCCAAAGGACGACACCAGCGGCTGCACAAAAGAAGCTTGCAGCTTTAGGGATGGATTTCCGAAATTTGGAAAACTTAATGCTGAAATTTTGGGTGTAAGCGCTGATTCAGTTGAATCACACAAGAAATTTGCCCAGAAGTACAAGCTGCCTTTTACATTGCTCAGCGATGAAAGCAAAAAAATGATTGAGAAATACGGTGTCTGGAAAGAAAAAAGTATGTACGGCAGAAAATATATGGGGATAGAAAGGACAACTTTTATTATTGATGAAAATAGAACTATTAAAAAAATATTTCCAAAAGTGAAAGTTCCCGAACACGATAAAGAAGTCTTGGAGGTTCTAAACAGTTGGTAATAAAGGGATAGGAAATGGTTTATGTAACAAGACGTGCAACATTTAATGCTGCTCATCGGGTATATAATCCTAATTTAACCGATGAAGAAAACTTCAAAATTTTTGGTGGTTGCAGCAACCCTAACTGGCATGGACACAATTATATTTTGGAGGTTGTTGTTGCGGGAGAAGTGAATCCGCAAACGGGTTATGTCCTCGATCTGAAGTATCTAATGAAGATTATTAACAAATATGTTATTGAAAAAGTCGATCATAAAAATCTTAATCTTGAAGTTGATTTTATGAAAGGAATCCAGCCATCTGCTGAAAATATGGCGATTCAAATATGGAAACAATTGGAGAAAAGAATTCCAAATGGCAAATTGTATTCTGTCAAATTGTATGAGACAGAAAATAATTATTTTGAATATAAAGGAGAATAAAAGTTGAATAAGGAAAAGGTGGAAAATTTAGTTACAGATCTTTTAAGGGAGATGGGCGAAGATCCCAAAAGAGAAGGTTTGTTAAAAACTCCTCACAGAGTTGCAAAATCGTATGAGTTTTTAACAAGCGGATATAAAAAAAATATTAGTGAAATTTTAAATGGCGCTGTGTTTAATGAAAAGTATGATGAAATGGTATTGGTAAAAAATATAGATTTTTACAGTTTGTGTGAGCATCATATGTTGCCTTTTTACGGCAAAGTTCACGTTGCTTATATACCTAACGGTAAGATCGTGGGATTAAGCAAAATTCCCAGAATTGTTGATGTCTTTTCACGGCGACTGCAGGTCCAGGAAAGGATGACGCAGCAAATTGCTGATACTATTAACAAATATCTTGAGCCACAGGGAGTTGCGGTTGTATCTGAGGCTTTTCATATGTGCATGATGATGCGTGGCGTTGAAAAGCAGAACTCATCAGCAACAGCCAGCGCTGTGCATGGAGTATTTAAAGAAGATGCCAGGACAAGAGCAGAAGTAATGAACCTGATATCGCAAAAGAATTTGTCATGAAAAATAATAAAGCTGGAATATGGATAACCGGAGCAAGTTCAGGCATAGGCAGGGCGGCAGCAAAGGAATTTGCTAAAGTTGGATGTAAAGTGTTTGCTTCTGCAAGAAGAACTACTGAACTTGAAAGATTGAAAAAAGAACTAGCAAAAGAAAAACTCACTATCGAAACACACCCATGCAATATTGCATCATCTGCCAATGTAGATCAGGTAGTAAAAAAAATTACTGCGAAACATAATATCAACTGCCTGGTAAATAATGCAGGCGTTACATCCTTCAAAAAAGCTGAAGACAATTCAATTCAGGAAATAAATGATATCATTAATACAAATCTATTGGGTTCGATATATTCGATAAAATATATTTTGCCTCATATGATAAAAGATGGCAGCGGAACAATTATAAATATTATATCAAGCGCCTCAAAAAAGATATTTACTGAAAGCAGTGCATATACTGCTTCTAAAACAGGGTTGCTTGGATACACAAATGTTTTAAGAGAAGAGGTAAGGAAACATAAAATCAGAGTGATTAATATTCATCCGGGAGCAACTGAAACTCCGATGTGGTCACAGGATGTGAGGAAAGAAAATTCTGAAAGAATGATGACAAGCGAAGAAATTGCCCGGCTGATTGTCTGGGCTTTTCTGCAGGAGGGGAAGGTTGTAAGTGAAGATATAGATGTTAAACCAATCCAGGGAGATTTATGAGTAATAATAAAGAGTTGGCAATAATAACAGGAGCAAGCAGGGGAATAGGGAAAGCAATTGCATTAAGATTTGCAAAAGAGAACTATAATGTAATGATTTTTGGAAGAGACGTCGAAGCTCTAAGAAATGTACAGTCGGAAATTCATGAAACAAGTGTACAGTGCGAATACTTTGCAGGAAATGTTGCTGATGAAAATTTTGTGGAAGAATCTGTTTCTAAAATAATTGAGAAATATGGAAAAGTTGATCATTTGATAAACAATGCGGGAATTGGAATCTTTAAAAAATTGATTGAGTCGAATCTTGAAGATTTTAAGAAACAGATTGATGTGAATCTTTACGGTATTTATAATTTTACTAAGGCAGTTGCTGATAAAATGATTGAAAGAAAAAGCGGATCAATAATTAATATTGCTTCACTTGCAGGAAAGAATTCTTTTGTCGGCGGCACGATGTATTCTGCATCAAAACACGCTGTCCTTGGCTTCACTAGATCTTTGATGCTTGAGTTGAGAGAATATAATATCCGTGTAGCCGCCATTTGTCCGGGATCGGTGGCTACAAAATTTTTTGGCGGGCCTGGCAGACATCCGAATGCGGATAAGATATTAAGAGCAGATGATGTAGCTGAAGCCGTCATGACAATTTTGAGATTACCTATCACAGCTCTAATAAGTGAAATAGATTTGAGACCCACTAATCCGAAATAAAATAAATAAGCCCCGAAAGAACGGGGCTTGATCACACCGGTTTATTTATTCCCACGTCTGTTCCAGCCGAAGTTCCTCATCATACCATGTCTTTGCATTCCCATAAACATACCTGAAAGATGTTCCTGCGCTATTTTTCTTTGTTCCGGTGTTAATATTTCCCTTATATCCATTAAATGATTTGCAAATGCTATTGCGATATCATTCTTAGCCTTATTTACGGCTTCAACTGAAGATAGAACTTCATCTCGTGTTAAGTCCTGCTTTTGAGCTAAGGCTTTTAAGGCTATTTTATTCTTTTGAAGAGTTGCCCTCAAATCAACCATTTTTGTCTGAAAATCAGTTCTTAACTTTGAAATCTGATCTTTCTGAGCATCCGTGAGATTCAGCATTTTGTACATATCTCCTCTCATCATAGGGCCTTTTTTATTCATGTTACCTTTTGGAGCCTGTGCATAAATACCGACTGTACCTATTGCTAAAAACATTATCGCGATCATTGATGCAATTATTTTAATTCTCATTTTACTATCTCCTTATGGTTTTTAATCAATGTTTCTGGTGTTTTGACATTAAATGTTTTACAATGGTTTAAATAAATTTTCTTTGTAATTTAGCTTAAACCTTTTAAGCCTTGTATTTGTCCAAATATTGAATAAAAAAGGAATAATGCCTGAAAGCAACAATGATTTTGACCTGGTTAAAGATTTTACCAATGGTAATGAGAGCGCATTTAATAATATCGTATTGAAATATCAGCATAAGATTTACTGGCATGCAAGGCGCATGGCTGGGAATCATCTTGATGCCGATGAGATTGTTCAGGAAGTTCTTTTAGTAATGTACAGTAAGCTTAAAGATTTTAAATTTCAGTCTTCCCTTTATACCTGGATTTATAGAGTAACGACTACCAGAAGCATAAATTTTATAAAGAGAAGAAGGTTAAAGGAAGCTTTTTCTATTGAAGATCATCAGGATATTGCTGTAAGAAAAGATGAAGATATAATCAGGAATATTGAGACAAAAGAAAAACTATCAAAGGTTGAAAAGTATTTAAATAAATTACCTCCAAAGCAAAGGGAGGTATTTATTCTTAAAAATTATGAACAAATGACTTACGAAGAAATTTCTGAAATAACAGGTAAAAGTATTGGTGGATTAAAATCAAATTATTTCCAGGCAATGAAAAAACTGATGGAAATGGTGAAGAACGATGAATGAAAAAATTATTAAATATTTCTCTGGAGAAATGAACCCTTCCGAAAAGGAAGAATTTGAAAAGACGGTTGCTACTACTCCATCTTTTCGTGAAGAAATTATAAAATATGGCGACTTTTTTTCCAGTATTTACGATACCAGAAGTCCCGAAGTTGAAAATGATTATTTTATAAATTTAATCCCTAAATTCAGGGAAAGGCTTGAACATAAGAGAAAGAAAAAATATCATCCTCTGTTTTCATTCGCTTCCGCTGTTTTAACTGTAATAATTGTTTTGTTGTTTATGCCACATCCAGAAAAGATTATAAGAGAAAACAATGGAAATGCAACAAATTATTCGCCGTCCGAAATTACAGATTATCTCTCATTTAATGCTGAACAACCTATAATTACAAATTTGCCAGCAGACGTGGAAGCAAATTATGATTCAGTTCTTGATAATATGATTTATAATGCACTTGATGTTAATGATCAAAATATAGTAACAACTGATTTAATTGATAGGCTTGATTATAGTACTTTAATGCAGTCTGTTAATCCTAATGATGCCGCGATTATTTATGAAAAATTAAAAAACAAAAAGATTTTTTAGAAGGAGCAAAATGAAAACTTTCTTTACAATATTATTTGCTTTTGTCCTTGTACTTCCGATCTTTGCGCAAGATAATGCTCCACAGAGAGACAGAAGAGGGCAGGGAAAGATTGAGGAATTGGAGAAGATTAAATTAATCGACGTTCTCCAAATGAATGAAGAAACAACTTTAAAATTCTTCGCTCGCAGAAATGAGTATCAAAATAAAGTCAAAGAATTAATGGCGAATGCAAATGATCAATTGGATAAAATATCTGTTTATATAAAGAATAATGGAGATAAAAACACGACTGAGCTGAAAAAAATGATCAATGAATATTTATCCTATAACGAGGCTATTGCCAGAGAAAAAACGAAGTTTATTAATTCTCTTGACGACATACTTTCCTATGAACAAATCTCCAAACTGCTTGTATTTGAGAAGCATTTCAGGGAAGAGTTACGCAAATTATTGTTCAGATCCAGAATGAACCACCGGTAAGTACCTGATTTTTAAGGGAACTAAAAAGCTAAAAAAGTTGTGTAATTATGCAATATTAGGGTTGATTTTATTGTGTGGCGGGTTTATTTTTCACCAGGATTTCGCGGAAGTGGTGAAATTGGTATACACGCTATCTTGAGGGGGTAGTGCCTTAATTGGCGTACGGGTTCAAGTCCCGTCTTCCGCACATTTTCCAACCACAAATTAAAGGAAGATACTGATGAGACTAATATCAAATGTATCTTATTACCTGTTACTAATTCTTTTTGTTGCTACAACTGCGTATTCTCAGGAAATGAAGCCTGATGCCGCTAAACTTTATAATGCAGGTAATAAGTTGTTAAAATCCGGTGACTATATGGGGGCTGTTAATCAATATGATAAAGCCCTGGCAATTGAAAAAGATTACCGGACATATTATCAGAAAGGAATGGCCTTAAAAAAAGCGAACAAGTACGATGAAGCTAAAGATGCCTTTGAAAGTTGTTTGAAATTAAATCCCAATTTTGAGGGTGGATACAATGCGCTGGGCGGTGTCTATTTCTCTCTTGGAAAATATGAGGAAGCAGCAAACAACTTTGAAAAAGTGATTGAAACTGCTAAGAATCCAAGCGTTAAGAAGATGGTCCAAGCAAATCTTGCACTTACATATACAAAATTGGGCACCCTGGCAATTGCTGATGGCAATTCAACCAAAGGAATTGAATTCTTGCTGAAAGCCGTACAAAATAGTAACTATGATGCAGCTTATCTGGCACTTGCCAAGATTTATAGTGAAGTCGGTAGTTATGATAAATCAATAGAAGCTGCTAAAAATGCCCTCAAATACAGAAAGACAATCACAAAAGGTGGACCCTATTATTATATGGGCGTTGATTATAAATCGAAGGGTGAATTGGAAAAAGCAAAAGAAATGTTTACTCAGGCAAGGCAGGACGCTACATATAGAAAAACTGCGGAATATGAATTGACCGCACTCAAATAACAATTCGTGTTTCTTGAAACCCCCTGATCTACAGGGGGTTTATCTTTCAAATAGATGAATACAGAATTTATCCGGAACCTTGAAAAAAATAAAAGCAAATTTAAGTTTTTAATTCTTCCCCTCATCAGTTCTGCTGCAGTTTTAAGAAAGGAAAAATTATTAAATAAGCTTTTAGAATCGGCAAAAAGAAATAATATAAATTCCTCCAAAATATATGAAGCACTTTTGCAGACTTATTTATTTGCGGGCTTTCCATCAGCTTTAATTTCTCTGCAAATTGCATCTCAAATATTCCCATTCGAAAAATTCCGATATAAGTTATTCAAACCGGGCAAAAAAAGTGGAATAAGAAACTGTAAAAAAATCTATGGAAATAAATTTGATAAATTGATTAGTAATATAAACGATTTTTCACCCGAGTTATCAGAATGGTTGATTATTGAGGGCTATGGCAAAGTGCTGGGCAGAAAGAGCCTTTCTCTGAAGGAAAGAGAGTTATGCATAGTCGCAATACTCTGTTCTATGAAATTTGAAAGCCAACTATATTCCCACATAAATGGAGCTTACCGCCTAAATAATTCTATTCGTTTAATAAAAATGGTAATTGTTAATCTGGAACAAGTTGGGGGAATGCATATTAAAAGCTTTGGCTTAAAAGTTCTCAATGAATATGCTAAAACCAGAACTTTAAAAGGATTAAAGATTTAATATTTTTATTGTTTTATTCATATCGATTAATTTATTGTGATTCTTATCCCCAATTTATCTGCTATGTTAAATATTTTTATGTTTAATATTCTTCTTTAAGTAAATTATTTATTTTGTTCTTAGACTTGATTTTATGGGCCCCAAAAACCTATATTGTACCTGAAGTTTCCGCATAAATTATTGCTAAGTGAGAATAATAATTTCCAAAATGCTTCTAATGTTTATGACATGGTTAATTTTGGAAATGATCAGACACTATAATTAAATTTTAAGAATATTATGACAAAATCTTCTCTTTTATGTTTAATACTGTTTTGTTTTCTCTCCAGTATTTTAAAAGCACAAAGCACTTCACAGATTTATGCATCAGCTATGGATGCTTATAATTCTGCTGATTATGTAAAGGCCTATAATACATTTGAAGAATTTTTTAAGCACTACTCTGTTTTCGATGAATTATATGCAACTGCAAAATATTATTCGTCAGATGCTCTTCTAAATTTAGGTGAACTTGATGCAGCCTCTGATGGATTTAGTTACTTGGTGAATTATTTTAAATGGTCGGCCTTCCGGGACAGGGCTTTGTATAAATTAGGATTGATTTATTATAACCAGAAAGCCTATTCTCAGTGCAGATATTATCTAATTAATTTACTGGATGAATACCCGGGGAGTGAATTTGATGGATCTGCTCTTTATTGGATAGGTGAATCTTTTTCCAAAGAAAATCGTCTGGATGATGCGGTTTCATTTTTAGAGCAGGCAATTAAGAGTCCCAAAAATAATAGTTTTGTAGATTATTCGATTTATACTCTCGCAAGAGCTTATGAAAAAAAGGGGGACTATAAGGATGCTGTTAAGTACTATGATCAGCTTTTATCTTTCCATCGTGACAGTAAACTGGTTCCCGATGCCCAATTAAGAATAGGGATGGCATATTTCAAATTAAAAGACTACCAGTCTTCAATTTTGGAACTTAATAATCCACTGGTTAATACTTTACCAAAAGATCAATATTCCAAAAGCCTTTATCTTTTGGCAAACTCTTATTACAGGACTAAAGATTACACGAATGCTGAAAAAACCTATAAAACTATTTTAACCGACTTCCCGTCAAGTGGCGTTAAACAGCAAGTTCAATATGGATTGGCATGGTGCTATTTCCAGCAGAAAAAATATGCGGAAGCATATGACCTCTTTAACGAATTATCTACCGGCAATGATAGTCTCGCAGTCAAATCATTTTTCTGGAAAGCAGAATCAAAAAGGTACGCAGGGCAGGAGGCTGAGGCATTTAACATATTTAAGGAATTTCTGCTCAAATATCCGGACAGTCAACTTGGCTTTGGAGTTCAATATCAGCTTGGATTGGTCTATTATAATAGCAAGCAATATGATCTGGCTAAAAAGTTTTTACAAACTGCCGTGGAAGCGCAGGATCCAATCATTAAGGCTAAAGCTTTAATCCTGTTGGGTGAAATAAATATAGAACAAAAGAGTTTTAATGACGCAATAAGTCATTTTAAATCAGTGGCGGATTTACAGAATATAACTGATGATTTGCATAAAAGGGCCTTGCTTGGATTAGGAGTTGCCTCTTATTATACAAAAAATTACAACATTGCGATATCAGATTTGATAAAACTCAATGCCGAAGATAAAACTTTTGAAAGTGATAAAGTTAATTTTTTCCTGGCTGAGAATTACTTCAGTCTTGGGGAATATGCTAATGCACTTAAAAGATATAACCTTGTTTATTCATCTGATCCATCATTGATTAATCTCGTTGAGTACGGAAAAGCATATTGTTATTATAATATGGGAGACTATGAAAATGCTGTATCAGGCTTTTCTGATTTTATCAAAAAGTACCCTAATGATCCAAGAACTATTGACGCAAGATTAAGACTTGCCGATAGTTATTATGGCACAAAAAAATTTGCTTCTGCCAGTAAAGTTTTTAAAGAACTCTTTAATTTCAATAAATCGTCATTAGACAACGCTGCAACTTATTATCAATATGCTCAAACATTATATAAGTCAGGCAACACTAATGAGGCAATTAACGAATTCAGAAATCTTCAAGAAAAGTTTCCCCAATCGGCTTATGCGGATAAATCACTTTACATTGTTGGATGGATCTATTTCCAACAGAATAATTATACGGATGCTATTGAAAATTACAGGGATGTTCTTCGAATTTATCCCAAATCTTCTTTAGGGCCGATTATTGATTATTCAATTGGTGATGCTTTTTTCAATCTTGCCCAATATGATTCAGCAATCACCAGTTATCAGAAAGTGATGGTTGACTATCCAACTTCCCCGCACGTCTTTGATGCTGTCAGCGGTATACAGTATAGTTATATCGCTAAAAACCAGCCTGAAAAAGCGATTGCCTTAATTGATCAGTTTGTAAACCGGAATCCGGGATTAAGTTTTGCTGATCAAATATATATTAAGAAAGGGGAAATTTATTATGGTCTGCAGGAATATAATAAAGCTGAAGAAAGCTATAAAGATTTTATTACAAAATTTCCATCTAGCAAATCAATTCCTGATGCTTATTATTGGATAGGAAAGAGCGCGGAAAATTTGAATCAAAATCAGGAGGCTATATTTAATTTCAATCGTGTATTCAATAATTACCCTCAAAGTGAATCAGCCCCTGCGGCTGTGATTGAGATGGCTAATATTTATAACAAGTTGAAAAATTATGATGCAGCATTAGATATAATCAATAAAGCTGTAGATAAATTATCCCAATCACAGAGACTTCCAGAAATAATGTATTTGAAAGGAGAAACGCTTTCAAATAAAGGTGATCTAACAAATGCTTATGCCTCGTTTAATGATGTTGTTCAAAATTTTCCTACAACGATCTTTGCTCAAAAAGCAAAATTTGAGCTTGGATTGATCGATCTTGCCGCCAAAAGATATGATAATGCTACTCAATATTTTCAGGATCTTGCTAATAACCGAACAGACGACATTGGTGCAAAAGCGCAATATTATATTGGTGAAACACTTCTGGAACAGAATAAAGTTACGGACGCGATAAGCGCCTTTGTCAGAGTAAGGACAATTTTTTCAGCATATGATGAATGGCTTACAAAAGCATTTTTGGGATTAGGCGATTGTTATGCAAAATTGAAAGATAACAGACAGGCTAAAGAAATGTATAGAACAGTTATTTCAAAACACAGAAATGATGCATTTGGCAAGCTGGCAGAAGCTAAGCTAAGGAAATTGAGATGAAAATATTTAACATATTTGTACTGATGCTTTTATATACGACCTTTATTCTTGCTCAAGGTAATGATAAAAATAATCCTGATGTAGAATTACCTGATTTTGTGATAACTGGTAAGGATGTTATATCACTCCAGAAATCAGCAAAGATTGATCCGGGGATTATTTCAACAATTTCAGGCGATTTTCTTAAACCAATTCCTTCAACGGAGGATCTCAAAGTAGCTGACCTGTCAAATCCTATAAAAAATCAGATTAATTTGGTTGATACTCAAAATGTATACAACACAAGGTTATCAATTGGAACGGGATTATATTCATCCCCAGCAGGAAGTTTCTCTTTTTCTCAGCCTTTCAGTAGCGGAATTTTAGGAGCAGTTATTAATGGTGAAAATCACAGAGCCTACATTGACAATAGTGATTGGTATAAATTAAATGGAGAAATGACTCTTACGTTTTATGTGCCGAATGATGCTGCACTGAAAGGTACACAAATTAGTTTTCGGGGAGGCTATGGTTTGAATGCCTATAAGCTTTATGCTTCAAGTAATCCTACTGAAAAGAGAAATTATTATAGCGGTAATTATTATGCAGGAATAAGTAATCTAATATCAAGATATTTTAATTTTGATTTGCATGCTAGCGATAAATACACATTCCTGCGTAGTGAAAATCTATCAGAAAATTTATTAAGATTATATTCATACTTAAAAGGAGATTTTCAATATTTTGATCTGGCAGTAAATATTAACTATGCTAAACAGTTTATTACAAATTCTGTAGTAAGTTCAGACAGCTATGACTATATCTTTGCAAGGCCTTATATACAGTTTGATTTAGCTAATAGCCTTAATATTGCAGGCGGTGTAAGTTATTCAAAATCCGGCAGCTTAAACTATACTGCTCCTTATGCAACTATTGCCTTAAAGCTAAATAATTTTATTTCTTTATATGGTGAATACAATCCTTCAGCAGAATTTTTAGGACAGGGAGATTTCCTGGAACAAAATAAATATTATAATCCTCAAATATTTCCAAATGCATTTGTTAAAAAGACTTCTGCATTCAAGGCAGCAATAAAATATCAATATTATAAATACTATGAGATTGATGCAGGTATAAAATATTTTAATGCCGATAATCTGCCGTTCTTTGTAACTTCTGCCAGACCGGGTTTATTTGATGTTAATTTTACAGAGGCTAAAGACTATTCAGGATTTGTAAATTTTCTTTTCCATAATGGCCCTTATGGAGTTTTTTACGCAACATTTGAGTACAATTATTTAAGAAGTAGTTCAGGCAATGTAATTCCTTATTCACCAAAGTTTAATGCAACAATGTCATATGGCTATAATTTTGGTTTTGGTTTATATTTTGAGCCGAAGTTATTTTTTGCATCCGAGAGCTATACTGATATAAACAATGTTAATAAGCTTAATTCTTATATTGATTTAGGGGCCAAATTTGCGTATAAATTTGGGAATAATTTTTCCTTGAATGTGGAGTTGTCCAATTTAGCTGATAAAAAGAACTATAAATGGAATGGATACAGAGATGCTCCCCTTGATTTACTGGCAGGCTTTACTTATAAATGGTAAAAATTGATCACTAGGAATGACTAAAGCAGAGTTAATAAGAAATATTGCCAAGCACGCTGGTGTTCCTGATTCGGAAGCCAAGATTTTTTTTGAATTATTGTTAAAGAAATCTTCTGATCTTCTAAAGGCTGGTGAAGCTATTTTTTTGAAAGGATTCGGACACTTTCAGCTTAGGAAGGGGAAAATCAGGGCAAAATTATCTGAGTCTGAAAATAGTAATTCCACTTTTATTGAATTGATGGTTTATTATCCTGTTGTAGCACGTGATGAAAGTGCTACTAAAGAAATTATTTTTAACGTACCTGCTATTGAATATGGAAATTATAATCCGCTTGATTCACATTTTAGCTTAAGCATTGGCAGGCCGGTTATTCCGATTCAGGGCGTTATTAGCCAGGACTTTTTCATTCCATTAACCGGGCTGGAGCTCCGCAAACTTATTGAAGTGAGAGTTGATAAACTGTTAAAAACCGTTGAAGTAGTAAAGGAATATACTAAAGGTAATGAAGTATTAATTATTGATGCTGATTCAATAAAGCCTGATCAACTTGAGTTTAACTGGAGTGAAGTTCACACACAAAATATTTCCGATAGTGATATCACAGCCATTTCAAAAGAAGATAATAAAGAGACTGTCGAAACTCCGGAAAAAGAAATAACATGGAATTTGGGAGATGATATTGATAAGGAAATTGTAGAGGATTCTATACTTGATGTGGAAAAGGAACAACCTTCAATTGTTGAGGATGAATATGAAGATCGAATAGAAGGGGATAAAACAGACTGGAATTTCGGGATAACAACTGTTGAAGATGAATCAGTTAACCCTGAAGAAAATATAAATGCTGAAGGAAAAGAAAGTGACCAAGTTACGGATTTAGCTGAAAATAAGGAAGAAACCGAGCTTAAGGAGCAAATCGTATCAAGGGAGCTTGAGGATGATAAGGAAGATAGTTTTGAACGCGTGAGATCTTATTCTTCATATCTCGAAAAAGACGAAAGCGAAAAACTTTCTGATACTTCTATTTATCGTAGTTTAAGGAAAACTAAAACAATAGCTTATGATCAATTTGAGCCGGATGCCGAATTAAATGAAAAGAATTTGGATGAGCGAATTAAAATTGAAGAATTTGATAAACTTAAATTTGAAAAAGAAGAAGAGCTCCCAAATGCTGATAAGGACCTGATAGAGAGTGAAAGTGCAAAAACTATAATGCAAAAAAATGGACAAAATTCTTTGGATATGAAAGAGAAATCTCCTGAAAAAACAAAATTTATTTCACGCAGAGAACAAAGAGAAGCGTTTTATTCACGTAAAGGATCTCTGCCTATTTTTATAATAGCTATAATAATTATAATAGCAATTGCCATAGTGTTCTATTTATATATGTCTCATTACTTTGTAAGTTCAAAAAATCCAGAAGCCAAACAAATTGCTGCATCTAAAGTAATCAACACTCATATAATCGAAAGAGATTATACTGTCCCTGTGACCTATTTAGGAAAAAGCAAAACAAGTAAGGTTGAAATTGCAGACGACAGTATTAATCAGGATGTTTCAAAAAAAGTTAATGAACCGGAAGCCTCCAATAAGCAGGTTCAGAAAATGGCAACCTCAAATGAAGCAAATAATAGAAATGCTTCTTCATTTTCTTTCAGTAATTTACCGGCTCCGATTGATACAGCCGAACTGCATAAACTTATTTCATTTGAAAATGGCAATTATACAGTTCAGGTAAGTTCATTTAGAACAAAATCTGTTGCTGTTGAACAGGCAGCTAAATTAAAAAAAAAAGGATTAGATGCATATGTGGAAAAAGCGGCAGTTCCAGGGAAGGGAACATGGTACAGAGTTAAGATTAGGAATTTTAGATCTATGAGGGATGCGGAAAATTTTTTGTTAAGTAATAAATAACGATAAATAATGTGAGAAAAAGCATATGATGAATTTACTCTCAATATTTTTGAAAGGCGGTCTTATAATGTGGCCGATTCTGCTTTGTTCGATTATTGGTTTGGCAATCATTATTGACAGGTATATAGTACTAAGAAAGTCGAAAACTAACATTCCCGCCTTTATGGTAAGGATAAGGGGTCTTTTAAGGAAAAAAGATATTTCGGGTGCTATGAGTTATTGCATAGAAGAAAAATCGCCAGTTGCTAATATTATCCGAAAAGGTTTAAAGAAATATCATCTTGGTCACGAACGCGTTAAAGAAGCAATTGAAAATGCCGGATCACAGGAAATAAGCAAACTCGAGAAGGGACTTCCTTTTCTTGCTACGATTGCAGGAATTGCTCCGTTACTGGGCTTTCTGGGAACAGTTACCGGGATGATATCGGCATTTATGACAATTCAACAGCTTGCAGGAGCAGCAAATCCCAGTGACCTTGCGGGCGGAATATGGGAAGCTTTAATTACTACGGCTTTTGGTCTAATAGTTGGAATCCCGGCTCTGGCTTTTTACAATCATTTTGTAAGCAGCGTAAAAAAATTAGTTGGTGATATAGAAACTGTTGCTAATGACGTAATTGATGTGATCCAGGATACATCCGATAGTTCTCCCGAATCTGAAAATGAAGAAATTGAAATTGAGATCTAATAAATTCAGGAAATTAGTTAAAATTATAAGTTATGATACTGCGTATTGTAATTCGTTAAGGTTAAAAAATGAAATTTAAAACTTCAAGTGAACCTCTGGCCGCATTCAGCTATTCTTCGCTGACTGATATAGTAATGCTATTGCTAATATTCTTTTTACTTACATCTCAATTTGTAATCCAGACCGGAGTTAAAGTAAAATTGCCCGGTTCTAAAATAAATGAACAATCCGCACCGTCCAATTTAATTATAACAATTACTTCAGACGGTGCTGTCTTTCTTGGGCAGGAACCTGTAGCACTGGATCAATTACCCGCTAAACTGAGTGTATTAAAAACGAAATCGACTGAAGACAATTTGATAATTCGTGCTGATAAGTCAGTTGCCCTGGATTTGGTTATAAAGGTAATTGATGCAGCAAAGGCGACTGGTATTGATAAATTTACGATCCAGACGCAGAAAGAAAAGATTTGAATGAATCGGTTTAGAAAACGGTGAGTAAAAATGAAGTTTAATTATAAAAACATTAAAAATATTTCTATATCGGCATCAGTCTTATTCCACATAGCACTATTAGTAGCATTCCTGTTTTTAAATTTCACAATTGAATATCCGGCCAAACAATATGTTGAACTTTCATTCGGTACTTCGGGCCAACCTGGATCATCGGGCAACATTGGCACACAGGTAAACCAGATTGAAAAATTATCAAAAGAGCAAAAAAAAAGTGAAGCCACGAATACAAATAATGAAGTAAAGAAAGTTAAACTACCGGAAGCAAAAAATACGTCGGATGAAAATATAATCAAACCTGCCGAAAAGAATAAGAAGATATCAGATACTAATAAAAAAGAAAGCAAAATAAAAACGAATGATAACGAAACAACTGAAGGAATGGGGAATAAAGCTAATGGAAGCGGAAGTTTCGGGTATGATATCGACTGGGGAGGAAAAGGACAAAGGAAAATTTATAGTTTTATTTTGCCTGAATATCCGCAAGGTGTAGATAAAGAAATTGACATAAGATTGCGTTTCTCAATTTTACCGGATGGGACAGTGGGAAATATCTTCCCCCTTATAAAAGCTGATACAAGACTTGAAAATGCTGCGATTAATTCTTTAAGACAATGGCGATTTGAAGCACTGGATCCTTCCCAAAAACAGACTGACCAGATAGCCGTTATTGTATTTCCCTATCGGTTGAAATAGATTCTTCCTTGTAATAAAATTTATAGAAAAAATATTCCGCGATAGAAAGAATCGTCAATGAAAAAGTATCTCTATCATAATACAATCCCAGTCCTTCTGGCTTCATAACAAGCTTGGCAATTATTCCTGAAATTGACCATCCAACAGCAAACAGGACCCCTATTAGCGCAAGATTAATAAACCCCGATTTTAAGCTCTCGTCTTGCCATTTTTTTGTAAAAATTATTAGTGCGAATATGATATGAGCTGCAAAAATAATTGCTGTTATCATTGTTAAAGAATCTTCCTTCTGTTTTGAATCGACATTCCAATAAGTCCACCGATCATTCCGAAGATAGAATCAATAATTAAATTGCTGAATAAAATAGAAATAGTATAGATTAATGAAAATCCGTTATTTTGAATTTCAGTAGACATCCTGTGTAATAAAGAAGAGGTCTCATTCCATAATTGTCCCAGATTCCAGGCTTTAACAACCGATTCGGTCTGCGGAAGGGTCTGTACAAAATCATTTGTATGCATTATCATAGTTATTATAACATCGAAGCCAGTGGAAAAGATTGCAGCAAATAGGCCAGTAAGCAAACCGAAAAATAATGCGTTAGCCGCAGAGACAGGCGGTTTAACTTTGTTAATTCTTTCATTCAGTACCAGAGAAAGCCAGGCTGCGACAGGTATAATCAAACAACATCCAATGCTTTTTACTCCGGGGATTGTTGAAATAACTGCAGCACCAAAGCCGCAAACAAGAGAAGGGAAATATTTATGATAATTCATTATAAATTTTAATTTTCTTTTAGCAAATTGTTTTCAATGATGATTAAAAGAATACTGACGGCAACAAAGCCAAATAAAAGTCCCGAACTTAACGCAATAATTTTTGAATATTCATATATGCCTGTTGAATATAGACCCACATCAACCAGCATAGGAACAGCAGCTATAAATAAGTACTTTATTTTTAGAGAATGTGACTTAGAAGGAAATAAAAATAATATCGATGCGATTAATCCGCCAAAATAAATTCCACTGCACCTCGCGCAGACCAGGAAATTAATTCCATTAAATTGAATTGTTTTATAACCTACCTGGTGACATACAGATGAATAAAATTGCTTAAGCAGAGGGTATAAAATAAGCATCGGGCTTTTAGGGAAAATGGAGGCATAAGTAAATCCAAGGCACCATAAAAGGAGTGATAAAAATATAAAAAATCTTACAACGGTTATATTTGCAGAAAATCTAAATTCTTTTTCTACAGCAATTTCATTCATAAGGTTAGTTTTCTGTGAAAATCCAAATTTCATTTTTTGTTAAAACATATAACTTCTTCATAAAAATTAACGAGCTGACAAATCCGTCTCCCGGCGATGCAATTAATGTCAACTTGGATAATTCGATATCAGGGTCATTAAAATTTGAAGTATAAATTAGAGAATCGGAAGTCAGGGTAAGGTTGTTTCCTGTAATATTTATATCATTAAAATTTTCTTTTAAGCTCATCATCTTTAAGCCGTTACCATACTGATCAAAAATAATTAACTTTTTATCATCAAGCACATAAATATCGTTATTTGGAGATACTGCCAGTTTTTTAGGATCAGATAATGCATAGGCTCCCGCATCAAATCCTCCAAAATCCTGAACAAACTGACCAAAGGTATTGAATTTAATAATACGCTTATTTTCTGAATCCAGTATATACATATCCCCCTGGTTAGAAGTAACGCAGCTCAATGGAAAACCGAATCTTTCCTCAGTATTGGGATCATTCCTTGTGTAAAGCTGGGAAATAAAATTCAAATTTTTATCAAATCTTTGGATTCTGTGGTTATTCTTGTCTGAAACATAAACATTCAGAGGAGTTGCAAATACATCAACCGGCTGATCAAAAGTGGATTCGGTCCATCCATATCCCCCAGTATCTTGTAATTTATTGCCCAAAGTATCAAGCTTAAAAACTTCATCTGAAGTTTTATCGGTTACATAAAAAAAACCGGCAGAGGTAATGCAAAATGATGAAGCATTTCTGAAACTGCCTATTTGTCCCTCGAAGACATAATTTTGTGCAATGGTTGGCAAAGTGAAGAGCCAAGCCACTATAATTGAAAGAATTGTCTTCATAAATGCACCAAAATATAAAAATTTGATCTAAAATATATGCAAACCATCTGTTTTAAAGTAACTTATTCCTGATTTGTAATTGTGCCATTTAGCTGCGGCCTATATTTACAAATATCATCCTGACCTACTTGTATCTCAAACGGATTCCGAATCCACTTAATTTTGTTAGTTAGAGCCATGATCTGTTCAACATGAGGCTTTTTATTCAATACTCATTGTGGTATAATTCAAATTTCTCCTGAAGGAAAGGCACAGGCTAATCTGAACTGCTATTGGGCTGCTATTGGCCTACTATTGGGCAGCTATTGCGCTGCTATTGGGCTGCTATT